>JAPLDI010000048.1:0-60491 GCA_026391795.1 Bacteroidota bacterium
GCATCCAGCATCCAGCATCCAGCATCCAGCATCGAGCATCCAGCATCCAGCATCCAGCATCGAGCATCCAGCATCCAGCATCCAGCATCCAGCATCCAGCATCCAGCATCCAGCATCGAGCATCCAGCATCGAGCATCCAGCATCCAGCATCGAGCATCGAGCATCCAGCATCCAGCATCGAGCATCGAGCATCAGACTATAAAACACAACTCTTTATCCATCACATCAAGCTTCACAGAAACTATCTGGTTGACAAGGTTCTCGTCATACGGGGTTTTAACCTTGATATAGTTTTCGGTGAAGCCGTGCATGAATCCGCCGGAATTGTCAGATTCAAAAAGAACAGATTTTGTCAGGCCTTTATTCTGATGATAAAATGCACTCTTTTTTTCTTCCGATAACTGATGAAGCGCTTCGCTCCGGTATTTCTTGATCTTATCCTGAACCGGTTCATCCATCCCGGCGGCCAGGGTGTTTTCTCTTTTTGAATAGGAAAAAACATGGGCATAGGAAAGATCGATGCCCCGGATAAAATCCAGGGTCTCCCCGAAATCTGCTTCCGTCTCACCGGGAAAGCCCACGATCACATCGGTGGCAATACAGGCCAGGGGCAGATGTTCGCGGATCTTTCGTATCCTGGAAGAAAATAATTCGCGACTGTATTTCCGCTTCATCAGCTTCAGGATTTTATCAGAACCCGACTGAAGCGGAATGTGGAAATGCGGCATGAACTTCTCCGAAGAAGCAATGAATTCAATTATTTTGTCGTTCAGAAGATCGGGTTCGATGGAGGAGACCCGGATTCTTTTGATCGGGCTGCCTTTCTCAAGTTCACGAACCAGGTCGAAAAATGTCTCATCCCTGTTTCTTCCGAAATCGCCAATGTTTACCCCGGTCAGGACGATCTCTTTTACACCCGCCTGTGCGGCCTGGTTTACGTTATGGATAACGTTTGCGATCGTATCACTCCGGCTGTGCCCGCGGGCAAGCGGAATGGTACAGTAGGAGCAATAGTAATCACAGCCATCCTGGATCTTAATAAAAGAGCGGGTACGGTCGCCGAACGACCAGGAAGAGACAAAGTCGTTTGGATCATGTAAGACCGGATGCCCATATCCCGACGGCTCGAAGATACGGTTCACCTCCTCGAAAAGTGAAAACTTGGCGGAATGTCCCAGTACCAGGCTTACTCCTTCCATCTTAGCCAGTTCATCCGGCATCAGTTCCGGGAAACAGCCGATCACTGCAATTTTTGCTTCCGGATTCAGATGATGAGCCTGACGGATGGCAGCCCTGCACTTTTTTTCTGCAACCGCGGTTACCACGCAGGTGCTGATCACATAAACGTCTGCAACTTCCCTGAAATCCTTTAAGCTGAAACCATTTTCCTTAAACTGCCGGGAAAGTGAAGAGGCTTCCGCAAAATTTACCTTGCAGCCAAAATGATGAAAAGCGATGCTCCTGGGTTCCATGCTGCAAAGATAGGAAATTGAGGGTTGCCGTACCTTTTCACCTGCAATCAGGGTAGAACAGAAATCAGGATTTTACGGATTGCTGCAGTAGGATCCCCCCGACGATGAAAAACAGGCCTGTCACAGTGGAGACCAGGATGGTTTCCCCGACAAAGAAATGGATCAGGATCAGGGAGACAAAAGGAGAGAGGTAGATCAGGTTTGAAACCTTGGCAGTCGTGGACGAGAGCTTCAGAGCCATCATCCAGAGGACAAATGTAACCCCCATCTCGAAAATCCCGATGTAAACCGATCCGGCAACTCCCTGCCACGGCAGAAGCGGGTAACGGTTCCAGTTCAGTCCCAGGATCCGGAGGATACCGATCGTCAGGAGAATGTAGAAGAACCCGAAGCAGAAATTCAGAAAGAGTTTGGTAACCTCCTCGCGGCGGTCTTTCATATTGAAGATCCAGTAGAGCGACCAGAAAATGGCACTTCCAAGGGCAAGCATTACCCCGACAGGGCTTGAGAAACGGAAGCTCAGGAGGTGTCCATGGGTGGAGATCAGTATGATCCCGAAAAAGCTGACGAAGATAGCCAGGATGCTCCATCGGGTGATCTTCTGCTTCAGCATGGGGATCGATAACATAACCAGTACCAGTGGCCATATGTAATTCAGAGTGCCGGCTTCCTGGGCGGGAAGCAACTCATAGGCTTTCAGAAGGACGACATAGTAGAGAAACGGATTGAGCAACCCCAGGAAAGCAGAACTCAGAACGTCCTCCTTTTTCAGACTTTTCAGGATGTTCACTTTTCCCTGGATGAGAAGGATAAGAAAGAGGACCAGTGCGGCGACACCGGAGGAGAAGAGCAGCAATGTCAGGAAATCCAGATACCGCAGGGTTATCTTGAATGCCGAACCGATGGTCGACCAGCAGAGAATTGCCAGGATAGCATAGATATAGGCTTGCCGCTGTTGTTTCATAGGGCAAATTTGAATGTTTTTTTCTACATTTGCATCAGGAATAAGAATGAATTGTAAAAAGGATGCAGATCCTTTTTTTTATCACCGCTAAAATCTAAAGAAATGAAGAAACTTGCTGTTGTTGCACTCGGTGGAAATGCGTTGTTGCAGAGTGATCAGAAAGGCACCATTGATGAACAGGAAGGCAATGCGCTGGCTACAGCGGATAGTCTTGTTAAACTGCTCAAACGGGAGTACAACATTGTGATCACCCACGGGAATGGCCCGCAGGTGGGAAACATCATGCTGGCCAATTCGGCCGGCTTTAAGATGTATGGCATCCCTGAGATGCCGCTCGATATCTGTGTGGCTTACTCTCAGGGTTTTATCGGCTACATGATCGAACAGCAGCTGAAGAACGTGCTCCAGGCGCAGGATATGGAGCGCGACATCATCACCATTGCCACCCAGGTACTGGTCAACAAACTTGACCCGGCCTTCAAGAATCCCACCAAACCCATCGGCCCCTTCTACACGAAGGAAGAAGCCGAAAAATTTGCTGCAGAGAACGGTTCCGTTTACAAGGAGGATGCCCGGGGCAGGGGCTGGCGGAAGGTGGTTGCCTCTCCGAAACCGCTGGTTATCATCAACAAGAAAACCATTGAAAAGATCGCCCGCGAAGGCAACATCGTGATTGCTGTCGGCGGCGGCGGTATCCCCGTTTTTTATGTTGAAACAAACAAGCTGCAGGGGATCGATGCCGTGATCGACAAGGACCTCGCATCGGCTCTTCTTGCCTCCCAGATCAATGCCGATAAATTTTTCATCCTGACCGATGTCCCGAAGGTTTGCCTGAACTACAACACGCCGCAGGAGTGCAGCGTCGACCGGATGACCATCGCCGAAGCACAGCAATACCTCGAGGAAGGTCAGTTCCCGGAAGGAAGCATGGGCCCAAAGATCCGCGCTGCCATCCGCTTTGTCGAAAATTCAGGGAAAGACACGATTATTACGAAGACTACAATGCTGGGGATTGATAACGGGGGAACACGGATTACTCTTGTTTAATGAAGAATTCGTTGCGATCCTTCGTGTCTTCGCGTCTTTGCGGTGAAATAAATAAATAAAAATTTCTCGCAGATTTTCGCAGATTTAACGCAGATTTTCGCAGATTTAACGCAGATTTTCGCAGAAAATCATCTCAATACTCCATTCCTCAATCACTCCATCACTCCATCACTCCATCAGCTCATCAGCTCATCAGCTATTCTGAGAAGATCATCTTCTTCACCTCGAGCCCATCAATGGCAAGAAGTTCATTCTCAAGTTTGGCATACTCTGCCGGGTCGCCTGTGAGCTCAAGCAGCATCATACCGGTGGGGGAGGAAAATTCTTCAGATACATCGTGAAGTCCGAGCCGTGTGCGGATCGTGCATCCGAATTTGGCTAGCAACGGCTGTATAAGTTCTGCATTCTTTACGCGGTCGGAAATGCGGATGCCCAAGATCCATATCTCTTTGTTTCCCATTTTCGATAGGTTTTAACTTTAATACTGAAACGTCATCTTCTGAACTTCAAGACCCCCTATCTCACGAAGGGAGTTCTCCAGCTTGTCACATTCTTCCGGTTTTCCCCTGAGCTGAAGAACAATAACACCAACGCGGCTGCATACATTATCGTCAACTTCATGAAATCCCAGGCGGGATTTGATAATATGCGCGTGCTGAGTGAGTACCTTTTGGGTCAGACCCGCTTCTTTGATTCTGTCGGTGATCAGCAAACCGATAATTCTGAGTTCGGACATAGAAGTTTATAAAGTTTATAAAGTTTGTAAAGTTCTTAAAGTTCTTAAAGTTTATAAAGTTCTTAAAGTTTGTAAAGTTCTTAAAGTTTATAAAGTTCTTAAAGTTTGTAAAGTTTTTAAAGTCATTATAAGGTTTTTATTAGACCGGATAATATCTTCGAAATCTCGGTGCTTTTGGTTACAAGAATCAAACAGTCTTCATCAGATAAGTATTTTAATGATTTTGCAAGATGGCTCATTGAACGCAATTCTCCGCACGAGCCTTTTGCAACATAAAGAAACTGTTTAAACTCATTATTTGTTTTACGCTCAAAACCCTCCGCAATATTGTTCATAATTGAAACAGCAGCACGTTGAATCTGGCTTTTGAATCCGTAATCCTTGCAATCTGAAAAACCAGTATATACAAATTTCGCAAGTTCAAAAGCTTTCTGCCACCCAACAATATCCTCAAATCGTTCAAACTTCATCTCCCCAACTTTATAAACTTTAAGAACTTTATAAACTTTAAGAACTTTATAAACTTTAAGAACTTTACAAACTTGATGAACTAATAATAAAGATCCCTGTTACCTTCCTTTACCATCTTCAGTTTCTCTTTCAGTTTCTCCTTGAACTCATTCTCTTCCATCTCTCCGAGCTTTTCTTCAAGGAGCTTCTCACCCTTCTCTTTGGTTCCCGACGGGGCATAATCTTCGAGGTACTCGGCAAGTGTCAGCATTGCATTGGGCTGGCAGAAGCGTTTGATGAATCCCGGGACGGAGAATTCCATAAAATGCTCACCGGTCCTGCCTGAACGGTAACAGGAAGTGCAGAACGAGGGAATGTATTTCTTGTCGATCAGTTCTTCCATGATTTCGTTCAGCGAACGGTTGTCGTTGATCTGGAACTGTTCAAAATCGATATCCTGGTTCTCGTTTTCTTTTTTCTTGGAATAGCCGCCCATCTCGATATTTGTCCCGCCGTCGATCTGCGAAACGCCAAACTGGAGGATCTCATCCCGGATGGCTGAAGATTCACGGGCAGTCAGGATCAGTCCCGTATAGGGAACGGCCAGCCTCAGGATGGCAACCAGGCGGGTAAAGTCGTAATCGCTGACAAGGTGACTTTTGTTGATGTTCAGCTCAGAAGCATACTGGATACGAGGAAAGGAGATGGTATGCGGACCGACGTTGTAACAGGCTTCGAAATGGTTGGTGTGACGCACCAGTCCCATTACTTCAAACCGCCAGTCGTACAATCCGAACAAGGCTCCGATCCCGACATCATCGATGCCGGCCTCCTGTGCGCGGTCGAGCGAGGTCAGCCTCCAGTTATAATCCCTTTTGATCCCTCCGAGATGAACTTTTGCATAGGTCTCTTCGTCGTAGGTCTCCTGGAAAACCTGGTATGTGCCTATATTCGCATCCTTTACGATCCTGAATCCGTCAATATCCAGCGGGGCAGCGTTGATATTTACCCTGCGGATCTCTCCCGGCCCGCTTTTGACGCCGTACACTGTCCTTACGGTATCGGCGATAAAACGGGCATCGTACTTCGGATGTTCCCCATAAACGAGGATCAGTCTTTTCTGACCGGTATCTTCCAGCGCTTTCACCTGGGCAATGAGATCTTCATTGGACAGGGTGATGCGCTTCATCTGTTTGTTGGAGGCCTTGTAACCGCAATAGGCGCAGTTGTTGATGCAGAGATTGCCAACATAGAGCGGGGCAAAGAGGACGATCCGCTGTCCATAGACTTTTTCCTTCAGGTTTTTGGCTCCCTGTTTGATCTCTTCCACCAGTTCCGGATCATTGGCATTGATCAGAACTGCAGTTTCTTCAAGCGTAAGGCGGTTTTTATTGAGCGACTTGGCAATGATCTCACGGATGCGGCCCTTATCGGCCGCTGCCTGGTTGATGTATCCCCAGATCTCATCGGCATCGATGAACGGCTTCATCCGCTGATCCGGTATTCTTAGTTTTTCAGGATTAAATTTCATCTGGAATGCTCCTTATCTGATCGTAAGCAAAGGTACGAATTATCTGGGGAGGAATTTTAGCGAAGAGAGAAAATGGAGGGTGGAGGATGGAAGATGGAGGTAAAAGGGAATTGAATTCTAGGCTGCTTCCTGGTTCGCTTTTTCTTTCTTCCTCTTGCTGGCGCGCGTCTGTGACGCGTGCCTGGTCCCTGCTCGTTTATAACGAGCATTCGAACTTCATTAAATTTTGCCCTCAGGCCGCCCGGCCTCGTTGCCACAATCCCGAGTTCTCGGGATCCAGCGCTGGTTCTCCACCCAAGTTACCGAACGTCGACCCTGGACTCGCGCTGGCCAAGGCTGCTTATGTGGCAACTGGTATCATTTTTTATAATTAACCTTTGTCCTTTGGCTGAGCGGTCCCGAGTACTCGCGACCGCCCAGCCATAGGGTAAATTCTGCTCAGCAAGGGACGCGCACAGATGACGCATACGTTGGAAATTTATCCCGAGTACTCGGGAGGCGGGCGGGCTTAGATTATTGAATCACGTGCCACCTCATCAAGCTCCAGGTAGTATCCATATCAGTTGACTTTATGGAACACTTTATTATTCCGACATTTTTGGCAAAATAAAAATCCTTGAAAATATTGGCCATTGTATCCCGAGTATGTATAACGTCGTGGATGACATTTCCATTGATAGTCATTGAGTCGAGTCGTTCTTTTACTTTACAAAAATTAGTAATATCATCTGAAATATTTATCGTCGATTTAAAATCTAGATAAATCCCTGCGACATGAAACCCACTAACCATAAGAAAGGAATTATCTAATTCGCCTCTCACTGTTATTCTGCCAAGATTCCAGATATCATAAAGTAATATTTCGTGGTGAATCTCGCCTTTTTCAGACGGATAATAATAATCTTCGGGGGTATATTCAATAAAATTACTATCCGATTTGTACGTCACCTCATTTAGGAAGATCCAGTACGAACCCTTTTTGAAGTCCGTCCATTGTCTGAAGGGATCCTGAATAGGGTAGTAAGTATCAGATTTTTTACATCCATGACCAAAAAATGCAAAAATGGTTGTAATGATTAGTAATAGCCACAAATTTGATTTATACCTCTTCGTAGATTTCATTCTTTTATGAGTTTACCTGTGTAAACCTTTTCAAAGGTATTGATATTTACAATATAAAGACCAGGTGCTAAATCCTTAATATTTATTGATTTTGTGTTCGACAACTGTACGTCTTCAAAACAATTTGCATAATCGGGCTATCCTGAATTGATGAACCAACCGGCTTGAATGACCGGGTAAACAAAGTAAAAAAGATGTACGAAAATTATGGATCCTGCTTTTTATTCGTTTTAGGCGGAAGTGCAAATTCCGCCCAGCCAAGGTAATTATTAAATTCGTTAATTACAGCATTACTCATTACTCATTACCGTCATTATTAATTATTGAATTATTCCACTCAAGTGGAATTGCAATTTTTGCCCAGTAAAGAACTTATTAATTGTCAGCTCGCCACAGGCGAGCAGTGATCCGGCACGCGTCACAGACGCGCGCCAACAAGGTCCTGCTTTTTATACGTTTTGGGCGGAAGTGCAAATTTCGCCCAGCAAGGAAAATGGAGGATAGAAGATTGAAGATGGAGGTAAAAGGGAATTGAATTCTATGCTGCTTCCTGGTTCGCTTTTTCTTTCTTCCTCCCGTTGATCTCTGAAATGAAAACCCCGGCGATCACAAGAAGCATCCCTGCCAGCTTCTGGAAAGTAAAGATTTCTGCAATGAGGATGAACGAAAAGACAGCGGTGAATACAGGGATCAGGTTTGAGAAGATGTTTGCTTTGCTGATTCCCAGCATCTGGATTGACTTGGTATAAAAGACATAGGAGAGGGAAGATGCCAGGATGGCGAGAAGCAGGAAGGAAGAGATGATCTCTGAATTGAGCTTTACCTGCATCGCCGAATGCGATTCAAGAACCAGGAAGAAAGGCAGAAAAAGAAAAACCCCGATCAGGTTCTGGTATTTTATGATGGTCAGCGGCCGGTATCTAAAGGTGAGTTTCCGTACCAGGACAGAATAGATGAGGGCAGCCAGCACGGCACCGGAGAGGAAAAGGATCCCTTTCCTGTCAATGCTCAGGGAGAGATCCCTTGTGATCAGCATCAGGATTACTCCTCCAAAGGAAATAAAAAGTCCTGCAACATTCACAAGGGTAAGTTTTTCCCGGAAGTATAAATAGGCCACCACCGGCGAGAATACGGGAATCGTGGCGATGATCACCGATGCGATGGTGGAAGAAGAGTATTTCAGTCCGTAATTCTCCCCGAGAAAATAGAGAAAGGGATTAAAAACAGCGGAAAGAAAGAAGAGCCAGAAATCGGACCGCTGCACTTTTTCCCATTTATTGAAAACGAGCGAAACGGAGAACAGGAACAGGGAAGAAATAATGAGCCGGATAAAAATAATGGTTACCGGCTGGAAATATTTCAGGAGGATGGATGTCCATACAAAGGACATGCCCCAGAAGAGCATGGCGGCAAGCGGGTAAAAGTAGACCGGTAGTTTAAAATTTTTCAATGGGCTGCAAAATTAGTTTTTTCTCAGAATTTTTTCAGAAAGTTGTAACTTTTGAAACTCTTAAGAGTCATTTGTCTAAAATCCGGGTTTTGGAAAACGCATACATAAATATCCACCAGGAGATCATCGATGCCTGTAAAGCCGGTGACCGGAATGCGCAGTTCAGGATCTACAAGTTATATTATAAAGCCATGTACAATACCAGTCTCAGAATCGTAAACGACACCATGGAAGCGGAAGACATCATGCAGGAGGCTTTTTTGCAGGCTTTCCATCGCATCCATTCCTACTCGGGAGAAGGCAGTTTCGGTTCCTGGCTGAAACGGATCGTGGTCAACAAATCGCTCGATGCACTCAGGAAAAAGAAAAACCTCGTCCCCCTTGAAGGCGAGGCTGTCGAATTTCCGGAGATTGTGGAGGAGAGCAGGGAAGAAGAGATCAATTTCCAGGTTAAAGAGGTGAAGGATGCCATCGGGGAACTCCCTGAAGACTACCGCCTGGTCATTACACTCTTCCTCCTGGAACAGTACACGCATGAAGAGATCAGCGAAATTCTGCACATCTCCAACAACCTTTCGAGGACCCGGCTGGTAAGGGCAAAACAAAAAGTGCTGAGGATCCTCAAAGAGAAAAAATTGAAATCATCCTTTAATTATAACTGAAATGGATAAGCTGGAAAAATTCGTAACCGATAACCTGGAATCGTTTGATGATTCCGAACCCATGGCAGGGCATTTCAGCAGGTTTGAGGAGAAACTGGCGCATCAGCAGGCCCGTTCCGCTGCCGGCATCGACCGAGGCTTCCTCCTGAAGATCGCAGCCGGACTGCTGATCCTGCTTTCAGTCACGGTCTATATTTTTGATTTTGCCGCAAACCGTATATCAAAGAACTTTTCCGGTGAAAACAGCTCTGTAGTGGTATCGTCTGAAATGCAGGATGCCATCAACTATTATGATGACGCCGCATCAACCAAACTTGGACAAATCAATAAACTGGCCTGCTGCGGACAAGATACACGGAAAGTCTATTCGATGGCCAGCAATGAGCTGAATGCATTGAACACAAATTCGGCCGAACTTAAAAAAGCCCTTTCCGAACATCCTGGCAATGAAAGGATCCAGGCAGCCATTATCCAGAACCACCAGATGAAGGAGAAAGTGATGACACAGATGGTCAGCCAGATGAAAAAAAATAATTGATAATTGATAATTGACTCTTGACACGTAATACATAACACTAACACTGAATTTTCTTAGCCATGAAAACAATCTGCAGAATATTAGCCGCCTTCATCCTGATCTTCATTCTTGCTCCGCATGCTGCCAGGGCTCATGATGAAGTTACAAAAATCATCAAGAAGGAATATTCCGTGAATCCGGATGCCCAGGTCCTTTTTGAGAACAAGTTCGGCATGATCCACATCAATAACTGGGACAAAAACCTGGTATCTGTTGAAATCAAGATCACCGTGGGTGCATCCAGCAAGGCGACGGCTGACAAGCTGCTTGACCTTGTCACTATTGTAAGCGAAGGAACCCCTTCCTCTGTCCAGATAAGGACACAGATCGGTAAGGATTTCTCCGACAACAAAAAACTCAGCGTGGATTATACCGTGAACATGCCTGCCACCCTCAACCTTAACCTTACCAATAAATTCGGGGATGTTTTCCTGAACGACCTCTCCGGTAAAGGAAATTTCAATTTATCCTACGGCAACATCGAGATCAACAAGCTGCTGAACTCGGATAATGTAATCGATATTAATTTCGGAAAAGGGGATGTTCAGTATATAACAGGGGCTATGGTCTCGTTAAAATATTCTGAAATGAGCGTGGAATATGCCGGCAGTCTTTTTGTCGATTCGAAGTTTTCGAACCTGGATGCGAAAAAGATCATCTCGCTTTCCATGGGTTTTGAAGGCGGGAATATTGATGTGGAGAATACATCTGCAGTGACTGGAAAATCAAAGTTCTCCGATATCAACATCGGCCACCTGGAAACAAAAATAGACCTTGACATCCAATATGGAAACTGCGATGTCGATCAGATCTCGGCCGATTTTACCCTGGTCTCCATCCGGAACAAGTATGGCGACGTTACCATTAACATTCCTTCAGGAACCAGCTATACCCTCGATGCCGATCTGAAATTCTGTGATCTCGATTTCCCGGAGGACCGGGCAACCCTTACTCAAAAAATCTCTGCCAATACTTCAAAATCTTACCGGGGCACCGTCGGGAAGAAACCTGACCCGGAAGCGAAGGTGATCGTGAAGAGTGAGTACGGAAACGTTTCACTTGAGTAGAAAGTTCATAAAGTTCATAAAGTTTATAAAGTTTGTAAAGTTCATAAAGTTCATAAAGTTTATAAAGTTCATAAAGTTCATAAAGTTCATAAAGCTTATAAAGTTTGTAAAGTTCATAAAGTTCATAAAGTTTATAAAGTTTATAAAGTTTATAAAGTTCATAAAGTTCATAAAGTTCATAAAGTTCATAAAGTTCATAAAGTTCATAAAGTCACGGAGTCACCGAAAAACCTTAAACCTTAATACTTAAAGCTTAACACTTAAAACTATGTTTATGGAAACAAGAAGCACGAATAACACGGGAATTATTTCAATTGTTCTGTTCACCATGTTCCTTATTGTCAGCTGTAACCTGATTGGCGAAAGAGGAAGCGGAAATGTCATCCGCCAGGAAAGGAAAGTGTCGTCCTTTAACGGGATTGAAGTTTCAGGCGCTTTTGATGTGATCCTGACGCAGGGCACCTCAGTCTCGGTTTTCGTTGAGGCTGATGATAACCTGATGGATCTGATCCGGACCGACGTCAGGGGCACAACCCTGGTGATCGAAAATAAAAAGCCGATCCAGCATTCCAAAAGCCTGAAGGTATTCATCACCTTCACCGAACTTAAATCAGTGGAAATGAGTGGTGCGGTCAATATTGAATCGCAGGGAAAACTGACCTTGCCCGAACTTATGCTTAGCAGCAGCGGGGCTTCCGATGCGAAACTGGACCTAGACGTTCAGAAGCTGGGGATCGAATGCAGCGGCGGAAGCAAGCTGAAACTGACAGGTTCTGCAAAAGAGGTGCACGTCGATGCTTCCGGAGCCATCGATCTTTTTGCATTCGATCTGATGGCAGAGACCTACAAGCTGGGCATCAGCGGGGCAGGAAAAGCGGAAATCAATGTGAGCAAAGAACTGGACGTGGAGATCTCGGGTGCTGCAACCGTAAGGTATAAAGGAACCCCGTCGAAAAATGTACAGGATATATCGGGAGCAGGATCGGTAAAAAAGGTGGATTGAGGATCGAGGTCGGAGATCAGAGATCGGAGGTCAGAGATCGGAGATCGAAGATGGAGGATGGAGGATGGAGATCCGCTAGTCGGCAATCATCTGTAAAAAGTCCGACTCTGAAATGACCGGGACAGACAGCGAAGCAGCTTTCTTCCTCTTTTCCGGTCCCATGTTTTCACCGGCAACGACGAAGGCTGTTTTTGAAGAGATTGACCCTGAGTTTTTTCCTCCATGGGCTTCAATCTCTTTCTTTATTTCATCCCTTGAAAAGTTTTCAAAGGTTCCGCTGACAACGAAGGTCATTCCTTTGAGTTTTTCGCTCTTCAGGTTTTTCTCTTCCTCCCGGATCTCAAAATGCAATCCCTGCTCTTTTAACCTGCGGATGACTTCCAGGTTCTTTGGCTCTTTGAAAAACTCAAGGATGCTTCCTGCAATCTTTTCCCCGATCTCTTCTGCTTCTGTCAGCTCTTCAGATGTAGCTTTCATGATCTGGTCAATGGACCCGAAATGGAATGCCAGTTTCCTGGCAACAGTCTCGCCAACGAAGCGGATCCCGATGGCATAAAGCACGTGTTCAAAACCTGTTTCCTTCGACTGCCGGATCCCTTTTATGATATTTTCGACGGTCTTTTCCCTGAAACTGATCTTTTTTTCTCTTTTATCTCCCGCTGCCTCATATACCTTCTCCAGTCCGAGAAGCTGATCTGACCTCAGGTCATAAAGATCTGCCACATCGGTAACCAGCTTGTTATCGTAAAGGATACCGATCTTGCCTTCTCCCAGGCTGTCGATATTCATGGCCTTCCGGCTGATGAAATGTTCCAGCCTTCCCTTGATCTGCGGCGGGCAGCCTGCCTGGTTCGGACAATAATGTGCAACCTCTCCTTCATTGCGAAGAAGTTCGGTTCCGCATTCCGGACAGCTCCTGGCAAAGACCACAGTCAGGGCATCCGGTGGCCGCTGATCGAGGTCAACTCCCACGATCTTCGGAATGATCTCTCCGCCTTTCTCAACATAGACCTGATCTCCGATCCTGACATCAAGCGAAGCGATGATGTCTTCATTGTGGAGAGATGCCCGTTTAACAACCGTCCCGGCAAGCAGGACCGGCTGAAGGTTGGCCACCGGTGTCACGGCTCCGGTTCTTCCGACCTGGTAATCGATCGACAACAGCCGGGTCAGTACCCGTTCGGCCTTGAATTTATAGGCGATGGCCCAACGCGGTGACTTTGCCGTGTACCCGAGTTCTTTTTGCTGCTGAAGAGAATTGACTTTGATTACAATGCCATCGATGTCGAAAGGAAGTTCATGACGGGATTCATTCATGGTATTGATAAAACTGAAGATCTCTTCAATGTTGCTGCACCTGGCCATGTAGGATGAGATGTTGAAGCCCCATTTCCGGGCGGCCATAAGGCAATCGTAATGAGTAGGGAAGGGCAGTTCTCCGGGAAGGTAATAGAGGTAACAATCAAGGCGGCGGCGGGCAACTTCTTTGGAGTCCTGCATTTTGAGGCTGCCTGAGGCTGCATTTCGCGGATTTGCGAAAGGCTCTTCTTCTTCGGCAAGCCGCTTCAGGTTTATATTTTCAAAACTCTTTCGGGGCAGGATGATCTCTCCGCGGATCTCGAGCCGGGAAGGAAACGTGTCACCTTTCAACCGGAGCGGGATACTGTGTATGGTCCGGACGTTGGTGGTAACATCATCGCCCTGGATGCCGTCACCCCGTGTGACCGCCTGCACAAGAACCCCGTCAATGTAAATGAGAGAGATGGCAACACCGTCAAACTTGAGCTCGCAGATGTACTCGGTCTCTTCTCCCAGCAGTTTGTTAACCCGTGCCTGAAAATCCCTGACCTCATCTTCCGAATAGGTATTCCCCAGTGAAAGCATCGGAAAGGTATGCCTGACCTGCCTGAACTCCTTTGTGATCTCACCTCCCACTCGCCGGGTTGGCGATGCAGGATCAGCCAGGTCGGGGAATTCTTTTTCGAGGAGGGTCAACTCTTCCAGCAACCTGTCGAATTCAAAATCGGTGATTGCCGGCATCGACAGGTCATAGTACTTATGGTTATGAAGGTTGATCTCAGCAGTCAGTTGCCCGATACGTTGCCTTGCTTCCTCTCTGTTCATTGACTTTTGTTTAGTTGTTCTCTGACCGTAAGAGTGATCCGGTTTGGCGGTATCAGGGAGCTTTGTCAGGGACGAGCGCTTTATTCCGGTAGATGAACACGCGCCTGCTCACATTGATGGGGTTGAGCCGGTGCATCACTTTATCGACGAGCCCGGGTTCGATCGTGGTTTCATAGACCAGGAACGGAAAACTTTTCCGCGCCCGGATGATGGTTTCTGGCTTCAGTTCGCTTCCGGTAAAGAAGATGAACCGGGGATGGATCTTTTCAGGATACCGGGATACCCGCTCGATCAGGGCCGCGGTGTTTTCGCTTCCGATATATTCGTCATACATTCCGGGCCATTGACGAAGATAAAACCTTGGAAATAATTCAGGATTGTCATGATCATCGGCTACAAGAAGATATTTAACCTCCTTGTACCTTGAAAGATAGACCATTGCTTCCACACGTGCACGCTTGGAATAGACAACCGTGACAGGGATCAGGAGGGCAATGTTGAGGATCCAGAAGAAGATCCATGATCCCCTTAGAAGCTTTTTGTTTCTCATCCAGAACCCGGAACGGTCGATGAATTCATTCCAGCCGATCACCCCGGTGATGATGATGAACGGAAGGATGGGAAGGATGAACCTTTCCTGTTTGTTTGGAAACCAGGAATGGAAAATGAAGAAAATCACTACCGGGATGAAGATCAGAAAATATCTTCTCCAGCTCCTGACGAAGCCAAAAGAGAGCATTAAACTCACCGGGGGTATCAGCATCCCGAAAACAACCAGGAAATAATTGTACCATGGGAGGGTGATGTAATCCTGGGCAGACTTGATATTTCCTTTTACATAGGCTGCCACCTCAACGAAAGGCCTTCCCCAGATAAAATAATCAACCAGTCCCTGGATCAGCAAAACAGGGATAAATGCACCGATGATCAGTGTGAAGGCTTCCTTCCATCTCCGTTCGATCAGTACTGCAAGGATCAGTCCGAAACTGAAGAAGATAGTTTGCGGCCGAAGGTCGAAGGCAAGGCCCAGGAACAAACCTGCGAGGAAATAAGCCGATGTTTGTCCGGATTGATCGCCCCGGCTCACAATGAACCAGACGGCGAGTATCAGGAGCGGAAGGCAGCTGACCTCAACCAGGTCGCGCACGCTGACCCAGGGCATAAACCAAAGGATTGCCAGAAGCAGTCCGACGATTCTTGCCGATCGCTTATCACTCAGCCGTTCAGTGATCTTATAGCCAAAATAGATGGTGATGAGCGACCAGGATCCATTGATGAGCCGTACCAGGAACATCTTCATCTGCGGGTCATTCAGATGGATGATCTTAAAGAAGGAGAACAGGATAAAATGCAGTCCCGGATAAAAGAAATTATGACCCGTGGGCCCCGAGTTGCCAGGACTTCCCGGAAGCCAGCTGTTGTAGTCTGAGCCGTCAACCCAGGATTGTGCCGATTCGATAACCAGGAAATGGTCGTCAATCATTCCCCATCCCCTGGCAAAGATGGCAGCCAGAAGGCGGAAGAATATGCCAAGCAACATGATGAGCAAGAGTGGCTGCTCATTCCAGTATTTCCTGATAAAGGCAGTCATTGAGGAGAACTCAGGATATCGTGAGGGTAAGCCATTCATAATAATAGTTCCCGAGTTCTGTCGGGTTGATACACATCACAGGGATCTCGGCTTCATTGAACATCATCGTTTCGTCCCATGTGGAGACGCTGAAACCGGGAACATCAATGTGCGGGATTGTCATGATCATGATCATGTCAGTCCTTGTTTTAATGGACCAGGAGATTACCTGGTTGGCGAAATCACCCGTCTTCTCAGCTTTAACGATCTCGTATTCAATCTTGTTCTCACCGAGAATTTTAGTAATCTGTCCGGTTATGACGTTGATCCTCCCATCAAGGGCAGCATCATTCTCGTTGGCCTGGAACAGGCATACCTTAGAAGCAAATAATTTTGCCATCAGGAGGATCCACTGAACTTTCTGCCTCGTTTCAAGGTCATTGCTGATCGGGATCACAAGTTTGTGGTAGCCCTCTCCGAAGGAGCGTTTCTGAACAACCACGACAGGACAGGGTGAATCGAGAACCACCCTGAATGCATAACTCCCGAACAGGTGCTGCATCCCTTGTTTCCCGTGGGTGCCAAGGACCATGATATTGGCTTTTATCTCGGTTGCGACTTCGTTGATGATCGTGAATATACTTCCTTCCCGGGCAATGGTTTCAATGGTTATCCCCTGGGCTTTTTCGTAAGTGTCCTTGTAGTTCTGCAGGCGTTCGGCTACATAGTCGACAGATAATTTCTCCTTTTTCAGGAATGATTTTGTCTGTTTGTTGATAACATGAAGGATGCAAACACTATAGTCCAGTGATTTTGCCAGTTCCACACCATGATGAATGGCATTGTTGCAGGTTTCCGAAAAGTCGGTAGGGATAAGTACAACACTGTTATACTTGATCTTTTCTTTTTTTTGATTTGCCATAACCTTGTTGTTTATCGTTACTTACTTTAATTTTCCAAGAATATTTTCGATCTCCAGGAGGTTTTTCCGTTTCTGCTCTTGCCTGAGTTCTCTTCCTGATTTGGTGAAATATTCGTGGCTGTTAAAAAATTTGACCTCAAACCGGAGCCATTCTTCGAGGGTTGTCTGTGCAATGCCGTTCAGTTTCCATTCGAGCTGAAGCTGAAACGACTGGATAAAAAAATCATCACGCCCGAGGGAGTCAAGGTCGGCATCGCAGAGGATCTTTTCCGGCAGTGTCGAGGGCATTTGTGGCAAGCGGGTTACAAGGATGAGTCCCGCGACCTCATCGATTTCTTCAAGGCTGTAACCGAATGAAGGCAGCGTCTTCCCGGCAATGAGAACCGATTGGGTTTCATGGTCATTGTAGGAAACCATCATTCCTGCATCATGGTAAACGGCAGCAGTTTCGATGAGCAGACGTTCACGTTCATCATCGAACTTTTCCATATCCATCAGCCGGATTGCTGCACGGTGCATGTCAAGGGTATGTTCAACAGTATGGTAGGTCAGCAGGGGATTGAGTTCATTCCTCAACCGGTCGAGTATATGGATGCGTGCACCGGTAAAATCCATGGGAGAAACAGATTAGGTTGTAAAAGTAGGAAAAAATCGCAAAACAACAATGCGGTGAAATTATCAGGCCTGAAGGCGTCAGAAATTCTTCAGCAACCGGATGGTTTCAAGAGGATCGGGTGAGGAAAAGACCGTATTCCCGGCAACCAGGACATCAGCTCCCGCTTTGAGCAACCGGGGGGCATTTTCCAGGTCCACACCCCCGTCAACTTCTATCAGGGCGGATGATTTTGTGGATGTGATCAGGGTTTTCAACTCTTCAATCTTGGGGAGGGTATGCCCGATGAATTTTTGTCCTCCAAACCCCGGGTTTACCGACATGAGCAGGACAAGGTCCACATCCTGAATGATCTCCTGAAGCAGGAGAACAGGGGTATGGGGGTTCAGCACAACCCCGGCCTTTGCGCCGAGATCGCGTATGGCATGAACCGTACGGTGAAGGTGGCTGCAGGTTTCGTAGTGTACGCTGATCAGGTAAGCACCTGCCTTTTTAAACCGTTCGAGGTAGCGGTCAGGATCCATGATCATCAGGTGCACATCGAGCGGCTTCCTTGCTTTTTTCGCGATCTTTTCAATGACGGGGAATCCAAAGGAGATATTGGGGACAAACATGCCGTCCATCACATCGAGGTGGAACCAGTCGGCCTCACTGGCATTTACCATATCAATATCCTTCTCCAGGTTCAGAAAATCAGCTGACAGCAGGGAAGGGGCTATAAGATGGGTCATGCCTTTCGGTTTATCTATCCGAGGTAGGTTTTCAGGATCTTGCTTCGGGAAGTATGTTTCAGCCGGCGGATTGCTTTTTCTTTAATCTGCCTGACACGCTCACGCGTGAGGTCGAATTTTTCACCGATCTCTTCCAGCGTCATCGGGTGACTTCCGTTAAGGCCAAAATAGAGCCGGATCACATCCGCTTCACGTTGCGTCAGCGTTGAAACTGCCCGTTCGATCTCTTTCCTCAGTGATTCATAAAGGAGGCCGGTATCGGGTGTGGTGTTCTCTTCGCTCCTGAGAACATCGTACATGGTGTTGTCCTCATCCTGCACCAGGGGTGCATCCATGGAGACATGACGCCCCGAGTTCTTCAGCGATTCTTTCACTTCATTTTCAGAGATCTCAAGAAGTGTGGCGATCTCATCGGCATTGGGTTCACGCTCAAACTGCTGTTCCAGCTGTGCATAGGCCTTGTTGATCTTGTTGATGGATCCGATCTTGTTGAGCGGCAGCCGGACGATACGCGATTGCTCGGCAAGTGCCTGCAGGATGGATTGACGGATCCACCAAACGGCATAGGAGATGAATTTGAATCCACGGGTCTCGTCAAAGCGCTGCGCAGCCTTGATAAGTCCGAGGTTACCCTCGTTGATAAGGTCGGGAAGGCTCAATCCCTGGTTCTGGTACTGCTTTGAAACGGAGACCACGAAACGGAGGTTTGCTTTGGTGAGTTTCTCCAGCGCGGCCTGGTCGCCTTGTTTGATCCTCTGAGCCAGAGAGACTTCCTCATCTGCCGTGATCAGCTCGACTTTGCCAATTTCCTGAAGATACTTGTCCAGGGAAGCGGTTTCACGATTGGTAACCTGCTTGGTAATTTTTAATTGCCTCATGCGAAATGTTTTGTTTAACCCTGTAGCTTAGGGTAATTTGTACGAATAAAAGAGAGCACGAGTTACAAAAAACTATTCTTTTTTGGGCGTTTTTTCAGGTTGTGGCAACAATACTTTCCTTGAAAGCTTGATTTTTCCGTTCTTCGGATCGACACCGATGAGTTTTACCTCGATGATATCACCGATTTTCAATGCATCTTCCACTTTTTCAAGGCGGGTCCAGTCAATTTCAGAAATATGAAGAAGGCCGTCCTGTCCGGGAAGGATCTCGACGAATGCGCCGAAAGGCATGATGTTCTTTACCTTGCCGGTGTATACTTCTCCCACTTCCGGAACTGCAATGATTCCTTTGATCTTATTAACAACGGCATTCTTTGCTTCAACATTGTCTGCAATGATATCAACAATGCCAAATTCCCCGATTTCCTGGATAACGATGGTGGTTCCTGTTTCACGCTGCATTTCCTGGATGACTTTTCCGCCGGGTCCGATGATGGCGCCGATGAATTCTTTGGGTACCTTCATCTGGAAGATACGAGGTACGAAGGGTTTGTAATCGGGACGCGGTGAAGAGATTGTCTTCTCGATTTCGCCAAGGATATGCAGGCGTCCTTTTTTTGCCTGTGTAAGTGCTTCCGTGAGAATTTCCGAGGAGAGTCCGTCGACCTTGATATCCATCTGGCAGGCTGTGATCCCGTCGCGGGTACCGCAGACTTTAAAATCCATGTCACCCAGATGATCTTCGTCACCGAGGATGTCGGAAAGGACTGCATATTTGCCTGTGGATGCATCCGTGATCAACCCCATGGCAATTCCTGAAACCGGTTTCCGGATCTTGACGCCGGCATCCATCAGTGCCATGGTTCCGGCACAAACCGTAGCCATGGAAGATGACCCGTTGGATTCAAGGATATCAGATACAATACGTATGGTATAGAGGTTTTCCTCGGCTGTGGGTAAAATATTTTTCAATGCACGCAGGGCAAGGTTTCCATGGCCGATTTCCCGGCGGCTTGTGCTGCGGATCGGTTTTACTTCGCCGGTTGCAAAGGAAGGGAAGTTGTAATGAAGGATGAAGTTGACTTTGCCTTCAATCACGGCACCATCGATCATCTGTTCATCAAGTTTCGAACCCAGGGTAACGGTCGTCAGGGATTGGGTTTCTCCCCGGGTGAAGATTGCGGAGCCATGGGCAGCAGGAAGGTAATCCACTTCGCACCATATCGGCCGGATCTCGTCAAGTTTACGCCCGTCAACGCGGGTCCTGTTGTCGAGGGTTGCCATCCGGATGGCATCTTTCTCCACTGCGTGGAAATAACGGCTCACCAGGGTTTTCCGGGATGCCTGTTCCTCTTCGGTAAGGCTGGCAACAAATTCATCCTTCACCCCGTCAAACATCTCCTTGCGGAGTTTCTTGTTGGCGATGCCTTTTTTGGCAATCTCGTAGATTTTCTGGTAGGTAGCCTTTTTCAAAACCTCCTTGAATTCGAGGTCATTGGTTTCATGCGAATATTCACGAACGGTTTTGGGTGTCTCAAGCATTTTGACCAGTTCGTTCTGGGCGGTGCACTGTACTTTTATGGCTTCGTGCGCAAAGAGGATGGCCTTGACCATCTCCTCTTCCGAAATTTCTTTCATTTCCCCTTCAACCATCATGATGTTGTCGTACGATGCGGCAACCATGATGTCGATGTCGGAAAGCAGAAGGTCTGAAATGGACGGGTTGACTACAAATTCTCCGTTTATTCTTCCCACCCGGACTTCCGAGATGGGGCCGTTGAACGGAATGTCGCTGATTGCCAGGGCCGAGGAAGCGGCAAGACAGGCAAGTGCATCCGGTAACATGTTCTTGTCAGAAGACATCAGGGTAACAATCACCTGGACTTCTGCATGAAAGTCGTCCGGGAACAGGGGACGGAGCGCACGGTCGACCAGGCGGGCGATCAGTACTTCGTAATCGGAGGGACGGGTTTCGCGTTTGAAAAAACCACCTGGAAAACGTCCGGCGGCTGCATATTTTTCACGGTATTCAACCGTCAATGGCATAAAATCAACATCTTCTTTTGCCTCTTTGGCTGCAACGACGGTTGCAAGCAACATGGTGTCACCCATTTTTACAACAACAGAACCGTCGGCTTGTTTTGCCAGCTTGCCCGTTTCGATGGAGATCGTTCTCCCGTCGGAAAGCTGAAATTCTTTAACAATTTTACTCATCTTTTTTTCTTTACTGTTATTTCTTTATCTGTGGATACTAAAAAAGGCAATCGGTTGAATTGCCTCTTTTCTGATGAAACAGGAAACATTTCCTTTATTTACGAATCTTCAGTTTCTTGATAATGACCCTGTAACGTTCAATGTCTTTGGCTTTCAGGTAATCCAGCAACTTCCTGCGTTTTCCTACCATCATGACCAGCGATCTTTCGGTAGCAAGGTCTTTTTTAAACTCTTTCAGGTGTAAGGTGAGGTGCTGGATCTTCTTGGTAAACAAGGCAACCTGTGCTTCTGCTGAACCGGAATCAAATTCGGATTTTCCGTATTCCTTAAATGCTTTTTTCTTTTCCTCTGGTGCGATATTCATGTTGAACTTCTTGTATTTGATTAAGTTAATTCCTTTTTCTGGTAGAATGGGGTGCAAAAGTAATAATTTCTTTTGAAGAATACAAATAATTTTCCGCATAAAATTCAGATTCAGCTTCAGTTTCTTCCGGCTTTCTGAGGATCTTTGACGAGGGAGTTAAAATGGTTGACCCGACGGATTCCGAAAAGGGATAGATTTCACTATATTTGTATGTTGGCTGTTTTCTTATTTAGAACCATCGGATATGACAAGAATTGTCAGAACAGGTAGTTTGTTCCTGCTTTTCCTGATCCCTTTTGCATTTCAGGGTCTTGCTCAGCAGCAGGGAAAGAAAGACCTCAAATCGTTACTTGTCCGCCTTGCAACCTATCAAAAGGAAGATACTGTAAAAATCGGGTTGTACCGCGACATTGCTTTTCTGAGTTACAGCACCAATCCAAAAACCGGGATCGACTACGGCGAGAAAGGGATCGCCCTGGCGGAAAAGCTGAATTACCGCAAGGGATTGATCTTCTGCCTCATATCAACCGGTGTTTGCTACTGGTCAACATCCAATTACCCTAAAGCCCTTGAAATCCTGCTGAAGGCTTTGAAAATATCCGAAGAGGATGGCAACAAAACCGGGATTGCAAAAGCGAGTGCGAACATCGGATCGGTTTATGCCGATGAAGCCAATTATCCCAAAGCGCTCGAATATTATTTCAAGGCACTTAAAATATCGGAGGAACTAAACGATAAGACCGGAATCGCCAGAAAACTCGGGAACATCGGCACGGTTTATAAAGAGATGAATCCACCCGATTATCCGCAAGCGCTGGAATATTTCTCCCGGGCACTGAAATATTATGAGGAAACAGGCGAAAAGAGGGGCGTTGCCGTGACCCTTGAAAATATCAGCTGGGTCTATTCCGGACAATCCCTGTATAAAAAAGCAATTGACGGCCTCAACAAAGCGCTTCCGATCGTGGAAGAGACCGGAGAACCGCGATGGATCATGTATTACTATGGAACGATCGGGGAGGCCTATTACAACATGGCCACCGATACTTCAGTGAAATACCGGAAGACCCTGAATTCACTTTCCCAGGGTGAAAAATCTTCCTTCCTCAATCAATCGCTTGGATACCTGTTTAAGGCTGCTGAAACCGCCAAGGAGATCAAGGCTGACAAACAGCTGATAAGCTGGTACACCGATATCAGGGATGCCTACAAGTCCCTCGGAAACTGGGAATCAGCATACCGTTATTCGATTCTGAGCAACAACCTGAAAGATGACCTGTTTACCCAGGAAAAAAACCTGAAAATTGCCAACCTGGAGGCCATCAGGGAAACCCAGGTCAAACAGAAAGAGATCGAACTGCAGACGGAGCGACTGGCAAGGACCCGGATACAGCTGATCGCCGTGGCAGGGGCTTTTCTCGGACTGATCATCATCGTCCTTCTGGTTTACCTTTCCAGGCGGAAATCGGAACGGCTGCTGAGGATCATGCTTCCTGCCAAGATCGCACGGAGACTGAAGAAAAAAGAAAAGCCCATCGCGGACATGTTTGAAAATGCAGCCGTCGTCTTTGCCGATATCGTCGATTTTACAGGCTTTTCAAAAGACAAGGACCCGCACCAGGTCATTGAAGTGCTGACCGATATCTTTGGAAGGATGGATGCTCTGTCGGATAAATTCGGGCTGGAGAAAATTAAGACCATCGGTGATTGTTACATGGCTGTCAGCGGACTGCCTGTTCCTTCGCACGACAGCGTGGAAAATGCAGCTAATTTCGCCATCGCCTGCCGTGAACTGATGCGTGAATATAAAACCCGCGACGGCGAAAGCATCGGGATCCGGATCGGCATGGATGCAGGACAGGTGATCGCCGGTGTGATCGGGGAGAAAAGGTTCAGCTACGACCTTTGGGGAGACATCGTCAATACTGCCTCGCGAATGGAATCACTGGGCGTGGTGGGAGAGGTCCAGATCACAGAGAATGTTGTAAAACGGCTGCAGGGAAAATACATCACAAAGGAACGGGGAGAACAGGTTGTAAAGGGCAAGGGAACGATGAAAACATGGCTGCTGGTCAGTATCGTTATGCAACTGTAAATCCTCCCATCAACCAATTTATCCCTGCTTTTCTGCTTGACAAAAATTCCGCTTCGCATTAACTTTGATCTTTAACAATAAATCAGTATACACGAACCGGGAACTCCCGGTTCAAATTTCTGGGATATGGAAAATTTCAAGGAAGAATTCAAGGTGAAAAGTGAGGAAGTGATCAGTAAGGTAAAGGAATTATTGCATGAAGGCAATGTAAGGAAGCTGATCATCAAGGATACTGAAGGAAAAGTATACCTGGAGATTCCTGTTACATTCGGGGTTATCGGGGCAATGCTGGCTCCCTGGCTGGCAGCGGTGGGTGCAGTGGCCGCCATGGTTGCCGACCTTAAGATCGAAGTGATCCGGACCGAGGATCCGGAACCACCCAAACCTGCTGATCCTCCGGAAAACAAATCCTGAAAATTAATACTTACTCTGCATTCCAGATCGTATAGGAAAGATCCGCCTGGATTTGCAGCATCTTTGTGCCGTTCTGAATTGCGGCACCCGCCTCTTCACCTTTTTTCAGGAAAAGAGTCCTGTCAGGATTATAGACCAGATCGTAAAGGAAATGTTTTTTTGACAGGAGATGATAAGGAAGGGGAGGAAACGTTTCTTCTGCCGGAAACATTCCGAGCGGTGTGGCATTCACGATAAGCGTATGACTGTCAAGGATCTCTTTCGTGATCGCACGGTAGGAGATATTGGCAGCGGTTTTTTTTGTCCGGGAGACAAACAGGCAGGAGATGCCCAGTCCGGTCAATGCATAGGCTACCGCTTTTGCAGCCCCTCCGGTTCCCAGGATCAGTGCCTTGCTATGCCCTGAGAAATCGGCCGACTTAAGGAACCCGTCGGCATCGGTGTTGTACCCTTTCATATGGATGTTTCCCCTCTCCCTGTATATAAAGATGGTATTGACAGCACCTATTTTTTCTGCCTTAAGATCAATTTCTTCCAGCCAGGGGATGATCTCCTCCTTGTAGGGGATCGTAACATTTAAACCTTTAAGTGCAGGATATTTGCGAAAAAGGGCAGGAAACTCGTTGAGTGACTTCAGTGGAAAGTTTAGATACCGGTAGCCCGATTTTCCTTCTTTTTTGAGTTTTTCTGCAAACCAGGATCCGGAGGCAGAGTGTGACAGGGGGTACCCGATCAGTCCATAGGTGATCATGCCCTCTATTCCAGTTTGTATTTCTTGTATTCATCCGGAAGGAACCGGAAAAAGGTGTCTCCCCTGAGCCCAAGGCGAAGGGTTTCCAGCGGGATGATCTCGTTGGGAGCAATGTTTCCGAGGTTCACATTGGTCCCGAAATGCTCAATGAACCAGGCCTGCTGCGATTTCAAGGGGGCTTCCCAGAGGATCTTTTCGAGGGGGATCCGTGACAGGATCCGGTTGATCAGCACGGTATGTGCTTTCCCGTTCGGACGGTAAATTCCACAGGTTCCGCTTTCTCTCGCTTCGGCGATCACCATGAAGGCCCCCGCGGCAAGTTCGGTCTCCATCATCTCAATCCACCGGGCCGGTGCGATCAGGATCCCTGCCTCCTTTGCGCCGACTTCCGATAGTACCAGGTAGTTCTTAGCGAGGGTAGTGATAAATTCACATTTTTTTGCATGATCGATCCGCATGGACCCATCGGAGATCTCAACAGCATCAATACCAAGATCATCAATATACCTCCGGTATTCATCCATCATGTTGCGGATCAGGAACGCTTCGAACAGGGTTCCCCCCACATATACTTTCATGTTCGCCTGCTGGTAGAGCCTGATTTTCTCTTTTACATTTGGTGTGACGACCGAAGTCCCGAATCCCAGCTTCACAAAATCGGTAAAGTCGGCTGAAACGGAAATGAAATCTTCAGCTTCACGGATGCTTAGTCCTTTGTCCATGACCATCGCGACTCCGTTTGTCCTCGGTTTCTTTGTTCTTTCCGGCATCAGGGGTAAATGGATATTCTCCATAGGTGCAGATTTGTAGATGTTTTAGTTCCCAGAACGAATAAAATCCCAAAGGATCCTACGTCAGCTTGTCGCGGTATCCTTCAATAATCTCTGTGATGGTTTGGTTTTCCCTGAGATCGGGAAAGGCTTTGAACATTTTACGGTGACCTTCATAATCCACTGAAAGTGCTTTTTCAAGCATTTCCCGGGCTTGCCTGGTCTTTCCCGATTTCAGCAGGTAGATGGAACCTGCATAAAGAAAATCCGGATTCTGCTCGTGCCACTTCTTCCCTTCGGTGAGGGTATCAAGGGCTTTTGTATACTCTTTCCGGTCGGCAAAAACCATCGACAGCTCAAGCCATACTTCCGGGTCGTTGGGTTCCAGTTCGATTACCTTGCGGTAGGAGGTGATTCCCTCCTCCACCTGGGCAAGTTTGATCTGGATGTCACCCATCATAAACCAGTAATCGGGAATGGTCGGTGCGATTTTTATGGCACGTTCAACATAGGTAAGCGCCACCTTCGGGTTGTTCAGTGCATCGTAGGCAACACCTGCACCCAGCCAGGCATCCCCGAACTCGGGATCGATATCAATGGCTTTGGTGTAGTACTGAATCGCCGATTCATATTTTTCCAGCTTCTCATAACACTCGGCGATGTAATAAAAGGTCAGCGGTTCCGGATCCTCATAGAAACTGGTTTCAAGGTAGGTCTCAATGGCTCCCGTATAATTGTTCAGATTAGCATAACAATTTGCCTTGTTGAAATAGGCCGAAGCGAACGTCTCGTCAATGGCAATTGCATAATCGTAAGCCTCAATTGCTTTTTCGAAAAGTTCAAGGTTGCTGTAGGCAATGCCCAGGTTGAACCACCCGGCTTTGGAGAAGGGCCGCCGGGAAAGGTAATCTGTCAGGAACGTGATGGCTTTCTCGGTTTGCTGAGAGATCTCGAAACAGAAAGAGAGTTCGTACAATGCCGCCTCATTGTCAGGATTATGCCCGGTTGCTTTGATAAGGAACTCAATCGCTTTATCATATTTCCCCAGGTTCTCGTATTCAAAGGCGATGCTGGAAAGGATCTCATCCTGCTCGTCTGAATCATGCAGGGCCAGGGTATATTCCTCGATTGCCTTTTCTGAGCGATCGAGCTGACTGTAGAGGTTCCCTTTGGCAAGGTGGACCTCGTAATCACCGAAGTTGTCTCCCTCGAGACCGGAAAGGATCTTCAGGGCTTTGTCGTTCTTGTCGGTGGAGATGAGAAACTGTGCTTTCTTCAGAAGGAGTCCCGTTTCCCCGGGATGCTGCTCGAGTGCAATGGTGATGCACGATTCGGCTTTACGGATTTTATTGTTGAAAAGGTAATAATCGATGAGTTCTTCGAATTCGTCAAGATCGAAAAAGTAATGCTGATCATCCTTGACCATCTGCTCGAAACGCTTTGCAAGCTGGAGGGTTTCCGGATCTGAGTACGGTTCAAAAGGATCTTCCATCATGAGTCCGTCGTGATATGGTATTAAAATCGCTGCAAAAATACGAATAATTAATGAGTGCGGATCCTGACACAGATATTAAAAAATAAAATTACATTTGTTCCAAAATTGACAGATCATGAGCCTTATCAAGTCTATTTCCGGTATCAGGGGTACCATTGGCGGGGTACCCGGAAAAGGACTTACCCCCGATGATATTGTGAAATTCACAGCGGCATTCACTGCGTTTATTAAAAAGGAAGCTCCTGCCGGACGTCTCCAGGTTGTCATCGGCCGGGATGCCCGTGTATCCGGCGGCATGGTGAGCGACCTCGTCTCAGGGACCCTTCTTGCCATGGGTGCCGATGTGATCGACATCGGCCTGACCACAACCCCCACCACCGAACTGGCAGTGATTGAAACGGGTGCGCACGGAGGCATCATCATCACGGCAAGCCACAACCCGAAACAGTGGAATGCCCTCAAGCTGCTCAATCACCTCGGAGAGTTCCTCTCCGCTGCCGACGGGGAAGAAGTGGTAAGGATATCGGAAACATCAGCCTATCGATATGCCGAGGTGAACGACCTGGGAAGGTATAGTTACGATGACTCCTATATCCGGAAACATATTGACAGGATCCTCGATCTCTCCCTGGTCGATGTGGATGCAATAAAGAGAGCACGGTTCAACATCGTCGTGGATGCAGTCAACTCAACGGGTGGCATTGCCGTTCCGATGCTTTTGAAAGCCCTTGGCGTGAACAAGATCGATCTCATCAATTGCGAACCTGACGGGGAGTTTGCCCACAACCCCGAGCCGGTTCCCGAACATCTCAATGAGATCTGCGAACGGGTGGTGAAGATCAATGCCAACCTTGGCATTGTGATTGATCCGGATGTTGACCGGCTTGCCATTATCAATGAAATAGGTGAACCCTTCGGGGAAGAATATACCCTTGTTGCCGTTGCCGATTACATCCTTCAGAACCAGCCGGGAAATACCGTTTCCAATATGTCGTCAACCCAGGCACTGAAGATCATCACGGAGAAAGCGGGCGGAAATTATTTTGCTTCGGCTGTAGGGGAGGTGAACGTGGTGGAGATGATGAAAAATCACGAAGCGGTGATCGGTGGCGAAGGGAATGGGGGTGTTATCTATCCTGAACTTCATCACGGCAGGGATGCACTGGTGGGCATCGCTCTGTTTCTGACCTACCTGGCTCAGTCGGGGAAAAGCTGTTCGGGACTTCGCGACAGTTATCCTTCTTTTTTTATATCGAAGAACAAGATCGGGTTTTCTCCTGAGATGAACATCGATGAGATCCTTGATAAGATCATACTGAAATACAAGGCAATGAAGATCAGTACACTCGACGGCGTGAAGATCCATTTCGACGATGAAGAAAGCGACCTTCCTGCCAAAGCTGAAAACCTCGCGAAAAAGATCATCAATGATTTCAAGGAAATCCTGAACGAGAAAAACGAAGAATGACCAAAAAGAAGACCCGGAAACCCGTTCGTTACAGAACAATCAAGCTGAAGGTGACCACACGGCAAAAAAAGTCACTTGAAAATTTCTGCAGGAGCCGGGGCACAACCCCTACGAAGATCATTAAAAAGTCGATCCGCCCGCTGCTCGAAAACTATTCCGGGCTAACAATTTGTCAGCCGCCGGTCTCCGCAAATCAGCTGGATCTTTTCGGGACAGAGTAGCTGGATGCTGGATGCTGGATGCTGGATGCTCGATAAACACACGAAGTTAAAGAGAACCCGGTTTACTTACTCACACTTCACCTCTTCACCAGTTATTTTTTAAGGAATGCCCCGTCATAGAGGGTCCGGTTCAGGATGGAACGGCCCAGGGTAACCTCATCGGTAAATTCCAGTTCGTCGCCGATGGAGACACCGCGGGCGAGGGTCGTGATCTTCAGGGATAAATCATTTAACTTGCGGTAGAGGTAAAAATTGGTTGTATCGCCTTCGATGGTGGTCGGAAGCGCAAGAACGATCTCCTTAACTTTACCATCCCTGACCCTTTCAACCAGGCTTTCGATCTCCAGCTCTTCGGGTCCGATCCCCTCCATGGGAGAGATGATCCCTCCGAGGACATGATAGATGCCGCTCATCTGTCCGGTATTTTCGATTGCCATAACGTCGCGCGTGGTTTCAACCACGCATATCGTCGACCGGTCCCTTTTTGGGCTTGAACAGATTGAACAGAGTTCCGCGTCGGAGATGTTGTGGCATTCCTTGCAGTAACAAATATCCTTCCGCATCTTTATCACTGCATTTCCGAAAGCCTCCACTTCAGCGATCTCTTTCCTGAGCAGGTGCAGCGCCAGCCTCAACGCACTCTTGCGCCCGATGCCCGGCAGTTTCGAGAGTTCAGAAACGGCATTTTCCAGTAGTTTTGACGGATAGGTGTTCACGGGTGATCAGGTTAAGGGCAGAATCTTAAAAATAAATCCTGCTTTATCTTTGTTTTATCTATGGAAAACAATCCCTATTTTTACATCGCAAAAGTACAGTTTTATAAGAACCTCATGAAGCAATTTCTTTTTTTTATCCTTCTTGCGCTGATTTCGTTTAGCGGTTTTTCGCAGGAACCTCTCAATAAAAAAGATGCAACCGGAAGAAAGCAGGGGCATTGGATCAAAATGGATACTGCAGGAAGGAAAATTTACGAGGGGCAGTTTAAAAATGACATCCCGCAGGGGACCTTTAAATACTATTTTCCCGGTGGGTCCGTCAAGGCTGTTTCCGTTTTCTCAGAGGACGGGAAGACTACGAACACAACCACCTATTTCCCCAACGGGAAGAAGAATGCCGAAGGGAAATACGTAAATGAGAAGCGTGTGGGTCTGTGGCGTTTCTTCAGTGAATTTGATGCGTCCCTGGTTTCAGAGGAAAATTATCTTGACGGAAAGAAGAACGGCATTGCTAAAACCTATTTTTCCGGGAAGACCATTGTTGAAGAAATGACATGGAAAGAGGGGAAAAGGGAAGGACCCTGGAACCAGTATTTTGACGACGGCAAGGTGAAGTTGCAGGGAACCTATAAAAATGATATGAAAGAGGGTTCGCTGACTGTATATTATCCAAACGGACAGAAGTTCAATACCGGCCAGTATCTGAACGGCTATCCCGATGGCAGATGGATGGAGTGGGATCTCGACGGGAAGCTGGTATCCACCGATATTTACGATCACGGCGTATTGATTAAAACAGACCGGAAGCCTGAACCGGCGTTGAAGGAGATCAAGGTGAAGGAAGAGTAGACAAGCTTCGTCGTACAGTGGTGAAGTAGTGAGTATAAAAATAAACAGGTGAACGGAAAGATGGAGAATGTAGTACAGGAACGCAAGGCGGCACTGCTGATCGCATGGGCAATCCTTTCTGTGCTGGCAATTTTTATCTTGTTGTTTCCCCTGGTGGCAGACAAGGAAACCGTTTTACGGGCTTCCCCGGTCTGTATCTCGAAGAGTCAGTTTAACACCGAGTGTTCTTTTTGCGGAATGACAAGGGCATTCATTGACATCACGAACGGCTCATTTAGTGCTGCGTGGTCGTTGAACAAAGGGAGCCTTTTTCTTTATTCCCTGTTTTTAGTCAATTCGATTTTGTTTCTGATCTTTTCAGTTCACCGGCTTTTCAAAATATTGCCTGTGTACTCCCCTGATTCGCCGTCCTCCGGCAGGAAAAATTCACTGGATAATTCTCGCATTTTCTCAACAAAAACTTAATCAAATGAAGATCGTAAGTTTACTTTTCGGGATTTTAGCATTCTTCGGAATGCTGGTTGGCCTTATTCCTTGTATTGGAGCGCTCAACTGGTTAAACATTCCGTTTGCCGGACTCGGGTTCATCATCAGCATCATCGCGCTGACGACCGGGGATCCGAAGGAACCAAAAGGAAATGCAGTTTCAGGGCTGATCTTATGCGGAATTGCTGTGTTTATTGGAGTAATACGGCTGCTGCTTGGTGGGGGTGTTTTGTGATTTACAAACGTGATTAACGCAATTGGAATAATCCCTGTCATCTGTTTTTTTTGATCTTCACAAAGGATGAGGAACTTGTGAAATAGTCTACTCATCCGCTTGTCTGCCGGTCCAAAATTCCTTCTTCCTTCTCTTTTCATATTAAGAAATCAAAAATTATTTGATTATTTTTTGGAAATAGTATAATCATTGATTATATTTGTTTGTAAGATTCTGATGTGAATTTGATAACAATCTATATATTGTGAATCGATAAACAGGTAATTTCCTGAATAGCTGCAGGATCCAGGAAACACGTCGGAAGTACAAAGCAGGTCAGTGGATGGGACTATATCCGGAAACCATGACCGATGGCAGGTTTCACTGATCTGTGCAGATAAAAATGGACATTCATGCTGAAGAATAAAAGATAATCCGGAGGATGCCGAAAATCCATGTCAAAGAGTAGGCAAAATTGCAAAACAAACCAAGTGTATGAAAAAACGAGAACTGAAGCCATTGAAGGTCAAAATAAAAAACAGTACTCCCGATACGCTGGCAGGCACCCGGCTGTACCTGTTCGATGGCAATGGGAATCTGATTGAACATGCATCGCTGAAAAACGGCGTGGCTGAATTAAAAACTGCTGCCGAGGTTGTCCAGGGAAGTTCGCAGCTGATCATCGGTCCTGAAATACCTGCAGAACTTCAGGGCAGGGCGCTGGATCCGCTGCTGATCAGGAAGATGGGCGGATACCAGCCATCCATTCACATCGATGCCAATAATGAGCTCTTCATTTACAACCTTCCTGTGTTTCCTTACCCCTTCTTTAACCGCTGCCTCATCAGCGGAAATCTGACCAAGGTATTTTCAATCGACGGACAGAGTAAAACACTCCCGATCTGTGATGCACGGGTTCATATTGAGGAGGTCGACAGGGTTCGCTGGTGGTGGTGGCGGATACCCCACGTAATCATTGACGACCTTGCAGATAAGCTGAAACACATGATCCTCTATCCTGTGAAGCCTTTCCCGCCGATTGGACCCGATCCCGGCCCGCTGGTGACCAATGTTCTGTACCAGAAGAGTGCCATGCTGAGAACGAAAGCCCTGCCGCAGGCTGAATTGAAATCTGCCCCGGCTGCACCCTCCTTATTACCCGAATCGGTGCAGAGCGGTTTGTTCTCAGATTCCAAAACCGTTGTACGGGATACGATTTACAACAATTTCCAGCTCCTGCATCCCTTCCTATGCAAATGGCCCATATTCTGGCCTTACTTTTACATCACCCACAAGATAGCAACGGTCTATTCCGATGTCAACGGCCATTTCGACTGTCAGTACATCAACCTGACCAACGATAAGGACATCTATATCTGGGTGGAAGTCTGCATAGACGGAAACTGGGTGACTGTTTACAGGCCACCGATACCTTGCAACACACACTGGGATTACGATTGCGGAACCGATATCAATATCAATATTACAGATTCCCGGGTGAAGCCTTGCGGACGCACTTCCAATGTGAAGGGGGAGATCGTTTGGTTCCGTACGATCGGTGAATGGGCTACGGCGCAGCAGATCGAACAGAACGATGCAAGCAGCGTGGCAGTGCAGGGTGTTCCTTTCCCGAATGTAGGATGTACCAATACGTTCAAGGACTACCTTGGAAATAACTTCGGGATAAGTCCCTTCGGAAGCACCCTCTATTTCAAGCTTATCTTCGGCGACGGATTCCCATCTTCCGGAATCACGCACTACAGGTGGCGCAAAACCAACCTGAAAGATGCAGCCCTCATCGATGTTCCTTTTCCCGGAACCACGGTTGTCAACGGCATGGTTCAGAAATATTATTTCGTAATTACGACCGACGGATTGGGTCATATGCATTTCGAGACAAAAGCAGTGACCCTCGGGGCAGAAGGTACCGGCGAAAACATCGGCTACAGGATCCCCCATTGGGATATCTACCAGGACCCGGGTGTACCTGCAGCTGACAAACTGCTCACTATTCAATGGACAAGTCCTGATTTCTGGTCGGCTGCGATCGACAGCACAACACTGGCCGACGGTCTCTGGCGTTTTGACCTTGAACTGCTTAAACCTAATGGTTCGGGCGTTTTCCAGGTGGTGGAAGTTCCAAAACAGGTATTCCAGGTTACGGATCTGGGCAGTTTTGGTAAATCGGTGGATGCTCCTGATGCATATCTCCAGATTGATGCGGTGCAGATAACGAAAGCCTTTCACCTGCAGGTTAAAGTGCGCATTGAAAACGGTCATTGTACTGCCGATGTACAGGACGCAAGCATCACTGTAAACGGGGTGACCGAGTATTCCGGTAAATGCGGATTCCTGCATTATACTGACCTGAAACAGAACGTTCATCTCAGTTTCATTGCCGCACAGGCCCGTAACTTTGCTGCATACAGCTTTTCTGTCGTCAAGGGGAACAACACCGATCCGATAACTCCGACGGTCAGCCAGGCAGGCTATGTCAATGCCAGCAGCCTGTTGTATACTCTTTCGGGTGGAGTCTTCGGCACCAATGCACCGGTTGACCAGCTGCTCGGCGACTGCACCCAGGCAGCCTATGCGGAAAACCTTTACGTATGGTCGCTGGTTACCAATGGAACAAGGTTCCTGTACGAATACGATGCTTCTGATACGAATGCTTTTGCATTAAGCAATACCTAGGTTAATCATTCCTTTTTTTTGATTCGCAATCGCTCGTCATGTTCTGGCGGGCGGTTGCTTTTTGTGTTGTTGGGTATTGGGTATTGGGTATTGGATGCTGGATTTTCTTATCCGACCTCCGATCTCCGATCTCTGTTAACTGTTCACTGGATAATAGTTGTACCTTGCCGCAAACCTGGTCTTAATCAACGATCAGGAAATCACTTCCACAGGTTTTTCAAAAGAAAGGAAAGGGTATGTGTTTTTCACCGGAAGCAAGTTTTGCCGGGGGTATTGTTATCTCATCTATTGGGTTGGTTACCCTCAGAAAAGTACATAAGCCTTCACAGCTGGTATTTGCATGCATTCCTTTATTCTTCGGGATCCAGCAGATTGCCGAAGGTTTTTTGTGGCTGACGATTCCATCTCCGGAACATATTCTCATGCGGAGGATAAGTACCTATGTTTTTTTGATCCTGGCTGATGTCATTTGGCCACTCATGATACCCACAGCAATTCTTTTGATGGAAGAAAAAAAAAAAAAAAGACGGATCCTGCGGATCCTTCTGGCTGCAGGTTTTTCAATTGCTCTTTACTACGGCTATTGTTTGCTTTTTTACCATGTTGATCCGCACATCAATGGTTATCATATCAAATATTATAACGATTTTCCCCGTCTCCTGGCCAATGTGGCATTTGTCGTTTACCTGGTCGCCACGATTACGCCGCTTTTTGTGTCAAGTATAAAAAGAACTCATTTTCTGGGGATCCTGATGTTTTTATCCTGCCTGGTCACGGCGCTCTTCTTTACCCAGTACCTGACATCTGTATGGTGCTTCTTTGCTGCACNNGAAATTCAGGCTGGAAAAAGTATTCTAGCCGGGATTCTGACAACCCTGAAATTTGATTATATTTGTTAAGGGTTTTGCACCTTAAAAATCCGGCTTATTTTGTTAAGTCAATACCTTAATGGGAATCTGTTCCCTAACCCGATAAATTGTAGCAACCTTTAACCTTATAGCCCTATGAAAACGTTTACCAGAAACCTTTGCCTGATGATTCTTCTGATAGGAGTGACCTTGTTTGCAAAAGGACAGAATTCGAATGAATGGCAGATGCTGCTGAACAATGATCATTCTCCCTTCAAAATTAAGATGCTGAACAGGGAAGTGACATTTTATTTCAGTTATGTGAATGACACAATCACCTTCTCACAGGTCAGCAAGAAGGCGATAAAATCAGGATTTACCGTAGAAATATCCCTGAAAAACAACAATAAGGTCGTTTTTACTTCCGACGAAAAGAGCCTGAGCAGTGATAAAATGAGAATTATCATACCCATGATGGATGTACACAATGCATTGAAGAATATAAAAGTGCCCGTAAGACCAAAGTATGTGATCTCCATAAAGGATAAAACCACGGTGAAGGAAAAGCTTTTCTTCGAGTTTGTGGAAAAATGAGAAGGATAGTAATTAGGTGTTAGGTATTGCGGACGGCGGTTAATAAACGTTTTTTAATCAGGTGAAGATGAACAGGATTGTTAAAAGAGTTTTGCAGATTACAGGAGTAATCATCGTATTGCTGCTGCTGGTTGGCTTCGGGTTCTTTCTGAAGATCCGGTCTGAAATTAAAAACATGAACCCGGTCCCGACCGGGAAGGTGGTGGATAACGTTTACGCCATCAAAGATTCCTTTGTAAACATGTTCCTTGTAAAGGACAGCAACTTCTACGTTGCATTCGATGCCGGAAACAGCATAACGAATGTCGTCGCCGATCTTAAAAGGCTGAACATCAACCCTGACCAGGTGAGAGCAATCCTGCTGACCCATACCGACAACGACCATGTCGCAGCGATCCGGATTTTCAAAAATGCGAAGGTCTATATTTCCCGACCGGAGGAGCAGATGTTAAACGGGCAGAAGTCCAAATTCCTCTTTTTCCGCAATCATATCGATGCGAAGAATTATTCTTTGGTGGATAATCAGCAGGTACTGGAATTCGGCAGGATCAAGGTCAAAGGGATCCTGACCGAAGGCCATACGAGCGGCTCGATGTGCTTCCTGGTCGATGACAAATACCTTTTCACAGGCGATGTCCTGAGCCTTAAGAACGGGAAGATAGGGTTTTCTGTGAAGTTTTTCGATATGGATTATGAAACTGCGAAGAAGAGCATTAAGAATATCACGGACCTGCCTGAGGTACACTATATCTTTACTTCCCACTTTGGATATACTGCAGATTATAAGAATGCGGTCAGGGACTGGAAGGAATAAGAAGTCGTTACCCGTCAGGCGTGACGATTTTAATTCTTAAACTCCAGCACTCCGGCTTTCTCATCCACCCGGATATCACGCTCTTTATCCACCTTGCCAGCCAGGATCATCTTCGACAGTTCATTGAGCAGGTATTTCTGAATAACCCGTTTGACAGGCCGGGCGCCGAACTGCGGGTCGAACCCAAGGGTTGCTATCAGGCGGACAGCTTTCGGCGATACCTTTAGATGGATGCCGTTCTTCTCAAGCATTTCACGAACCATCGCTATCTGCATCTCAACAACCTTCCGGATCTCTTCCTCAGTCAGTGGAAGGAACATGATGATCTCATCGATCCTGTTCAGGAACTCAGGACGGATCGTTTTTTTAAGAAGATCGAACACCTGTGACCGGGTCTGGTTCAGCACCTCTTCGCGGTTTTGTACCGTCACATTTTCAAGGTTCTCCCGGATCAGCTGAGAGCCGATGTTTGAAGTCATGATGATGATGGTATTTTTGAAGTCGACCGTTCGTCCTTTGTTATCTGTAAGCCGGCCATCATCCAGTACCTGGAGAAGGATATTGAAAACATCCGGATGGGCTTTTTCAATTTCGTCGAGCAGCACCACTGAATAGGGTTTCCTGCGCACCGCCTCTGTCAGCTGGCCACTTTCCTCGTAGCCAACATATCCCGGAGGTGCTCCAATAAGCCTTGAAACCGTATGCCGTTCCTGGTATTCCGACATGTCGATGCGGACCATGCTGTTTTCGTTATTGAAAAGAAATTCTGCCAGTGCCTTGGCCAGTTCCGTTTTTCCGACACCGGTTGTTCCTAAAAAGATGAACGATCCAATGGGTCTCCGGGTGTCCTGTAAACCCGCCCGGCTGCGCCGGATCGCGTCGGCCACCGCGCTGATCGCCTCTTCCTGTCCGATCACGCGCATGTGCAGTTGTGTTTCCAGGTCAAGCAGTTTCTGCTTCTCGCTCTGCAGCATCCGGCTTACCGGGATGCCTGTCCAGCGGGCTACCACTTCGGCCACTTCTTCTGCACCTACCTCTTCATTTACCATTGCCGAATCTTTCTGAAGCGTCACCAGTTCCTCCTTTAAAGCGAGGATCGTGGCTTCCAGTTGCGGGATATGACCGTACCGGATCTCTGCCACCTTCCCGAGGTCGCCGCTCCGGTTGGCGATATCTGCTTCTGACTTCAGTTTCTCGATCTCATTTTTCTTTGACTGGATTTGTTCCACAAGATCCTTCTCGGAATTCCACTTCGACTTCAGCCCATTCCTTTCTTCCGACAGGTTGGCGATCTCTTCATTTAATGCCTTCAGCTTTACTTCATCCTTTTCCCGTTTGATGGCTTCCCTTTCGATTTCCAGCTGGTGGATTTTGCGTTCGATTGTTTCCAGTTCTTCCGGAACGGAGTTGATCTCCAGCCTGAGTTTGGAAGCTGCTTCGTCGATCAGGTCGATGGCTTTATCGGGGAGGAAACGATCGGAAATATAACGCTGTGAAAGTTCGACTGCAGCGATGATGGCTTCATCCTTAATCCTTACGTGATGATGGGTTTCGTATTTCTCCTTGATGCCGCGCAGGATTGAAATGGCATCCAGGGTGTCAGGTTCATTCACCATCACCGGCTGAAAACGACGTTCCAGCGCCTTGTCTTTCTCAAAATACTTCTGGAACTCTTTCAGTGTGGTTGCACCGATGACATGCAGTTCGCCCCTTGAAAGTGCCGGCTTCAAAATATTGGCGGCATCCATAGCACCTTCACTGGCTCCGGCGCCTACCAGCGTATGGATCTCATCAATAAAAAGAATGATCTCTCCATCCGCAGAGATGACCTCTTTCACTACGCTTTTCAGCCTCTCCTCAAATTCCCCCTTGTATTTTGCCCCTGCGATGAGTGACCCCATATCCAGGGAGTAGAGTTGCTTCGATTTCAGGTTCTCAGGTACGTCGCCGTCGACGATCCGGTGTGCCAGTCCTTCTGCAATAGCTGTCTTCCCGACACCGGGTTCGCCGATCAGGATGGGGTTGTTCTTTGTCCTGCGCGAAAGGATCTGCAATACCCTGCGGATTTCTTCATTACGTCCTATCACCGGATCAAGTTTACCAATCTGCGCAAGTTCATTCAGGTTGCGGGCATATTTATTCAGGGAGTTATAGGTCTCTTCGGCTGTCTGGCTGTTGACAACCGATCCTTTCCTCAACTGGCGGATAGCGGCTTTGAGCTCTTTCTCGGCAACGCCGTTGTCTTTCAGAAGACGAGCCGTATTGTCACTTCCTGAAAGGATACCCAGCAGGAGATGTTCGATGGAGACAAACTCATCTTTGAATTCCTGGGCGATGGTGACTGCTTTCTGCAGTGCCTTCGTGGTTTCAGGCGACAGGAATTGTTCGCCGCCGGTGACTTTGGGATAGGTGTCGATCATCTGGTCGAGGGCCCGGGTAACATTCTCAATGTTGACGTTCAGTTTCTTCAGGAGATAAGGCACGACATTCTCATCAACCATCAGCATCCCTTTGAGAAGATGTGATGTTTCGATCGACTGGTGCTGCTTTGCAGAAGCTATTTCGGTGGCTTTCTGAACGGCTTCCTGTGCTTTGATTGTAAAATTGTTAAAGTTCATTTCAATATTATTTTTTTATTCAATCATTACTTGATGAAGCCCTGTCACGACTTCTTCGTTCGTGCATGTCTTGTCAAAATTCCGGCCAAATGGTTTTTCAGGAAGTTATGGCAGTAAAATAAGTGTCCTCACGCCTTTTTGGCGGTGGTTCCCGGTCCTCGATGCTGGATGCTGGATGCTGGATGCTGGATGCTGGATGCTCGATGTTCGATGCTGGATGCTGGATGCTGGATGCTCGATGCTGGATGCTGGATGCTGGATGCTCCGGCTCATCTTTTATTACTATCTTTGCATCCTATTCATCTCATTCACAAACAAGTTTATTTTGAAATTTACCGAATTCGGCTTTGAGCCTGCTCTTCTCGAGGGCATATTATCCATGGGATTTGAAACGGCAACGCCGGTACAGGCCCAGACCATACCGCTGATCCTGGAAGGAAAGGACATCATCGCCAACGCCCAGACCGGCACAGGCAAAACAGCTGCATTCCTCCTGCCTGTCATTCACAAGATCATGAGTTCAGGAAAGCGGAACCGGATCAACGCCCTTGTGATCGTTCCCACCCGGGAGCTTGCAATGCAGATCGACCAGCACATGGAAGGGCTTTCCTATTATACACAGGTGAGTTCCATTGCGATTTACGGCGGAACCGACGGGACCACATTTCTCCGTGAGAAACGCTCGCTGGAAGAAGGTGTCGACCTGGTTGTTTGTACTCCGGGACGGATGATCGCCCATCTTAACCAGGGATATGCAAATTTCGATGGATTGCAATGCCTTATCCTCGATGAGGCCGACCGGATGCTCGACATGGGATTTTCCTATGATATCATGAAGATCATCTCATACCTGCCGGCCAACCGTCAGACCCTGATGTTTGCCGCTACGATGCCCGCTGAGATCCGGCAGCTTGCCCAATCGGTTTTGAAAGACCCTGTATCCGTGAGCATTGCCATCTCCAAACCGGCTGAAAATATTATGCAACTGGCGTATGTGGTAACCAATGCACAGAAGATCCCCTTGCTGGAATACATTCTGAAACCAATCCACGACAAGTCTATCCTCATTTTCTGTTCCACAAAAAGCAGCACCAAACAACTCAGGCGTGAGCTTGCAAAGCTGGGCATGAGTGTTGACGAGATCCATTCCGAACTTGAACAGCAGCAGCGGGAGAATGTATTGCGGGCGTTCAAGAGCAGGGAACTCAACATCCTGGTGGCAACCGATATCCTGTCGCGCGGAATCGACGTGGAAAACATTGACCTGGTGGTCAATTACGATGTTCCGAACGACGGTGAGGATTACATTCACAGGATCGGCAGAACAGCACGCGCCGCTGCATCGGGCGTTGCCATCACCTTCATCAACTCGAAAGAGCAATACAAATTTGCTGCGATCGAGTCTATACTTGAGAAACCTGTTCACAAGGCAATGCTGCCTGCGCACCTGGGAGCTGCATCCGCTTATACTCCGGAAAAATCCACACGGGAACGACGGGATAAGAAATCACCGCGACCACACGGGAGATCAGATAAAAAAGGTCATGGTAAAGAAAGATGAAATAGTACCAGTAGAGGTTTTTTCAGGAACAATCTGGGAAGCAGGAATGGTGAAAAATCTCCTGGAGAGCGCCGGGATAGAGACCTTTCTGAGGGATGAAAATACAGGAACCTTAGCACCGTGGTATACTGCACCCGGAGGAATGGGTTCCATTAAAGTCATCGTGTCAAGTGTGGATTGCGATAATGCAGTACTGATCGTCGCAGAATACGAAAAAAATATTCAAGCAAAGTAATTCCGCACGATGCATTTTCCCTGACAGTTTTTCCGATTGCGCATGACAGTCTTTATTCGTACTGGCGAATTTTTATTTTTCACCGCTTTACGACTTCGCTGCAACGCTTTTTGCTTTGTTATCAGTACTAATCCCTGAGTTTTTACGTTCTATGTCCGTGCAGCAAAAGAAAACCCTTGTACTCGGAGCAAGTCTGAAACCTCACCGATATTCGTATAAAGCAGTGATCCGGCTTGATTGCAATAACATCCCTGTTGTGGCTGTTGGCATGCGCGAAGGATCCATCGGAGATGTTAAAATCGTGAAACCTTTTCCCGAATTCACTGATGTTCACAGCATCACCATGTACCTGGGGCCCCGAAATCAATCACCCTTTGTCGATTATATCCTGAAAATTAATCCGGTCCGGGTCATCTTCAATCCGGGGACTGAAAATCCTGAATTTCAGGAACTGCTGAAGTCAAGGGGGATTGAAGTTGTTGAAAAATGCATGTTTGTAATGTTGTCGAAAGGGGAGTTTTAAGAATTGATTTGTCCGGATTAATTCATAAATTTACAGCCGATTTAATGATACTCATGAAACGACTACTTACGTTGCTCCTTGTTTTCATTGCCATCAGTTCCTTTGGCCAAAGGTTCACGGTTTCATTATTTCCTACGGATGTAACTGTTTGTTATGGTGGAAAGGTCACGTTTCAGACGAATATTATCGATACCATGACCGGTAGCTATACCTTCAAATGGTTGTTTAATGGGGTTGAGATCACCGACTCGGTTCGTAAATATTTATCGCTTAAGAACATCACCAATCTGGATTCCGGGTATTACCGGTGCGTGGTTACCGATACCAGCCGCCTGGCTGTGGATACCAGTAACCCCGGACACCTTCGCATAAGTCCCTCGCTGCATATCGATACCCTCTACCGGTACAATGCACTATCGTGTCCCAGTGACAGCAACGGGCAAATGAAAGTCAAAGTTTCGGGAGGAATTCCACCATACAACTACAGCTGGGGAGGAGGGTCCTATCACCAGCTCGATACCATTGGTGTCGGATTTCCAAAAGGGACTTACCTTCTTACCGTTACAGATTCGGGAGCCACACATTGCATTTCACGTGAGTTCACCATAGAAACACTGGTACTTCACAAGATCATCTTCCATATGACCCCGCCCGATACGGTGTACCTTGGCAACCCCGAAGTAACGGTTACCATTCCCGACAGTTGCGTGGCCCATCTTGACAGCTGGAACTGGGATTTTGGAGACAAGACCGGTAAAGTGCCCAACCTGAACCCCTGTCAGCATGCCTACGCAAAACAGGGGGTTTACAATGTCCTGCTGAATTTTACAGATATTGTCGGTGGCCAGTTGTGCGATTCGACCATTGTTGATACGATGACGGTGAAGACGATCCGGCTGTTCATTCCCAATGTGATCACTCCCGGATCAGGCGACGACAACGGGTCGTTGAATATCCGTGAAATGGACAAAACCGGAACGAAACCCTATGGCAACAATCTTGACCTCACTTCTATTTTTCTGTCTACCGAGATGTACATCTTCAACAGGCAGGGGAAAAAAGTGTATCAGAAAACCAATTACGTCAGTGGTGATTTTGATGGGGGAAATCTTTCTTCGGGGGTTTACTATTACCTCCTGAAATGCCATGGAGAGAATGGGGATGAGGTATACAGGGGAGCCCTTACGATCATTCGCAACTGATCACCCGAGCAGGATCTTCAGGTAAAATCCCGGATTAATTAATTGATTCCGTACATCCTGGCTGGTATACATCCTGGTGAACAACTGTTTCAGTTCCTTGTTCCTGTTGGCTTTTTTAACAACTGCGTTGAACAGGGAAGGGTAAGAGCAGAGTGTCTGTATCCTGCGACTCGTTCTGAGTTCCTTTCCCATCCTCTTTTTGATCCTTTCATCGTATTGCTTTAACTTCCCGGCAGAAAGGTCATTCGTTGCAAAAGCTTCCCGGATCACCCCTGCAGCGATCTCTCCGCTGACCATTGCATTGCCGATACCCTCTCCGGAGAAGGGATCCACAAGGGAGGCTGCATCTCCGGCCAGAAGAAATCCATTGCCGGAAATGGCTTTGGTGTCGGGGCCCAATGGAAGACCCTGCGCTTCTATTTTACCCTTCATCACTGCACCTTCAAACCGTTTCGCAAGGGCAGGGTGGGTGCTGATCATCCTTTGCAACCTCGCCGGCAACGTTTCGGGCGATAACTTCATTTTATTAAACAACACTCCCAGTCCTACATTGGCAATGCCATCCGGCATCGGAAAGATCCACAGATATCCCGGAAGAAGCTCTTCCAGGAAATGGAGTTCAATGAAGTTGTCCGGATGAAGGTCCCTGACACCGGTAAAATAGGCCCTGGCTCCCAGGCAGTATTGTCGGCGGTTGAGTGGATTACCGGTGAGAAGCCTTCCGACCGTCGAATGGGTCCCGTCCGCCCCGGCTATCATCCGACATTTGAGTTCTCCTGACTCTCCTTTCAGGATGAAAGAATCATTTTCCCGGAGTATCTGGTTCACCTGAAAGTTGCTGATCACTTGAGCGGAAGTCAGTTCTCTTACTTTCTGTTGCAAAAATCCGTCGAAGACTTTTCTTCTGCACAGGTAACCCGGAGGAGGTGTTTCTGCATTTTTTTGCAGAACGAAAGGTACATCAAGAAGGTTCCCGTCGGGTGCGGCAAAACGGATTCCCCAGGAGGGCATCTTTGGTTCCAGTTTTAAAAACTCATCAAAACAATTGCCCGGAAGCCGACGGATCACATTCAGCACGGTTCCGCTCAGTGCATCCCCGCATACTTTTTCTGCAGGCAGGTCTGCTTTATCAACCATGGCAACCTTCAAACCCGAATCTGAAAGGCAGAGGGCGGTGGTGCAGCCTGCAGGCCCGGCTCCGACAATAACGAGATCAAATTCTTTGACTGACATAGGGTGTTAGTTGATGAGCTGATGAGTCCCGAAATTTCATTGAAATTTTGGACATTTCGAGGATCCTCGAAAAAGCAAAATGCTTTTTCGGGACTGATGAGCTTTTTTTACTTTCACTTTGTGACTCCGTGACTTTTTCTCAGCAAACTTAATCAAAAACCTTAAATCGCGATTTTCGCTAACTTTGTGCAAACGGGATTTTATGACAAAGAAGGAACGATACGACTTTTTGATAGATTATTTTCTTGAACACCGGCCGAAGGCGGAGACGGAGCTGGTCTATACCGAGCCTTATGAGCTGATCGTCGCCGTGATCCTGTCGGCGCAATGTACCGATAAGCGGGTGAACATGATCACACCCGCTTTCTTCCGGAAATTCCCGGATGCCGTATCGCTGTCGGTGGCCCGTCAGGAAGATGTTTTTGAAGTGATCAGGAGTTGCTCTTACCCCAATAACAAGGCAAAGAACCTGATTGGCATGGCAAAATCGCTGGTGAAGGATTTTTCAGGAATTATGCCTTCGGAGGTTGAAGCTTTAATGACCCTTCCCGGCGTCGGCAGGAAAACCGCCAATGTGCTGGCTTCGGTTCTTTACGATAAGCCTGCAATGGCTGTGGATACGCATGTCTTCAGGGTTTCTGCAAGGATCGGTCTCACCACGGGAGCCAAAACGCCATACCATGCGGAGATGCAGCTGGTAAAACACCTGCCGGAAAGGCTTATCCCGCTGGCGCACCACTGGCTGATCCTGCATGGCCGGTATGTCTGTATTGCCCGGAAACCCAAGTGTTCCGAGTGCGGCCTGACAACAGTCTGTAAGTATTATAAAAGTCTCAGGAAGGAATAATTTTGTTAATAACTACTCCTCGGAAAGGCAGCTTCAACAAATCAAAAATTTTACCTTTGGAATAATTTTCAACCTTAACTTTTTGTCTGATGGCACTGTTAAAACAAGGAGATAAAGCTCCGGTATTTGAGGCGGTTGACCAGGATGGCAACCCCGTCTCATTAAAAGATTTTAAAGGAAAGAAGCTCGTTCTTTATTTTTATCCGAAAGATGATACTCCGGGATGCACAGCGGAAGCCTGTAACCTGCGCGACAACTACACGTTGCTGATGAAAAAGGGGTATAAAATTGTCGGCGTCAGTGCCGATGACGACCGGTCGCATAAAAAATTTATTGAAAAATACGTATTACCTTTTCCCCTTATACCCGATAAAGAGAAAAAAATCCTGAAGGCATACGGAGCCTGGGGCAGAAAAATTCTTTATGGGAAGGAATATGATGGAATCCTGCGGACGACTTATGTCATCTCTGAGGATGGGATCATTGAGAAGGTCTTTTCCAAGGTGGATACGAAAAACCATACGGAACAGATCCTCGGGAGCGATCAATAGACCCTGGTCAATCCATTACCGGGAACGGGATCCTGAAAAAAGAAATAATCAACACCAAACAATGATACTATGGCAAAAGAAGAAGACAACAACAAGGAAAAAATGAAGGCGCTGCAGTTGACGCTGGATAAGCTGGAGAAAACATATGGCAAAGGAACCGTCATGAAGCTGGGCGACAATGCCATCGAAGCCGTGGAATTTATTCCTACCGGATCCATTGCGCTGAATGTTGCACTGGGGATCGGGGGATTGCCAAAAGGAAGGGTGATCGAGATCTATGGCCCGGAATCATCCGGAAAGACTACCCTTGCCCTGCATGCTATTGCAGAATCACAGAAAGCCGGAGGCATTGCTGCATTCATTGATGCGGAACATGCATTCGATCGCTTTTATGCCCAGAAGCTGGGCGTGGATGTTGAAAACCTGCTGGTTTCGCAGCCTGATAACGGGGAACAGGCCCTCGAGATCGTCGAGAACCTGATTCGTTCCGGAGCGATCGATATCATCGTTATCGATTCTGTAGCGGCCCTTACGCCGAAGAGTGAGATCGAAGGCGAGATGGGTGATTCCAAGATGGGATTGCATGCGCGTCTGATGTCGCAGGCCCTGAGGAAGCTGACTTCAACCATTTCCAAGACGGCCACCTGTTGCATTTTTATCAACCAGTTGCGTGAGAAGATCGGCATCATGTTCGGAAACCCGGAAACTACCACGGGCGGTAACGCACTGAAATTTTATGCTTCCATCCGCCTTGATATCCGTAAAGTAAACCAGCTTAAGGAGGGCGAAGAGATCGTGGGGAACAGGGTGAAGGTGAAAGTGGTCAAAAACAAGCTGGCACCCCCCTTCCGTAAGGCTGAATTCGATATCATCTATGGAGAAGGAATATCCAGGATCCTTGAAATTATTGACCTTGCAGTGGAATATAACATCATCAAGAAAAGCGGATCCTGGTTCTCTTACGGGGAGACAAAACTAGGGCAGGGAAGGGATGCTGTAAAAAAACTTTTACAGGATAACCCTGAATTATCCGACGAACTGGAAAAAAAGATCATGGAGGTGTTAAAAAATGTCAAGTAGGATAGCCGGACCGCATATTCTCACGCTGTTTGTTGTTCTTTTCCTGATCACCTCCTGCGGCCGGACTTCAAAGGTTGCTGAGAATGCAAAATCGGGCAGGGACTCCCTGACCATTATGCTGGAGGATCTTACCGTAAAGATCCAGGATCATCCATCGGATCCTGATCTTTTGCAGAAACGGGCAAAGTATTACCTGCTCGACCACCAGGAAAAGCTGGCATTTGCCGATATCTCCAAAGCCGTTTCCCTTTCACCCGGCAATGCTTCACTTTACATCACCCTTTCGGACGTATACCTGGGGATGGGCAAGCCGGACAACTGCAATGAGGCCCTTCTTAAAGCGCTTTCCATTGATCCCAAGAACAGTTCCGCGCTGATCAGGCTTTCCAAACTGAGCCTTATTACAAAAGATTACAAGAGCACTTTCGATTATTTGAAGAAAGCGCTTGAGGTTGATCCCCGTAATCCCCAGGCTTATTTTACACGAGCCCTTGCCCTGCTTGAAAAAGGGGATACTGTTCTTGCCGTGGATGATTTAAAACGCACGGTGGATATCGACCAGGGGTTTTATGATGCCTATGTCGCGCTCGGCGAGCTCTATTCGATGCGAAAAGATCCGGTTGCTGCCGACTATCTGAAAAATGCCATCAGGATCCGTCCCGCCAGTAAAGAAGCACTGTACATGCTGGGAATGTTTTACCAGGAAACAGCAAGGTATGACAAGGCCCTTGAAGCCTATGCAACGCTTTCAAAAGCCGACACCACCTTCAGGGATGCTCCCTATAATTCAGGCTACATTTACCTTGTTTACCTTGGCGATTACAAGAAAGCCGCAGACTTTTTTACAGCTGCCCTGCAGAGGGACCCCGGGTATATTGATGCACTGTTCAACAGGGGCTATGCATATGAACTGGCAGGAGATTATTCAAAAGCATCCCGGGATTACAAGCATGTGCTTCAATTGAAGATCAATTACCAGAGGGCCATTGACGGGCTGAACCGGATTGATAAGGCGATGGGGAAATAACATCCCGCCTTAGAGCATATCGAGTAAATCCTGTAACTCTCCTTTATCACCTTCCTTGTGAAGAAGGTAATGAAGTGCTGAATGTGCCCTTACGAGACGAAACCCGTAGCGTGTTTCGAACAGTCGCTTGCATTCATATACGGCAAACTCCATTGAGGCTTTTCTGGGTTTCTGGTAGAGAAGGACGAAATCCTTCAGGTCCTGGTATATATCGGTAAAGTTTTCTGCCATGCTTGCCTTAACCGGGTCGGTATGAGACCGTTCATGCGGATCGATGAAATAATAAAGATCATCCTCGCCGAATTTCTGATGCAGGGTATTGAACAACCCTTCCCACTCTTCTTCTGTCACGAAATGTTCTGCCGCTTCTTCATCCTTCAATTCAATAACAGGCAAAAGTGATCCTTTCAGGTAGATCAGCGGGCAGATCTTCTGGAGGAAGGCCAGGATATCCTGCCGGCTATAATCTTCTGCTTTTTCAAGGAAGAGGCAATATTCATTTGCAATGGTCAGCATCTCAAGAACCGTTTTTGAATAAACCGGGTCATTCGGGAGTTCGTTGACTTTCTTTTCCATCAGATAAGGATTTAGTTATTAAGTGTTTCGACTTGTGGCATGGTGACATTGAAGTCAGGAAGAGTGAATCCTGTATTTTGGTCGAATCTCCATTGCCACTGCTGCACTCCATTGGGTACCGAAGGATAATAATAGCAGGAGATCCGGAAAGCCGGAAAGATAAGGTTGTCGTTGCGGATGACGATCCCCAGTCCCCAGTCCCACACCGGCAGTAAATCTCTGGTGAATAAGGGATTCCCGGGCGGGAGCTACAAAACCACCTTTAAAGCCCAGGACAAAAGCAAACCTGAATCCATAGAAATACAATGGGGAGAACATAACAACCGAAAGCGATGCAGATAATGATTTTTGTCCATAAAAAACCGTATCGTAGTCTACATGGTCGATGAGCAGGTCGTTGTTGACGTTGGTATAATCGGTGTTGTTCTTCCGGAAATTAAATCCGTAGCGGTAATCAGAAGAGTAATAGGTGCGGAATTTGAATTTTTTATCCGGTGTCATAAAGAGGGGCGTGTAATAGGTCAGGTTCATCTTGAGAACACAGTCTTCCGTTGAATGATGATAGAGATATCCTCCCAGAACCATTCCGCCTGCGAGGTACCCGAACCGGTTCAGAAAATCTCCGGCCGAAATATCAAGGCTGCTATAAAACCGCGTATAAAGATCATTAATTTCAGGGCCCAGCGTCAGTTTGATCGCTTTACCATAAGGGATATTCTCGGTTTTCCCAAAATAAAAAACATAATCACTCAGGTAGTAATTGTTTCCTGCAATTGCAAACCCGGTAAGGAACCTCGTTGTATTGTAATAGGCTCTGTTTGAATCAACGGAAATGGGAGGCCTGGAAGTGTAGCCCCTGTTGTAGAATGATTCCGTGATGACAAACCGGGTTGGAATGGCTGTGTTTTTTATCAGGAAGGCACGTCCTCCCCAGAGATTCTCATCACTGTAGTAGCTTGTATTGACGTTGACAAGAACATCATTACTCGTTTCTTTTTGCTGTACCATTTTTCCATACTGGTATCCCACACCATATGCCCATTTGGTTTTAATGGAATAGAAATTACGGTTTAAGGCGATAAGAAAAGTTTCATTCCCGGTATCATCCAGAAGGTATGTGATCTGGGAGTTGAGAAAGGTCCCGGCGATGTTGTTGTACGAATACGATGCTCCATCAAGGCGAAAGAACGGGGCTCGTTTTGTTCTCATCGAAAAACTTGTACTCAACCGGTCGGCCAGTCCAAGAAAATTCCCGTCATAAATCCGGAAATTGACCCTGTTCCTGTTTGCCAGGGGCACATCAAATCCGATCGACCAGACATCTTTTGTGATGATGGTGATATCCACGGAGTCAGCACAGGAATCTGATACAGTAACCACGGTTCTGACATTGTCAAGAAACGACATTTCCCGTAAATTCCGCTCGTTGTCTGCAAGAATAAAGGGATCCACTCTCTGGCCTTCATGTATGAAAAGGTTCTTTCGGATGACGAAGGGTTTTGTTTTCAGATGCGCAGTATTCAGTGCCTTTCCGACACCTGTTCGGGCTTCGGCCGAGGTGTCCATTAGGCTGGTGCCGAAGGGGTCGAGCGTACAAACATGAATGTGACGGATTACCTTTCCTTTGTACTGTTCAAACGGCACTTCACTTTTAACCTTGTCGGAAGTGCCGGGCAGCGGTTGTGATGACGGTGGAATGAAGGCCAGCCCGTAAATCATCTTGCCGAATTTTTTCCTTGAAAATTTCTGGTAAACGGAATCATAAAACACCTTTGACCTCTGTTCGCCTTTCACCTGGATCGTAGGAATTTCAAAGGATTCGATTACAAAAACAGTATCCTTTTTTACTTTATAAACCTTTCCCTGGTAATTGAACCAGGTTCCTTTCTTCACCAGGACGGTGTCGAATGAAACCGTATCTTCATAGGTTTTTGGTATATTCTGGCTCGTTGAAGGCAGTGAAAACCCCAGGAGGACAATGACCGGAATAAGGATCCTCAATATCCTTCCTGACAGCATTTTTGCAAACCGGGTAGGCTGAGGAATCTGCATTTTTAGTTCAGCTTCATCGACGAAATAATATCGCTGATTTTTTTTGCCAGGATACCATCCATTATGTTATAATCTTCATTCTCCCCCAGTTTCCCAATGACACTGAAATAATACTTGATCTTCGGTTCTGTTCCGGAAGGACGGACGCTGATGCGGGAACCATCTTCAAGTATAAACTGCAGGACATTCGATTTCGGGAGATCGATGCTCTTCGCCTGGCCGGTAACCAGATCTTTTTCACTTCGTAAAAGGTAGTCCCGGATCAGGATGACTTTCGAATTGTTGATCTGTACAGGAGGATTCTGACGGTAGTCCACCATCATTTTCTGGATGTCTTCTGCACCGGTCTTTCCCTTCTTTGTTACCGAGATCAGGTGTTCTTTATAGAACCCAAGTTCCCGGCTGATACGGATCATCAGGTCGAAAAGGGATTTTTCCTGATCAGCCATCCAAGCGGCTGCCTCTGCAAGAAGGGCGCAAGCGCTAACGGCATCCTTGTCCCTGACAAAATCGCCGATCAGGTAACCGAAACTTTCTTCTCCTCCCACGATATACTTCATCTTTCCTTCCTGCTTCCGGATCACATCGGCAATGAACTTGAACCCGGTAAGGCACTCAAAATACCCGACGCTGAACTTTTCTGCAATCTTCTTCAGAAGTTCAGTTGTGACAATGGTAGAGACGATATACTCATTCCCTTTCAGCAGATTTTTCTCCTTCCAGCTGTAAAGGATGTAATAAAACAGAAGTGCTGCGGTCTGGTTCCCATTCAGGAGAATAAATTTGCCACTTGAGTTTTTCAGGGCAATGCCAACACGGTCGGCATCGGGATCCGTTGCCATCACCAGGTCAGCATCGATCTCGTTTGCCAGGGAAAGGGCAAGGGTCATGGCATCCTGTTCTTCAGGGTTCGGAGAGCGGACTGTCGGGAAGTTACCATCAGCCACCATCTGTTCCTTTACGGTTACCACATTCTCAAAACCGAAGCGTTTCAGGATCTCCGGTACCATCATTCTCCCGCACCCGTGCAACGGTGTATATACGATCTTCATGTTTTTCTGGCGCCTGATCAGTTCGGGGGAGAGCGATAAACCGAGAACCTGGTCCAGGTAGGCTTCATCGACATCTTTCCCTATCTCAATGATGTTTTGAGGATTTCCAGTCCAACGGACGTCATCCACAGAAGTGATCTTCTGGACTTCCTCCATCACATTGACATCATGGGGTGCAATCATCTGCGCACCGTCATCCCAATAGGCTTTATACCCGTTGTATTCTTTTGGATTGTGGGACGCAGTCAGCATAACCCCGGTCTGGCATTTGAGATGGCGGACGGTAAAGGAGAGTTCGGGTGTCGGCCGGATGTCGTCAAAAAGAAAAACCCTGAAGCCATTGGCAGCAAATACTTCAGCCGTGATCCTGGCGAATATCCTGCTGTTGTTACGGCTGTCATAGGAAATGGCTGCCTTTAGGGATTTTTCTTCCGGAAACATCCTGATGAGATAATTCGCCAGTCCCTGGGTAGCCATCCCGACGGTGTACCTGTTCATCCGGTTTGTTCCTGTTCCCATGATTCCTCTCAGCCCGCCGGTCCCGAATTCAAGGTCACGGTAAAAGGAATCCGTTAGTTCTGCAGGATTCTTGAGGATCATTTCCCTGACAGCAGATTTTGTCTCATCATCAAAATCTCCATCCAGCCAGGTATTTGCTCTTTTTATTACGTCGGGGTCAATAACTGTATTCATACGTTGTTTTTGTTTTGAAGTACAACTCTTGTCCTTACTTCGGTTTCGGTATTAACGTGATGCGTTCAAGTTGGCGATGCACTCTTTCAGGCTATCTTTCCAGTAAGGAATGCTGATGTCAAACCGTTCCTTGATTTTTGTTTTGTCCAGTACACTGTAGGGAGGCCGTGTGGCAGGAGTAGGGTAGGCCCTGGTGCCAACAGGCTCGACAGTACACGAAATTCCTGATAGTTCGAGGATGGCCTTTGCAAAGTCGTACCAGCTGATCACACCTTCGTTAGTATAATGGAACAGCTCCATGGTCTGGAAATTTATAACTTCCGGGAGTATCTCGAGAATAGCCCGTGCGAGGTCACCTGCATAGGTCGGGCTGCCAGTCTGGTCATAAACGACCCTTAATTTTCCAAGTTCCTCTCCTTTTTTACGTATTGTCTTTACGAAATTCTGGCCATATTCCGAATAGAGCCAGGCTGTGCGGATAATTATACCGGATACCGACTGCTCAAGGATACGGTTCTCGCCTTCCAGTTTGGTTCTGGCATAGACTGAATCGGGATTCACGGGATCTGTTTCCAGGTAAGGCCGGTAACTTTTACCGTCAAAAACATAATCGGTCGACAGATGGATCAGCCGTGTTCCTGTCTCTCTGCAGATTTTTGCCAGATCGCCGGGAACGTCTGCATTGACAGACATGGCGGCATCCGGGTCTGACTCAGCCTTGTCAACGGCGGTGTAGGCAGCACAATTGACAAGGATTTCGGGGCGGAAGGCTTCAATGAACGAATACACCTTCGGGAAATCGGTAAGGTCCAGGTCCTTTAAATCGATAAATTTAAAAACATATTCCGGGTAATCGCCGGCAAGTTTCTTCAGAGAACTTCCCAGCTGACCGTCACCTCCAGTAACGAGAATTTTCATTGTTGGCTTATTTTACAGATATTCAGGATATGAATGTTTACAGTTTTTCTGCATTGTAACGGTTGACCGTCTAAGTTATTTTATTATTTCAGCATTGATATCGAAAGATTTAACCCGGTAAAAAGGAGGAAATCACGGTGATAAATCATGGGATCCGCCCTCCTTCCAATCTTCAGCTATGGTATAAACACAGGGAACAGGTTGCAAATGTAAAGAATAGCATGTAATGAACCCGGTTGTGACCCTAAAATTATTTGGAGATCACCGGAATTGTACACATTCAATTTTCTAACTTATTGTATCTTTGTTTGAACAATTCGTTGCGGATCTGAATTTCAAATGGAAATCAGAATGTATAAAGGCTGGAGAAACTTCGTGGTAAGCATATTCTTGCTGGTATCGGGCTCGCTTCATGCTCAGCTTACCGTTGTTCAGGGAGCTGCCATGAATCTGACCCCGCTGCAACTGGTTCAGCAATACCTTGTCGGCGCAGGGATCACGATTAGTAATGCTACCTACAATGGTTCTTCCGACACGATCCGTTCAAACCAGATTGGAACATTTTCCACTTCAGGAACAGCCAATCTTCAGCTGGGTTTATCGGGCGGTGTGCTGATGACCAGCGGACGGGCCAATGTTGCCATCGGGCCCAACAATAGCACCGGTGCCGGTTTTAATGCAAGTGGATCAGGTGATCCCGACCTGAATATCATTTCAAACTCCTCCACCCATGATAAATGTGTACTTGAATTTGATTTTGTACCCCAGTACGATACAGTCAGGTTCAGGTATGTATTTGGTTCGGAAGAATTTTATGAATTCTGTCATCAGTTTAATGATGCTTTTGGATTTTTTCTCAGTGGTCCGGGCATCAGCGGCACGTTCTCCAACAACAGCATCAACATTGCCCTGATGCCTGGTTCCTTGAGCGAACCGGTTACCATTAATAACATTTGTGCAGATGACCTTACCAACTGGCATAATGCAGGTGGCCTCTATTATCAGTATGACGGGATTACCCATGTGTTTACTGCATGGCATGTTGTAACCCCATGTCAGACATACCATATCAAGCTTGCGGTTGCAGACGCCGTCGATTTTGAATATGATTCGGGTGTTTTTCTGGAAGAGAACAGCTTCAGCAGTCCCGGGGTGACCATTGTCACCGGGAACACGGTTCCTGCATTGGGAAACGTTGCCTATGAAGGATGCAATGACATAGCAGTAAATTTCAGGTTATCCTCTGTTCTGAGTTACGCGGTCACTATCAATTATATTGTAAGTGGCACTGCTGTCAATGGTGCAGATTATTCCCAAATTCCGGATTTTGTTGTGTTTCCTGCCGGCTCGGATAGTGTAAACGTTATCATTCATCCTGTTTTTGATAATATCCCGGAAGGAAGAAGGAGTGTGATTCTGACTCTAGACCAGATTACATGCACGGGACTTCCTGTCGCCGATACCGTTTGGATCGATGATTATTCGCTGATGTCATTAAAGCCTTTGCGCGACACAACGGTTTGTGAAGGTTACCCCGTCAGCTATGCAGCCATCAGAACCGGGGGTATGCCTCCTTATTTATACCAGTGGAGCATTTCTCCATTAAATGACAGCATCATTACCGTGGTTCCGCCGGTTGGCAATAACACCGTGATCCTGAATGTCAATGATGTTTGCAACAATGTTGTTACACAGACGGCGTTTTTGAATGTAAATCCCACTCCTTTGTCGTATGCAGGTTCAACTGTTACGATTCCCAACGGAACGAGTACCACACTGAACGGTGCAGCCAGCGGAGGGTCAGGAAACTATGGGTTTTCCTGGACCTCAATTCCGCCGGGATTTACCTCTGCACTTCAATCCCCTTCAACCGGTAATCTCTATTTTACAACAATTTTTTCTCTTGTTGTGACCGACCTGTCAACCGGGTGTCAGAGCATTCCCTCAGATGTCACCGTGATCGTAGAAGGTGGTCCGTTATCTGCAAATCCCGGTTCGGATCCGCCCGTTGTTTGTTACGGAGACCCGTCACAGCTTTTTGCCCTTGCGGGCGGGGGATCAGGCTTGTATACCTATAGCTGGACTTCCAGTCCGGCAGGATTTACCTCCACCTTACAGAACCCGTTTGTCACTCCTCCCGGAAATACAGACTATTACCTCAGTGTCAACGATGGTTACAACATCGCATACGGAAGTACCCATATTTCTGTAAACCCGCTGCCGGTCATCCGTCTCGGTCCGGCCGATACCATTGTTTGTATCTATGACACGGTAAAACTGGATGCCGGAAACCCGGGTTCGGTCTATTTCTGGTCAAACGGATCCACGTCGCGGTCGATCACGGTCTCTTCGTCGGGGATCGGTTATGAAGTTCAGCACTACTGGGTTGGGGTTACCAATCCGAACCAGTGCATGGATACGTCATCCATCAATGTAGTTTTTACCTTTGGAGCCTGTACAGGCGTTGATGAACATTCGAATGAATCCAGGTTCAGTTTCTACCCGAATCCTGCAGAGGGGTCGGTGAATTTTATCATGAACCCTGCCATTTCGCAGGTCACGATCGGTTTTTATACGGTTTATGGGAACAAGGTTCTTTCGGAGCAACTATCCGGAACAAGTGGGGGCAGTATTGCGAAAACAATTGATGTTTCCATGCTTGCCCGTGGGATTTATATTGCAAAGGTCTCCGGCGATCATTATTACGGTTCCGCGAAGCTGGTCATCCGTTAGGAGATCCGCTGACCTGTTGGTCAGAGGTTCAGACGGGTCTGGATAGCTTTTACCTCATGGGTCAGTTTCTTCACCGTTTGTACAAGCTGGTAAGTTGTATCTGCCGTGTTCTCGGGGATTTCAGGACTGATGTAATTCACGAACTGCCAGATCTCCCGGATGTCGTTCACCCCGATCTCATAGGGCTCATAAGCCGGGTTAAGGGAATGCAGGATCAGTTTCCCTTCTTCCTTTATCTTGTTTTCGACGACTTTAAATACAATACCTTCTTCTGAAGTAAGGATGATACAGGCATCCTTGTCGCGTATTGCGTGCCAGTCCTGGATGAATACCCCGGTTACCCAGGCCCCTTCAGGAATGGGGAGCATCGAATCGCCGCTGATCTGGAATGTGCGGTATTTCTTTTGTTTTGACAGAAAAGGGAGCCGGAAGGTAGGAAGGATGCTGATGTATTCCGGGTCGGCAAATCCGCTCCTGTAACCGGCTTTTGCTTTTTCCGTTACCAGCTCGATGTTTTCATGGTTATCCGTCCCGACGGTAGTAGCCAGTACCCTCAAGTTGCTGCCTTTGATGAAAACATCATAGCCTTTTTCCAGCTGCCGGAGCTGACTTTCGGGCAGTTTTGTGAGGTCGACCTTGACCAGGGTGTCGATGGCTACCCTGAAATAATTTGAAAAACTGACCAGGGCTTCCATTCCGGGCTGGGCGATGGCATTTTCATATCCGCTCAGGGTTGAACGCTTCATCCCAAGGGCAGCTGCCACATCATCCTGTGTACGCCCCATCCGTTTCCGGAAAAATTTTATGTTCGAAGGAAAAAACATATTGCTGTTTTTGATAAAATGATTATATTGTAGTCGTAAGTTTGATTAATAACACGTCAAAGATAAAGCAAAAAACTCAATTGTCAAGAAAAAACAAGTAGCGAAAATGCGAGGTGGCGAAAAAAAAGAAAAAAAAGATGGAATTTGAGTATTACTTTTTATGTAGAAGACGGATAAAGCGTAAAAGCTATTATGGAGATGTATGATGTTAAATCGTTTAATCAGCGGATGAGAACAAGAACAAAAATTTTCGCCATGTATGTTAAGAGCTAACCGCAATATCGTCCACTTTGACCTCGATACCTTCTTTGTATCGGTTGAACGGCTGCAGAATCCTGCATTGCAGGGCAAGCCGGTGATCATTGGAGGGATGTCTGACAGGGGGGTCGTGGCAAGCTGCAGCTATGAGGCGCGCCGTTTCGGGGTTAACTCGGCCATGCCTATGAAGATGGCCCGGATGATGTGCCGGGATGCCGTATTCATCCGGGGCGATATGGAGCTTTATTCACGCTATTCGCATTTGGTTACCGACATCATTGCCGAGAAGGCTCCGTTGTATGAGAAGGCTTCTGTTGATGAGCATTATCTCGATGTGACCGGCATGGACCGTTTCTTTGGCCTGCTGAGATGGACCCATGAACTTCGTGCGGCGATCATCAGGAACACGGGATTGCCGATCTCATTCGGACTGTCGGTAAACAAGACCGTCTCGAAGATTGCTACCGGCGAAGCCAAACCAAACGGGGAGTTGCAGGTCATGCAGGATCATGTAAAACCGTTCCTGGCTCCTTTGTCAATCCGGAAAATACCGGGAATAGGCGAGAAGACCTATCCCTTGCTCCGTTCCATGGGTGTTGCCACCATCGACACCCTGAGCCGCATTCCCATGGAAATGATGGAACGGGTCATGGGAAAGAATGGCATCATCCTGTGGGAACGGGCCAATGGCATTGACACGACCCCGGTAAGGCAATATTCAGAGAGCAAATCCGTCAGCACAGAAACTACATTTGAACAGGATACGATCGATATTGTAAGGATGAAGGAGATCCTGGTGAAGATGGTGGAGAAGATCGCCTATGAACTGCGGGAACAGCAGAAACTCACCGCCTGCGTGACGGTCAAGATCCGGTATTCCAATTTCGATACCCATACCAGCCAGCAACAGATTCCTTATACCGCTTTCGACCATGTTCTCATCCCCATTGTGAAGGAACTGTTCGACAAACTATACCAGCGCCGTATGCTGATCCGCCTGATCGGCGTGCGTTTCAGTAAGCTGGTTCCCGGCAGTCAGCAGATCGACCTGTTCGAGGATTCGGTGGAGATGATCAGCCTCTACCAGGCAATGGACCGGATCCGGGGAAAGTATGGACCGAAGATCATCCGGAGGGGAGTTGCATTCGCAAATGGCGAAATGGCGAAATAGCAAAATGAAAATAGGCATTGGGCATGAGGTGTTAGGTATTGGGTGTTAGGCATTAGGCATTAGAGAGAAAAGTAAAACCAATACCTAAAATCTAAAACCTAAAACCTAAAACCTAAAACCTAAAACCTAAAACCTAAAACCCAATACCTAACACCAGAATTCGTAATTCCTAATTCCTAATTATGTTCTTAAACTGTCACTCCTATTATTCTCTCCGTTACGGCACCCTTTCCATTGAAAAGCTGGTGGAGACGGCCAAGGCATGTGGGATTACCACGCTCGCATTGACCGATATCAATAACTCGACAGGCGTCATCGAGTTTGTTAAGACTTGCAGGGAAAACGGGATAAGGCCTGTTGCAGGAATCGAGTTTCGCAGGGATGAGAAGTTGTTGTACATCGGACTGGCCAGGAACAATGAAGGCTTTCGTGAACTGAACGAGTTCCTGAGTTACCATACCCTGCGCAATCTTCCGCTGCCCGACGAGGCTCCGGAGTTTGAGAATGTAGCGGTGATCTATCCTTTCAGCCCCACCCCCCAACCCCCTCCCCAAATGGGGAGGGGGCGAGGGGAAGGGGCTCTTGGCGTCTCCCCGTCTTCTATTCGCAAACTCGCCACCATCAGCGACAGAAGCATCCTCAACCGGGCTGTCATTCTCTTCCCGGTGACATTTACAGGTGAAAAGGAATACGAACTTCATTGCAACCTGCGGGCCGTCGATAACAACATTCTTTTCAGCCGGCTTCGTCCCGGGCAACATGCTGCAGCTGATGAAATGATGATCCCGGAGGAGAAGGTAAGGGATCTTTACAAAGAATATCCTGACCTGATCCGGAATACGGAACAATTGCTCGGGAAATGCTCAATCGATTTTAATTTTTCTTCTCATAAGAACAGGAAAACCTTTACCGGGAATTCCTATGATGACAAAACACTCCTTGAGAAACTTGCCAGCGACGGGCTGGTTTACCGTTATGGCAAGTCGAACCGTGAAGCTGCCAACCGGGTCAGGCATGAACTGGAGATCATTGACAAGCTTGGATTTTCATCTTATTTTCTCATTACGTGGGACATTATCCGCTATTCCATGTCGCGGGGGTTTTACCATGTGGGCCGGGGCAGCGGTGCCAACAGCATCGTAGCTTATTGCCTGAAGATCACAGATGTTGATCCTATTGAGCTCGACCTTTACTTTGAGCGTTTTATCAATCCGAAACGAACCTCTCCCCCCGATTTTGATATTGATTATTCCTGGAAGGAGAGGGATGAAGTGCTGGACTACATTTTCAAACGCTATGGTCACAAGCATACTGCACTGCTGGGGGCCATGTCGACCTTCAAGGGCAATTCGATCTACCGGGAACTCGGAAAAGTACACGGACTTCCGAAAGGAGAGATGGATGATCTTTTAAAATATCCCGGGAAAGAGACTCACCGGAATGCACTTACCCGTAAGATCAGCGAAATAGGGGCGATGATGGTCGATTTTCCGAACATCCGCAGCATTCACGCTGGAGGGGTACTGATCTCCGATGAACCGATCGCCTGCTACACTGCTCTGGATATGCCGCCCAAAGGCTTTCCAACCACACAATGGGATATGTATGTTGCCGAAGATATTGGTTTCGAAAAACTGGATATCCTCAGCCAGCGGGGCATCGGGCACATCCGGGAAACGGCGGAGATCGTAATGAAAAACCGTGCCGTGAATGTGGATGTTCACAGGATACAGGAATTCAAGAAAGACGAAAAGGTAAAACACCTCCTCAGGGTGGGGGAGACCATCGGCTGTTTTTACGTGGAAAGCCCGGCCATGCGCGGGTTGCTGAAAAAGCTGCAATGCGACAATTACCGCAGCCTGGTTGCTGCCAGCTCCATCATCCGCCCGGGCGTGGCACGGTCGGGGATGATGCGGGAGTATATTTACCGTTTTCACCATCCCGGGCAATTCAATTACCTGCATCCCGTGATGGAAGAACAGCTGAAGGAGACCTATGGCGTGATGGTGTACCAGGAAGATGTGCTGAAGATCTGTCACCATTTTGCCGGCCTTGACCTGGCAGATGCCGATGTGCTGCGCCGGGCCATGAGCGGGAAGTTCCGTTCAAAAAAGGAGTTGCAGCGGATCATCGACAAATTTTTTGAAAATTGCAGGAGTTTCGGTTACCCCGAAGAGGTTACGAAAGAGGTCTGGCGGCAGATCGAATCCTTTGCCGGCTATTCTTTTTCCAAGGCGCATTCGGCATCCTATGCCGTGGAAAGCTACCAGAGCCTCTACCTGAAAGCCCATTATCCATTGGAATTCATGACCGGTGTGATCAACAATTTCGGCGGGTTCTACAGTTCGTGGGTCTATTTTAACGAAGCCCGCAATTGCGGCGCTACCCTGCACCTTCCCTGTGTCAACCGGGGTGACTACAAAACGAGCATCACCGGGACCGACATTTATGTTGGCTTTATTCATGTGGCTAACCTCGAAAACCAGACAGGCAAGGCCATCAGCGAAGAGCGAAAAGCGAATGGCAAATACCTCAGCCTGGATGATTTTATCGTAAGAACCGGAACATCTCTTGAACAAATGATCATTCTTGTCCGGATCGGGGCCTTCCGCTTTACCGGGAAAACCAAAGCCCAGCTTCTCTGGGAAGCCCACCTGTTGCTGGGAAAAAATGCAGAACTTTCACGGTCACCGGCCCGGAACGGAAACCGGAGATCGGAAACCGGTGATCAGAGATCAGAGATTGAAAATTCAGATCGCCTGCCTGCTGGCGGGCAGTTTAATCGTAAATCCGAAGTCGTCAATTCAATCGTAAATCGTAAATCTGAAATCCCAAATCCTGTCCTCTTCTATACCCCTTCAAAGAGATACGAATTGCCTATTCTGGAGCAGGATACCGTGGAAGATGTATATGATGAAGTGGAACTGCTTGGGTTTCCGGTTAAACATACCTATTTTGACCTGCTTGAAACTTCTTTCCGCGGGGAAATAATGGCAAAGGAGATGATGGGTTGCCTTGGAAAAAAGGTAAGGATGCTGGGCCAGCTGGTAACGATCAAATATGTGAGGACTGTGAAAAAGGAATGGATGCACTTCGGAACGTTCATCGATAGTACCGGCCATTTCTTCGACACGGTTCATTTCCCCGATTCCGCTACGAATTTTCCTTTCCGGGGTGACGGGATATATCTTGTCTTAGGGAAGATCGTGGAGGAATTCGGGTTTCCGAGTATGGAAGTTCAGAAGATGGCAAAGATGCCGCTGAAGAAGGATCCAAGGTCTTGAGGATAGAGGAAGGAGGATGGAGGATGGAGGGTCAGATGGTAGAGTCCGGAAGATTTGAATGACAGATTCGCTGGAAAAGCATTAAATTTGAAAAGGAAATAAATCCCGTTTGTATGCGGTTCACGG
>JAPLDI010000048.1:60506-91862 GCA_026391795.1 Bacteroidota bacterium
GCTTGTTTCTCTTATGGAGCCTTTCCATTGTCCCAGGCCAGGGTCAAAACGTATTTCCAATCAATCATGGAACCGTCCTGGAAATGGAAGCAGTTCAGACGCCTGCCGGTACTTTTGTCACCGCCCTGATGGAAAATATTTCATCCGTTCCCAGCGGGCATTGTGTATCCGTATACAGGAGTGCAGATAACGGTGCAACATGGGATTCCGTTACCCGGTTCGTTAATGATACTTCATTTACTTTTGGCGATCCTGTGATGACCCTTGACAGTTCAGGTATCATCAGCCTGGTCTTCATGGGAATGCCTCAAAAGGATAAGTGGACAGAGTCTCATCTTCAGCTATATCAATCAGTAGATGACGGCCTGACCTGGCAATTTAAAGGTGAACCTTATTCCGGTTCCGAAATGGCAGATTTTCCGCAGATCATCTCATCAGGTTCAGCCAAACTCCACTTGACCTATACCATATATACGCCTGATACTTATATCAATTATATAAACTCGTCGGATGGAGGAACAACGTGGAGCAATCCGGTTACATTTATTTACGGTAGCGGATCTCCGGTTATTGCTTTTATGGGTTGCGATATCGGGATCACTGGGAATAATGCATATTGCCTGGCTTTCGGAGATGCAAGTCACAACCTTATCTACTTCTCCATCAGTATGGATGCTGGGATTACATGGGGGCTTCTTGACACAATACCAGGCATTATCAAATCCACTGTTAACAAAGTGATCAGCCGGAATGGATTACTTCCAATCGGGATTATTTCACACCAGCCGCATACGTTGATTAAACCGCTCTTTTTTTCGGTCAGCATTGATCAGGGGGCCACATGGACAACACATATCATTTCCGATAATGCTTCATACGGAGAAGGATTCCTTGACGCAGGAGGCGCCTTTCATGTTATATACAGCAATCTGCTTGATTCTACAGAATTCAGGCTGATGTATACCTACTCGGATGATTCAGGGGAAACATTCAAAGACCCTGTAGTACTTCATTCAGGAACGAATACAGTGAACTGGTTGACCGGGGAGTACCAGTCCCTGATCCTGGCAAAGGATAATCTCTTCCATCTCACTTTTGTCGACGGCAGTGATTCTGCCCGTGCGAAGCAGATCATTTTTGCTCCCCTTTTATCTGGGACCATGACACCGGCAGCTGCCTGCAAGATGCCAGGGGTCTTTCCAAATCCCTTTAAGGATGTTCTGAACGTCACTCTTCCCCCTGGATCAGATTTCAGGGATTATGAATTAACGGACAGACGGGGAATACTTGTTCAATCAGGCAAACTTAAAGAATCGCAAACACAGCTTAAGATTCCTCGTAATGATAATGGAATGTTCCTTCTGAAACTTATCTCCTCCACCCGGATCTATATCTGTAAGATCATCAGGTAACGGACAGAAAAGTTCGTAATTCGTTATTATTACCTGATCCCGATCATCATATTCGACCCCTGAGGGGTATCTCTTCTCCGGATGTATTTAAACCCTGCATTCTGCATCCATGATTTGATCTCCTTTTCTGTATAGGTATCTCCTTTCTCAGTGCCGACCAGCATATTCAGGGCAAAAAAAGCACCTACCGCCGGACTTGTGCGGTCATCGGTCATGATATGATCAAGAATGACAAGCTGGCCACCCGGATTTAAGGCTTCGGCGCATTTATTCACCAGAAGCATGTTCTCCTCAGGGGAATTGATATGGATGATCGCGGAAACAAAAACAAGGTCATAATCATAACCGAATTTGTCTGTCAGGTAATCGCCTGCAAGGGTGACGACAGAAGCGTCAAAACCTTCATGGGAGATATATTGCTTTGTTATCGGGATTACGCTGGGAAGATCGAAAATAGTTCCCGTGATAGAGGGGTTTTCACGAATAAACTCAAAGGTGAATGCCCCTGATCCTCCGCCAACATCCAGAACCCGTTTGGTTCCGGATAGATCAAGCACGGCAGCAATCTCTTTTGCCTGTTGAAGCCCTCTCGAATGCATGGCTGCGATAAAGGATTCCAGCCAATCGTCATCCCGCTCACCAATGGGTTTGGTCATGGCAACAGAAGTTCCAGCTCTCACGGCTTCCGTCAGGGTGCTCCAGGTGTTCCACAGATGTACCTGATGGCCAAGGCCCCCCATAAATGTGGGTTGTCCCTTGATCATGAAGCGTGTTGAAAAATCTGTATTGGAAAACTGGCTCCCGGATTTTTTCAGGAGCCCGATCGGAACCAGTGCATTCATGAGCCGGTCGGTTGCCCGCTCATCTGTCCCGGCCGCCTTTGCGATTGCCAACGAGGGAAGCGGACCATTCTTCAGCAAGGAGAAAATATTCAGCTCATGTGCGGTCAGGATGATCCTGCTAATCCTGAATGCATTAACCATTTCCATAAAATCTCCGGGTGAGTTGATCTCTTTCATGTGATGCGATTTTTCAGTTTAATGATGAGAGTTTGCCCTCCCGTTCTTGAAATTACCAAATCATAGCAACCACTGAACAGATATAAAGTGATTCTATTGAATTTGATGGCTTTTGTGCTTTATGGTATGAATTGAATGAGCTAAATTAACATTTTTTACTATATTTGTCCATGAGGGAGAAATTGTATTCCTCTCTGAACTGAGTGTTTAACCAAAAACCTTTTTGCCATGAACATGTCGATTTCTGTAATTGTAATAGGTATTATAGTGCTTGTATTCTTTGCAGGTGTTAGAATCATCCGTCCTACCCATCGTGGATTGGTTGAACGGCTTGGAAAATACAACAGGTTCTGCCAGCCCGGTTTCCATTGGATGATCCCGATCATTGAAAAAATGTACCAGGTGAACGTTACCGAGAAGATGATCAATGCAGAACCCCAGGAAATCATTACCAACGATAACCTGAATGCAAAAGTTGATGCCCAGGTTTATTTCAAGATCAGGAACGACGAGGATAGTGTGAAGTTTTCACAGTACAACGTAAACAGCATTGAGTACCAGATCGTGAACCTTGCACGCACAACCCTGCGTAACATCATCGGAACCCTTACACTGAAATCAGCCAACAGTGAACGTGGAAGGATCAATAAAGACCTTCACACGACATTACTCGCCGAGACAAACCATTGGGGGATCGAAATCATCCGTACCGAATTAAAGGAAATCGAACCTCCAAAAGATGTACAGGAAACCATGAACAAGATTGTGAAAGCGGAGAATGAAAAGATAGCCGCCATCGATTTTGCAACGGCAACCGAAACCAAGGCCGACGGTGAGAAACGTGCTGAGATCAGGAAAGCAGAAGGTTTCAAGCAGGGGGCCATTCTTCGTGCCGAGGGTGAAGCACAGGCCATTGCGCTCGTGAATGAAGCTGCTGAAAAATATTTTATCGGGAATGCACAGTTGCTTAGGAGAATCCAGGCACTGGAGACTTCCCTTAAGGACAATACAAAATTCGTCGTCCCCTCGGGATCTGACCTGGTGAATGTCCTCAGTGAAATGGGAGGAATCCTTCCGCTGAAAACGAAAGAATCAAAAGAAACCCCGGCCTGACACCCGGAGTTTTTCCTGCAATCGTCCTTTTGATATGTAGAGGAGTTAAGGATTAAAGTTTTGCCTTGATCTCCTCTACATCTTTTATATGCAGCGACCGGAGTCCTTTCACTTCGGTTTCTATCTTATCATGAAGGGATTTATGCTCCGTTTTTTCTGAATTTACTTTTGATATTAATTCCTTGATGTTCTCTTCCAGTGTTGATTTCTGGGCCTCCTGTTCCTTTGCAACCTTTTCTACTCGTTGTTCGAGTTCGGCGGCAAGGGCTTCCTGCTTCTTTGCATAGTGTCCCATCTCGGCTGTAAATTTTGCAGCATTATCGCGTAAAGCTAATGACAATGCTTCTGCCGACTTCTTCATTTCCTCCTTCATGGAATCACTCAGTCTCTGGTTTTCTTTTGATAATTCACTGATCTTCTCATCGGATTTTTTCTTCAGGAAGAGGATATACGCCAGTGTCAGGATAAAAAGAACGGCAATGACGATCACAGCCACAAGAAGCAAGTTGAGTGCGCTCATGCTGCTTTTTGTGACCCTGGATTCCAGGTCATTAAACTTTGCCGCAGTTTTCTGCAAAGAATCGTTGGTCAGAGTAAGCGCTTTTTCATTTGACGACACTGCCTTTGCCAGGCTGTCAACGACCGTCATCTGTTTTGTGGCGGTCTTTTTAGCATCAATTCCAGCTCTTTTTGCTGCATCGATCCCATCAGAGATCTTTTTCTTTTCCGATTGAAAATCTTTCTTCGTAAGATAATCGGCGTTCTGTGCCCACATGCCTGCAGTAAACAGGGCCATTACAAGTAGTGTAAAGATTTTTTTCATAGGATGAATTTTGGTTAGTTACGGACTGAATCCTCCAATCCATGTGGTTCACCTGGAATGGAGAAAAAGATGGCTTCAGATTTTGTTGATGCCATAAAGATAAAACATAAAAATCTGGAAGTCAATATAAAGATGATTTAAAAGCCAAAAAGATCCTTGATGTCAAGTTTTGTGACGGGCCCGATGCTATCAAGCGCAGGAAAGTCGATCTCCTCTTCTCTTCCCAGCACCAGGTAGGTTTTTGCTTTATTTTTAAGGTAGTTCCCGGCAAAACCGGTCATATCCGCGACATTCATCTCCGCAACTTTTTCAAAAATATCTTTGCGGATATCCTGCCTGAGCCCCAACTTTTCGGCATTCAGAAAATTCCAGATGATGTTCATCCTGCGGATTCTCTCGGTACTGATTCTGTTTAACAGCGCATTCTTTGATCCGAAGAAACTGTTCTCAGCAGACGGAAAGTTCATGAAAAGTTCATCAAAGGCATGCAATGCATCCGGTATCTTGTCACTCTGGGTGGCAATATATCCTTTGTTAAAGTAACATCTGTCAATGTAGGTGGGCTCCTGGTACCTTGAGGTAGCGGTATAGGCAAGCGCTCTTTTTTCACGCAGTTCCTGGAATACTATATCTCCGCAATACATGTTGAAGAGGGCGATGACAGGAGCAAGCAATCTGTCGTAAGAGCCGCCTTTAATAAGGGTCTGAAGTTTTGCCTGCCTGGCATTGTATGCTGCATAGAAGATCCTGTTTTCAACCGTTTCCTGTTCAACGAATTTCGGGGTTACCTGGACCGGTAGTATCGAAGAGGATCCGGCGTGATATTTTGATAAAACAGCACGGAGTTGATCCGGGTCGGTATCACCATAATAAAGAACATCGTGCCGGAGGTTTTTGAGACTCTTTATTTTTTCAACAAGTTGAAGGAGTGTCAGCGACCGGAGATCTGCTTCCGACAGGATGTTTTTATAGGGAGAAGAAGATCCGTAAATACCGTAACTCACCAGTGCAGTAAAAACTTCATTCTGATTTGTTTTTCCATCCTTCCTTGATTTTAGCGTATTGTCGATCCGGTTGTCGAGCGTTACCTGATCAAGAACAGCATCGGTAAGCAACCCCTCCATCAGGCTGAGCGACGCTTCCAGGTTTTCACTGAGACCGCTGAGGGACAGAGATGTCTCGTCATCGGTTGTGTTTACATGAAAGCTGCAGGCCAGCCTGAAGAATTCCCGGTTTACCTGTTCAACAGTGCGTTTGGATGTTCCAAGGTAGGGTAGAAGTGCAATGGCGAAATTCAGTTCCTTATCCTGATTTTTACCTGTTTTATAGTAATATACGAGCTGGAAGGTTTTGTTCTCTCTATTTTTTTTGTACAGGAGGCGGATCGAGTTGTTTAGCTCGGATATATTCAGATCCCTTGAATAGTCAAGGAACCGGGGTTCCGCATCCGGGACTTTTTTTGCCTTTATTTGTTTCAGAAAAGCAGATTCCTGATCCCGGTTGATGTGAATGGGTGTGATCGGCGGCTTGTTCACTTTCAGAACCTGCTCCGGTTCTCCTTGTCTTTTGTAAATGATTACAGGATTGTTGCGCAGATTCTTTCGGGCAAAGTCGATGATATCCGTTTTTGTGATCCTTTCCATTTTTTCAATGTATTCCGTAAAAGCCCGGTACGGAATATCGTTCAGAAAGGCATGCGAGATTGACATTGCCCTTCCCTGGTTCGATTCATACTGCTTCATCAGGTCGAACCTGATATTGTTGAGAACGGCTTCAGGCAACCAGTCGGGGAATTCACCCTGAACAAGAAGTTCGACCTGGTCAAGCAAAAGATCCCTGACCTCCTCTAACGATTGGCCCGATTTCGGAGAACCGTTCAGTATAATCATCCCGTAATCGGCCAGCTGGGCATCAAACGCCGATGCGTTAAGAACTTTCTGCGGCTGATTCAGGTTTATATCAATCAGACCTGCTTTTTCGTTGGAAAGGATCATCGCGATCATGGTAAGCAGCAAAGAAGCATCTTCATGGGCTTTGATATCAAATCCAAAGCCGATCCGGATGTTTTCCGCCTCGACACCCGTGATCTCCCGTTCAACAGGTTTATCAAGCGGAGTCCAGACTCTTTGGTTCAGGGAAGGAACCGGCCGGGATTTAATCTTGCCGAAATGGCGGTCAATTATTGCAATGGTGTCATCAGGATCAAGTTCACCCGACATACATATCGCCATGTTATTGGGGACATAATATTTCGTGTAAAAATCCCGGATTCGCTTCATCGATGGATTTTTCAGGTGTTCCGCCTCCCCGAGTGTGGTTTGTGTGCCGTAGGGATGATTGGGGAACAGAACCTGCATGATGGCCTCATTGACTTTGCGGCTGTCGTTGGTCAGTGACATGTTCTTTTCTTCATAAACGGTCTCCAGTTCTGTATGAAACAGCCGCAGAACAGGTCGCGAAAAACGTTCCGCTTCGATCCGGGCCCAGTTTTCCACCTGGCTGGAAGGAATGTTTTCCATGAAGATCGTGTAATCATTTGAGGTTCCTGCATTGGATCCCTGCGATCCAATCACATCCATCAGTTTATCATATTCATTCGGGATTGCCAGTAAAGAAGCCTTATAGGATATCCTGTCAATTTTTTCGTATATCCTTAACCGTTTGGTCTCATCTGTTTCTTTCCTGTAGCTCTCAAATAACGATTCGATTTCTTTCAGCAACACGGATTCCTTTTTCCAGTCGGTGGTCCCGAACTTTACGGTTCCCTTGAACATCATATGTTCAAAATAATGCGCAAGTCCCGTGGTTTCCGGCGGGTCCATCTTGCTTCCCGCACGCACCGCAATATAGGTCTGGATACGCGGCGTGTCGGTATATTCTGAGAGGAATACCTTCAAACCGTTCCCGAGCACATAGATCCTTGTATTCAAAGGATCCCCTTCTACTATGTCGAATCTGTATTTCTCTTTCATTTTATCGTTCTTCATTTTTCAAAGATACTCACCTTCTGTATTCAATTTATTTTATATTCCGATATTCCTGTTTTCGATGTATATTTACGGAAGCTTTTGTTCATTGCAGGAACAGGGCATTTCAATATTAACCAACTTCTTTATCCTATGGAACAATGTTTACATTCGGGCATGCAGTCTTGCCCTCCCCTCGGGATGATGCCGATGTTCATCATTCCGCTTCTGATCATAGCTCTTCATGTGAGCATGATAAGGTATGTCGCACTCTGGTTCGTGTTTAAAAAAGCAGGCGAACCTGGTTGGGCAGCCATCATCCCGGTATACAACATCCTGATAACAATAAAAATTGCCAGTAAACCCTGGTGGTATATCCTGCTTTTTCTTGTCCCCGTAGTGAACATTGTCATTGCGATCATGATGCTGCACGGGATTTCTAAGAATTTCGGAAAAGGCGGATGGTTCACGGTAGGGCTTCTTTTTTTCAGGACGATCTTCCTTGCAATTCTTGGTTTTGGTGCTGCACAATACACCGGGACGAAGGAACCCTTCCAGGGGTGAGAATTGACTGAAGATTCAGGAGACCTTACAATTTATTCAGCAGAAAATAATGAACCTCTTTTTCTGCGTTAATAAATAACCAAAAAAACAGGTTATGATAGATCTTTTTAGTCCGTTGAAGTTACGGGAAATTGAACTAAAGAACCGGATCGCAGTGTCGCCGATGTGTCAGTATTCCAGCCAGGATGGCTTTGCGAATGATTGGCACATGGTTCACCTTGGCAGCAGGGCCGTGGGCGGAGCCGCGTTGATTATGACGGAAGCAACTTCGGTGTCGCCGGAAGGAAGAATTTCCATTGATGATCTTGGCATATGGAAAGATGATCATATTGCCGGACTGAAAAGGATCACCGATTTCATCCTGCAGCAGAACGCCATTCCCGGGATCCAGCTTGCACATGCCGGGAGAAAATCAAGCCGGACTTCTGCATGGAAAGGCGACAGGTTGTTGTCTGCTTCTGAAGGAGGTTGGGAAACAGTAGCGCCCAGCGCGATTCCATTTTCTGATGACACCTCCGTTCCCATAGCCTTAACCCATGAAGGAATAGGGAAAGTGATCAGCGATTTCAGGCTGGCTGCTGTACGTTCCCTCAAAGCAGGCTTCCGTGTTGCCGAGATCCATGCGGCTCACGGTTACCTGATCCATGAATTTATGTCGCCTTTGACCAATAAACGGCCAGATGACTATGGCGGTTCCTTCGAAAACCGGATACGTATCCTTCTTGAGGTTGTTGAAGCAGTGAGGAGCACCTGGCCGGACGGTTATCCACTTTTTGTCAGGATCACTTCCTGTGACTGGAGGGAGGATGGGTGGACACTTGATGATTCTGTTAAACTTGCAGCGATCCTGAAAGAAAAAGGTGTTGATCTTCTTGATTGTTCTTCCGGTGGCGCTGTTCCCGGCTTGAATATTCCGGCAGGTCCAGGTTATCAGGTTCAGTTTGCTGAGCAAATCCGTAAAAAGACGGGTATTCCAACGGGTGCTGTAGGCATCATCACCACGCCTGAACAGGCTCAGGCAATCATTTCCTCTGGTCAGGCCGATATCGTATCACTGGCCCGGGAATTTCTTCGTGACCCTTATTTCCCTTTACACGCTGCGGCGGAACTGGGTGCTGAAATACCATGGCCTTCCCAGTATGAGCGGGCGAGGCGCCGGAAATAACTTTTCTCTATTTTGGTAATCACTTTTCAGCTATTTTGCTTATTTTTATTGGAAATATTCTTTCTGATCATTGTAACCAAAACTCTGTATCATGAAAAATCGTCTATACTTAAAATGGTTAGGGCTGGGAATTTTGACAGGAATGCTTTGTTGCAATTCACTTCAGGCCCAGATCACGCTCGTGAATGACACGATCGATCTTACTCCCCTTATTCCCAAAACCGTTGACGTTCTGGCAAACGACATCATCCCGCCTGGCGATTCAATTAAAGTTATCGGCGGAGGGGGTATATATGTACACATTGCCGGTCAAGCTGGCGGAACCTTTACATTTGTTGCGAATTATCAGGGCATTCAATGGGGTGCACCACCAATCGTTACCGGCAGCTATCATGTTATTGATTACACCCTGGATACGAATGCCTCTGCGTTGCTTGTATTCCGGATCAGGGACTACAGCTATGATTCACTGTACCTGAATAACATCAATGCCCAATTCCAGGCCAACGGAATACATTTTTATGGTCCTGACCATGCCCGGTTTGAAGTTCCGAAGTTCAGCGGAAAGAATACGATCTTTTTATCGACCCTATGGATGGCAGGTATGGATCAGAATTCAAATCTTCACCTCGCATCACAACTATACGGACAGGGACCTGGTTATGGCAGTGCGCACACGAAATATGATTTCTTTGCCGGGCCCGTTATGGATTCTGCGGCTTATTCCATCTACCAGGATACACTCTGGAATTATATTTGGAATGTTAAGAAATCGGAGATCGATTATCATAAAGCACACTATGCCGATCCTGGCTATCAGCCAGTCCACGATATCCTGACTTGGCCTGGGAACGGGAATGTCAGCCTCGGACAGGCAGCACAGCTGGCACCCTATTTCGACAGGAATGAAAATGGAATCTACAATCCCCTGGATGGGGATTATCCCCTGATCAGGGGCGACCAGGCTTTGTTCTTTATCTTTAACGATGACCGGCAATCCCATTCTGAAACACAGGGTGCCAAGCTTAGGGCTGAAGTTCATGGAATGGCCTACGCTTTTGATCTTCCCGAGGATACTGCATTTAACAACACGATATTTCTGAATTATAAGATCTTCAACCGCTCAAATAACATTTATACCAACACATATTTCGGGATCTGGACTGATCTTGACATCGGGTGGTTCCAGGATGATTATATCGGGTGTGATGTGGAAAGAGGCATGTATTATGGTTATAACGGAAACCCTGTGGATGGGAACGGTCAGCCCGGTTCCTATGGCGATCATCCGCCTGTACAGTCGGTGACTTTTCTTGGCGGACCGTTTCTTGACCCCGACGGATGTGATAATCCGTCATTCAAAGGTAGCACACTTTCAGGCCCTGGTTTCAAAGGTGACTGCAGCATTGTTGGACTCGACAGCACTACCCTTAAAATGCATTACGGCCCGGGCAATGCTGACAGCGGGAACTTTATTGTCCGTTCTGAGGCCATTAACGGTGTCAACTTTGGCGATGGGATCCCCGACAATGAACGGTATGGAATGAGAAGGTTCCTGTACTACAATAACGATGGCTCAGTAATGGGCAATCCGATGTATGCCGCTGATTATTATAACTACCTGAGAGGGATCTGGAAAGATGGTGAGCGGGTTTTGTACGGCGGCGATGGTCATCCCATCTGGGGAGGCTACGGCCCGGAATGCGATTTCATGTTTCCTGATTTATCCGATACCTGCAACTGGGGAACAGGAGGGATAATACCTTCCCCGAAATTATGGACAGAAGGAACCGCCAACAATGCTCCCGGTGACAGGCGGGGACTGGGTTCCACCGGTCCCTTTACTTTCCTGCCGGGAGCTGTACAAGAGCTTGATCTTGCATATACATTCGCGCGTGACTATACTGGGAAATCTCCGCTAGGGTCCCTTGAAAAATTGCGGGATATGACTGATGTTATAAAGAAGTCATTCACTTCCAATGTCCTTCCGGATGGCAGTTCCTTCAATGGAACCGGAAAATCATTGGGAAACTCAGAGGGACAGATACGGGTGTATCCGAACCCGGCTTCTTCACAGGTTTATGTCAGGTTTGAAGGAAGCGATAATGAGCCAGTCTCCTTCAGGATATTCAATTCAAATGGATTGCTGATTCAAACAGAACAAAGACCCCGGGTTGAAGGAATAATGACCTTGGATGTTTCCGGATTGTCCTCAGGCTTATACCTAATTACAATAGAGAGGAAAGGTCAGATTGTTACAAAGAAATTGTCGGTAGTAAAATAAAGAATAGAGGATTTTGTCTTCAAACTTTTTCACCACATTCGGGACAGAATTTGGCCCCAGGGGTTAGTTTTACCCCGCAGTGACTGCATTTGGCATCGTCATTCAGCTTTGTACCGCAATCCGGGCAGAATTTGGCATTGGCTGCCAGCGGAGCTTCACATTTCGGACAAGTTGCCCGGATGTTCGTCCTCCAGTACTCAGTTCCAAGTTTCTTATCCTCTTCTGCCATTGCAGCATGTTCATGGATCTCCTCCACCGATTTCTCGGATTGTGCATATGCCATTTCCACACCAAGGTCGGGAGCGCAATTCTTACACAGCCCCTTTTTTGTGTTCCAGCATTGTTCCCGGCAAACCCACGAATGGCAATGCGGGCATTGTATAAAGACCGGGGCCATTTCGATAAGTGCTTCTTGAAATGCTTTATCATGGGCATTTTTCCATGACGCATCTTTAACTTCCCGGCCAACCGATGACAGGCCGCCGAGAAAGCCTCCGAACAGGGAACTGGCCGTGCCCAATATCTTTGATGCCTGTCCGGCTGCATAACCGTTTGCGGTTGAACGGTATGCTGTTGAACAACATCCGCAATTGAACTCAAACTGAAATGAGACATCTGAACTGATATCGGAATAATTATTTCCGAATTTTAGGGCTTCTGGCATACTTTTGTTTTTATCAGGTCAAAAGTAATAAAAACTATGGAAAACCTGAAGCTTTTACTGATACCCGAGGATATAAAATGTCAGGCCAAGACCTGGCGGTTTTTTTTTCCTGTTTCAGGTGGAGTGCTAGAACCAGTATCCGATGTTCAAAAAGACCATCAATCCATTTTTCAGGTTTGAACTCATGACAGTCAGCTCCACAGGTCCTATGAAGCTGTCGTATCCGGCGGCAGCACCATATCCGAAGAGAAAATTGCTGCTTTTGAAAAGGTCTTCCGTTGTGCCCTCGATTCCCCCTGCGTCCGCCCGGAGGTTAAAGTACATCTTCTTGTAAACATTGCATTGAAGTTTCAATCTTCCGACCAGTGAATAATACCCGAAATCCTCAATAAAGTGCAAACCGGTAAAAGGCACATAGGATTCGATATAATTATCGGGTGTAAGCCCGCCAAGTCCGAACAGATGCTGAATGGGAGGCGAGCCGGAATTGTTTAGAACAGCTCCGACAAAGAGCCCGGGCTGCAAAGTAAACCTCTTTGCAAGCGGGATGTTCTGGTCAAATTTCAGGAATACAATAGCAGAGTTTGAAAATAATTCCTGTGACCAGTTTTTTGAGAAAGGCATGACATATTCCGCTTTAAGTGTTGCCCGGATCCCTTTTGTCGGAAAACTCACCCGGTCCCTTGTATCGGCGTTGAGGGCTGCAAAAACATTGCCATAGCTCGAAAACTTCTCATACGGGACGAAGAGGCTGTCAACATTAATATCCTGTTTGAAACGGAAATACTCATATTCAAATCCCGCCTTCAGGTTCCACATGTTGCGGAAGTTATAATTGAAAAAGAGAGAACCTTTCAGATTCGTCAGGTTGAATCTGTTGTCTTTTACATTGTCGGTGTAACTTTCTATTTTAAATGTGTAGAAATCGGAACTGACCCCGATTGCAGCTTTACCGCCAAACCCCAGCAGGTAAGTGACGCGGAGGCGTGGATTAACGGCAATATTCAAATCAACAAAGATTTTCGAATTCCTTCCGGCAATATTGCGAAAAGCACCACCCAGCGTAAGCATGATGCCATAATCATTATCGTAATGGATCCCTGCCGAAACTTCACCAGCCCCGCTTTCTGCCGCATTGATTACAAGACAGGTCTTCCCGTTATGATTTTCAATCTCATACGAGACCCTGTCAAAATACCCTGAACCGTAAGTAAGCCGTATGTCCGTTTCCAGGGTCTTGATATCCACATCGCCATTTTCATAATCAAAGATGCTGTTAAAATATGCATTCGGGATCTTCTGGTTTCCTTTGATGATGAGACTGTCGTAATGGTAAGATTTTAAGGGTACGGCTTCGTATTTCTTCAGGGGTCTGAATTCAATTGCATTTAATGAATCGGCCAGTGCCTTGAGTTCTTTGTAGTGTGACCGTGCCACCCTTTCGCCAATGGCCATAATCGAATCATATTGTTCAAAATCGAGGATGCCGTAAGGCATCTTGATTCTGACCATCAGGTTGGTGAGGCTGTCACCCACTTCATTCGCCCTGATCCTTGCAAACGAAGTGATCTGGTCAACGATGGCGGTAAGCGATTCGAGTTGCTCCCGGGTGTTGTAAAGTCCGGTCTGGACATTTCCTCCGACGATGATCTCGGCTCCCATCTGCTTGACTTCCCTGGCCGGGTAGTTATTGACAACACCGCCATCCACAAGATAATAACCCTGAAAATCAGTCGGTGCAAAGTAACCGGGAATCGACATACTTGCACGGATCGCAAGAGGAAGATAACCATTTTTGAGGATCATTTCTTCTCCCGTGAAAAGGTTAGTGCCGATGCACAGGAACGGGGTTGGCAGTTTGCTGAAGTCATCGGATTTATAGGCAGGTGAGAAAAACCGGTTCAGCAGGAGGTTGATCTCCTGTCCCTGGTACATGGAACCGATCCCGAGCTTTTTGTGCTTCAGCGGAAGGCTTACAATGGTCTTTTCCCAGATCCCTTTTTCTTCATAGGCTACATATTTCCGTTCGGTAATATCCTTGAGCAGTTCGTTCCAGTGCTGGGAACGGATCATCTTTGCAATGGTATCCGGATGGTATCCTATGGCATACAGTCCTCCGATGATGCTGCCAATGCTTGAGCCGCCAATGTAATCGACAGGAAGCCCCACTTCCTCCATTACACGCAGCAGACCAATGTATGCAAATCCCTTGGCACCGCCACCGCTTAGTACCAGTCCGACTGAAGGACGTTTGCCATGCTGATCACCCGGGGGATTTTGTGCGGAAAGGAAAGATACCGAGAAGAAGAATGAGATCAGAAGAATTTTTTGTGCCGGAATGAGAATCCTGCAGTGGAAGCTGGTGACATGTTTCATAGGGTTAAATGTATGTAAAAAATAATATCCTGCAACACTGCGAGCAGATTTCACAGAACCTCGTCTTTATATATTTTATAAATTTAACCTGTGAATCCGGAGAACGGATATCTTTGAACAGGAATAAACCACAGGTATGATAATTAAACGATATGTTTTTGTTCTTTTCTTTTTATTAATGATCGATGAATCGGTAGTTTCCCAGACGATCAAGGTGGCCTATCCGAATAATTTCTATCCCTATTCCTATCGCGACAGCACAGGAAAACCGACGGGATTTCTCATTGACTGGTGGAGGCTGTGGGCAAAGAAAACCCATGCAAATATTGAATTCGTCAGCGGGACAAATACTGAATGCATCCGTCTTGTCTTGAGCGACAGTGCCGATGCCTTGGCAGGATTGTACTTTGACATGGAGTTGAAGGACCACCTTCAGTATGGCGAATTCATCCTGAGGTTGAAATCCATCCTCTTTTTGGAAAACGGATACAAACCCCAATCGGCTGACCAGATCACAAAACCCGTTGGCATCGTCAGGAATGAGCTGACGGAAAAGGTGGTGAAAAGAAGATTCCCTCATCTGAATCTGCAGTATTTTAAATCGTACCGGGAGATGAAGGCGATGATTGATCAGCATGTTCTTGCAGGTTTTATTTATGAATATCCTGACCTTCGACCTCCTTATAAAGAGATTCCTCCTCCCAAAGGGTACTCTCAATACCTCGTGATCCGGGCGGATAAGATCAGGCCGGCTGTAAGAGAAGGAAATGATCCCATGATCCGGCTTCTGATGATCGGTGCAGCGCAGATTAGCGATGCAGAGATCCAGCAGATTGTCGACTCCTACACATTTTTGAAAAAGCAATCACAAGTGCCATGGAATGGGCTGATCATTGCTTTCTCCATTGTACTACTGGGGTCTGTATACCTGGTTTTCCTGTTTAGGTTCCGAAAGCGAAACAGGTTAACCTTTGACTTGAAGGAGGCTGAATGGCATCAAATTGTTTCAAAGGGAGAAAGCGATAAGGTGGAGTTCAAATCGAGCCTCCGGTGGGATTATCGCCAGGAAAAAGTTAACAAAGCCCTCGAACATGTGATAGCCAAGACCATTTCTGCTTTCCTGAATACAGAGGGAGGGATCCTGTTTATCGGTGTTGATGATGCAGGCAATACCATAGGGCTGATACCCGATTACCAGACCATGAGCAAGAAAAACAGCGACGGGTTCCTGCTGGCACTGACCGATCTTGTGAATCGCTATCTCGGGAAAGAATTTCACCGGTTTATCAGTACACGGATCATTGCAGCCGGTGCTGCTGAAATCTGCATGGTTACTGTGAACAAGTCGGATTCTCCGGTTTTCGTTGAGAACGGAAATGAACAGGAGTTTTTTATCCGGGCCCCGGCATCCTCACAACCGCTGAACATGCGCGAAGCCATGGAGTATATCCAGTCGCACTGGGCGAAAAAGAGCTGATCACGGCGGCTTTACTGTCTTATCCTGAATGAAGGATAAACAGGTAGGCAGCTGTGATAAACCACATTATTCAGTCATTTTCTGTAATTTTATATCTGAATATGTAATAAATCCTAACTTTGCCGTTATTATTTTTTAGAAGAAAATCAATTACGCACAGAAAACTGTTGAACGAACATGAATTATATCCTTTTTGATGAAAGTAACGTCAGGACAAACCTTTTACCCCTGACATTCATGCGCCCTGTCGGCGATATCAGGATAGGAATTCTGACCATCCGGGAAAAATGGGAGAAACGGCTGAACACAAAAACTTCTTCCCTGACGGATACATACCTTTCCAGAAAATTCCCGATCGTAAAAGAGGATATGAATGTGCTGATCAACGGGTCTGTGTGTCCTACCGATGAGATCATCGAGCTGGTCAAAAAGCTGGGACCGGGACAAACCATCATTTCAGGGGAAACGATCATCGCCTTGCACATGACTGCCGAGGAACTCGATAACCCCGGGGATCCCTCCACTGAGGGGATTGAAGAGATCGAAGTAAAGGAACGTCCGCTTCAGGTGAGCCATACCTGGGAGATCTTCTCAAAAAACGAGCTAGCAATCCGTGACGATTTTGATTTCCTGACAAAAGAGAGGAAATCACAGCCACTGCATAAAACCAATGTTGTTTTGGGTGATAACCCGGTATTTATGGAGAAGGGTGCCAAAGTTGAATGTGCGGTACTGAACACAACAAAAGGTCCGATTTATATAGGTGTAAATGCCGAGATCATGGAAGGCTCGATGATCCGCGGTCCCATTGCAATTTGTGATCACGCGCAGGTTAAAATGCTTTCCAAACTTTACGGACCGACAACCATTGGACCCTATTCTCGCGTAGGTGGAGAGGTAAACAATTCCGTCATTTTCGGTTACTCCAACAAAGCCCACGATGGTTTCCTCGGACATTCTGTCATTGCCGAATGGTGTAACCTGGGTGCCGATACCAATACCTCTAACCTGAAAAACACCTACGATTCAGTCAGGCTTTGGAGTTACAGCAAGCAAACATTCATCAATACTCACCTGCAGTTCTGCGGCCTCATCATGGGCGATCATTCCAAATCAGGAATTGATACCATGTTCAATACTGGTACCGTCGTTGGCGTGAATACCAATGTCTTTGGTCCCGGATTTCAACGTAATTTCATTCCTTCCTTTACCTGGGGAGGCACTACCGGTCATACCAATTACAAGCTTGATAAAGGCATTGAGGTTGCGGCGGCGGTGTTTAAGAGAAGGGGTTTGGAATTTGATGAAGTCGAACGTGCCCTGCTTTCAGATGTATACCGCCTGACCTTAAAGAACAAGCGTCTCTGATTTTTCCTGCTTTTATATTATTGTATCTTCGCCTGGCTGCTCATTCTTGGCATACATATTGACAAGGTGGGTTTCTTTTGTATGATTTTCTATCTATGACATTTTGACTTTATTTGCATGAAAAATCCAGTGAAAGAGCAGAGCCTGTTTTTATCCGAAATACTTGATCCGGAGACCGAATTCATTCCGTTGTTATCCTCCGAGGATGAGGAAGCCATGAATTCGGAGGAGATACCCGCGATACTGCCGATACTGCCGCTGCGGAATACAGTATTGTTTCCCGGTGTGGTAATTCCGATCACTGTCGGAAGAGATAAATCGATCAAACTGATCAAGGATTACTATAAAGGCGATCGGATCATCGGAGCTGTTGCACAAAAGGATCCCGGCATTGAGGATCCTGAGTTCAATGATCTGAACCTGGTGGGAACAGTTGCCTATATTTTGAAGATCCTGCAGATGCCTGATGGGAGCAATACTGCCATCATACAGGGAAAACGGAGATTTACCATCAGTGAAACAGTTCAAACCGAACCCTACATCAAGGCCCGGGTAACCCCGTTTGATAAACCCGTTGGGATCCCTTCCGACAACAAGGAGTTTGCTGCCCTGATTTCTTCGTTGAAAGATCTTGCAATCCAGATCGTCAATAAATCGCCCAACATTCCATCGGAAGCTGCATTTGCCATTAAAAATATTGAAAGTCCGGCGTTTGTGGTGCATTTTATCTCATCGAACCTGAACATCGAGCTTGCTGAAAAACAGGGGCTTTTGGAGGTGATGGACCTTACCGAACGTGCCAGCAAAGTGCTCACCTTTCTTACAAGGGAACTTCAGGTGCTTGACCTGAAACAGCAGATCCAGAGTAAAGTGAAGATCGATCTCGACAAGCAGCAACGGGATTATCTTCTCAACCAGCAGCTGAAAACGATCCAGGAAGAACTGGGAGGAAACCCGAATGCACAGGAGATAAGTTCTCTGAAGGAGCAGGCGAAAGATAAGAAATGGTCAAAGGAAGTGGCGGATATGTTCGAGAAGGAGATCACTAAACTTCAGCGAATGCACCCGGCTGCGGCAGAATATTCGATCCAGGTCAACTACCTGGAAACCCTTGTTCAGCTTCCCTGGGGTGAATTTACAGATGACAACCTTGACCTGCATCATGCGCAGAAGGTTCTGGATGAAGATCATTTCGGACTGGAAAAAGTGAAAGAACGTATCCTCGAGTACCTTGCCGTGATCAAACTGAAACGCGACCTCAAATCACCTATCCTTTGTCTTGTCGGACCTCCGGGAGTCGGAAAAACCTCACTCGGAAGGTCCATTGCCCGGGCACTTGGAAGAAAATATACGCGCATGTCACTGGGAGGCCTGAGGGATGAAGCTGAGCTGCGCGGGCACCGGAAAACCTATATCGGTGCTATGCCGGGTCGTATCATTCAGAGCCTGAAAAAGGTAAAATCATCCAATCCTGTATTTGTGCTCGATGAAATCGACAAGGTGATGGGCATGAATATCAACGGGGACCCGCAGGCTGCATTACTGGAAGTTCTGGACCCTGAACAGAACATTGCTTTTTATGACAATTTCCTGGAAACTGAATATGATCTTTCCCGGATCATGTTCATTGCAACTGCAAATACACTGAGTACAGTTCACCCTGCACTTCGGGACCGGATGGAAATTATTGAATTGCCAGGTTATCTTATGGAAGAAAAGGTTGAGATTGCAACACGTCACCTGGTTCCGAAACAGATGGCAGAGCATGGATTGAAAAAGAACCAGCTGGTCTTCAGCACTGAATTCCTTCAGGAAATCATCAACGACTACACACGCGAGGCAGGCGTGCGAACCCTCGAAAAGACAATTGCCAAGATCATCCGGAACAAGGCGAAATCAATTGTGACGGATGAAAAGTTTAATAAAAAACTCTCGCATGAGAACCTTCAGAAGGTGATGGGACCACCCATTTTCCAGGCTGAAAAGGCGATCAATAATGATATTGCCGGCGTTGTTACAGGACTTGCCTGGACTTCGGTAGGAGGGGAGATCCTGTTTGTAGAAGTGAGCCTCAGCAAAGGAAAGGGAGACCTTACCCTGACCGGTAACCTGGGAGATGTGATGAAGGAATCAGCGTCCATCGCACTGGCTTACCTGAAAGCGCATGCTGATAAATTCGGGATCAACCCGGATGTTTTCAGCAAGTGGAACGTTCATGTCCATGTTCCTGAAGGGGCTACTCCCAAAGATGGACCTTCTGCCGGGATTACGATGTTTACAGCTCTTGCTTCCGCCTTCACGCAACGGAAAGTTAAAGAAAAAATGGCGATGACCGGAGAGATCACCCTGAGAGGAAGAGTTCTGCCTGTGGGAGGCATCAAAGAAAAGATCCTGGCCGCAAAAAGGGCATCCTTTCGAGATGTTGTACTTTCAATTGACAACAAAAAAGAGATTGAAGACATCAAACCCGAATATATCAAAGGCCTGACCTTTCATTATATCGGCGAAATGGCTGAGGTTAATACCCTGGCATTATTGAAGGGAAAGGTAAAGGATCCGATCGATTTTAAGCTCTGAGTCCATTCATCTCATCCTGAATAGAAGGATTATTCCGGATGTATTCCCAAAACTCCTGGATTTCTCATGAATTTTATTCCTGCGTGAACATGCGGAAGAATCGTTTGGAAATAACCTATTTTCTGGACAATTTGGCCTGTTTTAACAGGATGTTTTCGTGAGGGTCGAAGACAAGATAAGCCGGTTTTTTCAGAAAAATGAATTCGAACGATTGATAATTTCTGTCGTTCATTACCTCCATCACCTTTTCCGTAGAATCCGTGAATACTACGCACACCTGGACGGGCATTTTAAAGAAAGCAGGAAGGGTCTGTGTTTGTGAAAGCAGCAGTTTCACTTTCCACTTTCCTTCATTCAATCCTTGAATTTCGTAGCTGTTTGCATAGAGGGGATGGTTCGGCTGAAAGATCCATTCCTCAAAAAACCAGCCAAGATCGGTCCCGCAAATCTCATTTGCCTTGGTAATAAAGTCGGATGTAACCGCATTCTTAAACATAAAGTCAGGATCCGTTGCATAGGCTTTGAGCAGATGAAAAAAGTTGCTGTCACCGACAACATACCGGAGCTGGTGAAGAACACAGGCTCCTTTATGATATACGAGGGCGGAATTGTAAAGAAGAGCAGGATCAGGAGTATGAATTGTCCATGAAGAATTGTAGACAGGAATACTGGGGTTATGTTCAAGGTAATGGCTCGCCTGTTCAGCAAGGTGACGTTTGTAGGCTGATTTCCCGCTGCGGTGTTCGAGCCACAGCGATTCGCAATAAGTGCCGAAGCTTTCGTTCAGCCATATGTCTGCCCATGTTCCACAGGTAATGAGATCCCCGAACCACATGTGTGAGAATTCATGACATACGACCCCCTCATTCCAGCCAGACGGCGTCAGGTTGATCATCGTCTGGTTTTCCATCCCTCCCCAGGGGAAAGAACTGTCGAGGGAGGCAAATCCAATCTTCTCAAACGGGTATTCTCCGAATAGTTTTGAGAAATAATCTGTCATAGGCACGATTATGGATTCAACCGGCCCCGGCTTCAGCGATCTCTCATAATAAAATCTTACAGGGATGCTGTCGGCCCGATGATTCCATTTGTGCCAGTAGACAATATCCAGTCCGAAATTGGTTTTTGACGTTAATGTCATAAGGTAGGTTGCCATCGGATCATGGCTGATCCAGTGGTAAATCAGGGTGTCATGACGGATCGCGGAATCGGCAAGGCTGCCGTTCGATCCAAGCTTCACATTCAACGGTACCTTTGCAGTAAGTTCAAGAAGCGCCTTGTCCGAAGGGCGATCCCAGCATGGAAACCACTTGCGTGAACCTTCAGGCGGCGTATCCGTGTAAACAAATCCCTCATTTGAATATACTGCATGATCCCTTACATTTTTATGCTGATAACTGATCTTGACTTTCGCCTCCTCACCCGGATGGTACGTTCTGTTCAGATGAATCGTAAGAGTATCCATGGCATGGGAGAAGGAGACACCTGCTAATCCGACCGAGTCGATGGTGAGAGAATGGTTTACTGCATTCAGTTTGATGGAATTCAGTACAGAGCTGACTTTGAACGTGATCACCTCTGTTGCATCAAAAGACGTTGGATAGGGATTTGAATAACAAGCGTAAAGGTCAACAGAGAGGTTGTATTTCAATACATCATAAGAATGCCGCAGGCCGGGTTGTGAAGCATCCACGGACTTTTGGCCGGAAACTGTTACGGCCTTTTGTGCATAGTTTCCCGTATACAAGAACACAACAGCAACCAGCAGAATGTACCTGATCCGACTCATGAATTCATGCGGTTAAGCTTCTTCCGCATTTATTTCGTGATGACCATCTTCCGGGTCTGCCTGTAATCGCCAGCCTGGAGCGTATAGTAGTAGACCCCGGGTGCATAAAGCGAACAGTCAACATCTACCCAATGCTTTCCGTGGCTGACAGATTCGTCAAGGGGCACAGCCACTATTTTTCCACTGAGATCCCTGATTTCGAGGGAAACGTGTGAATCACGCTTCAACTCGTAAACAATCTTTGTTGAGTTGGCTGCAGGGTTAGGGATGTTCTGATAGAGTTGGAATCCCCCCGGGTTTTCAGGAGAGGAAACTCCAAGGACTGTTGTTCCTTCTTTCAGAACGATCTCGCCGTAAGGGTCAAAGTTGAACTGGACCGGCCGTTTTGTAAATGTCCATGAAAAGAGCTGGTTGTTGAAATTATTCATGACGCGGAAAGTCGTATCTGTGAGGTCAGAAAAGATGACCCTGAAGTTCAGGATCATGCGGAAGAATGCAGGATTCGTCTGTACCTGTGATGCCTGGAAATTGATTTTCCATTCTCCGGTTCCAAGGTCTTCAATATTGTATATGTTCTGGTAAACCGGGTGATTGGGCTGGTAGATCCAGTCGGTAAAGTACCAGTTGTAGCTGGTTCCGGTTATTTCATTGACCTTGGCATTAAAATCCGCAATGGTGGCTGATTTCAGTCTGAGGTTGGTATCGGCACAATAGGCCTTCATCATCGGGAAGAAAACAGAATCGCCAAGAATGTACCGGACCTGGTGCAGGGCGCATGCACCTTTCATATAAGTAATGTAATAATCGAACAGAATTCCCGTAGGCGGTGTATTGTTGGCCCAATCGGGAACAGAGATGGCCCATCCGGGGTTATTTGATAAATAGGTTGCAGCATCGTTGTGGATATCACTAAGATATCCCGTATAACCTGTTGACTTTTCAATCCAGAAAGCCTCCATCCAGGTGGCAAATCCTTCATTCAGCCAGATGTCGGCCCAGGTTCCGCATGTGATCATATCCCCGAACCATTGATGGGCAAATTCATGGGATACGAGGCTTTCATCCCAGCAATTTGGGCAAATGCTGGTCAGCGTCTGGTTCTCCATTCCCCCCCATGCAAAATCACTGTTTAGTGAGGCAAACCCGTTCTTCTGGAAAGGATGTTCAATAAAATTCTCCGAGTAATAGGTTGTCATCTCCGGAAGGATGCTTTCAATATAGTCAGGCGACTCACTCGGGTTGGAATAAAATCTCAAAGGGATGCTGTCAGCCGGGTTGCTCAGCTTATGCCAGTATACAATATCAAGGTTGTAATTCAAACGTGATGTCATAACCATGAGGTATGTCGCTACAGGCTGTGCGCTGGCCCAATGGTAGGTTAGCGTATCTCCGTTTATGGTCGAATCGAGGAGAGCACCATTGGAACCAAGTCTTGCTGCCAGAGGAACTTTTACAGTTAGGTCAAGCAACGCTTTGTCAGATGGTTTATCCCAGCATGGAAACCAATGCCTTGCACCTTCGGGCTCACAATCGGTGAATACATGGTTTCCTGAAGCATAAAAAGCACCATCGGTGACGTTGTTGTGATGATAACATACTTTAACCTGGAATTGCTCTCCTGCACTGTAAGTCCTGTTAAGTTGAACCGTTAGAACATTGCCGGTATGCGTAAAAGTTGTTCCGGCCATCCTGACAGAGTCAATTGTCAGGGATGTATTGTCAGCATCCAGTTTGATATAACTGAGCGTGGAATCAGCCTTTACGCGGATGATGGTTTTCGCTGCAAAATTTTTCGGATGAGGACTGAAGTAACAACTATAGATATTCAAATTCATCGTATAGCTTAAAACATCGTAAGCATGTGCAGGGCCTCCTGTATTAATCTCCTTCAGGAAGGAGAGCGATTCCTGGCTCATGGATGATTTTTTTTTGGAGCAAGAGTATGCCCCGGGAACCCGCGTGTTCTGTGACTGTACCAGGGAGGTAATAAAGAGGCTGACGAGACAAAAGAGGATAATTTTTTTCATGATGATGGAGGTTGTTGTTTCTGGAAACAAAGTTACACATATTTATCATCTCTTTCCTAAAGCCATGCAATTGAAAATCCCTACATTTGTCAACCGGATTGAAGCTGCCAGGAAGGTGAAAAAAGCATTTTTTGTTTGTCTGATTTTGTCATGCATTTTCGGTTGCTCCAGCCGGATGGAACAGGATAATGGTAAAACAGTGTTCCGGTACAACGAAGCCGCCAACATCACCTCACTGGATCCAGCCTTTGCACGCGACCAGGCTAACATCTGGGCTGTCCATCAAATCTATAACGGCCTCGTCCAGCTTGGCGACAACCTGAATATCACCCCCTGCATTGCAAAGAGCTGGGACATCTCGGCGGATGGAAAGGAGTACGTTTTTCATTTGCGAAAGGATGTTTTTTTTCATGACAGTCCTGTATTCCCGGGCGGGAAAGGCAGAAGGGTGGTAGCTGCAGATGTGAGTTACAGCTTTGAGAGGATCATGGATCGGAAAGTCGCTTCACCCGGGGCCTGGATTTTTAATTATGTGGAAAAGAGGGGAGAGAAGCTCAGCTTTAAGGCTCCTGATGATTCAACTTTTGTTCTTCGTCTGAAGCAACCCTTTCCACCATTTACGGGTATCCTGACCACTGTCTACTGCTCGGTTGTTCCTCATGAAGCCCTTGAAAAATACGGTTCCGATTTTCGCAGGAACCCTGTTGGAACAGGCCCTTTCAGATTTAAATTGTGGAAAGAAGGGGTGAAGCTTGTGCTCGTCAGGAATCCCACCTATTTTGAATCTGAGCATGAAAACAGATTGCCTTACCTTGATGCCGTTGCCATAACTTTCCTCGCAGATAAACAATCGGCCTTTCTCGAATTTGTCAAAGGAAACCTTGATTTTATGTCGGGAATAGATCCGGGATATAAAGATGAACTGCTTACACGTGATGGGCGGCTGAAGGAAAAATTCAAAAGGAAATTCAGACTGCTTGCAGTGCCATATCTTAATACAGAGTACCTTGGGTTCCTGGTTGATGTTAAAACTGATGGCGGCAGGAACAGCCCGTTGAGTCTCAGGCAGGTCAGGCAGGCGATTAATTATTCCTTCGACCGGCGCAAGATGATCGGTTTTCTCAGGAACAACATCGGGACACCCGGACTGAACGGGATGATCCCGAAAGGAATGCCTTCGTTTGACTCTGCTGTTACCTGGTATGATTACGATCCCCGGAAGTCCCGAAAACTGCTGGCCGAAGCAGGATATCCCGGCGGTCGCGGACTTGCGCCGGTGGTACTTTCAACCACTTCCGATTACCTGGATATCTGTAAATACATTCAATACAAATCAGGGGAAGTGGGAATCGAAATCCGAATCGACATCTCCCCGCCGGCGGCATTGAAGGAAATGAAGGCACAGGCAAAACTGCCCTTCTTCCGTGCTTCCTGGATCGCCGATTACCCGGATGCCGAGAATTATCTTTCTCTTTTTTATGGAAAGAACTTTTCTCCCGGGGGACCAAACTATACTCACTTTCATAATACCGGTTTCGACCTGCTCTTCGAAAAAGCAATGGCATGTACAAATGATTCCATCCGTTACGGATATTATCGCGAACTGGAAAAGATCATCATGGAAGACTCCCCGGTTGTTGTGCTCTATTATGACCAGGTTTTACGGTTTATTCAGAATAACATTGAAGGACTTGAATCCGATCCGATGAATATGCTGACACTGAAAAAGGTAAGAAAAAGATGAATCTGGAAATCGGAAATCAGAATTCTGATTTCTGTACTCTGAGATATCTATTATCGGCAAAAGAACTAAACAACTACTCTTAGTCCATCATAAGACTGTTTGATAAAAGACGGGAGTTCCATTTGCACATCTTCATAACGTCCCAGCTGATGACTGATATGGGTCAGGTAACCCTGCTCGGGCTTTAATTGTTCAAGAATTGAAACTGCCTCTTCAAGGTTAAAATGGGAATAATGCTTTTTCCTCCGTAAGGCATTGATAACGATTACCTTTGATCCTTCGACCTTGTTCATTTCTTTTTCGGTGATACTGATGGCATCTGTTATATACGTGAGATCACCGATCCGGTAGCCGAATACATGATGATCCTTGTAATGAAGCGCCTCAACAGGAAGGATTGAAAGACCTGCTGCTTCAAACCGCCGGTTCCCGATCAGATGCAGGTCGATTTCTGGAACACCCGGGTATTTGTCTTCTTCAAATGCGTAAAAGAATTCTGTTTTGATCGCCTGTTGGACTTCCCTGGAAGCATAGACCGCAGCGGGCCGCTGGAGAATATAGTTAAACGCCCTTACGTCATCGAGGCCGCCAATATGGTCTTTATGAGCATGGGTGATAAGGATCGCATCGATCGACCGGATATCTTCACGGAGCATCTGCTGTCGGAAATCGGGGCCGCAGTCGATGATGATACGTTTCCCTTCGGTTTCGACCATAACGGATGAACGCAGCCGTTTATCCCTGGGATCTGATGACTGACAAACGTTGCAATCACAGGCTACAACAGGAATTCCCTGCGAGGTTCCGGTTCCAAGAAAAGTAAGGATCACGAAAATGAAGGATTGAAGTTTATAATCTGTAAAGGTACGAAAGGAAATTATTCCTTTTCGGTCCTTTCTCTGAACTCACTGATCAGTTTGCCAAAAGTCTCCTTGACGGAAGTTATTGAGGTTGCCTTAAAGGCATTTGATCCTGCAAACGCATACCCGTTGTTGAAGTTGCCTTTTACGGCATTGATCAGCGCATTGATAATGCAATAGGGACTTGAAGAAATATCGCAGGTCTTGATGCATTTAAAGGGGCACTTGATCGGGTGCTTTTTTCCTTGTCTGACTTTTTCAAGGAATTCATTGAATATGGCACGTCCGGGCATTCCTACCGGGCTTTTGATGATCCCGATATCTTCCTTTTTTGCATCAATATAGGTTTGCTTGAAGTCTTCAGAGGCATCGCATTCATTGGTGGTAACGAAAATGGTTCCCATCTGCACACCGGAGGCTCCCAGTTTCATGATCTCAAAGATATCATCCCCGGTATAAATTCCACCTGCAGCGATAACCGGTATTTGTTGATGGTATTTTTGTTCGAAGTTGCTTACCTCCTCAACTACTTCCGGTATCAGTTTCTCAAGAGAAAAATTAATATCGTCAATCTGATCGGTCTTAAACCCAAGGTGGCCTCCGGCTTTTGGGCCTTCAACAACAATGGCATCGGGAAGGTACCCGTAATGTGTATGCCATTTTTCGCAGATCAGTTTTGCTGCTCTTGCCGAAGAGACAATGGGAACCAGTTTGGTTGTACTGTCTTTTTTCAAGAATGAAGGCAATTCGAGAGGCAATCCGGCACCAGAGAAAATGATATCTGCTTTCTCGGCAATGGATGTTTTAACCATGTCGACAAAATTTGACATGGCCACCATGATGTTGACCCCGATCACGCCTTTCGACTTTTCACGCGCGAGACGTATCTCTTCTTTCAGCCCGTAAATACTGGCGTCCAGAAAATTTGTGGAGAAGTCGCGGTAGAGAAGGCCAAGTCCTGCACTGGAAATGACACCTACACCACCTTCATTGGCTACTGCAGAAGCGAGCCCGGATAAGGATACCCCGACGCCCATTCCACCTTGAATGATGGGAACAGATATCGTAAGGTCTCCAATGGAAAGTGTTTTCAATAACTTATTAATTTATGCAAAGATACGGCACAAATCACTCACTTTTACATATTAAAATAAATCAATCTGAAATTGGAAACCAAAAGGAAGGTAAAATTCTCTCTTCAGGTATGGATATAGCATTAACAGGCTCATGTTATTAAAAATTGTTAATTGTCCAATATTCATCGTTCTTAAACGTTACCTTTGCAGAACTTTTGTTGGGTAAAATCTTTAATTTATGTTTAGGAAAATCAGATCGTTAATCGGGCAGCATTATTTCAGAAAGGAACTCGAGAAGACCGGGAGGGACAGGAAACTGATTAACCTCAATGATGCAAAAAAAATAGGCATTCTGTATAACCTGGATGACGTGCCCGACTATGATGTTGTTGCTGAATTTGTGACCCAACTGCAACATGACCGCAAAGAGGTCAAAGCATTGGGGTACGTGAAGAATAAGATACTGATCAGTCGCTTCCTCCCCAAACTATCCTATGACTTTTTCTCCGGAAAAGATATGAATTGGTTCTATAAGCCGGTAAAAGACAAGGTGATGGATTTCATCCAGAAGGATTTTGATCTCTTGATTGACCTTGATATGAAAGACAGTCTGCCCTTGAAGTACATTTCCGGACTATCCATGTCAATGTGCCGCATTGGCAGGTATTCTGAGGCGAACAGTTCATGTTACGATTTCATGATCGATGTCAATCCAGCCACACCCGTAAATGAATTTATCAGGCAGATCACGCACTATTTAACCATCATCAACAATGACGGAAAAACTACAGGGTAAATTCCGGGGCACAGGTGTTGCCATTGTAACGCCATTCACAAAGTCAGGGGCAATCGACTTTCTTGCTTTTGAAAAAATTCTCAACCACGTCATCAGTAACGGAGTTGAATACATCGTTCTCCTGGGAACCACCGGGGAGTCCGTGACAGTTTCGAAACTGGAAAGAAAAACGCTCATCGAATTTGCGGTTGAAAGGATTGACTCCCGTGTGCCGCTCGTTCTTGGATTTGGGGGAAATAATACGTCTGAGCTGGTCCTTTCCATTCATAATACCCAGTTTAAAGGGATCGACGCCATTCTGTCGGTTTGTCCATATTACAACAAACCCACGCAGGAAGGGATCTATCAGCATTTTAAAAATGTTGCGGAGGCTTGTCCTGTACCGGTTATCCTCTATACGGTTCCGGGACGTACCAGCAGCAATATTGCCGCTTCCACAACCCTCAAACTGGCGAATGATTTCAGAAACATTATAGGAATTAAAGAGGCCTCTGGCAACTTCGACCAGATCTTCCAGGTGTTGAAGAACCGTCCCGAAGATTTCCTTGTCATCTCGGGTGATGATGCACTTACACTTCCCCTGCTCTCTGCAGGGGCCGATGGGGTCATCTCGGTAGTAGCAAATGCTTTCCCGGGGAAATTTTCGGAGATGGTCAGACTGGGGTTGGCCAATGACTTTACTGCAGCCCGTAAGATCCACTTTGAACTGTTGGACCTGACAAACGCTCTTTTCCTTGATGGAAGTCCCGGTGGAATAAAAGCCGCACTGAACCTGATGGGCTTTTGTGAAGAGATTTTGCGGTTACCCCTCGTTCCTGTGAACAAAGAGGTTCATAAACTCATCAAAAAACTCATTGATCAAATTAATTAAAGAATGAAAAGAAACTACTTTGTACCGATAACATTTCTGTTCGTTTTCCTGGCAGCCTCTGTTCATGCCCAGGAAAAGAAACAACAAACCCTTGAAAAACTGTTTGCCAACAGCCGGGAGATCTATTTTACTTTTCAGATATTTGACCGGGAAGAAATACCTGTGTTAACCAGGATCATTTCTATCGATAATGTAAAAGGCAGGGACGTATATGCGTTTGCCAACAAGAGTGAATTCAGCAATTTTCTTGATTTAGGATATGCTTATAACTTGCTTCCTCATCCCGGGTCGCTTTTGAGTGAACAGGAACTGAACATGGGGGGGAATCAGAAAAGCGGAAAATCAGCCACAGTTTGGAATTTTTACCCGACCTACGACCAGTACGTGGCTTACATGCAGGGTTTTGCAGCTGACCACCCTGCAATCTGCCGGCTTGATACCATCGGCACATCTGTACAGGGGCGGCTTCTGCTGGCCGTGAAGCTCAGCGACAGCGTAAACGTGAACAGGGGTTTGCCGGAATTCCTTTTTACATCATCCATCCACGGCGATGAAACCACAGGATATGTCATGCTCCTGCACCTGATCGATTCGCTGGTAAGCAATTATGGTTCGGTTCCCAGGGTAACAAACCTTCTGAATAATTTTCAAATCTATATCAATCCCCTTGCAAATCCTGACGGGACTTATGCCGGGGGGAACGGTACTGTAAGCGGGGCACAACGGTATAATGCTAACGGCTATGACCTGAACCGGAACTTTCCGGATCCTGCAGACGGCTCTCATCCCGGAGGTACATGGCAGCCGGAGACCAAAGCATTCATGCATTATGACTCCATTCATCATTTTGTGATGTCGGCCAATTTTCACGGAGGAGCAGAGGTCCTGAATTATCCCTGGGATACCTGGTCAAGGTACCATGCCGATGATACCTGGGAGCAATTCGTATGCCGGGAATATGCCGATACGGTTCACCTGCACAGCCCCGCGGGATACCTGACCGATTATAATAACGGGATTACAAATGGCTATGCATGGTATAGAATCACCGGGGGCAGGCAGGATTATACGACCTATTTTCATTACGGACGGGAAGTGACCATGGAAATATCAGCCGTACATTTGATTCCCGCGAATACAATTCTAAACTACTGGAATTACAACAGGCGGTCGTTGCTAAATTATATTGAAGAAACAGCATATGGCATTAACGGTCAGGTAACGGATACAGCGACGGGAAATCCGCTGAAGGCACAGGTATTTATCACCGGACATGATATCGATAATTCGTTTCAGTATTCAAATGCTTCATCAGGTTGGTATTACCGGCCGATTGCGCAGGGAAACTGGGCGCTGACCTATTCCTGCCTCGGATATTTTACAAAAACCATTCATGGGATAAACGTCACGAACCGGAGCACAACCCGGATCAATGCCCGGCTGGTGCCTCTTGATTTTGGTGTCATTGATAAAACCCGGAAGAACTTTACCCTGGTTTATCCTAATCCCTCCAACGGCAACATCCACCTGCTTCTTCCGGAAGGAGGATCAGGTTCTTTCAATTACTCGGTCTTTGACATGACGGGGAAAATGATTCAGTCAGGAACGTTGAATGGAGCAGGGGAGAAGGTCGTTTTTGCGGTTGATCTGACACATCTTCCGAAAGGGATCTATCTGTTAAAGCTTGATGGTGGAACCTCAGTTTATGAAAACAAGTTCATCATTCAATGATGAAGTGATCTTCTGAAAAGTAATTTCCTTCTTTTTTCATGCATTCTTCAGTCTGCTGCTGCCTGTTTAAAACAGCCTGACTCCGGTCCAGAAAAAAATTCTGAAGATTACAATTGCCAGGAGGGCTGCAGCGATCCAGACCCATCTTATCCGGGCCTTTCTTGGCTCTTCATCGAAAAAAAGATCAAGGCTGAAACTTGCCCATAAGTTAGCCGGAAGCAATACCAGCAGCATCAAACATTCAACAAACAGTTCAAAGCTGTTCTTTAACGGTTGTTTCAGAAGTATAAGGATGCCTGTTCCAATCAGAAAAGGAAATAAAAACTGTGCTCTGAAGAATGAGATCCGGTTGCTTTTTGAAAGCGTGTTAAAATAGATGTTCCCTGTTAAAAGCAGGTACCTGGAAAGGATCATTCCTGCGGCGACCATGGCCAGTAAGATCGCAACGACAATCACCATTTTTTCGGTGTCATCAAAATAGAGATAGGCAAGGACCCATCCGAAGCCCTGGTTGAACAATGCACCCAGGACCAATTCTCCGAATGACTGTGTGACAGCATGCAACAACACCCAGATGAAAAACAGCCGGATGAACCATGTTTCATAGCTTACCAGTGAAAATATGGCAAGTGCGATAAGGGTAAGCAGAAAAGA
>JAPLDI010000026.1 GCA_026391795.1 Bacteroidota bacterium
TCCTTCTTCATCTCCACATAATAGGTCTTCGGAGGAGGTGCATAGTTGGATTTATAGCAAAAAGTCATACGCTCTGTCAAAAAACCAACCTTTTCAATCTTGACGTTTACACAGGTATTGGATAACACAACAATATCCAGTTGTCCGGAGCCCATGATTTTGCCATCCAGGGATATTTTTGCATCCGGTTCGGAAACGCCCAGCTTTACAACTTTCTTCCCGGCAAATGTTGTTGAGGCAATCAAGGCAAGCATCAAAAAAAGCAGGAATCCTTTTACATATATTCTCATCGTTTCTTTTTTTTTAAGGTTTATGATGGCTTTTTCCTGGTCTTCTTTTTCTCGGTGGGTTCATCCTTTTTTCCGCCTGTCTTTTCCTCGTCTGTTTTCTTCTCTGCTGGTTTCTTCTTTTTTGCTGGCGGCTTCACTTCAGCAGCTTCTGCCACAGGTTCTTCTTTCTTTTCTTCAGGTTTTTCCTCCTCCTTCTCTGAAAAGTCAAGTAGCTGGTTTTCCAGCAGAAGATTATACCAGCTGATGATCTTCCGGATATCCGAGATGTATACCCTCTCCGGGTCATAATCCGGTACCACTTCCAGGAAAAATGCCTGGAGCTGTTTGGTATCGGATTTCGGATCCAGGGCAGGTTTTCCTTCCAGCTTGTCAAAGATGGCTTTCAGTATTTCTTTCAGCGGTTTATCCTCAGTTGCAGTGAAAACTGCAATCTCCTCCATGGAACTGATTTTCTCATGCGCAAAAGCCGGAAAACGTTTTTTATCCAGAAGCGATTCAACAAGCACCGCATTCTTCAGCTGTGAAACAACCTGGAACAATCCGCTTCTTCCCGAGATCGATAATATCTTACTTAGATCCATAAAAACATCATTTTTTTACAAAAATAGTAAATCGTTGGTTAATCTGGTCGTTTGTATCTGATTATTTGGTGACGTGTAACGCGTAACGAAAATTTTGCCATTTTGCGATTTCGCTATTTCACAATTTTATAATTTTTGTACTCCCCGATCTGGATTCCTGTCTTCTTCTCAAACCAGTATAGCATCCTTTTCTGGAGAGGAAACCTTTTCTTGGTCGGGTCGAAATCAAATTTCCAGTTCTTTCCGCTGATCCTGTGTTGAATGGCAGATGGATGTGTCCCAGTAAAAAGGGCAAGGGAATCGATCCCTGAATAATCAAAAGATTCAATCTCGGCCTTGTTTTTCTCCATCCATGCCTCATCATGCCAGAGTGTATGGAAGTATTGCAGCTTTGACCGGATAAATTCAGGCGGTTTCACCCAGCCATAGTGACACAGCATCGCCCCGGTCGGTTTGACGTGAAGCTTCCGCCCTGCTTTCCGGAATCCCTGGGCATCTTTATAGGATCTGATCTCCCGGTCATTCCGGATGATCCTCACCTCCTTGCGGTACCACTTCCGTGAATCAGCGATGAAATCATAGGAGCCATAAAAATGAAGATAATCCACAACAAATCCTTCCACCTCCGGGTGGTGTTCCCATTTTGTCATCGCCTCCGTGAGTTTCCCGTAACTTCCATCGTGCAAAACTTCGTCGGCCTGGATGTAGACGGCCCAGGTACTGTCGGGCGAGATGGCATCCAGCGCCTTGTTGGTCTCCACGGCCAGCACTTCACCTCCCCTGCGGAGGGAATCATCCCAGACGGTATCCAGGATCCGGATCTTTGGTGAACCAATCGATTCAACTAATGCGCGGGTTCCGTCCTCCGAGTTTCCAACGGCAACTACAACCTCGTCGCAGAGCGGAAGGATCGATAAGATCGATTCCACAACCGGATAATCGAATTTAACAGCATTGCGGACAATAGTAAAACCGCTGACTCTCATCTCTTCTTCTTGTTCTGTCTAAAAGGGAATGATTCCGGTATAGTTTGAAGGGGTGATCTTCTTCAGTTCATTTTTAACCTTGGTGGAGACGGCCAGGCAGTCGATGAATTTGTGCAGTTTCTGCCGGTTGATCTTTGCATTTCCGCGGGTAAGGTTTTTCAGGGCCTCAAACGGATCGGGATAATTTTCTCTCCGGAGGATCGTCTGGATCGCTTCGGAGATTACCACCCAGTTCTCATCCAGGTCTTTCTTTATTTTTTCCTCATGGAGGATGAGTTTGTCAATTCCTTTCAGGAGCGATCGGAATGCGATCATGGAGTGAGCCAGCGGGACGCCTGTATTCCGGATCACGGTGGAGTCGGTAAGGTCGCGCTGCAGACGGGATACCGGGAGTTTGGCAGAGAGGTGTTCAAACAGGGCATTTGCCATCCCCAGGTTGCCTTCGGCGTTTTCAAAATCAATGGGGTTTACCTTGTGTGGCATGGCGGAGGAGCCGACTTCATTCTTCTTCACCTTCTGATGGAAATAATCCATTGAGATATAGGTCCAGGCATCCCTTGAAAAGTCGATAAGGATGGTGTTGATCCGCTTCAGGTTGTCGAAAAAGGCAGCCAGGTTATCATAATGTTCAATCTGGGTAGTAGTTCTTGAACGCTCCAGTCCCAGGGATTCCTGTACAAACCGGTCGGCAAAGGTTACCCAGTCGATGTTCGGGTACGCCACATGGTGGGCATTGAAATTTCCGGTTGCGCCGCCGAATTTTGCCGAGGAGGGAATGGTCTGGAGCAGGTTGATCTGCTTTTCAAGCCTTTCGGCAAAGACATAAAATTCCTTCCCGACGGTTGTTGGTGATGCCGGCTGTCCGTGCGTACGGGCGAGCATCGGGATCTTCTTCCACTCCTTGCTTTTGTGCCTGAGGGTTTCCAGGATCTCATCGAGCAAAGGCTTGTAAACATTCAGGAAAGCCTCCTTGAGAGCCAGCGGGAATGCCGTATTGTTGACATCCTGGGAAGTCAGTCCGAAATGAATAAACTCCTTGTATTCACTGATCTTCAGCTCGTCAAACCGCTCCTTCAGGAAATATTCAATGGCTTTCACATCATGGTTTGTAACCTTCTCGATCTCCTTGACGCGGATGGCGTCTTTAGGCTCAAACTGCGAATACACCGACCGGATCTCCGGGAAAAGCTTTTTGTTGAATCCGCGAAGCTGGGGGATCGGGATCGCACAGAGGGCAATGAAATATTCGGCTTCCACCATCAGGCGATAACGGATGATTGCCGATTCTGAAAAATAGGCGGCGAGGGGTTCGGTTACTTTGCGGTACCGGCCATCAATGGGTGAAATTGCGTTCAGGGATCGGTCCATAGGTTGTCGGAATAGAGATTCTTTATTGTTTTTTATTCATCCTGTTTTGAGGCATAAAAGGATTCAAAGTTAATGAAATTGTTTGATTCCTTATCATCCTTATCAGTTCTGTGTACCCCTGTATTGAAAAAATCCGGAATGAAGATTTTGGTCAGAAATGAAAAAAAATCATTCTCCGGAAGTGGAAGAAAATCGTACTTTTGTTTCATCAATCTCATTAACAAACATCCAGCTATGAAAAAATTACTTTTTACCCTCTTCGGAATCCTAGGTGTAATCTTCGTTACAAGCGGCCAGACCCTTGTGACCACCCAACCCCAGAACAAAAATGTTGTACTGGAGGATTATACAGGAATCCATTGCCAGTATTGCCCGCAGGGACATGTCATCGCCCAGTCGATCCTCGATAACAATCCCGGCAGGGCTGCCGTTATTTCGATTCACCAGGGAGGTTATGCCGCTCCCAATGCAGGGGAACCTGATTACCGCACACCTTTTGGCGATGCCCTCGCTGGTCAGACCGGACTAACCGGTTATCCGTCAGGAACCGTAAACCGTCATGTATTTATTGGCGGCGTAACAGCCCTGGGCCGGGGCGACTGGACCAATGCTTCCAATACGACACTCGCTGAAATTTCTCCTGTCAATGTAGGTTTAACATCCGATATTGATACGGTTACCCGTTTGCTTACCGTGCATGTTGAACTTTATTATACAGCCAACAGCGCCACAACAACCAATTACATCAACGTCGCCCTGATCCAGGATCATATTTTCGGGCCACAGACCGGCGCACCAAATCCTTACGAACACATGCATATGCTCCGTTTCCTGGTTACCGGTCAATGGGGTGATGCTGTGAGCACAACCACCGCCGGGTCGCTTGTGGAGCGCACCTATACTTATACTGTACCGGCAGGCTATAACAGCGTTCCTTGTGTTTTGTCCGACTGCCAGGTTGTTGCTTTCGTGACAGAGAGCCACCAGGAAATCCCATCGGGGGATGTGGTCAATGCCATCGGCGGAACCAACCTCTATATCGGGGATATCACCACCTCCGACAGTACAATGTTGCTGGGCTATCCGGCATCGGTAAGCACATTTAACCTCCAGGCAAACAGCAACCTCACCGGGACTGAATCATTTGTTGTTAAGATTTCCGACAATGCCCCGACAGACTGGGCCGGAAATTTCAACATTAACGGAACAGATTACTCTGACAGTGCCGTTGTCAGCCTGACAAAAGGAACCCCGAAAGACATTGTATTGAATGTCACCCCCGGTGATTCATCGGGATTTTATTGCTATACGCTGGAATTAAAATCCGTGAGCAACCCGAAGGCTCCCTCAAAGTATTTTAAAGTTTATGTGATCTCAAACGTAAATACCATGCTGGTCAATGCTGCCGGTGATGATAATGCAACAAGCCGCCAGGCGGTCTATCTGAACGCACTCCAGGCTGCGGGAAGCAGTTTCAACGCTGTGATGAGCTCAGACTTGTTCGTAAGGGCATCACAGGCCAAGATCCTTCCTACGGTACAGGATATCTTCTACAATGTTGCCTGGACATTCCCTGCATTTACTGACCCGGAAGCCCTGGCAGTGAAAGCATTCATCAATGCAGGCGGCGATGTTTTTGTTGGAGGACAGGATATCGGATGGGATATCATGAGCGATGCCTCCGGCAGCCATGGAACCCCGGAAGCCAAGGATCTGTATACAAATTACCTGCAGGCCCAGTTTATCGATGACGGAAGCACGGCAAACAACAAGTGGATTGCCAAAGTCGGCGACTCCATTTTTGGAACCGTTGCAACTTCCAACGTGGTCGACGTCAATGGTGGAAACATGTATCCTGACCAGATCGCCCCGTTGGGTACTGCTACCCCGATCTTTTACTACAATACAGCGTTGACAAAGATCAGCGGACTGAGAGCAATGAAAGGGAGCGCCAAGATCATCTATTTCGGCATCGGACTGGAAATGATCCAGACGGTTGCCGTTACGAACGATATCGTCAACAGGGCATGGCATTGGTTTATGGGGTATACGCTTGGCATAAATGAAAATTCAGTGAAAAGTGAATCTCTCAGCCAGAATGTGCCGAATCCCTGCAACATGTCGACTTCAATCCGGTTCACACTGGCAGCTCCAGAGCTGGTTTCACTTGACCTGTATGATATGAGCGGAAGAACTGTTCAGTCGGTCATTCATGGCAACCTGACGGAAGGAGACCACCAGGTGAATATCAGCACATCGTCGCTCAATGCAGGAGTTTATTATTATACGCTGCAATCGGCTTCAGGGAAACTGACGCGGAAAATGATCGTAGTGAAGTAACGTGTGATCTGAGATGTGAGATGTGAGAAGTGAGATGGGGGGGGTATACCTGCCTATTTCACTTCTTTCATTATCCAGCCGGCTATCCTGTCCAGTACTTCCGGTGACATGGTTTCTTCGATCTTGCCATATTCATCAATGTTTCCTGTCTTTGCATGCTGGAAAAGATGATTGATCCCATCGATCTCTGTGATCGTATATCTGGAATTGCCGCCGAAGATCATCGCTTTTTCAATGGCTTCCAGATTTTCCTTTGCAGGAACCTGGACATCCAGTGAACCATTCAGGGCCAGCACCGGGCAATGAACTTTGGAAAGATAACTGACCGGATCAAGGACCAGGAAGGTACGGAACCACGGGGTGGTGCATTGCTGAATGAAAAGATCGATCTGGTTGTCGTCAAGGTTCGACAATCCTTTTTCTCCGGGATTTTTCTTTTTCGCTGCGTGGAAAAGATCTTTGATCTTCACGGCTGCCTTTTCATTGTCGGAGTTCTTTTTGATTACTGTGTAGATCTTCGTCCGCAAAACACTATCGGAAGCGATATCCTTGTTTGTCAAACCAGCACTTCTGTTCATGATGGCTGATTGCATTAAAAGGATCCGCTGGCCCGTCAGGCCCGGACCGGCCAGGAGAATGATAAACGCTACATCTTCCCTCTCGGATGCCACAATCGGGGCAATCAGCCCGCCTTCGCTGTGACCGGCCAGGCCGATCCTTGTAGTGTCAATCTCCTTCTTTGTTTTCAGAAAGTCAATGGATGCACAGACGTCGGTTACGAAATCAAGGGTCGTGGAACCTGCGAATTTCCCGGTCGACTTTCCGACACCGCGATCATCACAACGCAGAACGGCGATCCCTTGCCGGGTGAGATAATCTGCAAGGACCAGGAATGGTTTGTGCCCCATCAGCTCTTCATCCCGGTTCTGGGCACCCGACCCGGTGATCAGGATAACGGCAGGAAAAGGTCCGCCGCTCTCCGGCATGGTAAGGGTTCCGGAAAGCTCAACATCGGCTTTTTCATTCTTAATGGTGACCTCAGTCTCCAGGTAGGGGAAAGGAGGTTTCGGCTCCTGCGGCCTCTTCACGCTGTATTTTTCAAAAGAGTGCTGAAGGTTAAGGGGAAAGGTCATTCCGCTCTGTTTCCAGGTGCCTTTCAAGGTCGAAAAATTGTCGGCAAAGGCTCCCTGGTATGTGGCTGTGAGGACTTTTGATCTGACAAGAAGGGAATCGGTTGTCACCAGGACCTTGCTTGTGGCTATTCCTGTGACTCCCTGGTCGGGACTGTCGATCGTAACGACAAAGTTGTCTTTATCATCCACCGTGATATTGATCACCAGGGTTATTTCAGCCGTTCCGACCCTGATCTTCCCGGCCCAGGAACCTTTGATCTTCCCGATCAATTCCTGGTTTTGCGACATACCATGAAATGCAATAAAAGTTAAAAAAAACAGGGTTGTGAATGTAACTATCTTTTTCATCTCTACAAATATATCATCCCTACGGGATTTTTAAATCACAGGCTCATCAACTCATCAGCTCATCAGCTAATCAGGTTGCCAGCTATTTCACGATTGTCTTCGCGAAACTGCTGGAATAAGCTGAAAAGAATCCCACGCCATTGTTGCTTACATTCCCTATAACGTTTGCCGGGGGACCGGAAAAAATGGGAATGCTGATCCCCGCCTGCTGGACCTGTTGAACAAAATCATAGTATTCTTTTGTGATGGCCGATAATTCCATCATCACGGTATCGCCAACGTAGAGCGTTTCCCATTTATGTTCATTGTTGATGTAGAAAACATCGATGCCATTGATGTAGTTTCCTGCAAAAAACTGGTTATCGGAAACGGATACCTTGGTAATGGTATCTGTCCAGAGTTTGCTGTTGCGGTAAAGGTTGATCATATAATAGTTTTTACTGCCGGGAGGATCCTGTGCAAAAAGTTTCACCAGCCAGTGTCCTTCTTTCCCGATATCAGGCCGGAATACTGTTTGAATGGAATCAAGTTTCGTAACTCCGATCAGTTCAGAGGAGGCTGAATACTGTGTTGTCCCTGCAAGGGCCTCGGGCAAGGTGATGTTCAGGGTGTAGTTTTTTCCTATTTTTCCTGCAAACGCAGGTTCTGTATTGTACACACCCGATATCCCCGGAATGGTTTCAGTCAGTGGAAAGGTGGTGGTTCCATCCGTCAGCGAAACCATGGCATTGACCAACCTGGGCGAAGGTACATTGGCGAAGTAATCCGATGTTTTTGTCAGGTTGATGGAATAGGTCCCCGGATCGGATTTTATGTGCCCGTCGACGATCAGCCGGGTATAGGTTGAGTCCAGCTTCAGATTGATCTTTTCTGTACAGGATGCCGCAAGGATGGCCACGGCAAGTATGATTGGGATCCTTTTATTCATGGTTGAAATGGAAATTAAACGTGATGGAGGGAATGATCCCGAAAAGGTAAACTTTTGTAGCATCGGTCACATTGGGATCTGCATTGTTTTGGGTGAATTCAATCGACCAGGTATTATGCCGGTTATAGACATTGTAAACCGAGAAGTTAAGGTCCCATGTGAATTTTTTGCCTGGCTTTGGTTTTGAAAACAAGGTTGCCGAAATGTCAAGCCGGTGATATGCCTGGTAGCGGTAAGCATTACGGTCAGAATAGATCGGAATGATTTTATTCCCGATCTCCGCCCGCCCGATCGGAAATGTAAGCGGGTTCCCGGTTGCATAGACCCAGTTGGCCGATACCATGATCCTCCTGGAAATTTTATAATTCAGGACAATGGCCACATTATTCGGTTTGTCATAAGGTGCAGGATAAGTCTTCCCGTCATTGATCAGCGGGATCTGGCGGAATACCCTCGAGTAGGTGTAGCTGACCCAGCCGCTTAGTTTCTTTTCATTCAGCCTGATCAGGAACTCGGCTCCGTATGACCAGGCTTTACCCACACGCAACTGGCCTTCCAGACTATCGTTCAGCAGAAGAACTGCAAAATCCTTAAAGTCGATCACATGCTGCATCCACTTATAATAAACCTCGACAGAAGTCTCAATGGTATTATGCCTGAAATTCCTGAAATAGCCTGCAGCTACCTGATCGCAGAGCTGTGGCTTGACATTCGGGCTGGAAGGAAACCAGATATCCAGCGGGGTTCCCACGGTGGAATTCTGGGCCAGTTGCATGTACTGGTTTGTACGTGCATAGCTTGCCTTGACGGATGACAGTTCGTTGAATTCATAGAGAATTCCGAGCCGGGGTTCTATGCCATAATAGGTGTTGAAGATTTTTCCGGAAGAATAGTAGGATGAACCGGTAGTGAAATAGTTGCTGTTATAATGATATACCGTCCCGGGGCCGATATTCTGGAAGAGCGAAAGCCGAAGACCGTACTTCACGATGAATTTTTGTCCGATCTTTTGCTCATTTCCTGCATAGATTCCGGATTCCAACGCATAGTTCTTTGGCACCTTTACTTCATTAAACACCGAAGTCCCGGTGCCTTTTGCCACTCCGGGATCGATCATATGGTAGGTGGATGAAATACCGAATTTTACGGTATTATTCGGATCCAGGAAATAGCTGATGTCTCCTTTCATGCCGAAATCCTTCAGGCTGGCATCCCATTGAAATCCCGACACATCACTCCCGCCGGCAGAGATCCTGTAGCGGTAATCGCTGTAAACAGCAGAGAAGTTCCCAAATACCTTTGACGAGAAAAGATGGTTCCAGCGGGCGCTTCCGGTTCCGTTTCCCCATTGCATTCCGGCAAAGCCGTTCTTGAAAACATCCCTTCCGAAATAGCCCGAGAGAAACACCTGGTCGTTATCCCCGATCTTATAGTTGATCTTTGCATTCAGGTCATAAAAGTAGAGCTTGTTGTTTTGTAATGCCTTATTGGAAGAGAGCGGCAGGTAAAGGTCAGCATAGGTTCTTCTCCCGGAAACGATAAAGGAGCATCGATCCTTCAGGATGGGTCCCTCAACAGTAAGACGGCTGGAGATCAGACCGATTCCTCCATTTATTTCAAACACTTTTGAGTTCCCTTCATCCATGTGGATGTCGAGCACGGATGCGAGCCTGCCGCCATAGGCAGCAGGAATATCCCCCTTGTAGAGTTTGACGTCTTTGATAGCATCATTGTTGAATACCGAGAAGAAACCCAGAAGATGGGATGCGTTGTACACGGTTGCATCATCCAGGAGGATCAGGTTCTGATCGGGGGCACCTCCCCTGACACTGAAACCGCTCGAACCCTCACTCACCGATTGTACCCCGGGAAGCATCTGGATGGCTTTGATGATGTCAACTTCGCCGAAGAGTGCAGGAATGGTTTCGATGGTTTTCATGTCAAGTTTGAATGTGCTCATCTCCGGTCTTGCCACATTTTTGTTGGTCTTCTCACTTGTTATCTCAACTTCTTTCAGGTTCTCCTGACGGGTAGAAAGTTCCACGCGCAAGGAAACATCCTTGTTGAGGGTTATCGTTTTTATTACCGGTGCGTAACCGATATAGGAAATGGTTACCGTATATTCACCCGGAGACAGGGAGATCGAGTAATTTCCATAGATATCGGAAACCGTACCGGTCTTCTTTTCGGTAATGTAGATGGTTGCTCCGATGAGGCTTTCCCCGTTCTGAATGTCGGTCACCTTCCCGCTGATGGAGAACATTTTTGATTTTTCTTTCTGTGCAGTTACTGAAATTGTCCCGGATAAAAGAATCAATAGGATCAGCAGGAATTTGCGATAAATCATTCAACGGGTGTTTGGGTGAGTAAATTAAAATAAAAGGATCGCCTTAATTGCATTATAGATCTTGTCTTCATCCGGAAGAATAGCTTTCTCAAGAATCCGGTTAAAGCCGACCGGTGTGAAAGTGGCTCCGACTCTTATTACCGGTGCATCGAGGTACCGGAAAGCTTTCTCCTGGATCATGGCAGCGATTTCGGCGCCGAATCCTGAAAATTGTTTATCCTCATGTACAACCAGTACCCGGTTCGTCTTTTCAACTGATTTTAAAATGGTCTCACTGTCGAGCGGGACGATGGAGCGGATATCGATGACTTCTGCCTGGATGTTTTTTTCACCGGCAATCTTCTCTGCCGCGTGAAGGCACATATGAGTGGTATTACCATACGTCACAATGGTAAGGTCGTTTCCCGGGCGGCGGATCCTTGCTTTGCCGAACGGTACTTCGAAATCATCCGGTACAGCAGCTGCAGCCGAGGGGGCATTGTAAAGCGCCTTGGGCTCGAGAAAGAGCGTAGGGCCTTCTGACCGGATGCTGGTCCTTAGCAATCCTGCTGCATCATCGGCAAAGGAGGGGTAGACGATCCTCAGCCCGGGAAGCGTGGATAAAGCACTTTCAATGTTCTGCGAATGGTAAAGCCCGCCCCCGATGTAGCCGCCGCAGGCCAGCCGTATGACGACATTTGATGCAAACTGGCCATTGCTGCGCCAGTAGTCATGCGACATTTCCACAACCTGTTCCATAGCCGGCCAGAAATAATCGGCAAATTCAGCCCCTTCAATGACGATCCGGATCTTTTTGCTGAACCGGCTCATACCGTTGGCAGTTCCGACAATATAATCTTCGGCGATCGGGGCGTTGAAAACCCTTTTGACCCCGAACTCCTTCTGCATTCCCTTCGAAACATTGAATATTCCTCCCTTATCCCCGCTGGCCATATCCTGGCCCCACATAAAGGTATCCGGGTTATGACGGAATTCTGCTTTCAGGGTTTCGTTAAGGGCTTCAATGTATTTCTTTTTCGGACCGGTTCCATCCGGGATCCCGTCGGAGTACTTTACCGGTTTATAAGGTTCCGGGATAACAAAATTGAAGATGCTTGCAGGATCAGGATCGGGGGCTGCAAGTGCTTTTTTGTGCGCTGCCGAAATAACCTCTGCTGTTTCAAGTTCAATGGCAGCAAGTTCATCTTCTTTGAAAATTTCTGAATAAAGGAGGATTTTCCGGAATTTTGCCAGAGGGTCAAGCATCCGCACTTCCTGCAACTCCTCCTGGCTGCGGTACAGCTCCTGGCGGTCGCTGTTGGAATGGGATCCGATACGGATGCAGTTGGCATGAACGATAACCGGCCTGCCTTTTTCAAGAACGGTATGTTTGGCTTTCAACATGGCGTTCATGGAGTTGAACACATCTTTGCCGTTGCAATAAATCACACTGAGATTTTTGAAAGCTAGGAAATTATCAGAAACCCTTGGGTTGGCAGTCTGGTCTGATTTCGGAACGGAGATCCCGTAACCGTTATCCTGGAAAACAAAGATGACGGGGAGTTCTTCCCTGCTGGCGCCATTAATGGCTTCATAAACATACCCTTCGGATGCAGAGGATTCACCCTGTGAACTGATGGCTACCCCTTTCGATCCGTAATATTTCATGGCCCGGGCCACGCCCACGGCATGCAGCGTATGGTTGCCTGTGGAGGAGGAAACATTGTGGATATTCCAGGCAGGTTTGGCAAAATGGTTTGACATATGCCTTCCGCCGCTTGCAATATCGGTGGCCTTCGAAATTCCGTTCAGGATGATCTCTTCTGGGGTGAGACCTGAAGAGATCACCGTAAGCATGTCACGGTAATAAGGGAAAAGGTGGTCAGTCTTCCTGTCAAAGATCTGCCCGATGGCCAGCTGTATCCCGTCGTGGCCTGCATAGGGGGCATGATATGACCAGCCAAGGGCCTGCTTGAGGTAGTTGGGTGCCTTTTCGTCAAGTTTCCTTCCCAGGGTAAGGAGATAGAACCATTTGCGCAAGGTTTCCTTGTCCGTGCTCTTGATGGTGAACTCCTTGTCCTCCCTCCGGATTGCCAGTTGCTTATACCTGTTGTTCGTCATTGCCTGATGATAAGAAATTCGCCGTTCTCCTTCAGTTTGATGATCCTTGAAGGTTTCACTTCCTGTAATACTTCCTGGTACATCTTTACAACATAATCCACATGATCGAGGATCTCTTTTGAGACACATTTGAAAACCAGGGGAGCCGGTTCGCCAGAGATATTGGCCGACGAAGAGACGATGGGTTTTCCAAATTCACGAATCAGGGAGATGCAGAATTCGTTTTTTACAATGCGGATGGCAATGGAATGGTCCTCTGCAATCACATTTTTTGCAAGATTCTGTGCATTCGGATAGATAATGGTCAGGGGCCGGTCCACATTTTTCATCAGGTCCCAGGCGATATCGGGAATGGTCTTCACATAGTTTGAGATATCCTCCATGTCGGCCAGGAGGATGATCAGGCTTTTGCTTTCAACACGTTTCTTTAGTTTATAGATCTTCGCAACGGCTTTCTGACTGGTTGCATCGCATCCTATCCCCCAGATGGTATCGGTCGGGTAAAGGATCGTGCCTTCCTTTTTCAGCACATCTACGCAGTTTTGAATTTCTGTTTTCATTCGGATTAGCATGATTTCTACAATGACGAAAGGCTGTGAAAGCCTTACATCAACGTGTAAAATTACGAAAAAAACCGCTATAAATTGTGTCCGGGAGTAAATTCCGCGATCACAAACGGGCAACCAGCTGATCGACCTTGATCTCTGTCGCGCAACGGAAGTGCTTTTCAGGGCAGGAACGGTATCCGTGGATGCCGCAGGGACGGCAATAAAGTTCTCCGGTTTCCACGATCGCCGAATCATCGGATAGCGGCCCGAAACCAAAACGGGGCACTGTTGAACAATAGACCACCGTAACCGGGGCATTCATCGCAGATGCGAGGTGCATCGGGGCTGAATCGTTGGTGAAATTCATTTTTGCATCCTTCATCAGGGAGGCGGATTCAAGAAAAGAAAGCTTCCCCGAAAGGTCAACACTTCCGGGATGACCTGCACGGGTTATGATCTCCTTACATAACCTTTCATCCTCCCGGGATCCCAGGAAATAGATTCTTGACGTTCCAGGGATATAGCTTAGGAACTCGACCCATTTTTCAACAGGATACTGTTTTGTGAACCAGAGGGATGCAGGAGAGATGGTATAGTAGGTTCCCGACTTGTAAGCCGCCGTTTTGGCCTGGTCGGAAGCAGTGGGGTAGAGTCTTGGTTTGACGATTTCCGGGTTGGCCAGCGATGCAATCAACAGGAGGTTCCGTTCCACCTCGTGCATCCCATCCCGGAAAACATGGGGAACCGGAGTGGTAAAGAACCTTGAAAAAGGGTTTTTTGAGAACCCGATGCGTACTTTTGCCCCGGAAAATGCAGTAAGGAATCCGGTAAGGGCAAAACGCTGAACCGTGATTACAGCATCGTATTTCTCCTTTCGGATCATCATGAAGATCTTGTAGAAATTGCTGTATTTCCCCTCTATTTTATTCCAGGAGATGGCTTTGTGAAGAAAAGGATGGTTGCGGAAGAGTCCCTCCATGCCTTTTTTTACCAGGATATCGATGGAAGCATCCGGGTAAAAGAGATGAAGTTTCTCGATCACCGGGGTGGTGAGGATCACGTCGCCGATGGAAGCGGTTTGTATGACTAATATCTTTTTCAACAGGATCGGTTAAACGCTGACGTCAAACTCTCTCAATGCCTGGTTCAGCGAAGTTTTCAGGTCGGTTGATTCTTTTCTTTTCCCGATGATCAGGGCACAGGCAACTTGATAGGATCCGGCCGGGAACTTTTTTTCAAACGTACCCGGGATCACTACGGAACGAGGGGGAATATAACCTTGTGTTTCCACCGGTACAGGCCCTGAAACATCAATGATCTTTGTGGATGCGGTCAGGACTACGTTGGCGCCAAGTACCGCTTCCCTGCCGATCCTGACCCCTTCCACCACGATGCAGCGGGAACCGAGGAAACAGTTATCTTCAATAATGACCGGTGCAGCCTGCACTGGTTCAAGAACTCCTCCGATGCCAACCCCGCCGCTGAGATGAACATTCTTTCCTATCTGTGCACAGGAGCCTACCGTGGCCCAGGTATCCACCATGGTGCCGCTGTCGACCCAGGCCCCGATGTTGACATACGAAGGCATCAGGATCACTCCTTTGGCGATGAAGGATCCGTAACGTGCAACAGCATGTGGTACTACGCGCACCCCGAGTGAGTCGTAACCTTTTTTCAGCGGGATTTTGTCGTGAAATTCAAGAGGGCCGGCCGAAGTGGTTTCCATTTTCAATGTCGGGAAATAGAGGATCACTGCCTTCTTGACCCATTCATTCACTACCCATCCTGTTCCCGAAGGCTCTGCAACCCGGATCTTTCCTTTGTCAAGGGCTTCAATTACTGCACCGATTGCCTGCTGAACAGCCGGTTCATTGAGCAGTTCACGGTTTTCCCAGGCCTTTTCAACAGTCAGCCGAAGTTCGTTCATGATTATTCATATAAATGAAAGATCAAAAGTAAAGGAAAACTACGAATTACGATTTTAAAATTATTCATACACACACACACACACACACACACACACATCCAGCATCCAGCATCCAGCATCCAGCATCCAGCATCCAGCATCCAGCATCCAGCATCCAGCATCCAGCATCCAGCATCCAGCATCCAGCATCCAGCATCCAGCATCCAGCATCCAGCATCCAGCATCCA
>JAPLDI010000045.1 GCA_026391795.1 Bacteroidota bacterium
CGGTAATCTGCATAATATCACGCATAGGAATTCCCGCCAAATATGCGTTAGTGGCAAATGATCTCCTCGCTGTGTGTGTTCTTATTTCACGCCATTTTTGAAAATTGCCATTCCCAAGTTTTTTATCATGTGCCTTCTGACCTATCCATCGGAGTGCATCATTTGTTTTTTGATTTAATGGGATCTGTATGGTTCCATATTGTTCCAGAATTTCCTTAACCAGTGGTTTTACCGGAATGATTACAGGCTCATTGGTTTTTTGTGTTCTGACATGTAATTTCCCATCGTGTATTTTATCCTTTGAAACTTTCCCCCAATCTGAATGTCTGAGTCCGGTATAACAGTTCAGAACAAACATGTCACGTACTCTTTTGTATTCAGGTAAGTCAATCTTCATTTCATAAAGCGTTTTTATTTCAGCCTCAGTCAAGAAAATTGTGTCCGCATCCTCTTTCAAAACCTTGAAATCCCTTTTCTGATGATCACGGTTTGTGGTCAAGTTATCCTGAAGCGCTTCGTTCATCAATCGTTTTATCCTTTTAATATGGCTTCCGATTGTATTTGGTTTAAATCCCTTAACCTTCAAATAATTGATAAACTTGAGGTAGAAATCTTTCCCGATAGTATCAAAATCGATACGGAATGAATTTTTTTTCTCAAATTCTTCAAGGTGGTTTTTAAGACCATTGTAATGGTCCAGATGAGCTTTACTGATCTTGTGCTTAAATCTTTCCCGGAAGTGAAAACTTTAAAGGCTTCGGTCATTATTGCGGCCTTCCGGTTGACCTCTTCTTCGGAAATCTTTATTCCCATTGGGAAAAGCTCATCATATTTATCCAAAAAAAAGTTGACAGTTTCACGAAGCCTCTTATTTTCATCCGCAAAATCTTTGACCGGTTTTACTTTCTGAGCTTCCTGGTCCCATTTGCTGACAAGAACATGCACTCCACTCGAAAGTCTCAAACGCTTATGATTGAAGGTGAATGAAATAAGTAGAAGGGCTTTCCCGTTTTTTTCTTTATCAGGGTAGAAGATTAATGACGCCATAATTTGTACTATTTTATTTGTCAGTACAAAGATACGAACTGTCAACTTCTTGTACAAATTTGTCAGTAAAAGTTATTAACCGTCGGTAAACGTCAGTAAACAATGTTTAATATTGTGTAGCATTGACGGGCATTACAAACGTATTGTCTTGATCTTCAAAATTCCTTATATGACCCCTCCGGGGTCATCCATTAATCTAATTATTTTTCATTTTCCATCCTACTACTAGCAAATCTCCATTTTCCATTCTCCATTTTCCATTTTCCATTTTCCATTTTCCATCCTCAATTTCCTGCATTTATCATTCCTTCTTCATTCCCCCTCCCGGTGAAACCGGATGAGTCCTTCCATCGGCGATTTCAGGATGATGCCTGCATGAAGGCGGTTTTCGGTCATGGTTTCAAGAAGGATATCCCTGAAATGCCAGGCAATTGAACCCACGAAACTGATGGTAAGATTCTCATGATCCCTGTATTTCCGTATCTGCTCATCAAGGAACGACTGGAAGGATTTTTTCACAAGATCATGAAAGAACGGATGATCCTGCCGGGGAGCGATGAACTCGCTGAAAGATGCCAGGAACCGGTTCGGGAAAGGCCGGTTATAGATCGCATTGAGAATGTCTTCAAGTGACAATCCGTACTGCAGGTCAAACTGGGTACTGATCTCTTCGGGAAGTCTTTTCTTCAGGTAGTTCTCCATGAAAATTTTGCCAAGGTTTGAACCGGCTCCTTCGTCACCGAAAAGATAACCCAGTGACGGAACCGTGCTGAATACTTCCTCGCCATCGTAATAACAGGCATTGCATCCTGTCCCCAGTATGCAGGCGATCCCTTTGTCCTTGCCAAGCAGGGATCGTGCAGCCCCAAGGATATCGTGGTAAACAGAGACCGATGCCTTACGGAAGAAAAGTTGCATGGCATCGCGGAGCATGTTGTTGTTGTTCTCGGTTGAACAGCCTGCACCGTAAAAACGGATCGTCTTTACAAAATCGGCCGGAAGGTTCGGAACAAGGTCAGCCATCAGAATGGCTTCGACCGTCTCCGAAGTGATGAAATAGGGATTCATGCCTGCTGTCTGTACCGTGCTGACAACCCTGTTGTCTTCCAGCAAGGTCCAGGTGGTTTTGGTTGAGCCGGAGTCTGCGAGTAGTAACATGGAGTGAAGTGGTAAAATTTAAATTACGAAATGGCGAAATGGCGAAAATTTATTTAATTGTACAGTTGACAGTAACTTTACAAACTTTACAAACTTTACAAACTTTACAAACTTTACAAACTTTACAAACTTTACAAACTTTACAAACTTTACAAACTTTACAAACTTTACAAACTTTACAAACTTTACAAACTTTACAAACTTTACAACAAACTTTACAAACTTTACAAACTTTACAAACTTTACAAACTTTACAAACTTTACAAACTTTACAAACTTTACAAACTTTACAAACTTTACAAACTTTACAAACTTTACAAACTTGATAAACTCTTTTTCTGAACAAAGTTAAGTATTTCTTCTTCCTGGTCGGGGTGAAACCACCGGATCGACTTGTCTTTCCTGAACCAGGTCATCTGCCGTTTGGCGTATCGCCGTGAATGGGTTTTAATGTTGGCAATGGCCATATCCAGTGGGACTTTTCCGGAAAGGTACTGGAACAGCTCCCTGTACCCTACTGTATTCAGGGCATTCAGGTTCCGGAATGGATACAACTGCCGGGCTTCTTCCAAAAGCCCCTCCTCCATCATCCGGTCGACGCGTTCGTTGATTCGCTGGTTCAGTTCTTCTTTATCCCGGGTAAGTCCGATCATGATAATTTCAAAATCGCGGGGTTTAGCCTTGTTCTTCCTGAGCTCAGAAAATGGTTTCCCGGTTGCGATGCAAACTTCCAGCGCACGGAGCAACCGGTTGGGGTTGGCAAGATCCACCTTCTTATAATAAACAGGATCGAGCAGCTTCAATCTTGAACGGAGCGACTCGATACCCTCTGTGTCATACATGGATTTCAGCTCTTCCCGCAGCGTTCCATCCGGATCGGGAAGGTCATCGATGCCATGACACACGGCATGCAGATAAAGGCCGGAACCTCCTGTCATGATAACAACCGGATGATCCCGGAACAGTTGATCCAGCAGATTCAGCGCCTCCGTTTCAAACCGGGATACATTATAGTCTTCGCGGATGGAGACAGTTCCGATGAAATGGTGGGGAGCCAGTTGAAGTTCACTTTCACCGGGTCGTGCAGTGCCAATCCGCATCTCCTTATATACCTGACGCGAATCGGCAGAGAGGATTTCGGTTTTCAGGATGCGTGCAAGATGAATTGTGGAAGTGGTTTTCCCGACGGCTGTCGGGCCGGTGATAACCAGGAGTTTCGGCTTTGCATCAGTAATCATCGGATTCGCTGTCGAAACCAGGGTGCTTATCTTCAAGGCCTTCAATGTCATCAAACTCCCCGAGGTTTTCGATATCTTCGGAGTTGTCGTCGAGGTCTGTGAACGGATCCTCCTCATGACGACCTGACGATGCCGGCTTTTTCTCAGGCATGATCACCTTTCCTTCTTCCATGATATCGTCGAGCTGGCTTTCAATCTCCGCGAGCTCAGAATCATCTTCGATCATCTCTGAGAACATGCTTTTCTCACCGGGGAAATAAGCAGGTGCCTTGGCAACCGGCACCGGAGTAATCTTTTCAGGTTGTCCGGCATCCGGAGTTAAGGGCATTGCCGCCTTTTTGGGAAGTTCTCCTTTTGCACTCACGCAGCGCGGAAGCGGGAAACATTCATCGGTTTTGATAATCTTGAACAACTCGATAAAGAGGATGTAAGAATCTTTTCCGGTGAATTCATAAATCAGCCTCTGATGCGGATCATCAATGTAATTTTTCAGTACAGAGTCCTTCATGAGGTGAGGAACATAGATCTCCGTAACGACCTGGTCGATGTCGTCATCGTATTTTCGCACCTGTTTCTTCTGGTATTTGAAAGAGAACTCCAGTTTCTTTTTGAATTTGTTATCGGTGGTATAAAACAAAGCATTATCGCAATTATCCAGGTTGGCACAAGAAACGATGGCATAATGGAAATCAAGAAAGTTCTGAACGGGCTGGATCTCAATCTCTCTTAAGAAGTCTTCATGATCTTCGCTGGTCAGCCGGAACCTGTAAATTATCATAATCCAAATCCGTTTAGAAGTTTAAAAGTATAAAATTACGCACAAACTTAAAATGTATTGTTTAAAAAGCAAAAAAGAATCAATTCTCCCTGACAACCAGTCCCAGGTTTTTTCCTGCCTGCAGCATAAACTGAAATGCAGCATCATATTCATTCGGGATCTCACCTTCAAGGATCGCTTCGGTGATGGCATCCTTGATGATACCGACCTCTTTTGAAGGGGCAATCCCGAATGTTTCCATGATGATCTCTCCGGATACCGGAGGCTGCCAGTTGCGAAGCCGGTCTTTTTCCTCAATCTCCTTCAGTTTCCTCCTGACCTCTTCGAAGTTCTCCAGGAATTTCTTCACTTTGACGGGATTTTTCGAGGTGATATCCGCTTCACACAGCAGCATCAGGTCATCGATGCTGTCGCCGGCTTCGAAGAGCAATCTCCTGACCGCTGAATCCGTAACCTCTCCTGTAATGGCAATGGGACGAAGATGGAGCAACACGAGTTTCTCCACATACTTCATCTTCTCATTCATCGGCAGCCGGAATTTCCGGAAAACCGCGGGGACCATCTTAGACCCCTTGAAGTCATGCGCGTAGAAAGTCCAGCCGATGCCGGCAACAAATTTCTTCGTTGCCGGTTTGGCAATATCATGGAGAATGGCAGCCCATCTCAGCCAGAGGTTTTGTGTCCTCAGGGATAAATTGTCCAGGACTTCCAGGGTATGAAAAAAATTATCTTTGTGTCCTTTCCCATCGATACTCTCCGTTCCCTTCAGCGCGACCAGATCCGGGAAGATGATCTGCAGCAGTCCGGTCTCTTCCAGCATCCTGAATCCGATGGAGGGAGTATCCGCCTGGATGATCAGGTTCAGTTCATCCGTCACCCGTTCAATGGAAACAATATGAATGCGTTCAGCGTTGCGTTTTATAGCCGAATAACAGCTGCTTTCAATTGTAAAATCGAGCTGGCAGGCAAAGCGGATGGCACGCATCATCCGAAGGGGGTCATCCGAAAAGGTAATATCCGGATCCAGGGGTGTCCGGATAATCTTATCCCGGATATCTGACCTTCCGTTAAAAGGATCAACAAGGTTCCCGAAATTTTTCTTCCCCAGGTCAAAAGCCATGGCATTGATTGTGAAATCACGGCGGTTCTGATCTTCTTCGAGGGTTCCATCTTCCACAATTGGTTTCCGTGAATCACGCTGGTACGATTCTTTCCGTGCACCCACGAATTCAACCTGAACATCCCCCGATTTTAACATGGCTGTTCCGAAGTTCTTGAAGAATTTCACCGGGACATCTCCGCCCAGGTTCTCTGCCACCTTCAGGGCAAAGTCAATTCCGCTTCCCGTGACTACGATATCGATATCTTTCCTGGCATCTCTCCCCATGATAGAATCCCTTACAAATCCGCCAATGACAAAGGCAGAAACGTTCATCTTCTCAGCAACAAGAGAGATAACTTTGAAGATGGGGTTCGTGAGATGAGATTTCATAATTCGTTGATGAGCTGATGAGTTGAGATCCCTCCTGCGTCGGGATTAATTCGACTAATCATTAACTTTATAAACTTTATGAACTTTACAAACTTTATAAACTTTATAAACTTACACCGGCAAAATTAATGAATCATGCAGTACAAGCATAAAAAATGATTTTCCTTTTGCGGATTGGGTCGTCTTTTGTAATTTTGAAGTCCATTTCTGAAGTTCATCAATCACTCTAAATTCTATTTTTATGACAAAAAGGACAATCGTAGCGATGCCCGGAGACGGCATCGGAAAAAATGTACTGAAAGAATCGGTCAGGGTATTGGATGCAGTTGGTTTTGAAGCAAATTATGTACATGGTGATATCGGATGGGAATTCTGGTGCAAGGAAGGAAACCCGCTGCCCGACAGGACACTCAGGCTGCTGGAAGAACATAAAACTGGACTTTTCGGAGCCATCACCTCCAAACCCAAAGATAAAGCAGAAGCTGAACTGGCTCCTGAGCTGAAGGACAAGGGCTATGTTTATTACAGTCCGATCGTTGCCATGCGGCAGAAGTACGACCTCGATATCTGCATGCGTCCCTGCAAGACATTCAAGGGAAATCCCCTGAATTTCATCCGCCGCGGCCCTGGAAATACCATTGAGGAGCCGGAAATCGATACTATGATCTTCCGTCAGAATACCGAAGGCTTGTATGGAGGTGTTGAATGGACAAATCCTCCCGACCAGGTGTATGAGGCACTTATGACACACAAGAAATTCAAGGAAAATTTTGCCTGGTGCCCTCGTCCTGAACTGGCTGTTTCCACGCGTATCCTCACAAAAAAATACACCACACGGATAATAAAGGCAGCGTTTGAGTATGCCAAAACAAAAGGGTTCAACTACGTCACTGTTTGCGAAAAACCCAACGTGATCAGGGAAACCTCAGGCATGATGCTGAAAATCGCACAGGAGATGTCGAAAAATGAGTTTCCAGGTATAAAGGTCCAGGATACGAACATCGATGCACAGATGATGTGGCTAACCAAAAATCCTGAAACCTACAACGTAGTCGTTGCCAGCAATATGTTCGGGGATATTATTTCCGATGGTTTTGCAGGACTGGTCGGCGGACTGGGATTTGCCTGCAGCGCCAACATCGGCCCTGAAGTGGCAGTCTTTGAACCCACCCATGGATCTGCGCCAAAATATGCCGGATTCAACCCGTCGATCGTCAACCCGGTTGCCATGATCCTTTCCGCATGCATGATGCTTGAACACCTCGGCGAGAATGAAAAGGCAAAAAGGATCTATGACGCCGTTGCATCGGTTGTACTGGAAGGAAAAGTCAGGACCTACGACATGATGAAGCTTTCGGGAAACCCGGATGTATTCAGCAAAGGCGCTGCAACAACAGAACAGATGACCGATGCGATCATCGCGAAACTAAAGTAGACGCGCTACTTAAAAAGCTCATCAGCTCATCAAATATAAAAGACATGACCGATCAGATACTGAACCTTTGGCCCGAACTGATGTGGATCCAGGATCCGGATCTTCGGGAGAAAACAGCCAGAACATGGGAACTGGCGCTTGAAAAGAGCGTGCTGACCCCCGATGATCTTCAGAAGATCCCCTTCACGCTGCTTGCCGGCCCGGAAATGAAAGTCTCTTTTATGGCACATAAGCGGTGTGTTGTGCATGTTGCCCGGGATGCGGGGAATAAGATGAACGAATTCTTCAAAGAAGATCTTCCTGTCGACATGGATGTCCTGATCGCCGGGGCGATCCTGGCTGACGTCGGAAAACTGCTTGAATATGAACTTGACAAGGATGGGAAATCTGTCCAGGGAAAATACGGAAAGTACCTGAGGCATCCGTTCTCAGGTGTGTCATTGGCCGAGCAGTGCGGCGTGCCCGCCGATGTTTGCCATATCATCGCCACCCATGCCGGGGAAGGAAACATGGTGAAACGGACGGTGGAGGCCTACATCGTTCACCATGCCGATTTCATGACCTTCGAACCATTCCGGGAACGACTAAAATAGCGAAATCGCGAAATCGCGAAATGGCGAAATATTTTCTTTGCGGCATTTGCGTAGAATCTTTGCGGCCTTTGCGGTTAAAATTAATTTCACGAAGGTTCACGAAGAAGACACGAAGTCACACGAAGAATTCAAATCGTAAATCGTAAACCGTAAACCATAAATTGAAATGAATCTTATCGAAAAGATAATTGCAGCCCATTCCAGCCAGCCGATGGTAAAGCCGGGAGACATCGTGGATGTGATGATTGACACCCGCGCTGCCAGGGATTTTGGAGGGGCAAACGTAGTGAAAAACCTCCTGGATAACGGATTGACTGTTGATGATCCCTCGAAAACCATATTTACCTTCGACTGCAACCCGGGCGGATCGGATCAGAAGTATGCTCAAAACCAGCATTACTGCAGGCAATATGCACGTGAGAACAACATCCGTATTTATGATGTCGATTCGGGGATCGGGACGCACCTGGCCATTGACACCGGCCTTTCATGGCCCGGAAGCACCTTTGTTTCCACCGACTCTCACGCCAACATCATGGGGGCCATCGGTTCGTTCGGACAGGGAATGGGCGACCAGGATATTGCAGCAGCATGGGCAAAGGGTTACGTGTGGTTCAAGGTTCCTGCCTCTGTCAGGATCAACCTGAATGGAAAGAAACCTTCAGACGTTTCGGCCAAAGATATCGTGCTTAACCTTCTCTCTGTCTTCGGCGCGAACAAGATGCTGGGATATTCGGTGGAGATCTATGGTGAGGAAGCCGATAAACTCAGTTTGTCGGAGCGGGTCACCATCTCTTCCATGGCCACGGAGATGGGAGCGATCATCCTGCTTTTCTCCCCCTCCCCTTCAGTGCTAAATGAGCTGAAAATGAAGACCGGTAAAACTTTTGACGCCATTTCTGCAGATCCTGACGCAGTTTATGAGAAGAGCTTCGACCTTGACATCAGCAAGTTTGTTCCGATGGTTGCTAAGCCCGGCCATCCCCATGATGATATTGCTGTTCAGGAAGTCATGAACATCAAGATCGATTCAGGTTTTATCGGAAGCTGCACAAATGGGCGGATTGAAGATCTCAGGATTGCAGCAGCCATCCTGGATGGGAAAAAAGTTGCTCCCGGGGTTGTCCTGAAGATCGTACCTGCAACAGATGCCATCTGGACTCAGGCTATGAATGAGGGACTTATCAAAATATTCAAGAATGCAGGCGCCATGGTTTCCAATGCAGGTTGTGCAGGGTGCGCAGCCGGTCAGGTCGGACAAAACGGTCCCGGTGAAGTGACCATCAGCACGGGAAACAGGAACTTTGAAGGGAAACAGGGCAAAGGATTTGTTTACCTTGCGTCACCCGCAATCGTAGCCGCATCAGCTGTTGCAGGGTGCATTACCACACCGGACAAGATACCCGGAACACCGGCTTTATTTGCCGTTACGCGTCACGCGTCACGCGTTACGCGTCACGATGAAAAGGTAAAGGCTGAGAAACCAACGGTCGTTGAAGGCATGGTATGGATCATTCCCAAAGACGACATCGACACCGATATGATCTTTCACAACCGTTACCTGACGATCACCGATATCAAAGAGATGGGCCAGTATACCTTTGATAACCTGAAAGGATTCGAGGATTTTCCAAAGAAAGCCAAGTCAGGTGATATTGTGATTACGAATAAAAATTTCGGTGCAGGAAGTTCACGGCAGCAAGCCGTTGACTGCTTTCTCTCGCTGGGCATCAGCTGTATCCTGGCCGAATCCTATGGCGCCATTTACGAACGCAATGCCATCAATGCAGCGCTGCCGATCCTCACCTATGATCCGGCGCAACTTGAAAATGCAGGGATAAAAAACGGGAACCGTATCCGGGTGGATTTTATTACGGGTGAACTGATCAACCTGGACAACGGAAAAACATGTTCCGTCAACAGGTTTTACGACGCTCAGCTGGCGATCTACAGGAACGGAGGGTTGTTGTAAAATAAGCTGATGCTGGATGCTCGATGCTGGATGCTCGATGCTGGATGCTCGATGCTGGATGCTGGATAGTTGTTACTGGGTATCTCACCTCTCACCTCTCACCTTTTCAGCTTCCATCTCCTGTGCGACCAGAGATAATATTCCGGATTTTCGCGGATGATCTTTTCCAGCGTATTCATATAAATACGTGTAATATCACCGGGTGCGGTTTTGGAAGGGTCTTCCACCAGCATAAAAAACCTCACCTTATAAAATCCGCGTTTTATTTTTCGGGGATAAGCAAAGACTACCGGCATATTGTGAAGCCGGGCATATTTTTCAGGACCATGCAAAACAGCGGTGTCCTGGTTCATGAATGGCATCCAGTAGGCCAGTCTTGCGCTGGAAGGACTCTGGTCAGCAACCATGTAGAAGATGGCAGGTTCGCCATAATCCTTTTGAAACACAGCCGTTGTGTTGGTGATTGAAGCCAGCAACGACCTTCCCCGGACCCTTGTTTTCTGGATAAATGCATCCACTCCTTTATTGGAAAGTGGTTTATAGAATCCGACGGGCCTGTGTTTTAACTGTGTACCGGAAGCAATACCTGCCCATTCCCAATTGTTATAATGCCCGCCGACACAAATAACCGACTTACCCTCCCGGCACAATTCATCGAGAAACGCAGTGTTTTCGTATTCATACCTTCTGACAACCTCTTCTTCCTTCATGGAAAAAGCTTTCATGCTTTCAACAATGAGATCGCAAAAATGATGGTAAAACCCGGAAGCAATCGACCGGATCTCCTTCTCAGATTTAACCGGAAAAGAATTGCGCAGGTTTTCGAATACCACCGTTTTCCGGTAACCAACAACCTTATATGCCAGTAAATAAATCAGATCGGAAAATAAATACAGTGCTCCGAAGGGAACGATCCTGAAAAGAAAAACCAGGGATCTCATTAAAACAAGGGTGGCGAGTTTCATGCGGCTAAATTAATTAAAAAGTATAAATTTGTGATCTAATTTCCACACTGATGCTGATCATCCGCAGACACAATACAGATCCTTATTTCAACCTTGCTACCGAAGAATATGTATTGAAGGAGATCAGGGATGACTCGTTTATGCTCTGGCGAAACGAACCTTCCATCATTGTCGGAAAACACCAGAATACCCTGGCAGAGATCAACCTGGATTACGTGCGGGAGAATAAAATCAAGGTAGTGCGGCGGTTATCAGGGGGAGGTGCCGTATTTCACGATCTGGGGAACCTGAACTTCACCTTTACCATGCAGGGAGAAGGGAATAACCTGATCGATTTCAGGAAATATACGGAACCGATCCTGGAAGTACTGGTAAAACTCGGGATCGATGCCCGTTTCGAAGGCAGGAATGACCTGACCATTGACGGGAAGAAGTTTTCAGGAAATGCGATGCATATCTGGAAAAACAAGGTTCTGTCGCACGGCACACTCCTGTTCTCCTCCCACATGCCCGACCTGAGCGGCGCCCTGAATGCCGATCCTCTGAAATTCAAAGATAAAGCCGTTAAATCGGTACGAAGCAGGGTTACCAACATCAGCGAACACCTGACCGAACCCATGGATGTAATGGAATTCTCAACCCTCATCGAGAATCATATCATGGAAAAATACCCTGATGCCACGCTGTATGAACTCTCGGAAAAAGATCATGAACGGATCCGGGAGATGGTAGCATCCAAATACGAAACCTGGGAATGGAATTTCGGGTATTCGCCCCAGTACAATTTCAAAAAGGTTTTACGTACGCAGAACAGCGGAACCCTTGAATTCAATATCGATGTTGCCGACGGCATCATCCGGGATATCCGGATTTTCGGAGATTACTTCAATTCATGCGATACCGAAGAGATCGAAAATATTCTGAAGGATCTTCCTCACAATGAAAAAAAGATCAGGGAAGCCCTGGCACCCTGCAACATCGGCGATTATTTCAGCAATCTGACGCTTGATGAGTTTATGAATGGGATGTTTTGAGGTAGAAAGTTTGTAAAGTTAATGAGACTATTATTTTGCGAACGCAGTGAAGCAAAATGATTAGTCGAATTAATCCCGACGCAGGAGGGATCTCAGCAAAGTCTTAAAGTTTGTAAAGTTTGTAAAGTTCATAAAGTAAGTTTTATATAAACAGCCTAGTAAAATTTCGCTAATTAATTTTAAAAAAATGACCCACCAGGAAATCTTCGAGCGGCTTTGGCAGGATTACATCACGCAAAATCCTGCAACAAAAAAAGTTTATGACCTGCTGGTCAGGGAGGGAGAAACCATTGTCAACGACCATGTTGCTTTCCGCACCTTCAATCATCCGCTGACCGGTATTGATGCGATTGCAAAAATCTTTTTGAAGAACGGATACGTTTACAAGGGTGATTATCATTTCGAACAAAAGAAGCTGTATGCCCGGCATTATGAACACAAGTCAGACCCGCAGGCACCGAGGGTATTTATCAGTGAACTCCTTGTTGAACATTTCAGTGAGCATATGAAAGCTACAGTGAACCAGTGGGTAGCCAGCATTCCGTTGAATCTGATCAAATCTGACGAATTGATTTTTGCCGGGAATGTCATCGGGATCCCGTCGTACAAGACGTATGAAAAACTCAGGATCGAATCAGAGTATGCTGCATGGCTCTATGTCAACGGGTTTTGTGCGAACCACTTTACGGTCAGCGTCAATTCACTGAGGGAATATGACACGGTTGAGAAGGTCAATACATTTCTGAAAGCCAATGGATTCCTCCTCAACGATGCGAACGGGGAGATCCAGGGAACTGCCAATGATATGCTGGAGCAATCGAGTATCAAAGCCGGGATCAACCGCATCACTTTCCAGGAGGGCGAATTTGATATCCCCGGATGTTATTATGAGTTTGCGCTAAGGTACCCTGAACCGAACGGAAAGCTCTACAGCGGATTTGTCGCCAAATCGGCAGATAAAATTTTTGAATCGACGAATTATTATAAAAAATGAGAGGTTTCCTCTATTCTGTCCTGTGGATCGTTTTGCTGATCAACCTCCCCGGATGCGGCCCCGGGAATAACAGGACAAATGGCAACTCCGTTTCTGCCGCCACGGTAGTGAAAGGCAAAATCATCCCGAATGTCACCTGCCGGAAATTCTATAGCGTCAGTTACGCACTTTTTCTTCCGGAGAGCTATACTACAACCCGGAAATTCCCGGTGATCATCGCTTTTGACCCGCAGGGGAGCGGGATTCTTCCGCTGGAAAAGTACAAGGATCTTGCAAACAAGTACGGCTACATCCTCATGGGGTCGAACGATTCGAAGAACGGACAGGATATGAACACTTCCGGATTCATCATTGATGCCTTATTCAGTGAAACTTCCGGCAGGTATGCCATCGATTCGACGCGGATCTATGTGATGGGATTTTCGGGCGGGGCACGAATAGCATCCATGATCGGGTTTTACCAGGGAGATGTTACCGGCGTGATCGGTTGCGGTGCCGGATTTCCTTCTGTCAGCCAGCCCATGCGTTTCAGACCCGACTACATCTCGTTCGCAGGAAATGCTGACTTTAACATGAACGAACTGATTAACCTCGATAAACAACTTGACCAGGCAAACTATACCCATGCATCCATCCTGTTTAACGGGAAGCATGCGTGGCCGCCGGCTGAGATCATGGAAAATGCATTTTTCTGGACTGAATTCTGTGCGATGCGGAAAGGCCTCATCCCAAAGAATGATTCGATGATTCATACCTTTATCCGGCTGCAGGAAAAAATCCTTCAGAAAGATAAAGAAGCCGGAGATGAACTTTCACGGCAGCACCATCTTGTGAACCTGATCCGGTTTGTGGATGGATTGTATTTTACGGATGATTTCAGGAATGCCCTTGCAGATGTTGAAAAATCTTCTTCCTACAAAGCCCAGGAAGAACAAAGGAAGAACCTGATGGCAAAGGAGATGGATGAACAACAACAGCTGAACGAAAATTTCTTCGTAAAGGACTCTGACTGGTGGAAAAGGAAGATCGGGAGTTACAACGGTCGGATCACTGCGGGAAAGGATTCTTCCGATGTGAGGATGTGCAAGAGGCTAAAGAGTTACCTGAGTCTTATTTCCTACATGAACTATTCCCGCAGTTTATCCTCAAAGGATTCTGTTGCTGCCCGGCATGCCATGATCATATACCAGATCGTCGACCCGGAAAATGCAACCCTTACCAGGGGAGATAAAGGAAAATAGATGGACATCAACAAAAACCGTGAGATTTCTGAAGCACTTCGTTCTGCCTTTCGCGGTGAACTTTTTACCGACCTGCTTTGGACGACGATGTATGCGACCGATGCATCTGCCTACCGTGAAATGCCCCTGGGTGTTGCACGTCCATGTCATGCCGAAGATATCCGAACGCTTCTGGCCCTTGCAAGGAAACATTCGTTTCCCCTGATCCCCAGAACGGCAGGCACTTCTCTTGCCGGCCAGGTCGTCGGAAACGGATTAGTAGTCGATGTTTCGAAGTACATGACGGAGATCCTTGAGATCAACATAGAGGAACATTGGGTTCGGGTGCAACCCGGCGTTATTCTTGATGAACTGAATAAAAAAATTGAGCCATACGGATTATTTTTCGGACCGGAGACTTCCACCTCCAGCCGTTGCATGATCGGCGGAATGGTTGGAAACAACTCCTGCGGAGCACATTCCATCCTTTACGGGAGTACACGCGATCATGTGATCTCCATGAAGACCCTCCTTGCAGATGGTTCTGAAGTTGAATTCACCGATCTGACCCCTGGAGAGGTAAAGGAAAAAATGCAGGGTGACAGTCTGGAAAGTACGATCTACCGTACCTTTTACGAAATACTGTCTGACCCTTTCAACCAGTCGGAGATCCGGAAAGAGTTTCCCAAACCTTCCATCCACCGAAGAAATACGGGCTATGCCCTTGACCTGCTGCTTGAAACCAATCCGTTTACCGGAAACGGAATTCCTTTTAATTTTTCAAAAGTACTGGCCGGATCGGAAGGGACGCTTGCATTTACCACGGAGATCAAACTCAACCTGGTTTCCTTGCCGCCAAAGCAGAAAGCGCTGATCTGCGTTCATTGCAACTCTGTACAGGAAGCACTGGAAGGCAACCTGGTCGCCCTGAAATACAACCCCGGAGCTGTGGAACTGATGGATAAAGCCATCATGGATTGCACCCGCGACAACATCACCCAGCGGCAGAACCGTTTTTTTATTGAAGGAGATCCTGCTGCCATCCTGATCATTGAGTTTGCCCGTGAATCGAAAGAGGAGATCCTGGTTATCGCCCGGGAGCTGGAACGCGAAATGCGGGCCGCCGGTTATGGAACCCATTTTCCCCTCATCTTTCCCCCCGACCTGAAAAAAGTCTGGGATCTCAGGAAGGCGGGACTGGGAGTTCTCTCCAATTACCCCGGCGACCGGAAGCCCGTTCCTGTGACAGAAGATACGGCAGTGAGCCCGGAGGACCTTCCCGGCTATATCCGGGAATTCCGCCATATGCTTGAAAACCTTCACCTGGAATGCGTCTATTATGCGCATATTGGTTCAGGCGAACTGCACCTGCGACCGGTGCTGAACCTGAAAGATCCGGCAGATGTTGACCTGTTCCACACCGTTGCCCTGGAGACGGCAAAACTGGTAAAGAGATACCGGGGATCGCTGAGCGGGGAACATGGTGATGGCCGGCTTCGGGGGGAATTCATTCCGCTGATGATCGGTCGGCATAATTACAGCCTGTTAAAGAAAGTAAAGCTGGCGTTTGATCCTCAGGGGATCCTGAATCCAGGCAAGATCACGGATACCCCGAAGATGAACTCCGGTCTTCGGTTCGACCCGGGCCAGGAAGCTAATAAAATATCTACCGTTTTTGACTTCTCCTCCAGCCATGGCATCCTGCGTGCCGCCGAGCAATGCAACGGTTCGGGTGATTGCAGGAATACTTTTCTTACCGGTGAAGGGATGTGTCCCTCCTACCAGGCCCTCAAAGATGAGAACACCACGACACGGGCCAGGGCAAACATCTTGCGGGAATTCCTGACAAGGTCTGTTAAAGAAAACCCTTTCGATCACAGGGAAATTTACGATGTGATGGACCTGTGCCTTTCCTGCAAGGCCTGTAAGTCTGAATGCCCTTCGAATGTGGATATTGCGAAGCTGAAGGCTGAATTTCTGCAGCACTATTATCAATCAAACGGAATTCCCCTGCGGTCTTGGTTGATTGCCAATATTACCTCCATTAACCGCCTGGGCAGTTTACTTCCCGGAGTTTTCAATTTCGCTCTGCGATCTCCCTTTCTCTCCCAAAGCATCAAAAAGATCCTGGGATTTGCACCTGAAAGGAAGATACCGTTATTGTATAAAATCACCTTGAAATCCTGGATTAGAAAGCATCCGCAGATCATTAAGGAAAAAAAAGGAAAAGTCTTTCTTTTCGCTGATGAATTCACCAATTACAATGATGTTGAGATCGGGATCAAGGCAATCTGTTTGCTGAATGCCCTCGGCTACGAAGTTGAGATTCCCCGCCACCTGGAAAGCGGGCGGACCTTTATCTCGAAGGGAATGGTGAGGAAAGCAAAAATCATTGCCAATAAAAACATCTCGCTGCTGAAGAATCGTATCACAGCATCAACCCCTTTGATCGGCATCGAACCTTCCGCAATCCTGACCTTCCGTGATGAGTACCCTGAACTAGCAACGGAATCGTTGATTGAAAGTGCACACCGGATCGCAGAAAACACGTTCCTTTTTGATGAATTTATCATGAAGGAGTTTGACCGGGGCCTGATCAGGGCATCCGCCTTTACGCTGGAGGAACGAACCATAAAACTCCATGGGCATTGTCATCAAAAAGCCCTCGCATCCATCGAACCGACAAGAAGAATGCTGTCCATTCCCGGGAAATTCAGGGTTGAGCTGATCCGTTCCGGTTGTTGCGGCATGGCGGGAGCGTTCGGATATGAGAAGGAACATTATGAGGTTTCGATGAAAGTGGGTGAAATTTCATTACTCCCGGAAGTAAGGAGAGCTGGAGAGGAAGTCATTCTTGCTGCCCCCGGAACCAGCTGCAGGAACCAGATCCTTGACGGAACCGGCAGAAAAGCGTTCCACCCGGTTGAGATCCTGCACGACGCACTGTTAATCTGAGACTCTTTGCTATTTCCAAATCGCACACGTGTGCGGTTATTTTAAAACACTTCATGGTCCATAAACCACAATCCTTTTTCCGGAAAACTAACTTCAATTATTAATTTAATTAACTGACTGATAAACAGTCTAATAGTATGCCAACAACGGAATACCTACCGATTCGGCATTTTCTGGCATATCTTTTGCAAAAATGAGCTTCGCTACACAAATTTTAACAATTTTATCCATACACACCATTTCACTAAAACCTGCCTTATGAAGAAAATCGCCATTCTCGGAATTTGCTTGCTTATGATTGCTTCAGTTGCCTGCAAGAAGAAAACGGAAGATCCTGCACCTGTACCTTACGCCTATTTCAAAGTAGACGGAGTAGCAAAGAGCTACACGGTTTATTCGAAATTCACGAAAGATTTATGTTCAACCTCCACATTCTGCTGCCGTTTCTCTTCCAATAACACTGAGACTGCTGCCCAGATGAAATTCGGCATCCCCGGTGATCCGGTGGTGGGTCTCGTTTACAAAACCGGCGATTACCGGTTCTCCTGTTTTTATTTTGACGATGCCCAGGTACGTTATGATTTTGCCACTGCGCCTTTTTCCGTTGTATTCACCCAATGGGATGGCCAGGGAGGCTGGGCCAGAGGGAACTTCTCCGGATGGCTAAAATCACCCACCAACGATTCCATTCATATCACCGATGGATATTTCCAGAACATGATCTGGACAATGGGGACAAAATAGTTCCCCCTGGATATTTCTGTTAAGGAATAGGGAGGATTGATGATCAGATGGCGATCGTAATGCCGTCTTCAGCAAGTATTGTGCCCGGAAATACCGACCGGGTTTCTTCCAGTAACGGTTCAATTTCATCGTACCGGGCAGAGAAATGTCCGATCATCAGTTTTTTTACACCGGCCTTTTTTGCAAGTGTTGCTGCATCCAGCGTGGTTGAATGTAGCTTTTCCCTGGCGCTGGCAGCCATGTTCTGCATGAAGGTTGTCTCGTGGTAGAGAAGGTCACACCCGCGGATAAACGGCACGATGGATTCAGTATAGGCTGTATCGGAACAATAGGCATAGGATCTTGGTGAGGGGGGATCCTGCGTCAGCTCATCATTCCTGAAGACCCTCCCCTGCGCATCCACGAAATCCTTTCCCAGCTTCAGATTATGCCTCTCGGAAACCGGGATATCAACATCGGTGAGGATTTTCTTTCTTATCTTCCGCAACTGAGTTTTCTCCCTGAACAGAAATCCGCATGTGGGAATGCTGTGCAGGAGTGGAAAAGAATGTACAGTCACTTTTTCATCTTCATGGATCAGGTTAAACCCGGAAAAGGAAAGCGGATAAAAGAGCAAAGGATAGTTGAGTGTGGTAAGGGAAACCTCAAGCTGGAGGTCGAGGATCTCCTTCAGTTGAGGCGGTCCGTAGAGATGTATCTCTTCCTTTCTTCCCAACAGATGAAAGGTATTGAGTAACCCGATCAGTCCGAAAAAATGATCCCCGTGCAGGTGACTGATGAAGATCCGTTGAATCCGTTGAAAATGAACATGAAATTTCCGGATCTGGAGTTGGGTTCCCTCTGCGCAGTCAATTAAAAACAAGCGCTCATTTACATTGAGTAAATGAGCGCTAGGGTTTCTCGTCAGCGTGGGAATTGCAGAATTGCTTCCAAGAATGGTGACTGAAAAGGTCATTTCTGACTATTCTTCCTTAGGTTCTTCTGCCTGAGGCTCTTCAGTTTTATTTCCTGCTTCCTTGGCAGCTTCTTTGCGTGCATGCTTTTCCTTTTCCTCGGCTTTGATCATATCCGATTTGAGGTTGGCAAGGGATTCGATATCACCAAGTGTGGTCTTTTCGAGGTTATCCTTGATCTTCTTGACTGTTTTCTTACCCGAATCCTTGGTTTTTCTCTTGTCATCTGATTCGCCTTTCTTTTCGCCGGCCACAGAATCCTGGTAAACCTTGGTATGGGAAAGGATGATTTTCTTATTATCCTTTGAGAATTCAATCACCTTGAAATCGAGAACTTCTTCCTCCTTGGCATGACTTCCATCTTCCTTGCTCAGGTGACGGAGCGGGGCAAAACCTTCAACACCGTAAGGAAGTGCGATGATGGCGCCCTTGTCGTTCATATTTACAATGGTACCGCTATGCACCGATCCGACGGAAAATACAGATTCGAAAACATCCCATGGATTTTCCTCGAGCTGTTTGTGCCCCAGGCTAAGCCTGCGGTTATCCACGTCAATGTCGAGAACCATGACATCGATCTTCTCGCCGGTCTTGGTGAATTCGGCCGGATGCTTGATCTTTTTCGACCAGGAGAGGTCAGAAATATGGATCAACCCGTCAACGCCTTCTTCCAGTTCAACAAAAATACCGAAATTGGTAAAGTTGCGAACAGTAGCGCTGTGCTTTGATTTCAGCGGATATTTTTCCTTGATGTTTGCCCATGGATCGGGGATCAGCTGTTTGATACCCATCGACATCTTCCGCTCTTCGCGGTCGAGTGTAAGGATAACAGCTTCCACTTCCTGTCCTACCTTAAGGAAATCCTGTGCCGTACGAAGGTGCTGTGACCATGACATTTCGGAAACGTGAATCAGTCCTTCAACGCCGGTTGCGATTTCAACAAATGCACCGTAGTCGGCAATGACCACAACTTTCCCTTTGATCTTGTCGCCTACCTTCATTGTCTCGCTCAGTGAATCCCATGGATGAGGAGTAAGTTGTTTCAGGCCGAGGGCGATGCGTTTTTTATTTTCATCGAAATCAAGAATAACAACCTTGATTTTCTGATCCAGTTTGACAATTTCTTCCGGATGACTGATTCGTCCCCAGCTGAGGTCGGTGATGTGGATAAGTCCGTCAACGCCGCCCAGGTCGATGAATACGCCGTAGGAAGTGATATTTTTAACGGTACCTTCGAGGATCTGTCCTTTTTCAAGTTTCTTGATGATCTCAGCCTTCTGTGCTTCCAGTTCATCTTCGATCAGAGCCTTGTGGGATACCACAACGTTCTTGTATTCGTGGTTGATCTTCACCACTTTGAATTCCATGACTTTGTCAACGAATACATCGTAATCGCGGATGGGCTTCACATCGATCTGTGATCCTGGAAGGAAGGCCTCAATTCCAAAGATGTCGACGATAAGTCCGCCCTTGGTACGCGATTTCACATACCCTTTGATGATCTCCTGGGTTTCGTAAGCGTTGTTGATACGCTCCCACGATTTCAGGATGCGTGCTTTCTTGTGCGAGAGAAGGAGCTGGCCACTGGGGTCTTCCTGGTTCTCTACATAAACTTCTACTTTGTCACCGACTTTCAGGTCAGGATTGTAACGGAATTCATTGAGCGGAAGAACGCCATCGGATTTAAAGCCGATGTTGATCACGACTTCCCGGTTGTTCATGGCAACAATGGTTCCGTCAATCACTTCGTGTTCGGTGATGGAACTCAGGGTTCTGTCATATTCCTGCTCCAGGCGAGCTTTTTCAGCAGCGTCATAGATCTCATGCTTCTTCCCTATCGAATCCCAGTCAAAGTCTTTCATGGAATCGTAGGCTGATTTGGGGGCAGCAAATACAACGGGTTTTTCAAGTTCTTCTGCAAAGGTCTTTGCAGGCTCTTCTTCTGTTGCAATTTCCTTGGTTTCTTCAACAACTTCCTCGGAAACATCTGTCTTCACATCTTCCGGTTGAGTTTGTTCCAATTCGTTGTTAACATCTAATTCTTCAGTCATTTAATTTTGCTTTGTGGCAGTGCTTGTGCAACCGCCGGGTGAATACTCTGTGAATTGCTTATCTCATCCTAATGGCCGGAATATCAATACGAACCCGGGCCTTTTTCCTTCGGATGAAATTTGGGGGGCAAAGGTAGAAAGAAAATAATTAAAAACCAACTGGTTGGTTAGAAGTACGAACGATTCACCAGCTATCTAATCAGTGTCACAGTTCCGATTGTCTTGTATTCACCCTTGCCGACATCGGATCCTTCCCAGATGGTTCCGTCCAAAAACATGGCGGTGATCTTCCATACATAGGTTCCCTGCTGGTAGATCGATCCGTCGTCCCTGCGGCCTTTCCATCCCTCTTTGGGCCTGCCCTGCTCATCCAGCGCCGTGGATTCCCACAACTTATGTCCCCATGAATCAAACACTTCCACCCTGTACTGGATAAGGTTGATACCCACCGGCTTGAACTCCCGAACCCCGTCCAGCTCACTGCCCGGCACAAACGCATTGGGTACATACAACCCCTTGAACATCACCTCGTACTTATAGAAGGTCGTATCGGCACACCCGAAATGATTCGAGGAGATCAGCATGATGGTGAAGATGCCCTCATCCTTGTACAGCATCACCGGGTTCTCTTCCGTGGTCGTATACCCGTTGCCAAGGTCCCAGTAATAGCTGTCTGCCCCTTCCGACTTGTTGCGCAGCTGGATCTTGCCCGTCATGTTCGATACATTGTCGATCACCATGAAGGCGGCCAGCGGCGTCGGGTTCACCGTTACCGTCGAATCCACCGTGTCATAACATCCGTTGTTGTCCCTGACCGTCAGCTGTACATCATAATTCCCGGCTTTCTTGTACTCGTATACCGGGTCCTTCTGCGTGGAGGAATCCCTGCTGGTCTGAGGCACCCCGAAGTTCCAGTGCCATCCCGCTATGCTCGTGTCGATGGCAACCGACTGGTCAAAGAAATAGGTCGGGTTGTCGCTGCAGGCCAGCGTATTGATGAACCTGGCATCCGGCAATGCATGGACACTGGCCACCTTGCTGATGGAATCCCTGCAGCCATTGCTGTTCACCACCACCAGGCTCACCGTATACCGCCCTGCCTTTGTGTAATGATGCGTGGGATCTTTCAACGACGAACTATTGTTTACTCCCGATGCCGGATCCCCGAAACTCCATCTCCACATCGAGATAGCTGTCCCGTAACCATTGCTCTGGTCCTTGAACAGGCTCACCGCGTTCAGGCAAACACCCCCCGAGAGGAACCCTGCCTGAGGTGACCTGCTGATGGTAACCATCCGTCTTGCCGTATCTGTAAAGGTCTGGCCCGACACTCCCGCACGGATGATCAGCGTCACCGGGTAACTCCCCGATGAGCCGTAGCTGTGCGTGATCGTATGGGCATAGGTCGTATATACCGTATCCCGCCCGTCACCGAACAGCCAGTGCCACTGGTTGATCTGACCCACCGGCGAAGAGTTGTCCGTGAACCTTACCGGCGAATCCGAGCACCCCTGTGGCGTCACCTGCGTAAAGGCCGCCGTGATGCACGAGGAACGCGTTACCAGATGCGAGACCGTATCCCAGCACCCGTTGCTGTTGGTCACCTTCAGCGTGACACCATAGGTCCCCGCATTCGCAAACACATGCGTTATGTCTCCCTGCGATGGCGGTACCAGCGTCTGCTCTGCCGTCCCGTCACCGAAGTTCCACACCCAGCTTGCAATCGTCCCGCTGCCCGGGGTCGACCCGTCGGTGAATACGCTTACACTGTCGCACGGTGCAGATACAAAGGTGTATGCCGGCTTCGGCAATCCCCGCACGATCACATTGCGATAAACACTGTCAACACAATTATCCGAATCCCATGCCTTGAGCTTCACCACAAAGCTGCCCGAAGAGGTAAACACATGCGTGGGATTGCGCTGCGTGGAGGTGTTGTTGCTCCCCGAGGCAGGATCACCAAAATTCCATTGCACAAAATACAGCGAATCGCCCATGGCATCATTGCGGGCATGGAAATGCGTCGGGGTGCTGAAACATACCGAGTCGTGGGTAAAGCTCAGCATAAAGCCCGGCTTCACATATACACTCTTGGTCAGGGTGTCCTCACAGCCCTTGTCATCGGTCACGATCAGCGTGACAAGGTAGTTCGTGTCGGTCACCGGAAAGACATAGGTCGGATCATGTAGCGTGGAGGTGGACCCCGGCTCAAAGATCCACAAACGCCCCGTGATCGATGACCCGTTGCCCTGCGACTGATCGTGGAAGGTCACCTGGCCCGCCGGACAGAAGAAGTTCGTATAGCTGAACCCTGCCTGTGGCAACGGGTAGGAGACCACCGGGATCACCACCGAGTCACGGCATCCTGCCGTATTGGTCACCCGTAACTTAACATTATAGGTGCCGGCAGCACTATAGGTGTACGAGGGGTTCTGTAACGTCGAACTCCCTGTCCCGTCGCCAAAGTCCCACAACCACGACGAAAGCTGGCTGTTTGGAGCAACCGAAAGATCGGTAAACTGTGTCGGGCTGTTCACGCACGAGGAGCTGAACGAGAACATCGCCTGCGGCGACTGTGATACTACCACAGGCATTAGCGTGTCGTTCGTACAAAGGTTCGTATTGATTATGCTCAGCCTGACCATGTAAACTCCTGCCGAGGTGAACACATGAGAGGGGTTCTTAAGCGTGGATACATTGCCCGTCCCCGAGGCAGGATCCCCGAAGTTCCAGTTCCACGACACGATGCCCGGGGCATTGGCCACCGAGTGATCCATAAACTGGGTCGGGCTCCCTTTACACGCCGTGTCGGAGGTGAACTGCGCTACCGGACTTGCACTGACCGTGACCACCCTGGTGATGGAACTCACGCAGCCAGTGGCACTGCTCACACTGAGCATCACGTTGTAACTCCCCGATGCACTGAAGCTGTGAACCGGGTTCTGCAACGTGGAAAGGTTCGATGACCCCGAGAGCGGGTCGCCGAAGTTCCATAACCACTGCGTTACCGGCGAGCCCCCGTTGGACTGCGTCTGGTCTGTAAACTGTACCGGGCTCATCTGGCAACGGCCCGAAGAATATGTATAGTTGGCTACCGGGGCCCCCTGTACCACCACCGGGTGGGTCACCGAGGAACTGCACCCGCCAACCGTGGTCACCTTCAGCACTGCAGTGTAACTCCCGCTCTGGGAATATACATGGCTCGTATTGGGTGAGCCCGGGTAGGTGATCGTCTGGGTTACCCCATCGCCGAAGTCCCACTCCCACTTCTGGATCATCCCGGCCGTAGAGATGGACTGGTCGGTAAAGGTCACCGCCGTGCCCAGGCACGCAGGGCTGCTGGTGATGAACGAGGCTACCGGCAACGGCATCACATGCACACCCTTGGTCGTATCCCTGGTACACCCCGCCTGGGTGGTCACCGTCAGGGTCACCTGGAAAGTGCCGCTCACAAGGTACGTATGAACCGGGCTGGACAGGGTCGAGGTGCCCCCGTCGCCGAACTGCCACAGGTACTGGGTGATGATCCCGCCACTGCCCGTGGACAGGTTCGTGAAGATCGTGGGCGAGCCCACACAAGAGGTATCGGCTCTGAAATCTGCCACCGGCAGGGAGATCACATCCACCGTATGGACGATCGTATCCGAACAGCCCATGGCATTGTATACGATCTCGCTGACACTGTAGCTGCCCGGGGAACTGAACGTATGCGCGGGGTTCTGCTGCGTGGAGCTGTTGCCCGTGCCCGAGACCGGGTCCCCGAAGTTCCACTTCCACTGCGTGATGTTACCGCCTCCGTTGGACTGCGAATTGTCTGTGAACTGTATCGCCTGACCTGCACAGTTGCCCGAAGAATAACTGAACCCGGCCAGCGGTGAGAAATTGCTGTTTACCTGGTGATCCACAAAGTCGGTGCACCCATCCGTGGTGGTCACCGTAAGCCGTACCGTATGCGCATTGGCTGTCCCGGCAAATGTATGTGTCACATCCGGGTTGCCCGGGGCAAGGATCACTACCACCGGGGTACCGTCACCAAAGTTCCATTCCCACTTCACAATGCTGGAGGGATAACCTGCTACTGTCGTTGACCCGTCGGTGAACGATACCGGGAAGCCCTGGCATCCCCCTGCACTGAAGGTAAACGCTGCCTGTGGCAACGGCCGTACCAGCACACCCATGGTGGTATCCTTCACGCATCCGTTGCTGTTGGTAACGCTCAGCTTCACTTGATGGATCCCGTAAGATGAATAGGTATGCGAGGGGTTCTCAAGGTGCGACACTGCGCTGCCGTCTCCGAAGTCCCACGTGTAGCCAATCATGCCTGATGAATGGGCTATCGAAAGATCGCTGAACTGCGTGGGCGAATGCAGGCAAACCGTATCAGCACTGAAATTGGCCAGCGGCGATGCACTGATGAGGATCACCTTCTGCGTGGTGTCACCGCACCCGTTCACATTGGCGATGATAAGCTGCACCGTGTAGCTGCCCGGGGCCGTAAACGTATGGATGGGGTTCTCAAGCGAAGAGCTGTTGTTCATCCCCGACACCGGATCACCGAAGTTCCACAGCCACAGAACGATTGCTGAGCCTTGTCCGCTCGTGCTCTGATCCGTGAAGGAGACTCCCGTCTGTGAACACACCGGTGAGGGGTAACCAAAGTCGGCTGACGGAGAGGGGCTGCTGGTCAGGGTGTGTTCCGTATAGCTCGTACATCCTTCAGAGGTGGTCACCGTAAGCCTGACTACATGCGATGGTGCTGTGCCTGCAAACGTATGCGTTACATTCGCATTGCCCGGGGACACAATCACTACCACCGGGGTCCCGTCCCCGAAGTTCCATTCCCACTTCACGATCATGCCCAGTGACCCGGGAGCCATGGTGGACAGATCCGTGTATTGTACTGCTCCGCCAAGGCAGCTCTGCGAACTGTAGCCAAAGGCTGCCACCGCCGGCGAAGTAACCACTACACTCTTGATGGTATCGCCGGTGCACCCGTTCGAATTCATTACCGTCAGCGTTACGGTGTACGTCCCGCTGAGCATATACTGGTGTGTGGGGTTCTCAAGGTGAGACTCTGCCGTGCCGTCGCCGAAGTTCCACGTATAGCTGATCATCGTTCCGGCATTGGAGGTGGAAAGGTCCGTAAACGTGGTGACCCCTCCCTGGCAGGCTGTATCGGCCCGGAAATCGGCTACCGGCCCGATGCCGATGGTTACCGTCCTGACTACCGTATCGCTGCATCCCGTAAAACTGCTTACCACCAGCGATACCGTGTAGGTGCCTGCCGTACTATAGGTATGGATGGGGTTCTGCAGGTTGGAGGTGTTGCCCGTGCCCGAGCCCGGGTCTCCGAAATCCCATATCCACCCGGAGATACTCCCGCCCTGGTTCGTTGTGCTCTGGTCTGTAAAGGTTACCCCCTGACCCTGGCAGTGGATCGTCCCGCTGCTGAAATCTGCCACCGGAGAGGCGATGCTCCCGATCACATGCTCGACCCACTGGGAGCAGCTGTCGTTGCTCCATACCGTCAGCCGTACCGTGTGGCTCATCCCTCCGCCCACAAACGTATGCACCACATTGGGCGAACCCGGAAGTATCACCTCCTGCGTGGTCCCGTCACCGAAATCCCACAGCCATCTGGCTATATAACCCGGGTAACCCGTGGCAACGGTGGAGTGATCCGTATACTCTACCGGGCTCCCGAAACAGGCCGGAGTCGACCAGCTGAACATCGCTATCGGTAGCGGGTTCACACGGACACCGTGGGATACCCGGTTCTGGCAGCCATGAAGGTCGGTCACCGTCAGCGTGGCAACATAGGTACCAGGTGCCGTATAGGTATGCGTAGCCGAAAGCGGGCTCGTAACAGGTACCGAGCCGTCGCCAAAATCCCATAGCCAGTCAACGATCGAGTCCACATGCGTGATCAGGGGATCTGCCGTGAAGCTCACCAGCTGACCGTTGCAGGCCGAGTCATGCGTGAACTCGACCCCAGGGGCCGCAAGTATGTATACTGTCCTTACCACCGTATCCCTGCACCCATTGAAGTTCCCGATGATCAGGCGTACTTCGTATGAGATGCCTCCCGTGCTGAACAGATGAGCAGGGTTCTGCTGCGTGGAGGTGTTGTAGATGCCCGAGTTCCCATCCCCGAAATCCCAGCTCCACGAGATGATCGAACCGCCACCATTGGTGACCGAGACATCCGTAAACTGTACCGGCTGCCCCTGGCAGTGTGTCGAATACGTGAACCCTGCCACCGGCACCGGGATAACCACCTGGTCGTGTACATACGTGCTGGTGGTCCCCCAGTTGTCACGAATGGTCAGCGATACAGGGTAGCTCCCAACCGCCGTATACAGATGGCATACATTCGGGTTGTTCGGGAAATGGATCGTATCAAAGGGCGTCCCGTCTCCGTAGTTCCATATCCAGGTGGTGATATAGGTAGCCGGCGGGTTCGGAACCGTGGAGAGATCCTCAAAACACATCGGAGTGCCAAGGCACGTGGGTGAACTGCTCGAGTAAAACGCGTTCTGTACCGGCGGCACAAAGATCTCATGCATCACCGAGTTGCTGCATCCATTGGTATCCGTCACCGTCAGGATGCAATGGAACGTGGTCGAGCCCGGGTACAGATGCAACGGGTTATGCCCGTAGCCGAACGTGCCGTCGCCAAAGTTCCACACAACCATGTACCCTACTGCCCCAAGATCCACAATCGATGAATCAATATGGAACTGGATCTCGTAGTTCACCAGCGTGGTATTCCAGGTGTATTCCACAGCAGGTAAAGGAAAGACAGTTACCGCAGCAGATCCCGAAAGCATTCCCGGAACTGCCGTACAATAAGCATCCGTAAGCCCGGTTATGGTATAAACACAGGAGAATTGAGGAAAGATCCTGACAATATAGGGTGATGTCATGATTCCACTGACAGTGGTCACAGTTGTACCATCGGTATAGCTTAGTATCCAGGGAGCTGTTCCTTTTAAGTCGAACCGGAGCGTCACACTGTCACCCCTGCAAACCTTATCTCCGCCGATCAGGGAAAGCAATGCAGACGGGGTCGGATGTTCCTGGATGAGGGTGACACTCTGCGTTGTACTGCACAATGCTGAATCCCTGATCAAGACAGTGTAGGTTCCCGGCTGAAGGTTTATTGCCGGATTTGACGTCTGCGCCAGCGGATCATCCCATTGGAAAGTAAAGGGAGGAATCCCGCCTGTGACATTAGCAAATGCGGCTCCGTCGTTTGCACCAAAACAGGTTACATTGGTCGGGGTTATCGTTGCAGAAACAGTACTGATCCTCACTTTGACTGTGGAGGAAGCGGAAGGGCAGCTTGCTGCATATCCGCTTCCGGTAAGCGTAAGAATCACAAAACCGGTTTGAATGTCGGACGGACCAGGGGCATAGGTGGGATGAAGGACCCACGGATTACTGAATGTTCCATCCCCCGGGGTGGTCCAATGTACCGATGCGCAATCCAGGCTATCGGCTGCCGCAAGAGTGACAAGGGAACCGCTGCAGACAATCAGGGTTGGTCCTGCACTTACCCATGGGATACCGGTCACCCATACCAACCCAATGACGGGGTCTCCGATACAGCCTGCGGCTGTTGTTTCAACGACAGAAACCTGGAAAACACCCTCTGTCATTCCCCAATTCACAAGAATGCTGTCATTAAAGGTAACGGGTGATTGCACCCCCCCCTGGATGGTCCAGGCAAAGGTTGAACCCGGAAGCCCTATCACGTGATACCCCGTACCCGTTGTTCCTATACATACCGTATCCATATACTGCCCGGAAACTCTCCCCGAAATCAGCAGCAAACTGAGAAACAATATGTATGGAAACCTTTTCAGCATTGTATGTTAATTATCAGTTATGGAATATCGGTGAAGTTGATGGCAATGGGTTGACTAGTACCGGGTAAGTTGCCGGGACAGCCGGATTACAGCCATTCGTATCCGTATAAGTTACAGTAATTGTCTGGATTCCAACTACATTCCATGTTACATGAATGGAACTGGAGGTATTACCACCGGTAATAGTTCCTCCCGTTATTGTCCATGAATAATTCGTCATCCCTGGTTCCGTGGTGTAAATGTTATTGGTGGTGTTCACACAAACAGGTGCCGGACCGCTGATTGTCGCTACAGGCAATGGGTCGACCGTAACCGGAAAAACCGAGGAACTTGCAGGATTGCATCCGTTCAGGTTAGTATACGTTACTGTAACGAAGTGTGCCCCTACTATGTTCCATGTCACCGTAATGGCATTGGTTCCGGCTCCGGCGGTTATCGTTCCTCCGTTTATCGTCCAGTTGTAGTTTGACATCCCTGCTTCAGTTGTATAGATTCGACCGGAGGAGTTTACACAAACAGGAGTCGGACCTGCGATCGTCGGCACAGGCAGAGGATTCACGGTTATAGTAACGTTGATGGGTATTCCCGGGCATCCATTGGCTATGGGCGTCACCGTATAGGTTACAGTGGCAGGTGAAGGTGTAGAATTAGTCAGCGTCTGGGAAATTGTGGACCCGTTTCCGTTAAATGCACCGGAAATGCTTCCTGCAGGTGAAATGGCAACTGTCCAGTTGAAAAGCGTAAGAGCAGTTGAACTGGAAAGTGCGATACTTGTGGTTCCCATGGAACAGATCGATTGCGAGCCAGGTGTTGCTGTTACGTTCGGTGTTGGATTCACCGTTACAACAACAATGATGGGCAATCCAGCACACCCGTTGGCTGTTGGAGTGATGCTGTAAGTTACAAATGCCGGATCCGGTGTCAGGTTCGTAAGTGTTTGTGCAATTGTATTTCCGTTGCTCGCAAAAGAACCGGTGACGCTGCCTGCCGGGGAAACAGCTGCCGTCCATCCGAAAGTCGTTCCGGCTGTAGTGCTTGTGAGGCTGATCCCCGTAATTCCTGCCGAGCACAGTGTCTGCAAAGAAGGGGTGGCCGTGACATTCGGGGTTGGATTGACTGTGATCACCACCAGCAGCGGGAGTCCTGTACAGCCATTGGCTGATGGAGTAACGGTATAAGTTGCGGTTGCAGGATTCGGAGTGACGTTCAGTAATGGCTGGCTGATCAGATTGCCGCTGCCTGCTGTCGCACCGGTGATACTTCCGGCAGGTGCGACGTTTACTGTCCAGGTATACGTTGTCAATGCGGTTGCACTTGACAAAGCCACACTGGTGGAGTTGCTGGAGCAGATAGTCTGGGCTGCCGGTGTTGCTATGGCAACTGGAGTGGGATTGACTGTAATTAAAACAGTAACCGGGAGTCCCGGGCAACCATTGGCCGATGGTATGACTGTATACGTCACCGTTGCCGGGTTGGGTGTAATGTCAATCAATGGCTGACTGATCGTATTTCCTCCTCCGGCAGATGCACCTGTTACACTTCCGGCTGGTGAAACAGCAACTGTCCACGTAAACGTAGTCAATGCCGTAGTGCTTGAAAGTGCAATATTGGTTGATGTGTTGGAACAGATTGTCTGTGCAGCCGGGGTTGCAAGGGCAACAGGTGTCGGGTTTACTGTAACCGTCACGTTGACCGGTAACCCCGGGCATCCATTGGCAGACGGAGTAACGGTATAGGTTACGGTGGCCGGATTGGGTGTTGTGTTGATCAGGGGCTGAGATATGGCATTCCCACTGCCGGCAGAGGCACCTGTGACACTTCCGGCCGGGGATACAGTAAAAGTCCAGGAGAAGGTTGTTCCCGCAACGCTGCCTGTCAGTGCAATGCTGGTGGAGCTATTGCTGCAAATGGTCTGTGATGCCGGTGTTGGTATCACATCCGGTGTCGGGTGAACAGTGACAACAATTGTAACCGGGGGACCGATACAACCCGCCGCATTTGTTTCAACAACCTGTAAGGTACAGGTACCCACACTCGTCCACAAAATAGTGACAGAACTACCCGTTCCCGTGATGGTTCCGTTCCCGCCCGTAATTGGAATAACAGACCACGCATACGTTGACCCGGGCATATTTATTACACCGTATGGCTCATTTGCACCCAGACAAACGGATTGATCACCACTGTTCGGATAGGGCTGTGCTTCTGCAGCCATTCCAATCATGGTCAGCATCATCCATATTACCCACCATCTTTTATTCAATTTCATTTTCACTCCACCTTTCTAGTTACGCAGTGCATTATTTCATGTTATCGTTTTCCTATTTTTTCAAGCCTGTTTCAATTAATTATGATAAATCAATGATGTCGGAATTATTGGGGTCACCGTCAATGTTGCAGGATTGGTGGTGGTATTGATTAAGCATGTGCCGGTCACAATACAGCGATACTGGTATCCTGTCATTCCGGTGGTTGCACCGGTGATGGTCAATGTATTGGTCATAGCCCCGCCATAAACACCCCCATCCGAAACATTACTCCATCCGCTTCCTGAGTTAACCTGCCACTGGTACGTCAAACCTGATCCCAGGGCAGTAACAGTGAACAGGGTGTTAAATCCTTCACAGACCGAAGTGTTTGAAGGTTGTACTGTAATGGAAGGAGGATCATAAACGGTTACATTAAAGATGGCCGGGCCGGCTGAAGTACAGCCATTTAAATCAGTATATATAACGCTGACTGTATTCACTCCGGCAGTATTCCATGTTACCGTGACCGTATTGCTTGCGGGTGTCCCCCCGGAAGTGATTGTCCCTCCCGGTGAGACATTCCAGATATAGTTCGTCATACCTGGTTCAGTTACATAAACATTTCCGGAAGAGTTGACACACACAAGAGCCGGACCTGTTAAGGTTGGGACAGGGAGCGGGTTTATGGTCACCGTAACCGGCACTCTCTGACTGATGCATCCTGATATCGGATCCCTGGTTAAAACATAGAATGTAGTCGTAGCATTCAGCAGAGGAGTAACAAATGTCGTTGAGCCCGCTAAGAGCAATGTGCCGCCGGTAGCAGCACTGTACCAGTCGGCTGTGAATGCTGCCGGGACTACAGTGGCATGGAGCGTATCAATCCCAGGACCACAGTGGGCTCTATTGGAGGCCACAGGATTGTCGGGAGTTTTGCTGTAGTAAACCCAAAGAGGAACATAGGAGCTGCTCCCTGAGTACCACCAGGAGTTGATCATTTTTTCATGACAGTCAATTCCGGCCCAATCGTGACAAACAGAAGTTGTCGGGTCGCATCCACCGAGATTAACCGTTGTGGGAGCATTCGGACAATTTCCGTCATTTGTAAGCTGCGAGTCATCCCAATAGATCAGGGGTTCAGAAAGCGCAGGGCCCCGCGGCCGGATGAGGGAGACTTTGTACCCCAGCGGATTCTGTTCAATATCCCAGAGCGGGAGGTTGGTTAATCCATTGATAAAAGTGACGGCAAGCATGAGCCAGGTCCCTGCCGGTACCTGGCCTCCATGACCATCAAGTCCCCCCCAGGGAATGTGATTCAAACCAGGATTCACATCAGATTCAATGAGTACATCATAGGTCGAATCGCCATAAGGGATATCGATATCGACGATTATTCTCCCTTTTTTGTTGACAACGACTTCGATGTATTTCCTGCCTGAACATACAGGATAGTTTGGATCATCAATCATCGTGGGATCACTGATAACCCTTCCGTACTGACCGTCAGGGTATACCAATGAATCAGGATTGCTCAGAAAGACCTTGTACCATGCTATTCCCGGGAAAGTGGCGTAGGTGTTGTTGTTATTTGATTGCCGGTCGACTGGAAAATTGCCTGTATTCAGGCAGCCTACCGGATTGCAGAAAATTGTCCCTTCTCCCCAATGTACCCCGCTGAATTTTATGCGGGTCGTGATTCCATCGTCAGAATAAACATAGAGGGCAGCATTGAAAGGTTCATAGGTATTATTCCCTCCAAGGTTTGCATAGAACTGCCATGACTGTGACCATACCCGACCGTTGATTGTATCCGCAGGTAAGGCAGGCAAGTTCAAACCGGTGACTACCTGGAAATCAAAATAGGTGAACTCAACGGTACCATTTCCCCCGGGAATACTTTTAATCTCAAAATACCAGTTACCTGTATCAGCAATGCTCACAACCTTTTGGGAGAGTGGATTGTAACCGCTGTAGGCCTGGAATGGGCCCACTACTGCATTGCGATAATACCGGATATACCCAGGAGCGGGAGCTGAAGGAAGGTTTCCGGTCATGGCGATTGTGCCATTTGGCCTTCTCAGGTTATATCCCACATTTGCTACCGGACTCTGAAGTCCGAATAAGATGGTCTCGCCAACATTTTTTATATGGATATACAGCCTGTAATTTGCAGGGCAACCGATGTATCCGAACCGGGTGTACATCGGATTGTTCCTGTCAATCATCAATGAAGCACTGGAAACCGTCGAGTCGGGTAAAACCTGTTTGGTCCCTTCGGCGTATACGGAATCACACAGACTCAGTAACAATACAATGGCTGCTGAGTTTGCGATTAAAAACTTTTTGATTCCTGGTAAAAGGTGTTTCATCTGAACCGATTAATTTCTCCTGTTTTTTTCGTTACCTAAGCCCAATTCAAAAATCAATTTTATCTGCCTCATTTGTGTTATACAACTTTAGAATTAACTTACATGATTCACAGATTAGATATCCCTGACTTTTGAAGGAACCTTTATAAAAACAATGAACAAGTTGAAGCAAGTAAAAAAGGTGATGTTGAGAGTCTGAGGTGCATTGAATTATACAGACGATAAGAACAAAATGTTTCAGTAAAATTCTTGAAGTTATTCACAAAAAACAGAATTAACTTATGATGAAAAAGTATATATTTAATTAAAACCATATCTGGAGTGATTATTGGGTATTTCAGATTATGCTTTAAAAATATTACCCTTCCTAAAAGAACAGGTAATCGATGAAAAGTAACCCTAAAAAACAGGAGAAAATGAACGGGAACAACCGTGCATTTTCCGACTCCCCCTTTGTCAGTATCATGGTTCATATACAGGAATTGACGAATATGATAATTCGTTTCATCTATCGTGGTGTCATTAATCAATGGTATGCGAATTGAAAATCAGGTACAGTGCACAGCGGATTACAAATTATATGCCAGCAGACAGTAGACCACAGGTTCAAAGTGATGCAGAATTCCGGAAAACTATACAGAATGTGACTTTCGTCGGGTATAAGTTTTTTCCTGATAAACGATTCACAAAAAAAATGGGAATTTTCTTCAACTATTTCATGTAAAAAAACCGCACAACTGTGTGAAAACAACGGTTGGACATTTTACCTACCTTTGCAGTTCGAAAAACCGAGAATATGCCTTTACGTTGTGGAATCATAGGACTTGCCGGCTGCGGAAAAACAACTTTGTTCAATTGTATCTCGAATACCCGTGCAGAGGTTCATAAAGCCTCCTTTGCCGGATCAAAATCAAACCTTGGCATCATGAATGTGCCTGACCCCCGCCTCCAGGTGATCGACAAATTCATTCATGCAGAACGGATTGTGCCGACGACAATTGAAATGGTTGATATTCCGGGGCTGACAAAAGGCGGAACCCACAATGAAGGGAACAAATTCCTTGCGGATATCCGGAATGTGGATGCACTGATCCACGTGATGCGCTGTTTCGATGATCCCATGATGCCGCACATGGATGGATCCGTAAACCCGGTCAGGGACAAGGAAGCCGTTGACCTTGAGCTCCAGATCCGGGATCTGGAGTCGGTCGAAAAAAAAATCCAGAAAGTAGAAAAGCAGGGTAAGGCCGGGGATAAGGAGGCGAAGCATACGCTTGAGATCCTGAATGTCTACAAAAATCATCTCGAGTCTTTCCAATCCGCCAGGACCGCCCCGGTTCATAAAGAGGATAAGAAGCACATCGAGGACATGTTCCTGCTATCCGATAAACCGGTAATGTATGTATGCAACGTGGATGACCGGTCGGCTGTTTCAGGAAATGAATTTTCCCACAAGTTCCTTGATTCTTTGAAAAACGAAGAGGCGGAAGTACTTATCATTGCCGGAAAGCTGGAGGCTGAGATTGCCGAACTTGAAACAGCCGGTGACCGTGAAATCTTTCTTGCCGATGCAGGTTTGAGTGAACCCGGTGTGAACCGCCTGGTACGGTCAGCATTTCACCTGCTTGACCTTCAGAATTTCTTTACCGCGGGCCCAAAGGAAGTCAGGGCATGGACCATTAAAAAAGGGATGACAGCTCCTCAGGCTGCCGGTGTGATCCACAGTGACCTGGAACGCGGGTTTATCAGGGCGGAGGTTATGAAATATGAGGATTTTATACGCCTCGGTACTGAACATGCATGCCGGGAAGCCGGGAAACTCTTCATTGAAGGGAAAAATTATGTGGTGGATGACGGAGATATCATGCATATACGTTTCAACGTATAGCATTGAGTGCTTCTGAAAATGAAGAATGAAGAATGAAAATTTGAAAAGAACAGTACACCGTGAAAAGTGAAATTGACGACATATTAAATAAAAGCACCTTTTCGAAAGAAGATCTTGTCAAACTGCTGAGCGCTGATGAACAGGAGAGCCGCAAAATCTATGAACGTTCAAAAGCAGTCAAGGCAGAACAGGTAGGCCGGAAAGTCTATTTCAGGGGACTGATTGAATATTCAAACTATTGCTCCAAAAACTGTCTCTATTGCGGGATCCGTGCAGGAAACAGCCGCTATATCCGGTACGAAATGACGGATGAAGAGGTGATGGAGGCAGCAACGTATGCCTTCGAAAACAAGTTCGCCTCCATCGTTATTCAATCCGGCGAGCGGAACGACCGGAAATTCATCGACACTATAGAGCGGCTGCTGAAAGAGATCCACCGGATGTCGGATGGCAGACTTCATGTGACACTTTCCCTTGGCGAACAAACGGAAGAGACCTACCGGAAGTGGTTTGCAGCCGGGGCACACCGCTATCTCCTCCGCATCGAGGTTTCAAATCCGGATCTTTATAAAAAACTTCATCCTGCCGACCGTCATCATGATTACAACGAGAGGCTGGAGGCGCTCAGGCGGCTCCGCAGGGCAGGATACCAGGTAGGCACCGGGGTGATGATCGGCCTCCCCTTTCAAACCCTTTCCGACCTCGCCGACGACCTGATCTTCTTCCGTGACTTTGATATTGATATGGCAGGGATGGGACCTTACATCGAACATGAAGACACCCCGCTCTATCAGTTCAGGAACGAACTCCTCCCCCTTCGTGAACGTTTTCTTCTGTCGCTTAAAATGGTAGCGCTTCTGCGGATCATGATGAAAGACATAAACATTGCCGCTACTACCGCAATGCAGACGATCGATCCGCAAGGACGTGAAAAAGCCTTGCTGATCGGGGCAAATGTGATCATGCCAAACCTGACGCCGGTCAAATACCGCCAGAACTACCTTCTCTACGAAAATAAGCCCTGCCTTGATGAAGAAGCAGAAGAATGCAAGAGTTGCCTGGAAGCAAGGATCGCCCTGGCAGGAGATGAGATCGGCTATGGGGAATGGGGAGACTCGAAGCACTTTAAACGCAGAACAGAAAGCTGATCAACGCACAACGTGCAATTAAGAAGGAAGTTGTAAAGTTTGTAAAGTTTGTAAAGTTTGTAAAGTTTGTAAAGTTTGTAAAGTTTATAAAGTTTATAAAGTCACAATCGTTGCAGGTATTACGAAACAAAACCAATTCACCACTTCACTAATTCGCCACAATAAAAATGACCAATACCATTTTTGAACATATAGAAATTCTTGATGCGGGTTCGGAAGGAAAGGCCATTGCGAAAATCGGTGATCTTGTGATCTTTGTACCCTTTGTTGTTCCTGGAGATGTGGTGGATATACAGCTGATCCGAAAGAAAAAGTCATACCTGGAAGGGAAAGCCATAAAATTTCATTCCTATTCAGAAAAACGGCAGGATGCCTTCTGCGAACATTTCGGAACCTGCGGAGGTTGCCGCTGGCAGAACATGAAGTACGAAGAGCAGCTCTTCTATAAGCAAAAACAGGTAAAGGATGCGATCCAGAGGATCGGGAAGATCGAAAATGCCCTGATCCATCCCATCCTTCAATCTCCGGAAAGCATCTATTACCGAAATAAACTTGAATACTCATTCTCCAATCATCGCTGGCTGACCTCCGGTGACAAATCGGAAGGAGGAAGAGTGGATGACCAGGGGATGAATGCTCTCGGATTCCATATTCCGCTGCTGTTCGACAAGATCCTCGACATCAACCACTGTTATCTCCAGGCAGACCCGTCGAATGAGATCCGCCTCGAAGCCAGGAAATATGCCCTGGAACAGAACTTTTCTTTTTATGATGCAAGAACATGGAAGGGATTCATGCGGAATCTCCTGATCCGGACGTCCCTTTCAGGCGAAGTAATGGTCATCCTGGTCTTTCAGAGCGATGAAAGAGAAGATATCACAATGTTCCTGGATCATCTCCTGTCAAAATTCCCTCAGATCTTATCCCTCTACTACGTAATCAACGGGAAGAAAAACGATGTGATCACCGACCTTCCTTTTATTCATTACAAGGGAGAAGCCTACCTTAAAGAAATGATGACCACGTTTAACAAGGAAAAAGAGGTTGAATTTCACATCCGGCCGGCCTCCTTTTTCCAGACCAATACCCGGCAGGCGTTCACGTTGTATCATAAAGCCGGAGAAGCAGCAGGCTTCAGGGGCGATGAAACCGTTTATGATATTTATTGCGGAATCGGTACCATCTCAAGCTATATCGCAGGATCAGTAAAGAAGGTGATCGGAATTGAATCGGTATCCTCTGCGGTGGAGGATGCACGGGAGAATGCCCTGAGGAACGGGATCACCAACACCTCTTTTTTTGCGGGGGAAGCAGAAAAACTGCTGACTGCTGAATTTTTTGCACAGCATGGAAAGCCTGATGTCATCATCACGGATCCACCGCGTGCCGGAATGCACGAGAAGGTCGTCAAGGCCATTCTGCAAGCCGCGCCTCAGAAGATCGTTTATATGAGCTGCAACCCTGCAACACAGGCACGGGATCTATTCCTGATGAAAGAGCAATATGATCTTGTTGAATGCCAGCCCGTGGATATGTTTCCGCATACCCAGCATGTGGAAAACATCGCCCTGCTCGCCCGGAAAAGCCCGGTCACTTAAGGATCCCTTTGATTAGTTCCGCCAGTGGTTTCGTGTCATCCACCGGCCCGTCAATGATATGATCTGCCTGCAGGTAATAGACATCCCTCTCCGCCAGCTGGTTCCGGATAAACTGTTCGAGCTCTTCGGCAGGGACATTTTTCAGCAAAGGACGCTTCCTCTTTACACTCTTCAGCCGGGTGACAAGATCGGCTATTTCCATACGGATGTAAATGCTGATGCCATGTGCCTTGATGAACTGTATATTCTCGTCGGAACACGGGGTTCCTCCCCCGGTAGCAATAATGGTATCATTAAGTGATTCTGTTTCCAGCAACAACTGATGCTCAATCTTCCGGAAGACAGGATCCCCGTATTTCTCAAAGAAATCAACAATTCCAATACGGTACCTCTCCTCGAAAACATCATCCAGATCAACAAAGGAAAGTCCGGTCATGCCGGAAATTTCCTTTCCCAACTTTGACTTTCCTGAGGCCATGTACCCGATGAGGTAGATTTTCATTCGATCCTGTGTTCTGTAAAAACGAGAAACAACAACTCTGCGCGATTCCTTTCTTCAGATTTTCATGACGAATATACAGAAGAATTGAGAGTATTCCCCTTAATATTGCCTGATTTTACCTATTTTTGCACTCAAATTCACCGGAATTCCCTTATGAACAAAAATTTTGCAGCTCTTATCATCCTGTACAGCGGAATCATTCTATTTACACTCTCTGCCTGCAACAGCAACAGGATCTCATCCGACGTTATTGAAAATCCGAATACGGCCAGCGGAAAAGGTGACCTTTCGCAGCTTCCCTCGTTCAAATTTGAAGCGGAATCGCATGATTTTGGTAAAATCGTGCAAGGAGAAACTGTTTCCTTCCCTTTTAAATTCAGGAACACAGGAAAATCAGACCTGGTCATCTCCGATGTAAGCACTTCCTGTGGCTGCACCGTACCTTCCTTTCCAAAAGCTCCGGTTCACCCCGGGCAGGACGGAATCATCAGGGTCACATTCAACAGCGCCGGGAAACGGGGTTTTCAGAATAAGAATATTGTCGTCGTGGCCAATACACAACCAAATACTTTCGTTCTCAGGATAAAAGCGGAAGTATCAATGGCAGGGAGCCAGAAGTAATTGCAGAAACCGGAGATCAGAATACAGAGCACAAAAAATATGGATTGAGTCTCGGAAATCAGACATCTGACCTCAGACCTCCGAACTCGGATAGGACAAACAACAATTGAAAATATTTAATCACTAATTTATCAGTAAACTTTTAACCTTAATTAAACCCTTTCAAGATGAATTTACTCAGTATTGTTTTAATGGCGCAGCCCGCAGCAGGCGGAGCAGCGAACAGCTCCAGCACATGGTATTCTTTCCTTCCCCTGATCCTTATCGTGGTTGTATTTTACCTGTTTTTCATCCGTCCTCAGATGAAGCGTTCAAAGGACCAGAAAAAATTCAGGGAATCGCTGGAAAAAGGACAGAAGGTCATCACCATCGGTGGTATCCATGGCCGTATCGTCGAAATCCAGGAGACAACGGTCACCATCGAAGTTGAAGGTCAGGTTCGGTTGCGCGTGGAAAAATCAGCCATTGCCATCGATAATTCACAAACCATTGAGAATAAATAAACTCAAGGTTTTCTAACCCGGACAACTTGGAACCCGATTTCATTGAATTCATAAGGAATGCCAGGAAAAGAAAGGTTGAGAAGTTCAGAACTCAACTTTACATTTTCCTGGTATGCCTTGTCCTTTCGGTATTTCTGTGGATCCTGGTCCATCTTTCGAAAGAATATTTTTATACAACCGAGTACCGGTTAAACTATACCCAGGTTCCCTGGAACATGAAAATGACGGGCTGTTCTGACAGCGTGCTGATCCTGACCATCCGGCTCCAGGGTTATGAGTTCTTTTCAGAACAGTTTTTCCGCCGGAGAAAGCGGGAAACAGATGTCAGCCTGAAGGGGTTAAAAATGAAGACCGCGGATGAGCAGTTCACCGGATACCTTCTTACACGCGGCATCGCAAGAAACATTGCAGAACAGACCACCTACCCGCTTGAGATCTTTGCTACCTCTCCGGATACGATCTTTTTTTCATTTGAAAAGAGACCCCTGAAGCGGATGCTCCCGGCCCGCCTTACACCTGTGACATTGATTCATTCGAAAACCGATTCACTGTTGAAACGGCCCGACAGCATCCACGGAAACGGTTACCGCTCAGAGATCAACAAAAAAGAGAATCCCCGGAAAAAGAACGACAAATAATGCTGACAGTCGGCCTGACAGGAAACATCGGCAGTGGAAAAAGTCTCGTATCGGAGATCTTTTCGACCTTTGGAGTACCCGTGTACCATGCCGACCAGGAATCCAAAAAGTTCCTGGCAGCACCCCAGGTCAGGACAAAAATAATTGAAAGGTTCGGTGAGAAAACCGTATCCCCTTCCGGAGAAATTGACCGCACGGAACTCGCAAAAATTGTCTTTTCAGATGAAAAGGCCCTGCTGGCACTCAATTCCATCCTTCACCCGCTGGTGATCGGTGATTTTTGGGAATGGAGGAAAGCTTACGGCCTTCATCCCTACATTATCCAGGAAGCAGCGATCATCTTTGAAAGCGGGATTGCCGCCTTGTTCGACAAGATCATCCATGTATCCTGCCCAAAAGAAATTGCCATCGCACGCGTCATAAAGAGGGACGGTACCGATGGCAATTCCGTGAGGCAACGCATGCGCTACCAGATGGAAGATGAGGAGAAGGCGGCTCTTTCCGATTTCGTGATCCGCAATGACGGCACCGGAATGCTCCTGCCCCAGGTCCTCTTCATCCATGAACAGATCTTACAGATTAGCGCGAACGGGAACAATAAAGAAATTGTCAACTATCTCTTTTAAGAATTCCGATTTCTGTATTTTTACAGTTGAAATTGTTGATCATGGAACTGCTTAAGATATCTGCCGTCTCGTACCTGAATACATTTCCTTTTGTTTACGGGATCGAACGGTCAGGATTGCTGGCAGATTATCGCCTCGAACTCGATATCCCTTCTCTCTGCGCTGAGAAGCTCAGAAAAGGGACGGTTGACGTTGCACTGATACCGGTAGGGGCGCTGAGTGATTTTGCTTCCTATGATTTTGTCACGGATTTCTGTATAGGTGCAGTGAACAGCGTTAAAACCGTATTGCTCCTGAGTCATAAGCCCATTGAAAAGATCAGGGAAATAGGATTGGATTACGATTCCAGGACATCCGTCAGGCTGATCAAAGTGCTGGCCCGTCACTCCTGGAAGATTGATCCGTCATGGAAGAACCTCATGCCCGGGCAGGCTGCCACCGATCATGGGATGGAAGCCATTGTTGCCATCGGTGACAAAACCTTCGAACTGATTAAAAAATACCCTTACTGCTATGACCTTGCCGAAGAATGGATAAAGTTCACCTCGCTGCCTTTCGTGTTTGCAGCCTGGGTGACAACAAAAACGCCTCCTCCTCCCCTTCTGCAGGAGCTGAACCGGGCACTGAACTTCGGGGTAAGCCACATCAGCGAGACACTTGAGTTCTTTAAAAACAGGCTGCCTGTCGGAGAAGACTGCAAGTCGTACCTCGAGAAAAATATCTCCTATACCTTTGACGAACCCAAGAAAAAGGGGTTGGGATTGTTCCTTGACTACATAAAGGAACAGCGCTAAAAAAATTAAGAATTACGAATTATCTTCTTTGTTTCGCCATCTCTTCCAGCCGTTTCTGGAATCCGGATTTCTTGACCGGTTTCTTCTTGTTGGCCTCAATCTGCGCATGAAGTTTCTTCTCATCAATCGTTGACCGGATGATGTAGATCTGTGCAAACGTGAGAAGGTTGGCAAGCAGGTAATAGTAACTCAATCCCGAAGAATAATCGTTGAACCAGAAGAGGAACATCACAGGCATGAGGTACATCATCGTCTTCATGCCGGGCATCTGGCTTTGGGTGGAACCCATCATCTGTTCATTGATACGGGTGTAGAAAATGCTGGAGATGGTCATCAGCAGGGCAAAGAGGCTGATGTGGTCACCATACCAGGGAATGGTAAACCCGCCCGGGAAAGTATAGATGGAGTCATAGGAGGAAAGGTCAGTGGCCCACAGGAATGACGACTGCCGAAGCTCGATGGAGGAGGGGAAAAACCGGAACATGGCAATCAGGATGGGCATCTGCAGAAGCAGAGGGATACACCCGGCCATCGGGTTCACACCTGCACGCTTATACAGATCCATGGTGGCCTGCTGCTTCTTCATGGCATCCTCTTTCTTCGAAAACTTTTTGGTCAGTTCATCAATGTCGGGTTTCAATGCCCTCATCTTGGCTGAGGACTTATACGTTTTGAATGCGATCGGGAACAGTACCAATTTTAGAAGGATGGTCAGGATAAGGATGATGATCCCGTAGTTCCACCCGAAATTTCCGAAGAAGGTGAAGACCGGGATCACAGCCCATATATTGATCCATGCCATCGGGGCGAAACTCCATCCCAGCGGGATCTGACGTTCCATCCCCAGCCCGTACTTTTTCAAACCATAAAACTTCATCGGTCCAAAGTACATCGAAAGAGGAATGGATTTGGTCTCGGCAGGCACAAAAGAGATCCCGGCTTCGGCCGACATCGACCGCAGGTATCTTGCGTTTCTTGGTAAAGTCAGGGTTTTAACCCTGGGATCAGTAAAGAAATCGTTGGCTATGACGGTGGAAGCAAAAAACTGCTGTTTGAAGGAGATCCATTTGACCCTTTCGTTCTTCAGGTCTTTTGACTGGTCTTTTGTCTCGGTGAGGTAATCCACTTTGTCCTCAAAGAACTTGTAATATACCGTGGAGTTAAGCCGCTCCATCTTGACGCTTTTCTCCTGGCGATTCAGGTTTTCTTCCCAGTTCAGCACAAGGAACTTTGTCCCGGGATCAAACACATCTGTCATTCCTGAGAAATTCATGCGGAACCCCAGCATGTATTGATCGCCCAGGAGAGTATAGACAAATTCGATGTATTTTTTTGTGTTCAGCGCAGTATCGGAGGCATCCACATAGAGCCGCATGGCAAACTGCAGGGAATCTTTTCCTGTAACGGTAAGGGAACCCGCGTTCTCTTTACCGGTTAAAACAGGTCTGAAATAGAGTTTATCGGTATAGATATCCCGGTTGTTGACAAAAAAATGAAATCCGAAATGAAGGGAGTCATCATCCATCAGGATCAGGGGCTGTCCATCCCAGGCTTTGTATTTCTTCAGTTCCACATATTCGATCTTCCCTCCTTTTGAAGAGATCCTGAGTTTCAGAACCTCGTTCTCGAGCGTGAAGGATTCATTTTTCCCTGCAGCGGAACCGGCGAAAACGCTCAACTGCTCCTTCAGGCCTTCGCGGCTGAGTTTAATGCTGTCGGAAGGAGTTCCTGACTGTATCTTAAGCTTTCGTTCGGCCTGTGCAAGGGCCTGTTCACGGGCCTGCGCTGCAATCGCCACATCCCGCTTCTGCTTTTCTGTAAAGTTAATGCTGTCGTACTTCCTTTTCTGGACATCCATCTCTTTTTTGGATGGGGTCATCAGGTAGCTGTAGGCGATGAAGATCCCGAAAATCAAAAGGAGTCCGATGATCGTGTTCTTGTTATTCATGAATCGTGAATGATGTTTTCAATTGTGAATCTCCGGCCTCTGCCGGACAGGATTTGGGTGTGCAAAGATACTGGAAAAGTTAATACGACAAAGCGATTGCAGGAAAGCTGATCATCCTCCTATTTCCGTTTGACACGTTTCTTCCGTCCTGCGTGGTCGATGGCAGCCTTGGCAAATGCCTTGAAGATGGGGTGCGGGTTGGCTACGGTACTTTTAAATTCAGGATGAAACTGCACCCCGATGAACCAGGGGTGGCCTTTGAGTTCGACGATCTCAACAAGGTTGTCCTTTTCGTTGATTCCCACGGGAATCATTCCTGCTTTCTGGTATTGTTCCAGGTAGGCATTGTTGAATTCATAACGGTGTCGGTGCCGTTCAGAAATGTTCTCCGTTTTGTAGATATCGAAAATTTTCGATCCTTTTTTCAGACGGCACGGATAGGCTCCCAGCCGCATGGTTCCTCCCAGCCCGGAGATCTTCTTCTGCATCTCCATCATATCGATGACCGGATATCGCGTGGTCTTGTCAAACTCCGTGGAATTGGCTCCTTCCAGTCCAAGCACATGACGTCCGAACTCTACAACGGCACATTGCATCCCCAGGCAGATACCCAGGAACGGGATCTCATTTTCACGGGCATACTGGATGGCTGTGATCTTTCCTTCGATCCCGCGGTGACCGAACCCCGGGGCAACCAGGATGCCGTTCAATCCGGCAAGTTTCTCCCCGACATTCGAATCCGTGATCGTCTCCGAGTGGATGGTCCGCACATTGATCCTGCACTGGTTAGCCGCACCTGCATGGATGAAAGATTCATTGATGGATTTATAGGCATCCTTCAGTTCAACATATTTTCCAACAAGCCCGATGGTCACCTCTTTATTCGGATTCTTCAGTTTGAACAGGAATTTCTCCCAGTCGGCAAGATCGGGTTCCTGTGTACATTTCACCTTCACCTTCTTCAGGATCTCGTTATCCAGACCTTCCGCATGCATCAGCAGGGGAACATCGTAGATCGATTCGGCATCGATGCATTCGATTACCGACGTAGGAGCCACGTTGCAGAAAAGGGCGATCTTCTTTTTCAATCCTGCTGAGAGATGTTTTTCCGTCCGGCATACGATAATATCCGGCTGAACTCCCGACTCAAGCAGGGTTTTCACGGAATGTTGGGTCGGCTTGGTTTTCAGTTCACCGGCGGCAGCCAGGTAAGGAACAAGAGTAAGGTGAACCACCACACAGTTTTTTCCCAGCTCCCAGCGCATCTGACGAACCGCTTCAATGTATGGCAGCGATTCAATATCGCCCACGGTCCCCCCGATCTCAGTGATGACAAAATCGTAATTCCCCTTATGCGAAAGCAGCATGATCCTGTATTTGATCTCATCGGTGATGTGCGGGATTACCTGGACAGTCTCTCCAAGGTACTCTCCCTGCCTTTCCTTTGTGATGACCGACTGGTAGATGATGCCGGTGGTGATGTTGTTTGCCTGGGAAGTGGGCACATTCGAGAACCGTTCATAATGGCCAAGGTCGAGGTCGGTCTCCGCCCCGTCTTCCGTGACGAAACATTCACCGTGTTCATACGGATTCAGTGTACCAGGGTCGATGTTGATATAGGGATCCAGTTTCTGGGTGGTGACGGAAAATCCTCTTGCTTTCAGTAATTTGGCAATAGAGGCCGAAATGATTCCTTTACCCAGGGAGGAGGATACCCCGCCGGTCACGAAAATGTATTTTGTCTTTGACATCAGGATGTGTGCTTTACTTCATAGAAAAAGCAAAAATAAGGCTTTAATTTAGGATAAGAAAGGATTTGAGAATGAATTCTGTTCACAAAATTTTAAACATTTTTTTTCGTTACCTCCATAATCCTTAATTTTGCAGCCGCATTTGAAAATTAACAATTAATTCATTCATATAAAGTCACTATGGGAACTACAAAAGTTGGAATCAACGGATTTGGCCGCATCGGCCGCCTGACCTTCAGGGCACTGCTGACCAAGAAAAACATTGAAGTGGTCGCTTTCAACGACCTGACAGATGCAAAGACACTTGCACATCTTTTTAAATATGATTCGGTTCATGGAAAGTTCAACGGAGAGGTAGCCGTCGATGGCGATTCCCTCATCATCAACGGGAAGAAGATCCGGGTATATGCAGAAAAAGATCCCGCAAACCTGCCATGGAAAGAACTTGGCGTTGATATCGTAGCCGAATGTACCGGCATCTTCCGGACCCGCGAAAAGATGTCGAAGCACCTCACTGCCGGCGCAAAAAAAGTTGTCCTGTCCGTTCCTTCCGATACCAAGGAAGATGTTGACCTGACGGTTGTACTTGGCGTGAACGACAACAAACTCACAAAGGAGATGCAGCTGATCTCCAATGCTTCATGCACCACCAACTGCCTGGCGCCGGTAGCAAAAGTCCTGAATGATAAATTCGGAATCAATAAAGGCCTGATGAACACCATCCACTCCTATACCAACGACCAGATCATCCTGGATGCCCCGCACAAAGACCTCAGAAGGGCCAGGGCGGCTGCCATCTCCATGATCCCGACCAAGACCGGCGCTGCTAAAGCGATCGGGCTGGTGATCCCGGAACTGGATGGAAAAATGGATGGTTTTGCCGTTCGTGTTCCCACTCCCGACGGTTCCATGGTGGACCTTACCTGCGAACTTTCGCGCACCGTGACGAAAGATGAGATCAATGCCGCTATGAAAGAAGCTGCCAATGGTCCCATGAAAGGAATCCTTGAATACCTCGATGAACCGCTTGTAAGCTGCGACATCATCGGCAATACACACTCCTCCATTTATGATTCAGAGATGACCAAGGTCATCGGGGGAAACCTGGTGAAGATTATCGCCTGGTACGACAATGAAGTCGGCTATTCCAGCCGTCTCGCCGACCTGATCGAGAAGATCGCCTGACGAGTTTAAACTTATCATAAAAAAGGGGAAGATCACTTCCCCTTTTTCTTTTTATTTTGCCAATACGCTGAGCTTTTCCAGATACTTTTCGTTGACAGCATATCCAGCCTGCCTGGCCTTCAGGGCATCACGGTACGCTTCAGCGTAAGCCCTCCTTCCCTCGTTTGCGAGCGCACGGATGTAGTAAACCTGCCCATCATCAGGAAAAAGCCCGAGGGCATGGTCACATTGGCGCACCGCTTCATCGTACGATTGTTTTTTATACAGGCTGATGGCGATGTTCACCGTTGCATCCCTCCTTCCGGGCTCGATCTCAAGGACCTTGCGGAAGTCTGCAATCGCCTCATCATAACGGTTGAGGTTGTCTTCATAGAGGATCCCCCTTCTGAGCCAGGCGTCCGGCGTGCCGGATGAAACCCTGATCGCTTCCGTGTATACGCTTTCCGCCTGGCTGTATTGTCCAAGCCGGGTGAGGTTTATCCCTTTTAATACATACCCTTTTGGATTGTTCGGCGCAATGATGACCGCTTCGTCAAAAACCTTGAGGGCTTCGGCATACTCTCCTCTGTTTTCATAGGCGATGCCAAGGTTGTAACGGGCTTCAGCGTCGAAAGGGCTGGAAGGCTCATGGAGGGAAATCACTTTCTGAAAATCCACGATGGCCAGTGAGTCATTCTTTACCTGGTTAAGATAGATAGTTCCCCGTAACATGTAAGGCACTGCGGGCGGGTTCCGCTCGCACGACTTATCAGCATATTCCAGTGCTTCCTGGTAATTACCCGAATTGTACTGCTGGAGTCCTACGCCAAAATATCCGCGCCAGTAGCCCGGGTATTTTTCAATGACATCGTTCCAGAACGTAAGGTTATCCTTCCATATTTTGGAACGCTGAACGGTAATCATGGAAAAAATCACCAGGATCGCAATCGTCGCCGCCAAAGACAAGTACTTCCATCTCCCCGGCTGGCTGAACCGCGCATAGAGCTGGCCGGCAATGAAAAAAAGGCCGATGTAGGGTATGTAGGTGTAACGCTCGTTTATCAGCGAATCGCCGACCGGAACCAGTTTGATCATGACCGAAACCGTGATAAGGTAGAAGAAGAAGCCGAACAGGAAATCTTTGGTTCTTCGCAGGGACCGGAATGCAAAAAATACCAGAAGTATCAGAAGAGCCGGCAGGAGAAAGAAATACCAGGGGAAGGATCCCAGTTGAGAATACGTATAGGGATGAACGGCTGAAAGATGAACCGGCACAACCAGTTTGAAAAGGTAGGTCATCAGTCCGTAGCAGGCGTTCAATGCACTCGAAACAGAAACCGGATGCTGTTCATTGAGGGCAGTCACTTCAACCTGCGCCCGGATTGCAAGGATGCCAAAGAACAGGCTGAGCACCAGGAAGGGGATCTTCTCAAGAAAGAGTCGTATGCTGATTTTCCTTCCTTTGTAATAATCAAAAAGAAAAAACAAAACCGGGAGTGTGACGGCCTGGGCCTTGGCAAGGTTTGAAAGAATGAAGAGGAGGAAAGCCATGCCCAGGAGCAGGGATTTCTCTGTCTTCAGGTAACAGATATAAAGCATGGCGCCTCCGAGGTAGAATGCCCCGTAAAGAACATCCTTCAGCTCCGACACCCAGACAACCGACTCCACGTGCATGGGATGAACTGCGAACAGGGCGGCTGTGAAGGCAGCCGATTTCCACCCTTTGCGATCGGTCAGTTCATAAACAAGAAAAAAGACGAGGGTGACATTCACCAGGTGGAGCAGGATGTTGTTCAGATGAAACCAGAAAGGGCTTACCCCGGCATACAGGTCAGGATCGCCATGCGGAAAAACCAGCCATTCGCAATGAAGCCACAGAAGGGTCAGAGGATGGTAATTCCCGAGGTAGAATGTGGAGAAGGAAAAAACCTCGCGGAAACTGAAACTTTTAAGAAAAGGATTTTCATAGGTATAGCTGTGATCATCCCAAAGGATTAGGCCATTCCCGAGGACGGGAAGAAAAATAATAAATGTGGCAGCAAGAATGATCAGCAAAGGAATATAAGGGCGGACCGTGGCTGATGAGGCCCCGTTGACAGCGTGTTTCCCGCTCAGTTTTTTCTTCATGATAACGGTAATCAGGTGTACAAATTTATCAATTCAGTACTGAATATTAATATTTTGTTAACTAGTCATACTGAATTCCTTATTACTTTTGAACTTTATCAGAAAAAAATGGATAAATCCGACTATAAGATACTTCTCGTTGACGACGAACCCGATATCCTCGAATTTGTAGGATATAACATTCGAAAAGAAGGCTATACGCTTTTCACCTGTTCCAACGGGAAGGATGCCATACAGACTGCAAGAAAGGAGATCCCGCACCTTATTATCCTTGACATCATGATGCCGGGAATCGATGGGATCGAAACCTGCATCGAACTTCGCAAGATCGAAGCCCTAAAATCCACGCTCATTGCATTCCTGACAGCCCGTAGTGAAGATTTTTCGCAGATCGCGGGTCTGGATGCCGGAGGCGATGATTATATTACGAAACCGATCAAACCGCGCGTGCTCATCAGCCGTATCAATGCTTTGCTCAGGAGATCACCGGAAATGCCGGAGATTGAAAAGCGGATCATCGTCGGGGATATCATTATCGACCGGGAAAAATTCATCATCCTGAAAAACGGAGAAGAGATCAATCTTCCGCGCAAGGAATTTGAGCTTCTCGAACTGCTGGCCTCCAGGCCAGATAAGGTTTTCACCCGGGAACAGATCTTCGAAGAGGTATGGGGCAATGATGTGGTTGTCGGCGACCGGACTATCGATGTCCACATCCGGAGGATCCGGGAGAAACTGGGATCCGATAACATCAAAACAGTAAAAGGCGTAGGCTACAAATATGAATCCTGACCGGAACATAAGTCCCAGTACCTGGATGCTGATCAACTCTTCTGCGATCATCATCGTTCTTTCGTGTCTTTACATTGTTTCGGCCCTTGCCATGGAGGAAAACATCCTCTGGATCCCTCTGCTGATAACCGATGCCGGCGTATTCCTCCTCTCCTACTTCATCTACCGGTACATCCTTGAGAAATTCATCTACGATAAAATAAAACTGATCTACAAGAGCATCCATAAACTCAAATCAAAAAAATCATTCAAGGAGATGGAGCTTACGCTTGATAAAGACATTATCAGCAAGGTCAATGAAGAAGTTTCGGAATGGGCCCAGGACCGGAGGCAGGAGATCGAGGAACTGAAAAAGCTGGAAGCCTATCGCAGGGAGTTTCTCGGGAATGTTTCGCATGAGCTGAAAACACCACTCTTTAATATTCAGGGCTATATCCTGACCTTGCTCGATGGCGGTCTTGATGACCCGACGATAAACAAAGAATATCTTCAGCGATCCGGAAAGAATATCGAACGGATGATCTCAATCGTGGAAGACCTGGAAGTGATCTCCCGTTTTGAAACCGGGGAACTTAAACTCGACATCCTTAATTTTGATATCGTGGCGCTCTCCAACGACGTGAGGGAACTGCTTGAAGTGAAAGCAAAGAGGAAACACATCCAGCTGAACATTTCAAGGGAGTTCGACAAACCGTTGTATGTTAAAGCGGATAAGGAACGGATCCGTCAGGTTCTGATAAACCTCCTCGATAACAGCATCAAATATGGCAGGGAAAACGGGTCAACAAAGGTTGATTTTTTTGATATGGACGAGAACCTCCTGATTGAAGTAAGTGACAACGGACTTGGAGTGGATGCAAAAGACATTCCAAGGCTGTTTGAACGGTTTTTCAGGGTGGATAAAAGCCGGTCGCGCGAACAGGGGGGGTCAGGACTTGGCCTCTCTATCGTAAAACATATTATCGAGGCGCATCAGCAAACCATCAATGTAAGAAGTTCAATTGGTGTCGGAACCACTTTTGCTTTTACACTTCAGAAGGCGGATTCTGTTCATTGACACTTCCCTTATCCTCATCGGAGCCAAAGTCACGGTGCTTTTCATTCACAAACTCCTGGTCCCAGAAACGTTTTTTGTGCTTTACCAGCTTCCCTTCCACCAGGAAGTAGATCGATTCTGCAATATTCAATGAGTACCCGGCAATCCTCTCAATCTGTGAGAGTATTATCATGAGGTTCGTAGCTACGACCACAACATCCGATTTCTTCGTCATCTGTTCAATTATATTCTCTGAAATGACCTGGACTCGTTCACGGATGATCTCGGAATCATTATAAATGTCCTTGATGAACACTACATTCCTTGAATTCAGGATCGCAATGACATCCCTGACAATAGCATCGGTTGCTTCCGCTAGTTCATTGATCTTCAGCTCCTGGAGGATATCTTTATAATCACTCAATCCATCAATTCTTCTGGCAATGTTGACTGCATGGTCACCCATCCGCTCCAGGTCATTATTCATCCTGAGTGAAGCCATGATCAAACGCAGGTCGGTGGCAACCGGTTGTGTCAGCGCAAAGATCCGCTGGCAAAGCTTGTCGATCTTGACATCGAGCTCATCCACCGCATTGTCTGTTTCAATAATTTCGCGTGCCAACTCAACATCGCAGTTAACCAGTGCAACCATGGTCTGGTGCACCTGCGAAGCCACAAGGTTCCCCATCTTCAGGATCCTTTTTTTTAATTTCTCAAGTTCGAGTTCGAAATGTCTTTCCATGTTGTATTTTCATTAACATAATTACTTATTTTCTATCAGAAGTCAGAGGTCGGAGTTCAGAATTCAGACCTCCGTTCTCTGACCTCTGCCCTCTCATTTCCATCAACCAAACCTCCCCGTTATATAATCCTCTGTCTGCTTCTTCTCCGGTACCGTGAAGATCTTCTTAGTCTTGCCAAACTCGATCAGTTCACCGATATAAAAAAATGCGGTGTTGTCGCTTACACGGGCGGCTTGCTGCATGTTATGCGTGACAATGATGATCGTATAGTTTTCCTTCAGAGCATAGATCAACTCTTCTATTTTTGAAGTCGAGATCGGATCGAGTGCACTTGCAGGTTCATCCATCAGGATGATCTCGGGATCGACAGCCAGTGTCCGGGCTATACAAAGCCTTTGTTGTTGCCCCCCCGAAAGACCCAGTGCCGAATCGTGTATCCGGTCTTTCACCTCTTCCCAGATTGCAGCCCGCTGCAGAGACCGCTCTACGATTTCAGTCAACTTTTTTTTGTCGTTTATACCGTTTATCCTGGGGCCATAGGCGACATTTTCGAAAATAGATTTTGCAAACGGGTTGGATTTTTGAAACACCATTCCCACTTTCTTGCGAAGGTTTACCGAATCAACATTCTTATCATAGATATTGAAATTGTCAACCAGCACTTCCCCAGTGATTTTTACGCCGGGGATGAGGTCATTCATACGGTTCAGCGTTCTCAGGTAAGTTGATTTTCCACAGCCGGATGGCCCGATCAGCGCGGTTACCTGTTTCTCGGGAATGTCCATCGAAATGGAATTCAGCGCAATCTTGGTTCCATAGTAGAGCGAAAGGTCTCTCGTCTTGATTTTAGTTTCTTTCATTGTGATTCTTCTACTTCATATTTTTAATGAGCTCTTCTCAGTCTTGACCGTATCAATACCGCCACCAGGTTGAGTGTAAAGGTCAGCAGCAGTAAAACAAGGGTTGTGGCAAACTGGATCGGCAGGGTCTGATCGACATTGACAGACTGCGTTGACATAATGTAAATATGGTAACCGAGCGACATGAACTGGTCGCTGAGGCCGCGTGGCAAGGTTGCAAGGTAATAGGCCGCTCCCGTGAAAAGGATCGGAGCCACCTCCCCGGCGCCTCTTGAGACGGCAAGGATGGTTCCCGTGAGGATGCCCGATCTTGAACCGGGAAGAACAACCTTACGGATCGTCTGCCATTTGGTTGCACCCAGTGCAAGGCTCGCCTCCCTCAATTCCCTTGGAACAGTCTTGATCGATTCTTCCACCGAAACGATAACAACAGGCAGCGTCAAAAGTGCCATGGTCAGACTTGCCCAAAGAATATTGGGTTGCGCCCAGGTAAGTTGTCCGCCGAAAAATGCCTTATCCATCCCGCCTCCGACAAACTTTATAAAGAAGCCGAGTCCGAAAAGTCCGAAAATGATGGAAGGAACCATTGATAGTGTCCTTACGGCAAACTGAACGGTTTTGGCGATCCAGGATGATTCCCTGGCATATTCGGTAAGGTAGAGTGCGGTGATGGCTCCGAAGGGAACCGCTGCTGCCGACATGATGATCACCATCAGGGCTGTACCGAAAAGGGCAGGGAATATACCGCCCTTTGTCATACCCTCCTCCGGGAAGGAGGTCAAAAAAGCCCATGTCAGCTGGTTTTTCCCGCCGATAATAATGACAACCAGCATGATGATAATGATCGCAATGATCAGCACCACGGAGAACCCGGTGACCCCGATCATCACGCCCCCCGTTATTTTTTGAATCTTTTTCATGTTTTTCCCTGTAAGCGGGTCATCAATCTTCCTTTAACATAGAATTCAGCAGTAGCGTTGAGGGCGAATGTGAAAATAAAAAGCAGGGTTCCGATGAGGAACAATACATTGTAATGGGTGTCCCCAAAGACCACCTCCGCCATCTCGGCCCCGATCGTGGCTGAGAGTGTCCTCACCGAATCAAAGGGATTCATGGATATAAGTGCTGCATTGCCTGTGGCCATCAGAACAATCATGGTTTCTCCGAATATTCGTCCGATTCCAAGCAGCACCGCGGCAAAGATACCGGGAGCTGCAGCGGGTAAGGTCACAAAAAAAGCGGTCTGCCACTTTGAAGCTCCCAGAGCAAGGCTGGCTTCTTTGTACGTTGATGGTACAGCTGTCATAACATCTTCGGTCACGGTAAAAATGATCGGGATCGCAGCGAGGGCCATTGCTATTCCACCCACAAAAGCATTGAGACGGGTTTCATACCCAAACAGATGCTGAAAAAATGTTGCCAGGACGATCAGTGCAAAAAAACCAATTACCACCGAAGGAAATCCTGCAAGAATTTCAATGGCAGGTTTTATGATCTCCCGCATCCAGCGTGGCGAAAATGCTGCTGAAAAAAGTGCTGCAAGAATTGCAAGCGGAGCAGCAAAAAGAATCGAAATAATCGTAATTTTAAATGTACCAATGATCAGCGGCAGTAACCCGTACCTGGGATTTTCAGATACCGGCATCCAGGTTTTGCCCGCAAGCCCTTTCAGGGTAACACGGTTTGCGTTTGAAGATTCATTTTCCTTGTAAGCAGGAATTGCAGACCCGCCAGATTCAGCTGCAGCAACTACTGTGTCAGTAGTCGCACCATAAACCTCCTGTTTGTCAGGAGAAGTTGAAGAAGTACTTCCTCCATATACCTCCTGGTTGTTCTCATTCTGCTCTCCTGCTGCCGCTTCAGTTCCATAGGTTTCCTGCTTCGCTGATGAGATTTCAGTTTTCGTTTCAGCCTTTCCTGTAAATATGGGTAATGTCTCCCTGAAGACAAAGAGGAAGATCAGGATGATGATAGCGATGGAAAAGAATGCCACACCGGATATAATCTTCTCCGCAAAGAATTCAGAAGGTCTGCGTTGTTTTTTGAGGCTTTCATTGCTGAAAACGAACTGTTCAATTGGCTTCCGGGAGGGTTCTTCTGTATGGACCTTCGGTTGGGTATCTCCTTCCAGGGGTTGGCCGGTCTCTTCACTATTCATTATCTTCTTTATAAAATCCAAAAGCAGCGCATTTTGCGCTGCCCTGGAACCATTTACTAACCAATCTACTTAACCGGGAAATATCCCTGATCAACCACAAGTTTTTGTCCTTCCGGTCCAAGGATCCAGTCAATGTAGCTTTTCATCTCTCCGGTCGGCCTGTTCCTCAGGTACATATAAAGGTACCTGCTGATGGGATAGGTGCCGTTCTTAATGGTTTCGGCACTGGCTGTATAACCGGGAGTTTTATCATCTTTTTTCACGAGGCAATGCTTTACTCCTTTTGCATAGGCTGCACCACCGTATCCGATTCCGAATTTATCGTTCTTCACGGCATTTACAACAGCAGAGGTTCCGGGAAGTGTCTGGCAGCTGGCTGCATAGTCACCTTTTACCACGTTCTCCTGGAAGAAAACATAAGTTCCAGAACTGTTTTCACGTCCGTAAAGCTTGATAGCCTCATCCGGACCGCCCACTTCTTTCCAGCTCTTGATCTTTCCGGTGTAAATTCCGCTCAGTTGTTTGATCGTGAGCTCATTTACGGGGTTCGATTCGTTCAGGTAGACCGTGATACCGTCTTTTGCGCAACGGATCTCAACACCCAGTGAACCGTAACGTTCCTTCAGCTTGTCGATTTCGCTTTGTTTCATCGGACGGCTGGAATTGCAGATATCGGTTGCCCCGTTAATAAGGGCCGAGATACCGGTTCCTGATCCGCCGCCGGTTACCTGGAGGGTCACTTCGGGGTGCGATTTCATATAGACCTCTGCCCATTTCTGGGCAAGGATCACCATGGTATCGGATCCTTTGATGGTGATTTTCTTGGGAGCAGGCATGAAGGCGAAGGTGATCATTGCAAGGAGGATCACACCTGCCATCGTTGTTATTATGTTTGATCTTTTCATGATTCGTATTTTTAACTTTTCAAAATTAACTCTTTATACAATTCTTTTAAAATTTTACCTGCAACCGAACGGTCAGAATGTTCTGCTTTACCGCCTGGCTCCAGTCGTAGGTGCTCTTTACATTATTTACGGTATAGGAAGTAACAACATTTCCTACACCTTTATCATTGGTACCTACTTTTTTGTTCATCGGCATTTCGTACCCTACCATGAACTTGATGTTTTCGGTGAAAAAATAGGAATAGGCAAAGGTCCAGGTTCCGTAAGCGATATCGGCGGTACCCGAAGTAAGTGAGTTGGCCGTGGTGGTTTTTGTCATCGTTTTGGTTTCAACAACAGGACCTGAGCCGCTGTAATCGGTCTTGGTCGTCTTCGTAACATCGGCTACCTTGGCATCATAACTGCCGTCCTTGGTTCCGATCTTGTCGTTTCCGATCCCGGTATTCGGGTTGTAATAGTCATATCGTACAGCGATCTGGTTGCGTTTGCCGATGTTTTTTACAAGGTACACATAGTATCCGCTGAACTTCCTGGAAATTGCAGGAGCGCTCTTAATGTATGTAGTGGTGAGGTTAGAAACAACAAGTGTATCGGTTATTCCGGTAGTAGAAGATGATTTAACAGAAGCGCTTGCGGAGTATCCCGGTGTTGAGTTCACACCCCAGATGTATTCACCTTTCAGTGCGAGTCCGCCCAGGACATCCAGGTAGAGTTGTCCTTCAAATCCTATCCACTGCTTCGGCACAGTTGCGCCAATGCTGCTGTTCGTTTTGTTATAGGTATAATCTGAATTCAGCACATCCAGGCTGTTGGCCTTGATCTTGCCATAATAAGCATGGGCACCGATGGTTAGTCCGCCAACCCTTCCGAATCTGAAAGCATAGGTGACACGTCCCATGAAATCCTTTGCATTGTCAAAATCGGTGTTCTGCCCAACAGTAGTCGGGGCGTCATAGGTGTTTGTACCGTAATTGAAAGCGGGATTGGTGATTGAAATCCCGTCGTTGCCATTGAAAATGGCCAGCTGGATTTTCAGTGGAAATTTCTGGGGATTGATCTCCAGTTTTGCGCCGATCGCCCTTTCGTCCGGATAGATCGCACGGATCACGCGCGAACGTTCGGGAACTTCGCGGCTGCTGGATGAATATTCAACTTCGTAATTGGGCCTGTTGAATTTACCAGCCCACAGGGAGAAGGTCTTGATCCAGGGATCGTTGGCCTGAACGTAAGCATCTTTGATGGTGATGTTCCCCGGTTGAAAATCGGGCTGTAATACAAAATTAATACCATTAACAGGTTCATACGTGAATTTGATACGTGCCCTGCGGATCATAAAATAGTTACCCGGGTAAACACTCGATTGTTCATAGTTAATCCACTGCGCCTGGATGTAACCTGACAGTTTGATTTTTGTCAGTTTGTCCAGACTTGATTCTGCTGTTGCAAGTCTTTCTTCCACTCCTACGACCTTGTCGTGAAGCGTGGTTACCTGGGGTGCCAGCGTGTCAGTGCCGCTCTGAGCCTTTACTGCCTGGGAAGGGGCCAGGAACAATATCATTCCCAGTGTTAAAATTGAGAGAGAGAGTTTTTTCATGTTCTTTATGAGATTGATTTTTATGCAGCAAAAATATAGCGGTTAACAAAGCCTCGTGTTAACAGTGCATTACCGTTATGTTAACAAATTGTGAACGGATGCTGGATGCTGGATGCTGGATGCTGGATGCTGGATGCTGGATGCTGGATACTGGATGCTGGATGCTGGATACTGGATGCTGGATACTGGATGCTGGATGCTGGATGCTGGATGCTGGAATAGAAGGAATTACACTTTATACTTTATGAACTTTATGAACTTTATGAACTTTATAAACTTTACACTCAATTATGAATACTCACATTCGACGACATGATCGCAAGGCGGATCGCCTCCTGGATATCCTTGATTTTTTGTGAAGTTTCTGTTAACGGTTCTTTAAATTCGGTGATCTCCTTAATCTTGATCCTGACTTTCAGAAAATGTTCCTGGAGTAAAAAATTCTTGTCAATCATCCTGCACGTACGCATAACTGCCATCAACATCATATCAACGGCTGATAATTCCTGTTCACCCATGACTTTCGAATACAGATTTGCCACAATCTGTTTTTTGATTTGAACATTAACCAGTGGATATTTATCCTGAAAGAAAATCAGGAGAAACCTGTAGTCTTCTTTTACAAGGATATTTTTCTTAATGAGATTCTTCAGCAAGGATTTCCATTTCAGTCCGCTTTTATAGACGATACGCTGAATGGCCTTTTTAAGGGTCAGTTCTTTTTTGGATTTCCCCAACACTTCAAGTGCTGAGTCGATCACTTTATCCCCGGTTTCTTCAGTTTTGACAACGCGGACAAGAATCCCGTTTATTTCGATTCTCCCGGATTGCTCCAGTTCAAACAAAACGGCCCCGGCCAATCCGAATTTGATGCGCTGCTCTGAGTTCCCGAACCATCCCTTATCACTTAAAGCAAGAAGAACAATTGTTTCAAGGAACGAGAGGTCAACATTATTTTCTGCTTTTTCCATTTTTCAGTATTGCGAATAACATTAACTCATTTTATGAATGAAAATTTCATTTCATGATCAGGCGAAACAATAAAAACAGACCACCCGACAGTACAATCGTGACCGGCAGTGTGAACAACCAGGCTGTAAGGATATTCTTTATTGTATTCATCTGGAGGTTTTGCCTCCCTTCCCCTGCAACCATCGCACCTGCCACACCGGAGGAAAGGACATGTGTTGTGCTTACTGGTAATCCGAATTTGGTAGAAACTCCGATCGTACTGGCAGCAATGATCTCTGCAATGGCTCCCTGTGCATAAGTAAGGTGGGTTTTCCCGATTTTTTCTCCTATCGTTACCACAATTCTTTTCCACCCGATCATGGTTCCCAAACCAAGCGAAAGGGATACAATCAGGATTACCCATCGGGGAGCATATTCTGTATGCGATCTGATCTTTTTTACATTTGATCTCAGGATTGTCATATCCACCGGCCTGAGAAAGGCTTTCGCTTTCTTATCCGCGTTTTTTAAAATCCCGTCAATTTTTTTACCGATCAGAATAATGGATTTCCTGATCTTAAAGTTTTCCTTTTTATCCATCTTATCAAATGAAACGACGCCCTGCAACCCTTTGACAATTGACGCTATATTTGCCTGTACAACATGATAATCATTGAGTTCGGCTTCATGCAACGCAGTCGTATCCATTTTATTCAGCGTGAATTCAATCTTTCTTACGTCCATCCTGAGATCCGCAGGAACCTTGTTCCTGTCGAGTGCGAAAAATGCAGGGGCAAAAGCAATGAGGATCAGCATGATCAACCCTACCCCCTTCTGTCCGTCATTGGATCCATGCGCATAGCTCACACTGGTGCATGTAAGTACAAGGATGCTCCGGATCCAGATGGGAGGCGGCTTCTTCCCCTGTGGTTCTGTAAATATCTCTTTGTTTTTAATAACCTTTTTAAGTAAAAGCATAAATAACAAGGCAAACCCGAATCCAAAAACAGGAGAAATCAGCAGGGAAAGCCCGACTTCAATGACCTTCGACCAGTTTAGGGCTACAGAATGGCTGCCAGGCAGGATCATGAATGCAAGGCCGACTCCGAAAATAGAGCCGATGATCCCAAAGTACCATGTGGAAAGATTCCAGATGATCGCCGTCAGTATCAAGGAAAGGATCATGGCGATGTTGTGAGAAAGGTTCTGATCTATCATTACCTCGGTGGGAAGAAGATTGATGATACCAATGGCAACCGCGATCCCGCCTACATTCACACCAATAAAATTCCAGAAGCCGGACCATACCACGGCCACCGTAGGTTTGAGTGAGTGGGTGTAGATAACCGTGGCGACTGCATTGGCAGTATCATGAAACCCGTTAATGAATTCGAATGCAACTGCGGCAAGGATGCATAAAATGAGAAACACCGTGTAAACGGCATCAAGTCCGAACATACGTCAGTAAATTGGTAAGCAAATGTAAAAAGTTTGGTTATTTCTCTACCTGTCGCAAACAAGACACTTATAATTTATTATTAACACTTTCTCTGACCAAAACCAAATCTGCAAGGATTTAGGTATCATCCAATTCCGGAATGATAAAATCTGAGATAGCCAAATGAAAAGGTTCCATTTAATGATTTGTTATCATTCTGTTCACATTCATGTAATCTCCTTGCCCTTATTTTGTCTGTTTTATGGTACCAGGCTAAGATGAATAATACTGAAAAACAAATAAATACCTTTCAGGACGAACTGTTTCATGAACTATCTGACTTCCTGTCAACACAAAAAGCCAGATTCCCTTCTGATGAAATCCTGAAAATAGATCTTCATTGCCATGACCATAACAGCGACGTTCCGGATGAACTTCTCGGAAGGATCCTGAACCTCCCTGAAACATGGACCAGCTCCGAGCAGCTGATGGAAACCCTGATGAAGAATGATTGTGATACACTTACCATCACAAATCACAATAATACACGCTCCTGCTATGAATTAAGGGAAAAGGGCATCGATATTTTGACAGGTGCCGAATTCAGCGTCACCGTGCCCGATTTCGATATCGGTATTCATGTCCTGGCCTACGGTTTTACAAAAGATCAGGAGAAGATGATGATGAAGGTCCGGAAAAACGTTTATGCTTTCCAGGAGTTCGCCTTTCAAAATGATATCCCTACGATCTGGGCCCATCCCTTATACCATTATAGTATTAAAGGAACACCTCCTTTCAGTTTTTTCTCAAAAATGCTCCTGGTCTTTGAGCGTTTTGAAGTCCTCAACGGTCAGCGGGATACCTGGCAGAACATGCTGGTCAAGGTCTGGCTCGAAAGCATTACCCCTGAGATGATTGATACCCTGGCTTCGGAAACGGGAATCGATCCGTTAAAATATTGCAGGAATCCATATAAGAAGTCGATGTCGGGCGGGTCCGACAGCCACATGGGGATTTTCTCGGGAATGACCGGCACTTACCTTTATATTCCGGAGCTGAGAAAAAGACTGGAAACCAGTACGAGGTCGGAACTGGCGCTTGAAGCGCTCCGGGAGGGAAGAATGGCACCTTACGGTTCTCACCAGAACAGCGAAAAACTCACCATTGCCTTCCTTGATTATGTCTGCCAGATCGCACTTTACCGGACGGATCCGGGCATGCTCAGGATCCTTCTTCATAAAGGGTCAGACCAGGAGAAGATCATTGCCCTGCTTATATCCAATGGTTTTGCCGAGCTTCAGCGACACAAGGTGACGATGAATTTCGTTGAGGTGTTTCACAACTCTTTTCTGGGAAAAGCCCCCGGGTTTACAAAGCGCCTATTCGTCCCAAGGGTATACAAACCGGTATTCGATGATGCTTTGAAGATCGCGGCAAACTATACCAGTTCATCCGACCGTATCGTTGATAACTACAAGGAAAACATTGCCTCCATCTACCATAAACTGAATTCGATTCTGTTCGGCAGACTGAATGTAAAGGTTGAAAAGATCCGTCAACAGGAAAATGGCATGGATATTACACTGAATAACCTGATCAACCATTTTGAGATTCCCAGTGAGTTCAGGGCTCTTCTGGAGAACACACGGAAAATTGCAACAAAACCGGAAGACCGGATGGAACTCCCTAATATTCCTGATCTTCTGGATGGACTTTCTTTCCCGCTCCTGGGTTCAGCGCTGATCCTTGCAGCACATTTTACCAGTTCCCGTGTCCTTTATACCACACGTCCCCTGTTGCAGACGTTTTCCGAAAAGATCGGCAAACTTGAACATCCGAAGAAAATGCTCTGGCTTACCGACACCTTTGGCGACAACAATGGGGTTTCGATGGTACTCAAATCGATGCATGATGAGATCAAATCCAGGAATTTACCCATCGACATCATGGTTTGCAGCAATACCATCGAACCAGACGATCATCTCATTGTAATGAAACCGGTGGCTGAATACAACCTGCCCCTTTACCGGGAACAGTCGATCCGGATTCCGGACTACCTTGAAATCCATCATATTTTTCATGACGGCGAATACGACCGGCTGATCTGTTCAACGGAAGGGCCTATGGGTCTCGCTGCTTTATACCTGAAGAACGCCTACTCCGTCACCTCCTATTTTTACCTTCACACGGACTGGGTCATGTTTGCAAAAAAAGTGCTCGACCTCGACCGTGGAAATCTTAACCGCTTCAGGCGCCTTCTCCGCGCTTTCTACAAATCCTTCGACGGATTGTTCGTGCTTAACTCCGACCAGGCAAAATGGCTCACCGGCAGGGAGATGGGGTTTGAACCGGAAACGGTTCATCCCACAGCTCACTGGGCAGATGAGAATTTTGTTCCAGGGAAGGATTCGAGAAAGGATTTCCCCGGGGTTCAGGAGAGCGATCCTGTGGTTTTATTTGCCGGACGGATAAGCCATGAAAAAGGGGTCATGGAATTGCCGGAGATCGTAAGTGGGTTGAAAGAGACTTTTCCAAATCTGAAACTGATCGTGGCCGGTACCGGGCCGGCTGAAAACGAGCTCAGGGAAGCCCTGCCGGAAGCAATTTTCCTTGGATGGGTCGACCATACTGAACTGCCCGGCATTTATTCCTCCGCTGATCTTCTGATCCTTCCATCCAGGTTTGATACTTTCAGCTGTGTAGTCCTCGAAGCCCTGAGTTGCGGACTGCCTGTAATTGCCTGTAAAACCAAAGGGCCTAAAGATATCATCCTGGAGGGGACCAACGGATACCTTGTAAATTCCAATCCCGAATTCATTGAGAAAATGAATGGTTTTTTCAGGGATAAAACCACACAGGCAGAATTCCGGGAGAATGCGCTGAGAAGAGCGAAGCAGTACAACAAGGAAATTATCATCAAACGCTTCCTGCAGCAAGTCGGACTCACCGGAACTGTTCATCCCGAATAATGATACAAAGCAATAACCACACGGTCTGGTGGAAGCATGGGGTCTTCTACCATATCTATCCCCGCAGCTTCTATGATTCCAACAATGACGGGATCGGCGATATCCGGGGCATCATCCGGAAACTGGAATACCTTTCAGAACTTGGTATTTCTGCAATCTGGATCTCCCCGCTCTATCAATCACCCATGCATGATTTCGGTTATGATATTTCCGATTACCGGACGATTGATCCTGTTTTTGGCGACCTGGAGGATTTCAGGTCTCTTCTCAGGGAAGCCCATGAGCGCGGGATACGGATCATAATGGACCTGGTCATGAACCACACCTCGGTCGAACATCCCTGGTTCATCGAATCCTGTTCCTCCAGGGATAATCCCAAACGCGACTGGTATATCTGGCGCGATGGACTCTTCAGGGGCAAACCCAATAACTGGAGATCGGCATTCGGAAGCAGTGCATGGGAATATGACAAACCTACCGGACAGTATTATCTTCATTCCTTCCTGAAAGAGATGCCCGATCTGAACTGGCGGAATAAGGAGCTCAGGAACACCTATTTTAAGGAAGTCAGGTTCTGGCTCGATCTCGGTGTTGACGGGTTCAGGCTGGATGTGATCAACATGATCGTAAAGGATAAAAAGTTCAGGAATAATCCCCTCTTCTTCGGGATTCCCTGGATCCAGAAACATGTTTACACCAGGAACCGTCCAAAATCTATCAGGATCACCCATCTCCTGCGAAAACTGCTGGATGAATATGTTGACCGTATGTGCGTCGGTGAGATCTACTCACTTCCACCCGGTGATCCTGCCCGTTCTGCTGGTTACCTCGGATCAGGTGATGACGCGATAAATCTTGCTTTTGATTTTTCACTGATGTTCCAGCCCTGGAATGCCAGGAAAGTCTGTGCCTGTCTTACAACGTGGTATGACCACATCCCTGTAAATGGCTGGGCCTGCAATGTCCTTTCCAATCACGATCTTTTCAGGAGCAATAGCCGGTTCGGGAAGAAAAAGAATTTTTACGAAAAGTCGAAGCTTCTAGCCGTTCTCCTGCTGACGGTAAAAGGTACTCCATTTATTTATTATGGTGAGGAGATCGGGATGACAAACGGACGGCTGACAAAAAAGCAGATCGTCGATCCGCTCGGTAAGAAATTCTGGCCTCTTTTCAAGGGAAGAGACCGGGCCCGTACACCCATGCAATGGACTCCCGGAAAAAATGCGGGCTTTTCCGAAGCCAGCCCCTGGCTTCCGGTAAACCCTGAATTTCCTGAATTAAATGTAGAAACAGAGTCATCAGATCCGGCATCGTTATTGAACCTTTACAGACAACTGATCCGACTGCGCAACGAAACAGAAACCCTTCAATCTGGCGATTGGGTACCCCTGATAAAAGGTGGAAACGGGATACTTGCATTTCTCCGGATCCTGGGAGACGACAGCGTTCTTGTACTCCTGAATTTCAGAAATAAGATATCAAAAATATTCCTGCCGATACCTTCCAATGGGAATGTGCTGGTGTCGACGCACAGAGTGGAAGGATCCAACTTCAAATCCCTGGAGGATCGTTTATTCCCTTATGAGGCAATAGCTGTGCGACTGAATGACACACGCCCAGAGAGTCACAAACCGTTCTCTTAAAGGAAATCAATCCTGCCCCCTCAATTTACACCTCAGTTTCGCTCTTCCTGCAACGAGTAAGCTATTGGAGCTTCTTCTACAGATCTGAGGGAAGGAGAGGTCTTTGATACCCGCCTGCCTGTTATTGACTTAGGGCAAACGAACATTCCGCGGAGGATAGGTAAACCATCAATACCCTCTTCCCTCTGACGGATCTTGTTTTTTTTTGGCTTCTACACTTTTTCCATTTTGTTCTTTGGTGTTCAAATCGTGTCAACTATTCTGTCCCTTATATGGGGTAATTACTCAATAACTGGGATGTTATCTGGTAAAATTCAAATTCTTCTTTTTTCCTCCTCGTGATCTCTTTAATCTTCAAAACGATTGAATTGACCCCTTTTGCCTGTAGCATATTGTGGAATGTGCCCTCAAACCAGAGCCGGGTTCCGTCCTTACGGGTCACCTGGAATTCCAATTCTGATGCCAGGCGGGGCTGAATCAGAACATGATGGATGGCTTCCTTCATCTTATGCTTGTCCTCGGTAAGAAGAAAGGAGAGTTCATTGGATAGTTTTAACTCATCTTCTGTATATCCTGTCATTTCCGGAATATTTGAACTGACCGATGTGATTCTTTCGTCTGTGGAGAAGAACAGGAATCCATCGTTGAAGTTTTCAAGCAGCGACCTGAACCGCTGATCCTCCATTCCTGTTCCCCTTTCAAGCTTTCTTCCCGATGCAACATCAGAAACAAGGATGGCCAGGTAGCCGGGCTGGGGGATAAAAGTACGGATCCGCAAGTGTATCGGATCTCCTTCCCCTAGATTCTCCCTGTTCCGGAATTTCTTTTCGGCGGAAAGCGAGATGAACTCTTCCAGCCAGTCGAAACCAAGGAAATCGAGATCCTGTTTTACGGAGGAATAGTTTAATCCTATATAGTCATGTAATGAAATCCCTGTAATTTCTTCAAAGGGAACATTCACTTCGAGTATTGTGAAATCTGCGGGCATATTTTTCCTCTCAAAAACAATCTTCAGGATGACGAATCCGCTCTCGATCTCATCCAGTATTGTTTTCAGCATCTTTGTGTTTGCTTCCATAAAAAAATTCCATGACAGGAAAGTGCTGAAAAGAAGCCGGAATAAATCCTTCTCCTGCTACTACAGGGCAACTGCTTTTTCATAATCATGCACTTCGAGAAATGATTTGATATCGTGATTTGAATGGTGCCGGTTGATGATTTCCTCATACTTTATATTGACTTCATCAATGATGGAATCCCAGTGTCGGTAGATGGACTTACGGGCTCCTTCCCCTGCACGCTTTATGGAAGCAGGATTTGCCTTCAGTTCGATGATCTTTTCTGCCAGCGATTCTGCGCTGTTGCTGATGAGAAAACCATTTACATTCTCGAGGATCCCTTCTGCAGAAGAGGTATTCCTGACGACAACGGAAGGAACGTCAAATGCAGCTGCTTCACGCATGACAAGCGGGGCATTATCATAAATCGAAGGAAAAACGAAGAGGTCTGCACAGGCGAAGAGATGTTTCATTTTTGACCGTTCTGTGATCACCCCCTGAAAGAGAACATGATCGGCAACCCCGTACTGCCGGGCCATGGTTTTCATTTCCTTTGCAGCATAACCTTCTCCTGCAAAGACCATTTTAAACGACACTTTCTTCTCCTTCAGGATCTTCAGGGATTCCAATATGGTCCTGACATTTTTCTCCCACCGGTGCTGGCCAACAAAAAGGAGAACGAAATCATCATTGTCAGCCCCGATTTCCTCAAGTCCCTTACGCCTGTATTTCAGATATTGTCCTTTTTCCGGGATATCAAAGTCGGTTCCGTTGGGCATGATTTCATACACACCCGTGAAGCCATATTCCTTAAGTGTTTCACCCGTTGCCCGGTTGGGAACCCACACGACATCAACCCGGTTATAAAAATCCATCGTCATGGTCATCAGGAATTCAACAAACATTTCTCCCGACAAAGCCTTCTTGAAATCGTCCCGGTATTTGGTGTGGAAGGTAGCAACGACCGGAATATCAAGCTTCCTTGCAAGTTTCAGTGCCAGTTGTCCGCTGATAAAGGGACAATGTGCATGGAGTATGTCAAAATTGTTCTTCGCAAGTTTTTTCTTGAATTTGAAATCAATCATCGGGAGTCCGACCCGGTAAGGGTTCATCCCGGGTAAAAGGACTGACTTGAACCGGATAACATGATAATCAACACGATCTTTGTAGTCATTCACATTGGGTGCCACAAGGCTGGCATTCCCGTGTTTTACATTCATCCAATGGGCATAATTGTGCGCGGTCATCCCTACGCCATCCATGATCGGAAAGTAGGAATCGTTGAACTGGCAGGAATTGATTTTCATGTTACCGGGGTTTCCGCAAAGGTACCTTTACACCGGTCTGCCAGAGTTAAATAAACATTATGATAGCATTAAATTAGTGTAAATAGGAAGGGAGAGAAATGCTGATTCCGCTGCACTAAATTAATGCATAACATCTAAGAAATAAACGTCACTTTCGTCCTCGGTCTTACGATGGCCTTTTTGAATGGAAACCGGGGATAACCCACGATCATCGATTCCACGACTTCATTTTCGGCCGGGATCCTGAACATCTTCCGTAAAGGCTTGCTCTGGTTTACCGCCGGCCCGATCAGACCGATGGCAGTGGCTCCAAGCCCCAGCGAATGAGCCGCCAGCAATGCATAGGTCAGGTAAATATGGGCATCCACGGTATGCTCCTCTGCCCCTTTCGGAGCATGGAACAGGATCATTGCAGGGGCATTTCGTGTGATGTCGTCTATTCCTGAAGAACCATCATACAGTCCTTTTTTAATGTGGGGAGCGATAAAATTGACCAGGGTGTTCGCCGTCTCCTTCGGCATGATTTTCAGGAGTGACCAGCCGATGACAGGAACCCGGAGAATCTTTCCCAGCTGCAGGTATACCTTCGCCATGTATGGAAATGCCTTTACAATCAGGCTCCTGTCATTCACTACCGTGATCTCGACGTTATCAGGATGAACACCGAAAGGGGCCGTTGCAAGCGCGTCAACGATCTTCTGCAGCTCCTCCATCGGAACCGGTTTGTCCCTGAACACCCTCACGGACCTCCGGGTAAGCAGAAAATCCATGAATGCAGCATGGTTCCAGTTTACAGGAGGCAGAGGCCTGAAATTATCTTCATACGACAGCCCTTCAATGGCGATCGCTGCTGTCTCACACATGGCCATGCAGTGACCGCAGCGGATACAGACATCCACTTTCTCAGGCTTGAAATAAACTTCTTTGTGTTCATTCCGGGCAAGGATCCCGGCTGGACAAATGATGACGCACAGGTCACATCGGGTACATAGTCCGGGATCGATCACATGCGATGTTCCTTGTTTTGTTGCTATTTTTTCTACCATAAAGGAATATTATTCTGTAAAAATACAAAACCGGAGATTCATAATAAAACGAAAGACCTTAGAAAATCAGAAGTCAGAAATCAGATAACAGAGATCAGATAACAGATAACAGTTATAAGATACCGGGTATTGGATATCGGAATTAAGATAATAATTATCTCAAGATTTCATTTTCCAGCATCCCTGCCTGCGGCAGGCAGGCAGCATCCAGCATCCAGCATCCAGTATCGAGCATCCAGCATCAAGCATCCAGCTATCCAGCATCCGGCATCCAGCATCCAGCTATCCAGCATCCAGCTATCCAGCATCCGGCATCCAGCTATCCAGCTATCCAGCATCCAGCATCCTTTTCCGGTTTCCAGCTACCAATTTCCGTTATTCTGCCAATCTTAGTTGTTTAATTCGCAAGAAAATTCTATTTTTGCAGGCTCTAAAAAAGAAGGGTTTAAAAATCAGATCTAATTTATTTAAAATCAGAGTCTCATGCAGAATAAAGGTACGGTTCAATTTTTCGCGGTCATTTTTGCTTTAGTTTGTTTGTTTCAGCTTTCCTTCACATTTATCAGCTGGAGGTACCAGACCAAAGCTGACGATTACTCGACAGCCCCGTTAGTAAAGGATATGGCGGTAAAACTTGCAAAAGGAAACTCATTGCGCCAGGAGTTCATTTACGATTCATTGGTAAAATCCAGGCTTGAATATTTCAATGACTCCATGGCAAATGTCACGGTATTCAACATGCTGATCAAGAAATACACCCTGAAGGATGTTCGTGAACGCGAGATCAACCTGGGACTTGACTTAAAAGGCGGTATGAACGTTACGATGGATGTATCCGTTCCCGAGATCATCCGTGCCTTATCCGGAAACAGCCAGAACCCGATTTTTGTAAAGGCCCTGCAGAAAGCAATTGAAAAAGAGAAGAGCAGTACGGCCGACTTCGTTGATCTGTTTGACCAGGCTTTCAAGGAAACGGATCCGAATGCCAAGCTTGCATCGATCTTCAATACCGTTGAATTAAAAGACAGAATTAATTATAATTCCACAAATCCCGAGGTGATCAAAATCCTCCGTGATGAAACCAACGCAGCGATCGACCGTACCTTCCAGATCCTCCGCACCCGTATTGACAGGTTCGGTGTTACCCAGCCCAACATCCAGAAGCTGCAGACAGCCGGCCGTATCCTGATCGAGCTTCCCGGGATCAAGGAGCCTGAGCGTGTCCGTAAACTCCTGCAGGGTACTGCACAGCTCGAGTTCTGGGAAACCTACCAGTTTCCTGACCTTGCCGCTTCCTTCAACGAAGCCAATAAAAAACTTATCTCCATCCTCAGCACCGGCGGCGATACCACGATGTCAGACAGCCTGAAGAAGGATACAACCCATGTTGCAAAAGCTGTAGAAAAATTGCCTACAGTAGCCGAAAAGAAAGAGACCGGCAAAAAAGAAACTGCAAAGAAAGAGAAAGAGACCAAAAAAGAGGTTGCGGAGAAAAAAGTAGTCGCCAAAGCCGATACAGGAAAAAAAGAAAATGCCTTGCTGAAACAGCTTGGAAAAGACACCGCATCAAAAGGCATCAATGCCAAACGCAATAAATCCATTGAAGAATCTGCCAAGACAAACCCCCTGTTCACTTACCTGAACCCACCCATCTACCAGAACAAGGAAGGGAAGTATGAGCAGGGTCAGACTGCCATGGTTGGCCGCTCCATGATCAAGGATACGGCACGTGTCAATTATATGATGCGCCTTGTCAGAAGCATCTTTCCACGTGATGTGAAGTTCGCATGGATCAACAAGCCAAGGACCGATCAGAAAGAGATCCTCGACCTGGTTGCATTAAAGGTAACTTCCCGCGACGGCACGCCGGCGATGGGAGGAGATGTGATCACAAATGCCCGCCAGGATTACAGCCAGAACGGAGAGGTCGAAGTTTCGATGTCGATGAACGGTGAAGGCGCCCGGGTTTGGAAACGGCTCACCGGCGACAACATCGGGAAACAGATTGCCATCGTCCTCGACGGATATGTCTATTCCTATCCCAACGTCAAAGGCGAGATCCCCAACGGTTCTTCCTCCATCAGCGGCGGCAGCATGACCGTTGAAGAGGCGCAGGACCTTGCAAACATCCTTAAAGCGGGTAAACTCCCGGCTCCGGCAAGGATCGTGGCAGAAGAAGAGGTAGGACCCTCACTCGGCCGTGAATCCATCTCTGCCGGTCTGATCTCATTCATCATCGCATTCATCGGGGTGCTGTTATACATGTCGCTCTATTATAACGGGGCAGGACACGTTGCCGACATTGCACTTTTTGCCAACGTATTTTTCCTCTTCGGTGTGCTCGCCTCCATTGGCGCAGTTCTCACCCTTCCTGGTATCGCCGGTGTTGTGCTGACACTCGCCATGGCGGTCGACTCGAACGTTATTATCTATGAACGAATGCGTGAAGAAATGCGAGCGGGGAAAGGCCTGCGGCTCGTGGTCAAGGATGGTTTCCACCATGCCCTGTCGGCCATCATCGACGGCCACGTCACCACCATTCTTACCGGTATTGTTCTCTATATCTTTGGTTCAGGCCCTGTACAGGGATTTGCAACAACCCTTGTTCTTGGTCTGCTTCTCTCCCTGTTCTCCTCCATCTTTATTGCACGCCTCTGTTTTGAGTGGATGCTCGACCGGAACATGAACATCACCACCGGGAACAAGTACACACAGAATGCCTTTCAGAACACCCATATCAACTTTATCGGACTCAGAAAGAAGATGTACATCCTCTCGATCTGCATCATCATTCCCGGTATCTTCAGCATCTTCATCCGCGGACTGGATCCGGGACTGGATTTCACAGGAGGAAGAAGTTATGTGGTTCGTTTCGATCAGAATGTTTCGACCAACAAACTGCGTACAGACCTTGGCAAGGTGCTTGGCGAAGCCCCTGAAGTGAAGACTTTCGGCCCCAGGAACCAGGTCAAGATCACCACGAAATTCATGATCAACGATAAGTCACAGTCAGCCGACTCGATCGTCAACGCAAGGGTATTTGCAGGTGTCAGGGGTTCCTATCAGAAACCGATCACACTCGAAGATTACAAGTCGAACGATCCGAAGAAGATCATCGGCGAGTTAAGCCATCAGCGGGTTGACCCGACCATCTCCTATGCCCTGATCTGGCAGGCTGTATTTGCCGTATTCTTCTCACTGGTCATCATCTTTATCTACATCGCCATCCGGTTCAAGAACTGGCAATACGGACTTGGCGGTGTGATCTCACTGTTCCATGATACCCTGATTATCATCACTGCATTTACCCTGTTCCATGGCATCCTGCCCTTCGGCATGGAGGTCGACCAGTCGTTCATTGCGGCCCTGCTGACCATTATCGGGTATTCCATCATGGATACGGTTATCATCTTCGACAGGATCCGTGAATATACGCACCTCTATCCCAAGCGGGAACTTTCAAATAACATCAACGCCGCCATCAACAGCACACTTGGAAGAACTATCAACACTTCAGGTATCACCCTCGTGGTTCTGATTGTGATCTTTATCTTCGGCGGTGAGGTGTTGAGGGGATTCATGTTCGCCTTGCTGATCGGGGTTATCTCCGGGACCTATTCTTCGGTATTCAATGCCACGCCGATCGCCTACGACCTGATCACGTGGAAAAGAAGAAGGAAGGAAAAGAAGGAACTGGCCTCTAAAAAATAAATTGTTTTTTTTTTATTCAACTGTTCTTGAAAAATAGTTTTTCATGAGAAGGATCATTGTGCTTGCCCTGTTCTTGTGTTCTGTCTCTACCCTCAGGCTCACTGCCCAGGTACAGACAGAACCAGGCCTCATCGTCTCCAAGGAAAATGTTACAATCGAGATGGTCAAGGCCATTTTTGAAAACTCTTTTTATGAGATCCTGAAGACGGATGCCACCTATATTCAAATCAAGGATACCTACAACATCTACATCGACCTCAGTAAAGATAACCGCTACCTGGTCTTCTCCGTAAACTGGCCCATCGAGGATAGTTCCAGTTCCCAGGATAAACTGCTCCTGTTAAATATGATCTCCAAGGACGTTCTCCTGGTTACACCCTATTATAATGAAGGTGGAACTTCACTCATCGTAAAAGCGACGGTTTGGATTGAAGGCGGAGCTACAGTAAAAAACATTGTTCTTGCCGAGAAGATCTACGTGAAAGCCCTGAACCTGATCCTTGAGAAAGATACCAAGAAGATTATTAAATAAACAGGATAAAAAAGGATCCTGTACATTTTAATTAATCAGGTTTTAGTACTTCTGCGCCTGTACCTCCCTGACATCCGGTAAGTTTCATCATCTATTCAGCATTTCTTCAGCATACCATTGCCAGGGAAACCTTGTGCAACCTTCCTGGAACCAGCTTGAAACCATCCTGTAACCAAGGTAAAACTAGGCTTGCTTGGTTATAGCTTGGTTTCAAGCTTGGTTGAAGCTTGGTTGGACACGGAACCTATTCTATCGTAACTTAAAGGAAACAGCCTACTACCGTCATCTCACATCTCGCATCTCGCATCTCACATCCTCAACTGGGTTTTCAACAATTCTTGTTATTTTATTAACATTGTGAATTATTTAACAAATTTTCTTGTTAATTAAAATTAACTTTACTACTTTTGCATCCGAATTCAATCATTTCTTTCTTCAGAGAGGAATCAGAATTCGGACAAAAAGAGGAAACAAGGCATTATGACCAGAATCACTTCACTAAAAGATCTGCAAAGACTCAGGGATGATCTGAAGGCACAGACATCTGCCCGGTCAGACAAGGCAAATCCCGACAGCATCATCCAGGTCAAGGTTGCAATGGCTACCTGCGGAATTGCATCCGGTGCCAGGCCGGTTATGGATTACATGAAGGAAGAACTCGAAAAGAGAAACATCCACGCCCTGGTCACGCAGACAGGCTGCATGTGCTACTGTTATGCAGAGCCAACCATTGAGGTAACAATACCGGGCAAAGAGCCGGTTGTCTTCGGCTTTGTTACAACCAAAAAGGCCGACGAGATCATTGAACGGTACATTCGGAAAGGGGAAACGGTTGAAGGCATCATTGCAAGGGATTACGAAACTATCGACAGCAAATAACGGAGGAACGAAGAGGTGGCAAAGAAACAGCTAAGGATAGCACTACGGAATTGCGGCGTCATTGACCCGGAAAGGATCGAGGAATATATTGAACGCGACGGTTACCTGGCGTTGGGAAAGGTATTGACTGAACTCAGCCCGGAAGCTGCCATTGAGATTATAAAAAAATCGGGATTGCGTGGACGTGGCGGAGGAGGCTTTTCGACCGGACTGAAATGGGACATTACCCGCAGGGTCAAAGCGGATCAGAAATACGTTGTGTGCAATGCCGATGAAGGAGATCCCGGTGCATTTATGGACCGGTCCGTGCTCGAAGGAGACCCGCATTCAGTGATCGAGGCGATGGCAATCAATGGCTATTGCACCGGTGCCAGCAAGGGGCTCGTCTACATCCGCGCCGAATATCCGCTGGCCATCGAACGGCTTAAAATTGCCATGAAACAGGCATCGGAATGGGGATTCCTCGGAACAAACATATTGGGAACCGGTTTTAATTTCGAAATTGAGATACGATATGGCGCCGGTGCTTTCGTGTGCGGTGAAGAAACCGCTCTGATCCATTCGATGGAAGGCCTCCGCGGTGAACCTACCGTGAAGCCCCCCTTCCCTTCCGAATCGGGATATCTTGAAAAACCGACGAACGTCAACAACGTCGAAACCTATGCCAATGTTCCCGTGATCATCAACAAAGGATGGGAATGGTTCGCAGGCATCGGAACAGAAAAGTCAAAAGGAACAAAAGTCTTTGCGCTGGCTGGTAAGATCAACAAAGTAGGGCTCATTGAAGTCCCGATGGGAACAACCCTTCGTGAAGTCATCTTTGAGATCGGCGGAGGATTGCAGGATGGCGCAACCTTTAAAGCTGTTCAGACCGGCGGACCTTCGGGTGGCTGCCTGATGGAAAAGCATCTCGACATCCCCATTGATTACGACAACCTTATTGCTGCCGGATCGATGATGGGGTCAGGAGGGATGATCGTGATGGATGATGCCAACTGCATGGTCTCCATCGCAAAGTTCTACCTTGAATTCACAGTGGAGGAATCCTGCGGGAAATGTTCTCCCTGCCGCATCGGAAACAAAAGGTTATTCGAACTTCTTGAAAAGATCACCGGCGGAAACGGGACTCCCGAAGACCTCGACAAACTGAGGAACCTCAGTCACGTCATCAAGGACACCTCGCTTTGCGGACTAGGTCAGACTTCTCCGAATCCGGTGCTTTCCACCCTTGAAAATTTTTATGAGGAGTACAGGGAGCATGTATTCGACAAAAAATGCAGGTCAAGCGTCTGCAAATCGCTGATGATGTACATCATCGATGCCGAAAAATGCATCGGGTGCACCCTCTGCGCACGCAATTGCCCCGTTAACGCCATTACCGGCGAACGGAAACTTGCCCATTATATTGATCCTGAGAAATGCATCAAATGTGGCGCATGTATGGAGAAATGCAAATTCGGCGCAATTTTTATCAACTGATGAGGAGGGACGAAATGGAAATGATTCATCTTACCATCGACGGAAAACCGGTTACTGCCGAAAAGGGGACTACCATCCTGAAGGCTGCCAGCACCGTTGGTGTCGATATACCCACTTTGTGTTATTTTGAACTCAGGGACCTTGGCATTGAAAACAAGCCCGGCGGATGCCGCATCTGTGTGGTGGAAGTCGAGGGAAGACGGAACCTGGCCCCTGCCTGTACAACCAAAGTGGAAAACGGAATGGTGGTGAATACACACAACATAAGGGTGTTGAACGCAAGAAGAACAGTTCTGGAGCTGATCCTGTCCGATCATCCTGCAGAATGTCTGACCTGTGCCAAGAACGGAAATTGCGAGCTCCAAAGCATGGCACAGCAACTCGGAGTACGCGAACTCCCTTATACGGGTGAACAATCCACTTATCGCAAGGACACATCCCCTGCGATCATCCGCGACGTTGATAAATGTATCATGTGCCGCAGGTGTGAAATGATGTGTAATGAAGTTCAGACGGTAGGCGCGTTATCTGCCGTCAACAGAGGTTTTATGGCAGTAGTGGCCCCGGCATTCGAAATGAATCTCGAGAAATCTACCTGTACTTACTGTGGACAATGTGTATCTGTTTGCCCCACCGGTGCCCTGACCGAAGTTGACCACTCACGCAATGTCATCAATGCCCTTGCTGACCCTACTAAAACCGTTGTTGTACAAACAGCACCTGCTGTCCGCGCTGCATTAGGAGAAGAATTTGGCCTTGCGCCAGGCACCCTCGTAACGGGAAAGATGGCCGCAGCACTCAGAAGACTCGGATTTAACTACGTGTTCGACACTGATTTTGCTGCCGACCTGACTATCATGGAAGAAGGAAGCGAACTACTCGACCGTCTTTCCCGTTACCTCAAGGGTGACAAGACGGTGAAGCTACCCATGCTCACCTCCTGTTGCCCCGGCTGGGTCAATTTCTTTGAACATTACTTTCCCGAACTGAGGGATATTCCTTCCACGGCCAAATCGCCCCAGCAGATGTTCGGGCCCATTGCCAAGGAATATTTTGCAAAAAAACTGGGAATCGACCGTAAAAACATGATCGTCGTATCGATCATGCCCTGCCTGGCAAAGAAATATGAATGCCAGCGCGAGGAGTTCAAAGTGAACGGTGATCCGGATGTGAATTATTCGCTTTCTACACGTGAACTGGCACACCTGATAAAATCTGCCAACATCGACTTTGATTCCCTGCCGGAAGAGGGCTTTGACAATCCGATGGGAGAATCAACCGGTGCCAGCGTGATTTTTGGAACGACCGGCGGCGTGATTGAAGCTGCCTGCCGCACCGCATACGAACTCTATACCGGGAAAAAACTTAAGAAAGTTGATTTTAAAGAGCTGAGAGGATTTGAAAACATCCGTCATGCCACCATTGATTTTGACGGATTACCGATCAAGATCGGGATCGCACATGGACTCGGTAATGCCAGGAAACTCCTTGAAGACATCAAGGAAGGAAGAAACCAGTTCCACGCCATCGAGATCATGGCCTGCCCAGGAGGATGTATCGGAGGAGGCGGACAGCCTTACCATCACGGTGATTCGGAGATCCTGAAGCAGCGTGCCGCCGCCCTCTACCGCGAAGATGAAGGCAAAGCCATTCGGAAATCACACGAAAATCCATTCATCATCGAACTATATAAGGAATTCCTGGGAAAACCACTGGGGGAAAAATCGCATCACCTGCTTCATACAAAGTATTTTGACAAGAGTGCAGGGGTGTTTGTGGAAGAATAAAACCGTGACGGTCACGGTTTGTTGAAATGGATTTGAAAAAGCAAAAGGATTAAAAAATGGCCAAGATCAAGTTATCGGAGAAGAAACTACAGGAGCTGAAGGATATCTGTACATCCTTTAATCATGAGAAAGGCGAGCTGATCAACGTGCTTCACAAAGCGCAGGGCCTGTTCGGCTATCTGCCTGCCGAGGTTCAGGAGATCATCGCAAAAGAGCTGAATGTTTCGGTAGCCCATGTATATGGTGTGGTCACTTTCTATTCTTTCTTTACGATGACGCCAAAGGGAGAGCATCCGATCTCGGTCTGTCTTGGAACGGCTTGTTATGTGAGAGGTGCTGATAAAGTACTGGAAGAGTTCAAACGGATCCTGAACATCCAGGTAGGTGAAACCAGCGCCGATGGCAAATTTTCACTGAGCTGCCTGCGTTGCGTGGGAGCCTGCGGACTTGCCCCCGTGGTAATGGTCGGCGAAAAAGTTTACGGACGTGTATCTCCTGACGGAGTTAAAGATATAGTTGCTGAATACCGTAACTAAAGTTGAGTTTTTTGGTTAATACTTGATGATTGGACCCGCGGGATTGGTTACCCTGCGGGTTCGCTTTTTTTGGTAAAATGAGATGTGAGATCTGTGATGTGGGATATGAGATGTGAGATTTGAAATTTTGCCTAATGCCTAACACCTAATACCTACTAAAAGACAGTTGCAGCATCAACCTTAAGGTTCTTAAAGAGGAACAAGAGTATTAAAGCATCGGTCTCCGTTCTTTTTTCATAGACCGCCGATCCTTGATGCCCGCCGTTGCCAATTACTTTTAGCAGATAGGGATTTGTTTTATCACCCAGTTCCTGCAACGTAGCCACAAATTTATAGGAATGAAGCGGCGGCACACGGTCGTCATTATCGGCGGTGATCACCAGGGTAGCTGGATACTTTACTCCTTTTTTAAGGTTGTGCAGCGGGGAGTAGCTATACAGATTCGAAAAATCCTTCGCATTTGAACTGACGCCATACTCGGATTCCCAATGCGAACCTACTGTGAATTTATCGTACCGGAGCATATCGTAGACCCCCATTTCCGCCACAACCGCCTTGAATAATTCTGGATGCTGGGTCATTGCAACACCAACGAGAAGCCCTCCATTGGAACCTCCCTGGATTGCAAGTTTATTGGGAGAAGTATAGTTACTGTCGATCAGGTAACGGGCAGCCGCAATAAAATCATTGAAGCTGTTCATCTTCTTCAGCCTCCTGCCCTCTTCATGCCAGGAGGTGCCATTCTCCCCTCCTCCCCTGATGCCCGGAACGGCAAAGATCCCCCCGTTCTCGATCCAGAGAATGGTACTGGGGTCATAGAAAGGAGTCAGGCTGATACCATACCCGCCATAGCCATACATCCACACCGGATTTTTATCTTTCAGTTTCAGCCCCTTTTTATAGGTAAGGAACATCGGGATTTCAGTAAGGTCTCCGGATATGTAAGTTACATACTTCGTTTCAAACTGGGTCTGATCAAAGCCGATAAAGGTATTGGTGACAACCTGTGTTTTCAATGTCTGAAGGTCGAGCAGGTGGACAACGGAGGGGTAATAAAAAGAGCTCACAAAATAATAGATCTCCTTATCACCGGGAGAAATTTCAAATCCCCTGACATAATTCCCAACGGGAAACCTGATCTGCTTGATCATCTTGCCTTCCAGGTTGTAAACACACGTCATATACTGACCATTCAGGTAATAGAGACAGATGATCTTTCCATCAGAATAACTAACCTGTTTAAGTACATTCTTAAATTGGGGAACGATTTCCCTGTATTCGCTCAGCTCCTGCGTGGGAGTATACAGAAGAATGCGTCCGGTTAGAGCGTTCAGGTCTGTTTTAACCAGGAATGAACTTCCGACATTATCAATGATTGTGAAATCGTACTTTGCGGATCGCGGAAAGGTTAGCAACGGACGAAGATGAATACCAGGGAAAGAATCCAGGCTGGCATAGAGCACGGCTTTCTGCAGCGTAGTATCGCTTTTCTTCAGATAGGTGTAAACAATCAGAAATTTTTCATCGGAAGTCACTGAAAAACCTAACCATTCGTCACCAACCTTTGAAGGAGGTTCAAAAATCAGACGATCGTTCGTTGGATTTTCCCCGAGTTTATGATAATAAAGTTTGGGATTTGTCATCCGTGCGGTTATCTTATCAGATCCGTTCACAGCATCATAATTTTTATAGAAAAAACCATATCCTTTCCACGAAATATCTGGAAACTTTACATTCTTAATAATGTCGGACTGCAATCTTTTACCTTCCATTTCAATGACCCTTAAAGTGCACCAGTCAGCTCCAGACTCCGAAAGTGAAAAAGCGAGATACCGGCTGTCATGTGAAACCTCAAAATCCTTTATCGAGATTACATCTGTCTTCTTCTCTTTAAAATCTTCAGGATCAACTATTACTGTCGCAATTCCGTCGAAACTCTTTTGTGAAAACAATACCGGAGGTTTTTTATCATCGTAAATGGAATAATGAAAATAGTAATTGCCATGTTTCATAAACCTTTTTGAAGCTGACCATCCGTATTGGTTCAGTTTTTCTATGATCCCTGATTTTAGTGAGCGTTTGCCGGATTCATACTGATCGGTGATCGCATTCTCTCTGGCAACCCAGTCAAGAGTTTTCGGGGAATTGATATCTTCGAGCCAGCGGTAAGGATCCGCAACTTTTGTCCCAAAATAAATATCCACGGAGTCCGACTTCCAGGGTTTAGGGTAGTCAAAATTACTTTGTGCAGAGAGTGACTGTGAAATAACGACGAGAAAAAGGATGGAAAGTTTCTTCATTCGGATAGCTTTACATTCGTAGCTTTGGAAAACCAGAAGTAAATGTAAAGATTAAAAGAATTTCATCGACACTGCTTTCAGGAATTTCTCTTCCAGTACACGGGTAATACGATATACCACGGTGCGCCTGAGTTCCAGGTCTACCGGAAGTGAAGGATCCTGGTGGGCTTCATTGATCTTGGTTCCGGCAATAAAATGGATCTCATCGGAATCGAGGATCAGTTTAACGATCTCATCAGCAGGCCCTTTTCCCAGTTTTGTGGACTGATTGTAGGCTTTCAGGATTTCATTTACTTTGCTCAGCGTCAGGATCCCTTCGGTGATCAGCTCCACACCCTCCATGTGGGCGACAGGTGGTAACTCGGGGTCGGTGATTACATTGGAATCGATGATCTCCTTTTTCCATTCCCTGGAGATGATGTCGGCGGTGCTGGCACCGCAAATGATCTTCCTGCCGGTGAATGATTCCAGTACCTGGGCATATTCATGGTCGGTCGATTCTTCCAGCGGTGGACCGGTACAGATCATCATTTTGCGCGGTTCGCGAAAATAGATCACGCCGCAGCTCATGTCATCCTTAGGAAAGAACTGATCATTGAGATTGGCCTTGTTGATCACCCTGCCGGCAAGTTTTACGGCAGAGATATCCTGTTCTTCCTTTATCGAGTCAAAAACAAATCTTGTAAAGATCTCTTCTCCCCATCCCAAAGGAAAGGCTTCACTGCCCAGCCCTGACTGCACAACGCCATCGGTGCAGAAGACGATCCGGTCCTCTTTCTGAGCCCTGAAATTTGTAGTCATGATCTCCCTTCCCGGATTTTTATCTGAATCCAGCTCCACAACATTCCAGGCAGGTTCAAAGATTCTTCCCTGGCGGAATACAATTGTCCTTGGATTTTCAAATTCGAGGATCTTCACCTCTCCGTCGCCTTCGATTTCGATGATGGTAAAGGTGGAATAATTAAGCTTCTTGACCTCATCGAAGGGAAGCGTATTCATGATGGTGTCTGCAATCCGACTGATGTTCTGGCGCTCTTCCGTGAAACTGGCCGCGAGTGTGGAAGTGAGGATTGCCAGCAGGTTTGCTTTTATTCCATGCCCGAGGCCATCAGACAGTACGATGATGAACCTTCCTTCTTCCTTTATTCTTTTCGATAGAAAAACATCGCCGCAAACCCTCTCTTCATTGTGGTTTTTCTGCTGGCAATTGATCTCTATGTAAAATTTGTCATCCACCGGGTAATGTCTGTTTTCTGGCAGGTGCCTGGTGCGATTCAATCACGGTTTTGAGGATCTTTTCCGTTTTTGCCGCACCTTCGCCAAGGAGGTATGCAATCTTCTGAACCATATCGAAATTTTCATCGATGGCCTCTGAAAGCCTTCTCAGGATCTGTTCTTTTCTGACTTCAGGTGTGTACATATCACGAAGGATAGCGCCGGCATATTTATTTTTCCGGATGGGGAAAATCGAAACGCTCAGCGTATTCTCGCCATACTGGATATCCTTACTCTCAATTTCTTCATCTGAGTTCAGAACATAAGAAAATAATTTGTAAAAGTGAACCGGCAACAACGATTTCAGATCGGCTCCGATGAGGCCCGGAATGACTTCATCGATCATGGCTGCATCTTCTCCGAGAATGCGGATAAACGCCTTGTTTGACTGGAGTATCTTCAGGTTTTCATCGATGATGACGACGCCGGATACCAGTTTCTGCAGCATTGCCGACATGGTTTCGGTAGCCTCTCTTTCAATTTCCTGCTCATGCTTTGTTTTGTCTTCAGATTCCTTCAGTGCAGCTTGTGCAATTGCCAGCTTTTCATTGGTCGTACGAAGAGATTTAATGTATTCCTGCCTGTTCTGTGTGCTGTAAATGTGGCACATATCGGTAGGGGCCAGTCCCTGTGCGATGGCAGTTGCAAATTCACGGCAGGATGTATACCCGCACGACTCACACCCGGTCTCATTCTCAATCTGACCTTCTTTCCCTATCGTACGAAGGATCTCCTTTACCGTTTCTTCTGTCGGCAAAGGCAAACGCTGATCGTCTTCCCTAAAACGGCGTGACAGATCGAGGGCACTGAAAATTTTCATCTCCTTTTCCCATGCAATCAGGTCGAATTCTTTCAGTCGTTTGTTGGCATAATCGGTGACCAGTGTCCTTCGCAGGAATTTCTCTCCCCCTGGGGAGGTTCCGGGGCCCATCAGGCAGCCTTCGTTATAAAAAATATTGAAATGCCGCTGGATCATATCGATGCGTGAATCAAATTCCTTTACGGCATCCAGCATGTTATTCCTGCCTTCGGTAGTGATGATCGTGCCGCTGAGCAGGTCCTGACTAAGTCCGGCAGCCTGAATGATTCCTTCGCTCAGGGGATAGAGTGAACCTTTATTTCCGAAAGGAGGATCAAACTCGGAAAATTCAAGCTGGCTTTCGCGGATGTTAAACTCCGTGAACAGCTTGCGCAACTCTACAAAGGTCAGCACAGAATCAACTACTGCATCTCCTTCAAAACGAAGCGCTTCATCCTTAGCGGCAATGCAGGGGCCAATAAAAACCACTTTTACATTCTTCCCGTATTTCTTCCGTACCGCCTTTGCAGTGGCGATCATCGGACTGACAATGGGTGCCAGGTTGTTGATAAGCTCGGGATTGAATTTTTCGATAAAGGAGACCACAGCCGGACAATTGGCCATGATATAATACTTCCCGTGAAAATCTTCCAGCAGTTTTTTGTACAGGTCAGCAACAAGGTCAACCCCGAAAGAGATTTCATTGACATAGGTAAAACCCAGTTGCTTTATCATCTCCACAAACTTCCGGTAGTCGGTAATATCATTGAATTCACCTGAAATGCTTGGGTCGCAGATGGCCGCAATCTTTTTTCCGGATGCCAGCAAAGCCTTTGTCTCTTCGACCGAACTACGGTAAACAATGGTGGCAGGCGAACAGATTCTGAAGCAGCTGCCGCAGCCAATGCAGCGTTCAGGTAAGATGGAGGGAAATTCCGTTTCCGACTCCACCTTGATTGCCTTAACGGGGCAGATACGCACGCAGGCATAACAGCGGATGCAATCTTCCTGGAGTATTTTAAAAAGGGGCTCGGTCATCTTGGGTTCTTGAACAGCAAATAAATACGAACGTTCTACAAGCAAAAATAATGAATATTACAATGGCACAGATGGATTGCTTTGCAAAGTTATCGAAATATCCAGCTGTTCATTGTTTAACATTGCTAATATTTTCACAATAAATTTCAGATTGAAGATATTTTTTCATAATTTTGTGGAAAGATACAACTAATAAAGAATTCCGGACCATGGAAGAAACGATTGAAAAAATCCTTCGGAAATACCCGGCTGGAAAGAAAGACAGCCTCATCCCCCTGCTGCAGGATATCCAGCGTGAAGCGGGTCATCTGTCCGACAATTCCATTCTTGAAGTAAGCCGTTATATGAACATCCCCCTGAACAAAATATACGGGGTTGCTTCGTTCTACGATCAGTTCAAGTTTCGTAAAAAGGGCAGGTATCATTTGCAGATCTGCCATGGAACTGCATGCCACATCTACCGTTCTTCTTTGTTCCAGGCTGAGATCGAAAAAACATTACAGGTAAAGGCAGGCCAAACAACGAAAGACGGGAGATTCAGCCTGGATGTGGTGAATTGTCTTGGCGCATGCAGCAGCGCCCCCACCCTTTTCATCAATGAAACACCCTATGGAAATTTAACCCTGGAACATCTTCAGAAGATATTATCCGAAATAAAAGATACCAACGATTAATAACATGGACAATCGTACAGAAGAGAAATCCTTTCTTTTGGAAAAGGTCCTGAAAAACCTGACCGGAGAATACCAGAAGGAACAACTGGATAAGATCAGTTTGTTAAGGCGGGACAAAGTACTTTCACCTGTGATCTACATTGGAACCGGATCGTGCGGTATCGTTGCCGGATCCGGAAAAACAACGGAGGCGGTCAGAAAATATCTGGCAGAGAAGAAAATTCCGGCTACGATCATTGAATGCGGGTGTATCGGTTATTGCTCTGAAGAACCGATCGTCGATGTCCATCTTCCCGGTAAAGCCCGCATATCTTTCCGGAAAGTCACGGAAGACAAGGTTGAAAGCATCTTTTCTGCCCTGTTCAGCCATAACGTTGATGAAGATCATGTCCTTGGGCAGTATCGGTCTATACTCTCTGAAGCCTGGGCAAAGGTTCCCTACATCGATCAGATCCCCTTTTTCGCACTCCAGAATAAGATAATCCTGAAAAACACGGGGCATCTTTCCCCATTGTCGATCGACGATGCCCTGGCACACGGAGAATACAGATCCTTTTACAAAACCATCCTCAATTATACCCCTGAGAAAGTCTGTGATATTGTCGAACTCAGCGAGCTGAGGGGACGCGGAGGAGGAGGATTTTCCACGGGCAGAAAATGGAAGGTGGCACTTACCACTGCCGGCGACCAGAAATACCTGATCTGCAATGCGGAAGAGAGTGACCCCGGGGCCTTTATGGACAGGGCCATCATTGAAGGCGATCCCCACAGGTTACTTGAAGGTATTGCCATTGCCGCTTATGCAATCGGCGCCAGTTATGCCTATATCTACCTCCGTTCCGATTATCCGCGGGCGCTGACAATCCTTGAAGAAGCCATCCGGCAGGCGAAAGAATATGAGATCCTCGGGCAAAACATATTTGGAAGCGGCTATAACCTGAACATTTCCATCAGGCAAAGTGCAGGAGCTTTTGTTTGCGGGGAAGAAACAGCTCTTATACGGAGTCTTGAGGGACAACGAGGGACCCCGTGGGCAAAACCGCCCTACCCTGCCGAATCAGGACTTTTCGGCCAGCCAACCATTGTTAACAATGTTGAGACCCTTGCAAACATACCCGGGATCATTGAACACGGGCCCTCCTGGTTCAAAGGAATCGGGACGAAAACAAGCAAAGGAACAAAACTATTCTCCCTCACCGGTAATGTCGAGAACTCAGGATGCATCGAAGTGCCGATGGGAACCCTGCTGTCCGATATTGTTCACCGGATCGGAGGGGGTACCAAAGGAGGAAAAAAGCTGAAAGCAGTTCAGATCGGAGGACCCTCGGGTGTTTGTCTTCCCGCCTCGAACCTCGACGTGGAGATCGGTTATGAATCGTTGCAGACAGTAGGCGCAGCAATTGGATCCGGGGGACTGTCTGTTCTGGATGAGACCGTATGCATGGTTGATCTTTCAAGGTATTTTACCGAATTTCTCCAGAAAGAAAGTTGCGGAAAATGCATCATCTGCCGTGAAGGTACTAAACGGATGCTTGAAATACTTGACGGGATTACCCGGAGGCCGCGGGAAGAATCCACCCACGAAACACTGGAGAGATTTAAAGGAGTTGTACAGCTGGAGAACCTGGCAGAGGTGCTGAGGGATACATCCCTCTGCGGACTCGGGCAGAATTCAGCCAACCCGGTGCTGAGCTCACTGAAATGGTTCCGGGAAGAATTTGAGGAGCATATCTTCGACCGACGTTGTGCAGCTTCTGTCTGCCGGGATATGAGAACATTCTATATCGAGGTGGACATTTGTAACGGATGTAATGTCTGTCAGAAAAAATGCCCCGAAAATGCCATTATCGGCGTTGTCAAAGCACCTCACTTCATTGTTGAGAATAAATGCAGCGGGTGCGGGATATGTTTTGAAGTCTGTAAGTTTAACGCAATCATAGTAAAATAACCCGGCCCATGATTTTTACCATTGAAATAAACGGCCAGGCCGTTACTGCCCGGAGAGGGGAAACCATTTTTTCAGTCCTCAGCCGCACAGGAATCAGTGTACCTACCTTATGCCACCTCGCTGGTTTTACACCTACGGGGGCATGCAGGATGTGCGTTGTTGAAGTGGAAGGCAAGCCGGAACTTGTCACCTCCTGTTCTCACCAGGTTGAAGAATGGATGAAGATCCGTACCCACTCCCCGCGCGTGATGAAAGCCCGGAAAACGATAGTAGAACTGCTCCTCGCGAACCATCCCGATGATTGCCTTTACTGCGACCGTGCCGGAAGCTGTGAACTCCAGTATCTGGCATCAGAACTGAATATCAAAGAACGCCGCTACCGGACAAGGAATCCTTCCATCCGCATCGACCGCGATTGTGTATCCATCGAACGGGATCCGGCAAAATGCATCCTGTGCGGCAGGTGCATCCGCGTTTGTGATGAGATCATGGGAATGAGCGCAATCGGGATCGTAGGCAGAGGAAGCAAAAGTTCCATCGGCACCAGTTATAACAAAGGGTTAAACATCCAGGCCTGTGTCAAATGCGGTCAGTGCATCATGGTCTGCCCTACTGCCGCACTGAAAGAAAAGAGCAGCTACAATTCTGTAATTGATGCCCTGAACAACAAAGACCTTTTCCCGGTTGTACAGATATCGCCGGGAGTGCAGGGATCCCTTGCTGAAGATCTTGGCATCAAAGGAGGAAGAGACCTCCAGAACCTGCTCGGTACGGCGTTGCGAAAAATGGGGTTCCGGCAGGTTTTTGATACGTCTGCCAGTGCCGACCTGATGATCCTGGATATCTCTCATCAGCTTGTCAGGGACATCAAAGACAAAAAGAAGATGCCGCTCTTTACAAGTTGCTGTCCGTCATGGGTAAAATTCATTGAAGAGTATAAACCCGAACTGAAGGAACATCTTTTCGCCGGCAAAAGCCCGATGCTGACCACGGGATCCTGGATCAAAGACCACTACGCCGGGCAGATGAATATTGAACGGGAAAAGATCTTTTCAGTCGCCGTGATGCCATGCACATCAAAGAAACATGAGATCGCTGCTGGTAAGGAAAAGGATCTGCACACGATCGATGCTGTGCTGACAACGCGTGAACTGATCCGGATGATCCGCCTCTTCGGGATTGATTTCAGTTCCCTGGAACCCGAAAATACTGAACTCGGATTTGGAATAAGGGGTTCATCCGGAAGGCTGTCCGGAATCGCAGGAGGAGAAACCGAAGCGGTGATCCGTACATTTTATTCAGAAATGACAGGACAGGAGATGGTTCCGGGTAAGATCAACGAACTGCGGGGATTAAAAAACCGGAAAGAAGTAAAGATAAAAATCGGGAGAACTGCCTATACATTTGCTTCGGTGAGCGGACTGGCAGCAGCCCGGCAGCTGCTGGAAGAGATCGAAACCGGGAAAAGCGAATTCCTGATGGTCGAAGTAATGGCTTGTCCGTTTGGCTGCATTAACGGCGGAGGCCAGCGGATGGGCACCGATGAGAAAGCATTGAAATCGAGAATGAAAGCGTTGTATGATGCCGACGAGGAAGAGATGATCAAAGTGGCTCATAAAAATCCATCGATTCTTGAATTTATAGAAAGCATCCGGTAAACCCACGAGCAAAACAGAAAAGAACACCATGAGTCAGTCATTCAGGACACAGCTTGTATTCACGATAAAGGACCGTTGCCGCGTTTGTTACACGTGTCTGCGCGAATGCCCTGTCAAAGCAATCAAGATCATCAACGGGCAGGCAGAAGTGATCAATGACCGGTGCATCGGATGCGGAAACTGTGTGAAAGTTTGCAGCCAGGGAGCGAAAGTATCGCTTCGCTCGGTGGATGAAGTCTATAAACTCCTGGGTTCAGGGCACAAGGTCGCTGCCTGCATTGCCCCGAGCTTCCCTGCAGAATTCAGTGAGATCAGGGATCACCGGGTCCTCGTCGGAATGATCCGTAAACTTGGATTCGATTATGTGACAGAAGTCGCATTCGGTGCGGATGTGGTGGCACAGGAATACGAAAGAAGAATCAAATCGGAAGGCTATACCGGCGACATCTCATCGGACTGTCCGGCGGTGACCTACTTCATCCGGCATTACCACCCGGATCTTGTCGGATCCCTTGCCCCGATTGTATCCCCGATGGTGGCCATGACCCGCATAGTCAGGGAAAAATACGGAGATGACCTGAAGATCGTCTTTATCGGACCCTGCTTCGCTAAGAAAGCGGAATCGACCGAAACAGATGAAGTAATGACCTTCCTCGAACTGCGGGAGATGTTTATGCAGTCAGGAATTCAGGAATCTGCAGAACCCTCTGATTTCGATCCGCCTGTTGGTGGAAAAGGCGCTATTTTCCCGATCACACGAGGGCTTTTCCTTACCACAAACAGCCATGAGGATATTCCGGAAGAACGTACTGTCATTGCCGATGGCCGTGTGAATTTCAAGGAAGCCATCAAGGAATTTGAAGAAGGTTTCATACGAAACAAGCATCTTGAACTGCTTTGCTGCGAAGGATGCATCATGGGGCCCGGTACATCTCCGGGAGGAAAGAAATATGCAAGAAGTGCAGCAGTCGGAGAATATGTCAGGGAGAAACTTTCCAAACTGGATCAGGAAACCTGGCAAGATCAGGTGAAGAGATTTTCTTCCATTCCCCTCGAGCAGGGTTTTGAACCTGACGACCGGAGATTTGAAATTCCCTCCGGTGATGAGATCCAGGAGACACTGGAGACCATGGGAAAATATACAGCCAAAGACCATCTGAATTGCGGTGCCTGCGGTTACGATACGTGCGTTGAACATGCCATTGCGATTGTCAAAGGACTGGCGGAAACGGAGATGTGCCTGCCCTATTCCATTGAAAAATTGCATGACTCGATCAAAAACCTGAACATCTCCAACGAAAAGCTGGCAAGTGCCAAAGCGGCCCTGAAACAGTCGGAGAAACTTGCCCACATGGGACAGCTTTCTGCCGGGATCGCGCACGAACTGAACAATCCGTTGGGGGTCATCACCATGTATTCCAATATCCTCATGGATGAAGCCCCGGAAGGGGAATCGATCAGGGAAGACCTCCGGCTTATCGTTGAACAGGCTGAACGTTGCAAAAAGATTGTGAGCGGACTCCTTAATTTTGCACGGAAAAACCAGGTCAACCTGGTGGAAACCGATGTTGTTCACTTCGCCCAGCACAGCCTGGATTCCATCCTCAAGCCTGACAATATCACAGCCACATTTACGCCCTCTATTGAAGATCCGATTGCTAAAATGGACATCGACCAGATGATGCAGGTGATGACGAACCTTGAAAAAAATGCAATCGAAGCAATGCCCCACGGAGGTGCTTTGCAAGTTGGCGTGGAAGGAAACAAAAACGAGATCATTTTCATCGTCTCCGACAGTGGTACCGGCATCTCGAAAGAGAACATGAAAAAGATATTCACTCCCTTCTTCACTACCAAGGAGATGGGAAAAGGAACAGGTCTTGGGCTGCCGCTGATCTACGGTATCGTAAAAATGCACAAAGGAAAGATTGACATTACAAGCAATACGGATCCTTCAAAAGGCGATACCGGGACCACATTCCGGATCGTTGTACCGAGGAATATGGAGTAAAATAATTACGCCTGCCTGCCGCAGGCAGGAATTAAGGATTACGAATTATAAATTTTATTTATCAAGTACTATGATCCCTGGAAAAATGAATATTCTGATTGTTGATGACGATATGGATTATCTCTTTCAGACGAAGATGAAGCTGGAACAACTGGGTTTCAAAACTATAACCGCCGACAGTCAGCGGGAAGCCGAGATGATCCTGGAAAAGACCAGGCCCGATCTTGCCATCCTTGACCTGATGATGGAAAACGAGGACAGCGGTTTTATCCTCAGTTACAAGATAAAAAAGAAATACCCGGATGTTCCTGTCATAATATTGACAGCAGTGGCAGCTGAAACCGGGATTACTTTCGATATCCAGGACGAGAATAACCGCAAATGGATCAAGGCCGACCTTTTTCTCGACAAAGGCATCCGGTCTGATGTTTTGAAAGGGGAAATCGAACGTTTGTTGACAGAAAAAACAAACAAATCCCTGTAGGAATCGATTTTCGATTAATTTTGACCTCAGAATCAGCCTATGTCAACGCTTAAAATACTTGTTGTGGATGATGAACCCGGCATCCGTAGCGGTGTAAGCCGTATCCTCAGAAATTTTCGTGTTGATTATCCCTTTATGGAAGAAGCTTTTGACTTTTCTGTGTTTGAAGCACCTACGGGAGAAGCCGGGATCGAGATCATAGAAAACAACCGGCCGGATATCCTCCTGCTTGACAATAAACTGCCGGGGATACAGGGCATTGAAGTCCTGGAATATGTCCGGAAAAAACAGTACAACATCATCGTGGTCATGATCACCTCCTATGCTTCACTTGAGCTGGCAGTAAAGGCCACACAGGATGGTGCTTCCGATTTTATACCAAAACCGTTTACTCCTCAGGAACTAAGGTCATCGATTGAAAACATTACAAAAAAGATCTTCCTGAAAAAGATGACGGCAACCCTGAAAGATACGGGAAAACAGATTCGGTTCCAGTTCCTGTCGGTGTTGTCGCATGAACTGAAAGCTCCGCTGAATGCGATAGAGGGTTACCTGAAAATGGCCAGGGAACATCAGCTGGGTGATAAGATAGACGATTATGACGTGATCGTTGACCGTTCACTTGAACGTGTTTACGGGATGCGCACGCTGATCCTTGACCTTCTTGATCTCACAAAGGTTGAAAGCGGAAAGGCCCAGCGGGACATCCTTGATGTTGACCTGATGCAGGCCGTCCGCTC
>JAPLDI010000033.1 GCA_026391795.1 Bacteroidota bacterium
TAAAATCAATTTTGTTACTTTGTGTTTGCATAGGTCTGGTTATTTAGAGGTTATAAACTTTGGTAGCTTATAACTAATAAATTATCCGGACCTATGATTCATTTTACAAACATAGGGCCTTGAAGGCAGGAAGAACGGTACACGGTACACGGTACACGGCAAACGGTACACGTCACGTGATTGGAGCGGAATTGCAAATTCCGCTCAGCGGAGAAACGTGCGCCAGCCAAGGGCGACAAAACAATCCCCCGCCCCGTTTGGGGAGGGGGCAGGGGGAGGGGCTGTACGGTAAACGGTACGCGAACAGCGAAAAGCGAACAGCGAAAAGCGAACAGCGAAAAGCGAACAGCGAAATGCGAAAAGCGAAATGCGAACAGCGAACAGCGAAAAGCGAAAAGCGAAAACGAAAAGCGAAAAGCGAAAAGCGAATAGCGAAAAGCGAAAAGCGAAAAGCGAAAAGCCGTGTATTCCTACAGAGATATTTATTAATTTGCACTTTCTCACAAAAACCAACTCCATGAAAGCAAACAAACTCAATTCCCTGGTCTTACTGATTGCGGTCGCATGTGTCTTTGCGGCTTTCGTTGCCTTCAGATCTGCCAACCCGACCTCCTCAAAGGTGGTCTACATGCAGTTCTCCACCGTCGAGTCGATCATCCCCGGCGGGATGGGGCGGTCAAAAATGACCACGATTTTGCCTGACGGAACAAAGACCGACGAGGATCTGCAGAATTTTTACAGCATGGTGGGGATCAACTTCGGGAACATCACCAACAACAACATCGCCATCACGAAAAAGATCAACGACCTGGTTTCACAGGGCTGGGAGTTCGACAAGATCGTAACCGGCACCCAGAGCCCAACGGATAAAAACGGCCAGGGGATCTTTATCAGCAGGTATTTCTTCAAGCGCGCGGTTGAATAACGTGATGCGTAACGCGAGAAGGCTGATAAGTTGAGCGGGTGAAACGCGCGAAATTCTCGTGAGCACAGCGAACGGGACGGACGAGCGAGAAGCGAAAAATATTCCTAAATTTGGGCGGAAACAAAAACCGGCCTGACGACTTACGCCGCAAATGTTAATCAGTGTCACCAGCAAACTATAAATTGTTAAAAAAAACCATTCCCGGTGTACTGACGGGTATCCTTTTATTTTGCGGGATAGCTTTGTTTCCGTGGCAGGTTAAGGCCCAGGTTATTTTTTCGGGCGACTTCGACGGAAGGCTTTCGTCCATTAACCTGCACCGGACCCTTCCGGATTCCCTGAATAACAAAACCTTTAATTTCATCGGATTCGGGGAGCTGGACTTGGGCTATAAGCATAAAAAATGGGATCTCTTCGGATCCTTTTTTGGAAACTATACCTATGGAACAAACTTTTCTTCCATCCGGACCCCGGGCGATATTCAATTCGGGTTTTACCAGGCCTGGTTCAGGTATCATTTCTCGAAATACTTTTCCCTTCAGGCCGGAAGGATCGAGATCGAATACAGCGATCAGCGTTTTTTCGAGGCAAGGGACTGGAGCGGTGCGGTTACATCACATAATGCCGTCATTCTTCATTACCTGGAACCCGATACCGGCGCGATGGCCGACCTGGGATTTGCCATGAACAAAATTGATGCGGGTGAAGGTCTTTTCAGTACCAACCGAACGATCAACAATTACCGCTACATGTCGTACCTGTGGGCCAGCAAACGGTTATTTGACAAACAGCTTTCTCTTACTTTTACGAATATTTTTTCAGCCAATGATAACGGGGAAGATTTGTCAGTGCTTTACGGTCAGAATACGCTGGGCCTGGAAAGCTGGCTGGCACTTGACGACTGGAACTTCGACCTTGCCGGTTATTACCAGTTCGGACATGTTATCGATGGACGGAAGCTGAGTGCCTGGTACGGTGCAGCCTATGTTAGTTACAGTCCGGCATCCTGGCTGACCCTTATGCCGGCATACGAATACATGAGCGGGGATAATTTCAGGGATTCTGCTGAATGGAACAGGGTGGAACACGGGTTCAGCATCCTTTACGGGCACATGACCCGGTCATTCGGCCACTCGGGTGTCCTGACAAACGGCTTCCGTCCAAACAGTCATCCCGGCCTCAACAACCTCTATTTCACGATGACCTTCGACATTCTTGACAATCTTTCCATCGAGGCGTCGTATCACTGGTTCAGCCTGGCAGATCCCCATCTCCGTAAATTCGATCCCGACAGCCTGAAGATCACCATCGTCGATGTGCCAAAAAGTTTATTACACCAGGCCGAACTGACATTTACCTATAACCCGGTGCCTGCGGTTACACTGACACTGGATTACCAGCTTCTCTTCCCGGGTACCGGAATGAAGAATTATGGTGGCTGGAATTTCAGTCCCGGTACACCTGTCTCTTCTGCCTATATAGAGGTGGAATGGACTCCTGTTTTTTATCCGCATAAAAAGAGACATGCTGTGACGCACGATGCGTGATGGGTGATGTGAGATGGGTGATGCGTGATGCGAACAGCGAAATTCCGCGTCACGCGTCACGATTTTACTCCGTCTTCACCAGTTTGATCATCCTGAATTCATTCCCGATCGTCACCCTGATCATGTAGACGGCTGCCGGAAGGGCTGAGATATCAACCACTGTTTTCCGCTCCGTAACCGGAACCTTTTTTACTACCTCTCCCTGAACGTCAAATATATCCAGTGAACTCTTCATCCCGAAGGAATAATCAGGAAATTCAACGGTAAAATTATTGGTAGCCGGGTTCGGGTAGATGATGACGGACAACCCTGAAATGTTCTTTGGAACTCCCGTTACCGTATTGATGGTAACAGTCAGTTTTTCACCCGACCAGAGGGAGATCCCGCAGGTATTCGAGGATTTGACTTTAATATGCGCACTCCCGAGGTAAGAGGGGGTCCATGTCACGGTCCCGGTAAGCCCGGATCCGCTGATGCTACCGGCACCTGCAGGGGTAATATCCCAGGTATAGGAATCGGCATTAGCTGCAGGGGTTGTCAAATAATCCGAATGAGATACATAGTAAAGGTCAACTGTATCCGGTCCCGACGGGGTGGCCGGGATGGCCGGCATCTGGATGACTGTCACCACGGTTGGAAAGGAGGTTGCAAAACATCCGAACCCGTCTGTTACGGTGACCGTGTAGCTTCCTGAAACTGATACCGTGATGCTTTGGGTGGTCTCGCTGTTGCTCCATAGATAGGAGGCTCCGGGGCTGGATGTAAGGGTAACCGAATTACCGGTGCAGAAGGTGGTGGGTCCGCCTGGCGTAATCGTTGCAGCGGGCAGCGAATGGATCGTCACTGCGTGGATGATGGTATCCGAACATCCGGAACTGCTTGCCACGATCAGCTGTACATTGAATATTCCGGAAGCGCTGAAGGTATGAGACGGGTTCTCCAGGATTGACGTGTTGTTTGTACCGCTTGCGGGATCCCCGAAATTCCAGTTCCAGCCATTGAGTGAGCCTCCTCCGTTCGTTTGGGAGTTGTCCATGAACTGAACATTCTGCCCGTCACAGTTATTGGCGGGGAATGAGAAATCGGCAATGGGCTGCGGTGAAACAGTCACATTATAGACTGTGGGAGTGGGGGCTGAACATCCCCCCGAATTGGTGTAGTTGACACTCACCGTCTGTGCCCCTGCAAGGGTCCAGGTAACGGTGATCTGGGAAGTTCCGGATCCGGCCGTGATTGTTCCCCCTGAGGATACCGACCAGGTATAGCCTGTCATGCCTGTCTCGGTAGTATAAGTGATGCCTGTTGTTCCCGCACAGACCGAAGAAGCACCTGTAATAGTCGGAACCGGTGCAGTGCAGTTGATGAAGACGGGGGTCTGCCAGAGTCCCCTGCCGAAAGTGGCAGCCCTTAAGATACTGTTCTGCGGATTGGCGGCATAATAAATTTCGAGTTCCCCGATCTTCACATTAGGTAACCCGGTGTTGTAAGGGATCCAGTTGTCGGTACCCTTTTTGAAATAAACGCCCAGTTCGGTTCCCACATAAAGCTGGACTTCGGAGGCGGATTGTTTGTTCTGAACCACTGCATAGGCCGGGAGCTGGGGAAGTCCGGTCGAGATGTTGGTCCAGTTACTCCCCCCGTCAATGGACTGGTAACAGGTAGTGGTATTGTACCCGCCAAGGGTGACCCAGAGCGTGAGCGGGTCGTCGTTCTTTACAGCTATGTAGGTAATGCTGCCGGATCCAACTGGCAATGTTCCGGTGATGACTGACCAGGAGGTTCCCCCGTTTGTGGTTTTCCAGATGACGGAGGGATCCGCTACATAGATATACTGGTTGTTCGACGGGGCAATGGCCATGGAGCGGATCTTGTTCGAGGTGTTCATCGTCGATATTTTCGTCCATCCGTTACCCCTGTTGGTTGTTTTCCAGACATCGGAGTAGCCGGCATACAATACCTGGGCATTGGTCGGGTCGATGATGTAAGGCGTAACCCAGGCACCGCTTCCGGCACCGCTGGGCTCAATGGCTGTGGCACTGGTCCAGTGATTCATGGTCCTGTCTATCTGCCCGTTCACATACGTCCCGTATTGAATATTAACATCTGTAAAATCGATCAGGCATTCCATGCCGTCACCTCCTTTGACATCCTCCCATACTCCTCCTGATAATAATTTTGTCCCGTTGTCCTGCAGTCCGGTTATCGTTTCTGTGGAAACGGTTACGGAAACTCCGAGCTTGTACATCTGGCTTACGACAATGCCGTTGGTTTTGTCCGTCCAGCCTGTTCCGTTATTGGTGGAAATATAGACGCCCCCGTCGTTTGTTTCGAACAGGTCGCCGTTCGAACGGAAGGAGAGGTCGTGTTTGTCGGCATGAACCGCCGGAACACCGTCGCCCCACCAGTGGTTCACGATCGACCATGAAGTTCCGCCGGTTGTTGAACGCCAGGTGTTCACACCACCTACGAGCAGCGTGCTGGCATTTGAAGGAGAAACGGCAAGACACAGGTCGTACCAGCCCTGTCCCCCGGCATCAAGACCGTCGGAGTTCCATCCCAGCAGGTTCAAAGTGGTACCGGCAAATACCTGGGAATAACTGGCGCCGCTGTTTGTCGATTTATAGATCCCGTAAAGTCCGCTGGCTGAGTTGGCAGCAATTGCATATACCCACGTAGGCTGATTGGGAGAGACTCCAAGCTCGATCCGGTAGGCGGCAGCATCATAGAAGGCCTGTGCCCAGGAGGTCCCGCCGTTTGTGGAGATATAGATCCTTCCGGAAGTGGTGGAGGCATAGAGCGTATTGAAATCGCCGGGCTTGGCTTCCATGTCAATGAAACTCGTAGATGTCAGCTGGGTGTTCCAGGTGGTACCGCCGTTGGTGGTTTTATAGACTCCGCCGGAAGTGGCGGCAAGGATGACCTGGTTGTTGTTCGGGTCACCCAGGAGACGGTATACCATGGCCCCGGCCTGGATGGTGTAGCTGAGTCCCGTGCTGCTCCATGTGGATCCGCCGTTTGTCGACTTCAGCACACCGATGCTCCGGTTATCCCAGTGATCTTTATCGCCGGTGGCGATGTAAATCGTATTTGAAGAAGCATAATCGGTTGGAATAAAAATATCACTTACCGCGAGGACCCCGTTGTTGTCGGTCAGGCAGGTCCAAGTTGTGCCGTTGTTTGTCGTTGTCCACAATCCGCCGGCTGCTGCACCCACCCAATAAGTATTGGTGTTTGAAGGATGGAACGCAACGCAATTCAATCGGCCGATGCCGGCATACCCGCCCGCGGAGCTGCTTGTTCCCAGGCTTGTCCAGTTGGCTGAACTGGCAGGGTTCATGCCGGGATTCAATTTCAGGTATTCCTCGTATATTTCCTGTGCCGTCCTCGTCGGGAATGCGCCGGTGGTGGGGTTTACCCTTCCTTCCATATCATACTCCCAGCGCTTGAACTGTTTCCAGCCCACCGCTTTTTTCTTCACCCCGTTCTCCAGATAGGTTCCCGCATCGACGTTGTAGGGAGCCCAGTAATCATTAAAGGCCTTCTGGTAGTCGAAAAGGGTCAGTTCTGATTTCGTTTTTGACTGAGGAAGATTGTTCATCCAGTTCTGGGAGAACAGCATCGTCGTAACAAATGCCAATGCAAGAAAGAGAAAGGTTTTTTTCATGGGATTGAGATTATCGGAGTTTTTTTTGTATTCATGGCGAGGGGCCGGAAGTGCAGTTGAATCAGGGTATAAAATTACAAAATTCCCTGTAAACTGTCAAACTATTTCAGTTGATAATTTCCTCCATCCTCCATTCTCCATCTTCCATCCTCCGTTTTCTGACCTCGGTCCTCCGACCTCCGGCCTCCATCTTCCATCCTCCGTCTACTGTTTCACGAATTTTCCGATATCAACAGACAGGTCATCGGTCACTGTGACAAAATAAACTCCGGGGGGAAGGGCGGAGATATCCACAAGGGTCCTGCATCCCTGAACCCTGAGGGAAAAAAGCTCCTGTCCGCAGGGGTTCAGAATGGATAACCGGCTGTTGTTCCTGCCTGCTGCTGTTTCAATGGTTACCTCATCTTTTGCCGGGTTGGGGCAGATGGACAATGTGTTTGATTTTGAGGAGGGGGAAGGCAACCCGACAAAAAAACCTCCGCCATTTGTTGTTTTCAGGATGATCCCGTTATCGCCGGCAATGTAGCCTGTGCTGTCGTTTGTAAAGCGGACCGAATTGAGTCCCATCGATGTCCCGGAGCTCTGCTTTGCCCAGTAATCACCACCGTTTGTGGTCTTTATCAGGGTTCCGGCGCTGCCTACGGCATACCCGTTATTGGCATCTGTAAAATAGACTGAATTTAAAAAATTGGAATCCGGAGATGCCTGGGTCATCCAGCCGGTTCCTCCATTCGTGGTTTTAAGGATGATGGAACCGACATCATAATGTCCGGCGCCAAAATAATGGATATAATAACCTACGGCATATCCGGTATCCCTGCTCGTAAAATAGAGGGAGTTGAATCCATCATCGAAATCAGTATTTGTCCAGGAATTCGCGTAATTATTGGTTCTCAGGATGGTCCCGTCGGTTGAAGCGTAAGGGTGCACATAGTAATTGCCGGCTGTGTATCCATTGGCTGCATTGACAAAATAAACCGTATAGAAATTCTTTCCGCTTGCTTCTGTCCAGATTGTCCAGAGAGCCCCCCTGTTTGTTGTTTTTAAAATTGTGCCAAAGTCCCCGGCGACATAACCCGTGTCGGCATCGATAAAAAAAACGGACCTCAGGGAATTAGCTGTTCCACAGGATAACGAATCCCAGGATGCACCGCCGTCACTGGTTTTGATGAGGGTCCCGAAATTCCCTGCGGCATAGCCGGTAAGTGAACTGGTGAAGAAAACGGAGTTTAAATCTTCAGTGGTTCCGCTGGATAATGTACTCCAGGTCATGCCTTCATCAATTGTTTTTATGATCGTTCCGGAATAGCCCACAGCGTAACCTGTATCGGCACTGGTAAAGAAGACGGACTTCAGGTTGTTGACTGTCCCGCTTGGTACTATATTCCATTGAGCGAATACCCCAACCTGGAGAAGAGAAAATAACAGGCAGAAAAGATTTTTCATAGTTTTTGAATTGTAAAGTTGATCCACCCCTGACTTTTCATTCTTCATTCTTCATTCTTCATTCTTCATTCTTCATTCTTCATTCTTCATTTGCAACCTCATCCAAATATACAAGAAATAATTTCACATTACCCCGGTTTTGCAAAGGATCGATTTTTTGGAATTGGAAAGGGGAAAAATATTTCTCCCGGGATATCCTTTTTCTATGGAGGACAGGTTTGTTATCAAATCGACCAACAGCTGTATAAATTTATAATCCAGATTTTATGATAACAGGTTATACTCCCTGCTAAGGTTGGCAGGGATAAACCATAAATATTCTGGAATGAAAAAAATCATGATTTTGATGTTCTGTTGGGCAGGCAGCTTGCCGGTCTTTGCACAGGATGCACAAATTTCCCAGCTCACAGGCAGGCTCACCTTGCGTTGCGGGAAGTTTTAATGAACCGGCAGTCGGCAGTCGGCAGTCAGCAGTCGGCAGTCGCGTCACGCGTTACGCGTTACGTTCTCGCCGGCCCTATCATATTCTCCGGCGCCAGTATGCGGTCAAGTTCTTCCTTTGTCAACAACTTGTGTTTGAGTACAAGGTCATAGACACTCCCATCGGTTTCCTGTGCTTCCTTTGCGATCATGCTGCTGTTCTCATAACCGATATAGGGATTGAGTGCAGTGACAAGCCCGATGCTGTGTTCCACCATCCTGCGGCAATGCCCGGCATTGGCTGTGATGCCTTCGATGCAACGCACCCGGAGCGTCTCCATGCCGTTCTTCAGCATCTCGATCGACTCAAACAGGCTCTGCACAATAACAGGTTCCATCACGTTCAGTTCGAGTTGTCCGGCCTCCGCGGCAAAGCTGATGGTGAGATCGTTCCCGATGACCTTGAAGGCTACCTGGTTCACTACTTCCGGGATCACCGGGTTTACCTTGCCCGGCATGATGGTCGATCCGGGCTGCATGGGCGGGAGGTTGATCTCATGCAGTCCGGCACGCGGACCCGAAGAGAGCAGGCGCAAGTCGTTGCAGATCTTTGACAGTTTGATCGCCAGCCGCTTCACTGCCGATGAATACATGACATAGGCCCCGGCATCCTGGGTGGCTTCAACAAGGTTGGGGGCAAGTTTGATATCATAGCCTGTCAGTTCGCGCAGGTGAAACACCACCCTGTCGCTGTAGCCCGGTTCGGCATTGAGGCCTGTACCGATGGCCGTTCCGCCCATGTTCACCTCGAGAAAGAGCGTTACATTCTGGTTCAGCCGCTCCACTTCTTCATCCAGCGTGGTGGCAAAGGCCCCGAAGGTCTGACCCAGGGTCATCGGCACTGCATCCTGCAGCTGGGTGCGCCCCATCTTCAGAACCCCCGCAAATTCAGTCTCCTTTTTCCGCATGGCACCCACGAGACCCGAAAGGACCTTCACCAGCGTCTCATTGCTTTTGATCAGGGCGATCCGGATGGAGGTGGGATAAACGTCGTTGGTCGACTGCGACATATTTACATGGTTGTTGGGATGACAGAACTGGTATTCACCCTTCTGGTGACCCAGGAGATCTCGAGGGCACTGTTGGCGATCACCTCGTTGGCGTTCATATTGGTGGATGTGCCTGCGCCTCCCTGTATCATGTCAACCACAAAATGGTTGCGGAAGTGATTGTTCAGGATCTCTTCCGAAGCTTTCAGGATGGCGTCGGTCAGGTCGTCGGGGAGCTGGCCGAGGTCGTGGTTGGCTTTGGCTGCAGCCATCTTCACGAGGGTGATCGCTTCGATGAATACAGGGAATGCGCTGAGCCGGATGCCGCTGATGTTGAAGTTTTCAAGGGCACGCAGGGTCTGTATTCCGAAATAATGTTCAAAAGGCACCTCCCGGGTACCGAGAAGGTCATGCTCGCTTCGTGTCCGCCCCGATTCGTATTGTGCCGTTTCAGAAACGTGCTGGTTGTTGGCATACCGGAGCCTGCGGGAGATGATCCTCGAGGTATTCGACATCACCTTGATCCCGATGCCGGCATTTTTAATGAAAAACCCGGTGCCGGTGCAGAATACCTCCGCAGGAGTCAGTGCCCTCGCCGAGGTTGAATGCGGATAGTCGTCCATCAGGGAGCCTTCACCGAAAAAATCCCCTTTTCCGAAGACCGTAAGGAGCGCCTCCCTGCCTTCTGCATCCTTTTTAAAAAGTTCAACCTTCCCGTTCAGAAGGATGAAAATCTCGCGCCGGGGTTCATTTTCCCTGAATAGCTCGCCCCCGGCAGGGTAGACCTTCGTACTCGACTGGCTGATCACAGTGGCGGTCTCATCCGGTGTGAGTCCTTTGAAAAGGTCCACCTGTGAAAGAAAACTGATGGTTTCTGTCTGGTTCATTTCAGTATGGTTATTAGAATATGATGATTCGAATTTAGTGAAATCCCTTTTTATCTTGTTAACAACGCCTCTGCTTCCTGCAATGCCTGCCGGTAGACGCGAACCGGAAAATCAGGCAGCTTTGACTGACGGCGTTCTGTCGGACTTTGAACGGTCTTTAATACCTCCCCCGTTTTGTAATCACGGATGTCAAAAATGTAGGAGAAATCATATATTTCTCCTCCGCCGGCGCCAATCCGGGTTGCAACATGTTTTGACGGGACCGAGATGAGGATGATAAGCCGGGGATCACTGCCCGGTATTGGTTTAAGATGATCAGGCAGAAGGAACATTAAATAGGATTCAAGCTTTATCTCTTCGTTACATTCTGAAAGAACAAGTATCCCGCCTGCTTTCCCGGCTGAAGGGGACAAAACATTGTTTTCCCGGAAATTACTTTTCAGGTTCCCTGCAATCTTCTTAACCCTGGCATCATATTGCTTTTGCAGAACAAACTCTTCCCGTCCCCCCAGGTAGGAATAATCGACATGGGAAACAACCTTATAGGAAATAAAAAGCCAGAGGAACAGAAAGATTATTATTCCCACGCCTCCCATTACTTTTGATGACAGAAAATCTTCGCTGCCGGGAAAATATCTGTAAAGTAACTTATTAAAAATATACTTATCCATGAATAAAAGGAAAGCAACAAGTAAAATCAAAAAAACGATCCCTGTGATGAAGAACACGGCCCAGAACAGACCTGTGTTCGTATAATTATAATACAGATTCATCTTTTTATATTTTAATTATTCCTACTGCTGAAAATAAATTTTCCAATAGCATTCCTGATTATTTATGCGGGATGAAATTTATTTTAAAATTAGAGAGATTATTTATAGGTATTACCCTTTCGTTAAAAAAGTTCAGTAGTGAGATGGTGCCGTGGTGAATTTAAATTCAAAATCTCCGTGTCCCGCGTTACGCTTCACGTGTTACGATTTTGTGCATCTCACTTCGAAAAATAGCACGTATTCCCGATGATCACCCCGAAGCTCCGGGCGAATACTCCAGGATTATTGTCTTTTTGGTAACCTGTCTGCTATGGGTTCCAGCAGGTCAAAGATATGGGGAATGGCAGAAAGAAATCCCAGATCAGAGGTCTTTTTCGGAAAATCAGGGGTCCATGAGTGGGAGAGAGGCTTTGATAAGTTTTTGAGTTTTATTGAACAAATAAACTTCTCTCCGTCCATGGTTCCCGTTGTGTAGGATGCATTAAAGGAGGTCCATTCTGTTTTTATTGAGGTGATCTCCCCGAATTCTTTGACAACAGGAGGATCATTCAAAATTGGCAGAACCGGTGCAATTGCATCCATGAGCCTTTCCCGGTGAGCAGCAGGTACGTCATCAAACGCATGGATAAACATGCAAACCAGCTGAACTCTTTTATCTTTCTTTTCATCTTCAATTTTCTTACGCAAAGAGGGCCTGGCCAGCTTATCAACAGCGTATCGGATCAATCCATGCTGGTTATTCTCAAAAACAAAGTCAGTCAGCATTTCAATGTCGTTTAGCCGCGAGATAGCGTTTCCACGAATTAACGTTTTATCATCCTCATTCCAGACAACTTCCCGGCAGGAATCGATGTGATCCATACATTCTTTTTTCCTGTTGAAGGCAACGTTGGCGCCCCTGGCTATTTTCAGAAGCAGGTCGTCATTACTCATATGATAAATAGCCTGCAACCGGTAATTAATATCCTTAATGGTATCGTTCATGGCAATATTAAAAAGTACATCCTGGTCAGTTATTTTGTTAAATGCCTCTTTGCCCTCCTCGTCATAATCATGTGCTTCCAACGCTACTTTTCCAAGCAATTTTTGATCTGTCAGCTTTTTTAAAGCTGCTTTCCGGATAGCAAACTCTTTTGCTTCAAGTACAATATTTGCAAGTAAGTCCTGATCATTCACCTGAGAAACTGCTGCTATGCCTTTTTCAATATCAGCAGTTGTCAGGGCAATCTTATAGGGGTCAGTTGTACATCTAACCATAAAAATAAGAGAAATAAATACCAAGGGAAGGAAAGCATATTTTCTGCCGTAGCAAAATGAAAAGTTTTTCATGAGAGATACTTTTGTATAACATTGACTGAAGTGATCATAGTAGCATTAATTCCGTCAATACTTCCCTGAATTCTCCTTCTTTTCACGCGTCACGTGTCACGATCTTCACAGTCTCACTTCGGAAAATAGTAAGTATACCCGATAATCAGGGCAATGGTCTGGGCAAATACCTTTGGGGTTGTATTTTCGACCAGATCTGGGCTGATATGATCCAGGTTCTCGATGTTTTTTGACGGACTCACCGTATAGGTGATGCCGGCTGTGATCGAGTTCCTTATCTTGTGGTAGGAAAGTCCGAGTGATACGTGGTACAGGTCCCACTGCCCTCCGGTATGAAGATAGGAGTCGGTCTCATCCGATTTCCGGAAAGAGGAGAAGTCGGTTCTGAACCCGGCCATCAGGCTGAACTGTTTGCCCAGTCTCTGGTTGAACCCCACTGCGAAATTAAGCACCGGTTTCGATGAATTTATTACATGCAGGAAACTGTTCAGGTAGGGTTTACTGTCTGCGGAATCTTTATAGGCTGGGGGATAAACGAACGGGTCTTCGTTGGGTTCGAACAGGTGGTACGGCTTGATCCCGAAGAAATATTCGGCACTCAAAGCGATCTGTGTTTTCTCGGTCTTGTACTCTGCGCCTGCTCCGATGGATAAGGGGTAGCGAAATTTGACCTTCGCCTTGTCTGTCCGGTCAATGATGGCGAATCCCCCCGAACCGGTGAGCGTATCGTCAGTTACGAGTACCATGGATACTTCCCGCTGGATCTCCCCGCTGCTGTATAGTTTTATAGCAGGCGTCGTGACTGTGAGTCCCAGTCTCCAGCATCCCTTCTCGTAATTGATCCCGAACTTCCCAAGCATTGAAAAAACTTTGTATTTCAGGTTCTTGTCATTGTTGATACTTCCGAAATCCAGGGTGTTGTTTACCGTGTCGATGATCCGCAGAAAATTCGTCAGCTGGTAGCTCTGGGCCCGGTAGGTAATAAATCCGGAAACACCGACGCTGAGATTATCGTTGATCTTGTAGCCTAAACCCAGTCCGCCCCATTGTTCGTTCAGCTGGTTGGTATAATCAAACGCCCCTGTATAAATGTACGAATCGGGATCTTCCGGAGTACTGTTCTTTTCACCATTATACCTCAGGTTCATCAGGACATTGCTGTATTGCCGGGTAAGAAGAGCATATGAGAGCCTGAGCCTTTCATTCCTGAAAATACTTACGAGTCCTGAGATGATCTGCGGATAGATGCTCAGCTGGGCGGAATTCAGGTTAAGCCCTGTACCAGCACCGTCCTCAATAAAGATCTTGTCGACCTTGTATACGTTGGCGTCCACCGACAGGGAGGGGATGGTTATAAAGCCGAGCGCCCCCGGGTTATAAAAGATCGCTGTATTGTCGCGAACACCCCCGATCATAGCGCCGCCCATCAGGGTGCTGATCGCCCCGAACTGCTGAGCCCAGTAATGGTCATCCTGGGAATACGTATGGAAGGAAATGGAAATGAAGAGAATGAACAGAAATGGCTTGCGTTCCATAGCATTCGGTTTTTGAGAAAGGAAAATTACGAATATTACCGGAAATACACGGAAGGAAATGATTCATCCAGCTAAGAATTTCGAAAATGGCTGGGTGGAAGAAAAAAGAGTTGCTCAAAATATTTTGAGCAACTCCCTCCTTTATTTTACTATTTCAATTATGCTTTGCCGCTGATGCGGGTACTTCAGGATAATGTATTGCCGGCAATCAATTGTTGATTTTTATGACCGCCACGTATGCTGCTTCTTTGATAAAATAAAAAGATTTTGAATTGAATTGCTGAATGCTGTATGTCCAAGGGCAAACTTCAAGATACCCTGCACCTGTTCCAAGAACTGCTACATCAGATGGGGAAAATGTACTAGTAACTGCATTTCCCGGCAAGCGTTTCATAACTGATTTGCCATTAACTGTGCTGATTATTACTACATAGATGGAGTCTGCATTGTTCGTAAAACCGCCTAGAACAACAGCTAAGCCAGCCATTTTCGAGAAGGCTCCGGGCAGATTCGCCTGATTCGTGAATTCAGGGAAGAATCGGCTGTCGGTGTAGTTGAAAGCAGGAACGTTGACTGATCCGGAGACAGACCAGATTGCCTGGTCATAGGTAACCGGGTTTGCCAGATCTGTGTAAACATAAGCGTTGTTCGACTGTTTCGCCAGCGGTTTGGTGTTGAATGTCACTGCACCACCATCCTGAAATGATGTTCCTCCTATTGTTAATGGGAATGCAGCCGTAGGGGTATTAATCTGCACAGGGATTGTATAACCGCCTACAGTTTGTGTCGAAACCGTATTTAATGCAACAAGAACGCCATACGCATCGCTGAAATTATAGCTGATCTTTGGTACCGTGCTGGTTTGTGTTGTCGTGTCAGGTGTGGTTGCACTCTTTGAACAACCCGATAACATTGCGGAAATAAATCCGAAAATAAAAAAGGATGTAAAAATTTGATTTTTCATAGTTATTGTTTTTTTATTTTCTTGCAAATATATATTAATTTAGACTTAATACAAATTAAAATCAAATATAGTTCTGTTGACAGAAGAATAAAGTATCTGTTCTTCGGGGCATTAACGATCACTTTCCGGATATTGGAAATTTACGGCTGCTTAGCCGCACCATAAAACCATCAAGGGGTTACGGGTTTTATTTGATGACGAGGCAGGTATGGAAAAACGGGTATAGTGCCTAAATCCTCAGAATGATTTTTTTCCTGATCTCTTAATGCCTGTTTTTGATCCTGAATAATGATAGACCAGGGCTGAATATTTGGGAACGATGTTGGCAATGTATTTTCCCGATTCGAACATCTTTACGATCAGGTCGGCATAACTGCTGATCCCCGTAAAGTCCTTGATCTCAACGGAAGATAACTTCAGCGAATCGGAATTCAATCCCGGGAAATTTGTCACCAGCGTCGCGGGAAGTTTGGGGAAAACAAATGAAGTGGCGGTAGGGGAACCATATACATTCCATTCATAGCGGTAGGCTCCTGTCGGGTTATACAGCCATGAAGATCCCAGGCGGTCGTACGTGCCGGTGGTCTGCACGCGGAAATGATCCGGGAGAGAGTCAAGCACGGTTATAGATCCGTCCAGATGATCGATCCTGGAGGGTATGGTCCCGAAATTATACTGGTACCATTCTTTGTGCGGATCGGAGGGGTCGATGGTATTGATGAAAAAATCGTAATCGGCAAACAGGGTTTCGGGGTAATGAAGGGTGATCGAATCGGCATAGGAACCGGAATGGTCGCCCGAATCGAGGGTATAGTATCCTTTTGCATGTTCTCCGGAGGGAAGATAGCCCGATAGCTGCCAGTAGTAAGAAGAGGTAAGCGGAATCGGGATGGTGGTAGTGAGTGCCGCGCTTGTGGATGAGAGATTGACCGGGTAGTTCCCTGAATTTCCGACACCGGTGAGCCATTTGTACCGGTAACCGTTTGCTGATGTATTCAGAAGGATGTAGATGTTGTCGGGGATACTCCAGAGATTGACAGCGACTGAAGAGGGCAGCACCCCGCCATGGATCCACTGCGATTTGCTTGAGACGCTATACCCTGTTTGCGGCGGAATGCCCGAGAAGCTGAGATTAGCCGTGTCGGCGTTGCCGGATTCGAAGGTTGTCCATATCCAGTCGGCCGCTTTAACCTGCAGGTAGGAATAGAGATAGACAGTCGATTTCCCGCCGGATTCAGGACCTGTGTAAACCAGCGTTTCAACAAACAGGTCAGGGAAGCTGGTTCCATATGCCGGATAGAGATTAACATGATACTGTCCTTCAATACTGGCCTGCGCAAGAAGGTTCCCCGACAGATCGGAGAGGAATATCATGATCCCCGTCTCTCCGGGATTAAAGTAGTTGTCGAATGTTGCACTGAAATGGTTCTGGGTATAATAAGTATTCTGCTTCTTTTTGACACAGGAGCTTGTTCCCAGGAGAGCGATGACCGGAATTAGCAGGAGAACTCTTTTCATCAGATCAGGGTTTGAAGTACAATTTGATTAAAAGTAAAGGTAAAATAATTTCTCTTTCCATGAAAGCTTGACGGTAGAAAAAGGGAAAATGAAAAATGAAAAATGGAAAACAAGTGCGAGGACTCATTTTCCATTTTCCGCGATATCCGGTGACAGGAACAGGTTCAGGACATTCTGCCCATTTCGCCGTTACAGTTTCTTAATGGTGACGCGCCGGTTCTGGGTGCGGCCTGCTGTAGTTTTATTGTCGGCGATCGGCCTGGAAGCGCCATAGCCTTTTGTCTCGAGCCGGCCGGCATCAATTCCCCGTTTCACGATCTCTGCCTTGATGCTTTCGGCACGTTTGTCTGACAGTATCAGGTTGGCATCGGCATTCCCGGTGTTGTCGGTATGACCTTCGATTTCAACGCGCAGTTTCGGATGATTATTCAGGTAGGTCACCAGCTGATCGATTACCGGATAGCTCTCCGGTTTCACGACCGATTTTCCGATGTCGAAATAGATGCCGTAAATATCCAGCATCCCTTTTGCATCCAGATCTTTAAACATGTTATTTGAATCGGCAGCTTTTGTTTCCACCGGTTTCACTGCCTCAACAAGAATGGCTCCCGGAATGGCAACCCTGAACCCGTAGTCGAGTGCACTGTTATAAGGGAATTCATAATTGCGGAAGGTTGTCCGCATCCTGTCTTTGCCGGTGCTCCAACTGCCCCCGCGGACGATGTGATATTTCCCTCTTTCGGGTCCCCGCGGACTCAGTTCCGGACTCTCCTTGTAGTAGAATTCACCGTACCAGTCGGCACACCATTCGCGGATGTTCCCTGACATATCGTAAATCCCGAGTTCATTCGCCATTTTCTGGCCGCAGCGATGCAGTTCGGATGAAGAATTGTCAGAGTACCAGGCTACTTCGTCAAGAACATTGCTACCGGCAAACTTGTACCCCTTGCTTTTCACTCCACCACGCGCTGCGAATTCCCATTCGGCTTCTGTTGGCAGGCTGAAGGTCTGTCCGGTTTGTGAACTGAGCCATTTGCAATAAGCCATGGCATCGTTCCAGCTCACATTGCCAACAGGTTTATCATTGTTGGTGTAGGGTACTTTGGCTCCGCTCATGTATTGCTTCCATGTACCGTTATAACGTCCGCGCGGTGGAAGGCCTTTATTTTTATTCACCGAATCGGGCTGTTCAGCATCGGTCACATATCCGGTGGCATCCACGAATTTTTTGAATTCCGCGAAGGTCACTTCATACTTGGCGATCGAAAAATCGCTGAGGGTGACCTTATGCACCGGGCCCTCATCCTTGTATCCGTCCTTGTATCCCATCTGGAAGCTGCCGCCCTTGACAGAGACCATTTCTGGGAGAGTGACTGTTGTGGTTTGTGCGGACGTCCCGGAGATCATAACAACGGACAGCACAATGATTATTATAGGGTAAAGTATTTTCATCATGTTTAGTTTTTTTGGCAAATGTACAAAAGTTTAAAAAAAACCAATTCGCTTTTTTATCTTCTATTACCATCTTCCGTGTTTCCTTCCCGAATCCACCATTCCAGGTTGCGTCACCGCATCCATAAACGGGTGTAATATCAGGAACGTCAAATGGGGTGAAGGGGGATTGATTGACTCTTACGCTGTTTAAAACGCATGAGAGCATGGTTACTCCTCGATCATGACCTTCTGTCCGCTTATCAGGTAGATCTAATAGAATCAGGTATAGCAAATTTCGCGTCACGCGTCACGCGTTCCGTGTCACGAATTTACCGTGAAAGCACCAGCTCTTTGGTAATTACTTTATTATCACTTCTGACCTTGACAAAGTAGATTCCGGGAGAATATCCTTCCAGGTTCAGTTGTTTGACAGCAGATCCGGATGAGTTTGCCAGTTCTTCTGAAAACAGGGTTTGCCCTTTCATGTCGGTCACGCTGATGAAAACGGATCTCTCCGTAAGGTTGTTGATGGTGATGGTGACAGATTCCTTGGCAGGTTTGGGTTGCAGGATAATATTCTGCTCGTTCCCTGCATTAACCGGAATTCCGGTACAGGCATCGATGGCGACATGTTTCGTGGAAATGATCTTGCCCTTGCAGGGGCTGTTTGCAAATGCAAGGAGATAGATGTCAACCGAATCAACCTGGTAATCATGGATTCCGAAATAATAGGTCGTGTTCAGGGCTGAATGATCGGTGAAGGCACCGTTGCCGGAGGTGCCCCAGGAAAACATTTTGTAGTTTGACGCTGTACCGTGAAGTTCAATGGATCCTGCCCAGGAACAGACCGTAGTATCGTTCCCGGCGTAGATTTCAGGCGGAGGAAAGGCGGCAACATGGGTTGTGTCATGATGGGTCAGCGTTCCGTCACTTACCGTAACCACATATACGGTTGAATCAACCGGTGAAACCTTCGGGTTTTTTAATGTCGATGTAAAACCGGCGGGAATTGAGATCCATGAATAGGTGTAGCTGCCCGATCCGCCATAAGCGACGCATTCAAGCATGGATGAATCGCCGATGCATATTTTATCAGGGTTGGCGGCGGCATACGATGAATAAATATTGTCAAAGGTGAAGGAGGCAACGCGTGTCTGCCAGCTGTTTGAGGATGGAATCGAATAGTATTCCGTCGTAAACCAGAAGGTGGTTGGTGAAGCCGGGTCAACCGACATGGCACTGTAATCCCCCCATCGGTGAGTTCCGCTGTACTGGCACCCTCCGCCGTTGATGATCCCCCGTTCGGCGATGGACAATTCGTTCAGCGGATCTGTCTTGTATCTTCCGGCATAACGGATGCCCGGGTAGATGGTGGGGCTTGAGACGGAATATCCCAGGGCGATGCTTCCGGCGGTGTCCATGGCAATACTTCCCATCCAGCGGCTGGTATTATCGGCAGGCGCATAGGTGGCCTGCTGGTAGATGGTCCAGTCGGAGGTGGTCTTGCGAAGTTCATACCATCGCACGCCGGCCACATTTGAACCTGCGTTCACGGAATGGTTGCATACCATTGACCAGTGGTCATTGAATTTACGGAATTGGAGGCGATACATCAGGCGGTCGCTGAGCGTTGCCAGTTTAACATCGGTTCCCAGCTGCGAAATGCCGGCGCCAAGATTGCTGTTAAAGCTGGTAACCGGCAGCGAAAGCAGGTTCCCGAAGGTCGAGTTTCCCGGGGCTTCCCAGTCGACATGAAATTCGAGGATGCCGAGATGATAGGGCGAAGACCTGTAAATGTAGGTGAAATAATTGGGTGTTCCGATGGGAGGGAATGCCCCGTCACAATCAGAGGGTAACAGGGAACTTGCTTCATTTGAATTCGGGAGGGTGAAATAGACCATCTGTGCTCCCGGATCTCCGGCAAGCATCTTTGTCCGGTTAAAAGCAGCGGCTCCTGTTCCGGCATACCCACCCGAACCTGCACCAAAACGGTTGCACGACATGTAATATCCGTCAGGCCAGACGCCGAATTTGGGATAGTCGGGCATGTCGGCGAAGGTATACTGGTACCGGTACCAGCTTCCGGTCGGGTCGGGAGTCTGCGATATTGCGATCATCTGGAAAAAAGGACCGTTGGGGTAATTCGGCAGAGAAAATTGGGAAAAGAGCCAGCGGTTTGCTTCCTCATCATAAAGAACGACGGCATCTCCGCTGTTGCTGTTGTTCGGGAATCCGGTCCAGACAGTACTGCTCGCCAGGGGGCCGAACCTGGAAGTAATGATTCGGACCTACATCTCCATGGGTATCGGGAGGGATGTAAGCGCCGCTGCCTACACCTTCAAAGTTTGCAATCGTGGTATCGGTCAGGATCTTCCCTGTATAATTCTGAAGCGACGGGTCGGTGTAACCCTGGCCGGGCAACGGTTGTGTATCCGGATTTCCGAAGTTGAAATTGTTTCTGACAATACCGTCTTTCCAGGAAGGATCCTCTTTCATCGTTTTCAGGAATGCCATGTCGCGCAGCGGCGGAGAGATGTCAAAATAAACCGGGCTTTGAACGCTGGAGGGCCGGTAGAGCGGCTGCTGGGCAAATGAACCAAAGGCAACAAAAAGAAGTAGGAAAAGGATGTTTCGTGTTTTCATGAAGTATGAAGGATAAAATTGTTTTCAGATTCCGGATTCATCTTTTATAAAAAAGAGGCATGGTTTTTAGAAAAATCCCACGCCTCAGTTTCCGTTAACAAAGGTAGACAATTATAGTTACGAATAGCAGGAATTTTCAATTCCGAAAATTCCTGCCGCGTCACGCGTCACGCGTTACGCGTTACTAATTTTTACCTTCTCCGCCACCTGCTGGTTTTTGCCTTGACAACCGGTTCGGGTGCAGCTCCGTGCTTCATCGGGAAAGGATGATCCTCCACTACCGGGATTTGCCCGGAAATGAGCTTATGGATATCCTTGAGGTATTCACGTTCTTCCGTATCGCAGAATGAGAGTGCAATACCGTTAATCCCTGCGCGGCCAGTTCTACCGATACGGTGAACGTACGTTTCGGGGATGTTGGGTATCTCGTAATTGATAACATGCGACAGCTGTTCCACGTCGATCCCCCTGGAGGCAATGTCGGTGGCAACCAGCACCCGTGTCTTTTTATTCTTGAAATTGTTCAGTGCATCCTGACGGGCGCCCTGCGATTTGTTGCCATGGATGGCGGAAGCTTTTATCCCTGCTTTCACCAGATCCCGGCTCACTTTGTCGGCTCCATGTTTAGTACGGGTGAAGATCAGCGCCGAATCAATGGATTTATCCTGCAACAGATGGATCAGAAGATGCCTCTTGTCGGGTTTGTCTACGAAATAGAGGGATTGTTTGATCAGGTTCGTGGTAGCCACAACCGGAACGATCTCAACTTTCACAGGTTTTACAAGGATTGTTGCTGCCAGTTTCTGGATCTCCGGCGGCATGGTGGCGGAAAAGAACAGCGACTGCCGTTTTGCAGGCAGCTTTGCGATGATCTTTTTCACATCATGGATAAAGCCCATATCGAGCATCCGGTCGGCTTCATCAAGCACAAAGAACTGGATGTTCTGTAGCGTCATCAAATGCTGGTCGATAAGGTCCAGGAGCCTCCCGGGGGTGGCAACCAGGATGTCGATCCCGTTTTTAAGTGCATTGACCTGACCATGTTGCGACACCCCGCCGAAAATGACGGTATGCCTGAGGCCTGTGTGTTTTCCATAGGCGGAAAAACTTTCACCGATCTGGATTGCCAGTTCCCGTGTCGGTGTTACGATGAGCGCCTTGATTTGCCTTTTGCCATTGCCATTCGAAAGATTTCCAGACAAAAGCTGCAGGATCGGAATCGCAAAAGCGGCCGTTTTTCCTGTGCCTGTCTGGGCACAGCCCATAAGGTCATGCCCTTTGAGCAGGACGGGAATGGCCTGTTCCTGGATCGGAGTAGGCTCTGTGTATCCTTCGGCTTTTACGGCACGGAGGATGGGTTCAATAAGATTTAAATTTTCAAAAGTCATTAGATAGAATTTAAGAAATGCTGCATAGATATACTCCCGGATGCACCGGCAGCATGACGGTACAATCAGGATTCTATTCTTTAAACTGCCATTGAACTCTGAAACGACAGTTCACAAAAACTTGTAAAAGTTATGGGATTATCCGGGGTCGTTTGGGATGGATAATGGGAGGAATAAGTTTTGCAAAGGTAATCATTATTTCATTGCTCCGACAAAAACGATACGCCTGATCCCTTTCAACTAAGGTATGTACTTGATATCCATATAAAAATAAGTTATATTTGCTTTGGATATGTAACAAGCAGGGGAAATGTCGGAAAACAGAAAATTTTCCTTAAATCAAAAGATCAATCCGATGAAAAAAATCCTTCTTTCTCTCTTTTGTTCTTTGCTCCTTGCTCCATACACGATGGCGCAGCAGCTCGTTTCCGGGAAACCGCATGCAAACTCCCAGACTTCCGGTTATGTGAAGTCAGCCACTTCCGATCCGGGCGACATATTCTGGGATGACCAGTTCGGCCCAACTGCGCTTTCAGGCAACGGTGACCTGCCTGTTTATGCCAGTGTTGTGGATGGAAATAATCTTTATCTCGCAGGGGATTTCCTCTATGCCGGCGGACTTATCGTGAATCACATTGTGAAATGGGACGGAACGCACTGGTCGGCCCTGGGGATAGGTATGAATGACAGGATAACCGCTATTGCCATGCATAACGGATTTCTATACGCCGGTGGATGGTTTACCAGGGCAGGCAATGTTGCAGCAAACCATATTGCCCGGTGGGATGGAACCCAGTGGTCGGCACTGGGAGGTGGAATAACAGGGGCCGACTGGTGGACGACTGTAAATGCCATTGCATTTATCGGGAATGATGTATATGCCGGGGGCGATTTCAACCATGCCGGCGGGATCGCTGTCAGCAACCTGGCAGAATGGGACGGTTCACAATGGTCAGGAGTAAATGGTGGTGTGGAGGGTGTCGTCAATACCCTTGCAGTTCTGGGAACCGATTTATATGTGGGCGGTGAGTTTGGATATGCAGGAGCTTATCCCAATGGCACCTATGCAGCTTGTATTGCAAGGTTTGATGGTTCACAATGGTATCCACTGGGTAGCGGAATGGACGATTATGTATTAACGATAACCTTTCATGGAACCGATCTTTATGCAGGGGGATTCTTTACAACTTCCGGCGGAATCGCTACAAATTATATCGCAAAATGGGATGGTTCCCAATGGTCTTCACTCAATAGCACCATGTTCGGACCGGCTGATGAGACTTCTGTCCATTCCATTGCTTTTATCGGAAATGACCTTTATGCCGGAGGATCCTATTCAATTTCCGGTCCTCCTTATCCCTACGACCTGCAGAATATTGCCAAATGGAACGGGACGGAATGGTCGGCTGTAGGAATGGGATTTCAGGGATACGACTGGTACACTACGGTATATACGCTGGCTGTTGAAGGAACGACAATCTATGCCGGCGGGTATTTCGCCCGCGCAGGGGTTGAATATCTTCATAATATCGGCCGGTTCGACGGAAACCAGTGGGTGCAGTTCGGTAACGGATTCGGTGAAGGAATGGACAACCAGGTCACTTCGATGTCGGTAGTTGGAAACGATATCTATGCGGGCGGGTCTTTTACAAGGGCTGGCGACACCCCGGCCAATTATATTGCAAAATGGGATGGAACCCAATGGAGCCAGCCCGACGGTGGTGCATCGGGGGATGTTTATGCCACCCTGGCTGTCGGTTCCGATCTCTACATTGCCGGTTCTTTTACCCTGGTGGGCACAAACCCAAACGAGGTGGAGGCACAGGGTGTCGCAAAGTGGAATGGGTCGCAATGGATCTCCCTCAGCCCGTATCCTGATTTCTGGACCATGCTTTCACTCACGAGTCATGGGGGTGATGTTTATGCAGGCGGCAATATCGGGTATCTTGATAAGTGGGACGGGTCGCAGTGGACCAGTGTTGGTGGCGGCACGAACGGCTATGAAGGCGTAAAAGCCATGACGTTCATCGGGAATGACCTTTATGCCGGCGGTGATTTTACCCAGGCTGGCGGTATCGATGCCAACTATATCGCAAAATGGGATGGCTCCCAATGGTCACCCCTGGGAAGCGGGACAAATGGACAGGTCCGTGCTCTGCTTGCAGTGGGTAGTGATCTGATTGTGGGAGGCGACTTCACAACCGCCGGCGGCGGTCCTGCAAATTACATTGCAAAGTGGGATGGGACTGCCTGGAGTGAATTCGGAGGCGGAATGGATGGATGGGTAAGGTCTTTGGTCCTGATCAATGGTGAGATCGTGGCCGGTGGTAGTTTTACAAAGGCCGGCACTGACAGCATCAACAGGCTTGCCAGGTGGACCGGTTCGCATTGGGAGAAGTACGGAAGCGGGATGACCCCAAGCCAGTGGGGGAACCCGATTGTTCAGACGATCGTGCCTTTGGGAGATGATATTTATTGCGGTGGGACCTTTGAAGTGGCTGGCGGAAAGCCTGCATCGTTCCTGGCAAAATGGAGAAAATGGCCGGTTGGAACTGTTGATCCGGGAAATACCGGTTCAGCATTGAATCTGCAAAATCAACCCAACCCGTTTAGCCAGTCAACCGTGATCAGCTGGCAGTCGCCCAATGGCGGTCATGTTGTTCTTACCGTGTTTGATCCTGTCGGAAAAGAGATCCGAACGCTGGTGGAAGACGATATGCCTCCCGGTGAGCACCGGGTTATCTTTAATGCATCAGGTTTGCCGGCCGGGGTTTATTTTTACCGGCTTAAGGTGAATGGGATCATAGAAACACGAAAGATGATTTGTTCAAACCCCTAGTGCAAAAAAAACTCCGGGAATTAAGTGTGGATTGACAGTCCCTAACGGTTAACCCCGTTAAAAGACGTTTCAAAGCTCTGCGAACCGTAAAACGTAATGAGTAACGTGTAACGCGTGACGCGTCACGCTTTTTCTTCCAAATCTTTCCATTGCATTCAGCTTTCCGCTACCTTTGCTCCGCCATTATTTAAACCAATCTCAGATGAATTCAGTAAGAAATCTACTCATTGCTGCCTCTATCTCCTTATTCCTGGTTCCTTTCACTGTTGCAGCCCAGTGGAGCACCGATCCTGCCGTTAATAACCAGATATGCGGCCTTGCAGGCGAAGATGCGCTGCCCAAAATAGCCACCTGTACGAGTAATAATGACTCCTATTTTGGCTTTTTTGCGAGTGAAAGTGGTAATTATAATGTCCGTTTGCAGCGCCTTGATGCGCAGGGGAACCCCCTCTGGTCGACGAATGGAATTCTGATCAGCAATCATCTGCAGAACACATGGCTTACCGATTGGGACATGACCGTAGACAATGCCAACCATGCCATCCTTGCTTTTAATGACATCCGAAGCGGAGGGAACATGAACGTGGTGGTTTACCGCATATCGCCAACCGGAACCTTTGCCTGGGGTGCCGACGGGATCCTTCTTTCGAATACCACGGCCATGAATGCCTCGCCAAAAGTGGTCGCCACTGCAGCCGGAAATGTTGTCGTTGCATGGCAGGCCGACAATGTCATCATCATGCAAAAGATCAGCCCTGCGGGAGTGCTTCTCTGGGGCCCCAGCGGAATCACCCTGACATCGGCAAACCGGCTCAGCTGGCCGCAACTCTTACCCGTTGGCACGGATGATGTGATCATGAAATATTTCGACGACAGCGGACCGGTAAATGCCCCAGTTCGTCATGTATTCGCCCAGCGGTACAATTCATCCGGCGCTCCGGTATGGTCAGCTGCTGCAGCAATCTCGCTGGCAGGGGGGATCTCTGCCTGGACCCAGATATTTCCTTTTATCAATGACGGCAGCGACGGTTTCTATATCTGCTGGAACGACGATCGTGACAACAACCAGCGCTCGAGTGTCTTTGTACAACATGTCAACTCTTCAGGGGTTACCCAGTTCACTGCCAACGGCGTGGAAGTCACCAATGCTTCGACCATGAACCACTATTATCCTCAAATGGCCCTCCCCCCCGGTTCGACAGACGTTTATGTTTTCTGGAATGAGATGAACGGCAACCAGGATAACTGGGGCATCAACGGGCAGAAAGTGAACGCTTCAGGAGCCAATCAGTGGGGCGCTACCGGCATGGTCTTTATTCCCCTCTCCGCAACCAATGTATATCCTTATGAGGCACGCTGCAGTCCTGCAGATGTTGTTCTGTTTTATGAACAATACAGCGGGTCCGTCAGCGGGCTCATCAAGGCCATGCGCATTTCTCCGACCGGTAGTTACCTCTGGACACCCAACCAGAAGACCATGTGCTCCGTGCTTTCGGAAAAAATCCATCCCGTGATCAATGAATTCGGAAACAACCAGTGGATCGCCTGCTGGGAAGACGCCCGGAATGCATCAACGGATATCTATGCACAAAACATCCAGCTGAACGGCGACCTGGGCCCCTACTATCCTACCTATGGAACGATTGCAGGGACCATTACCCTGAACGGTGGCACAGGTAATGTTACCCAGGTGCTTGTACAGGCCGGTACCTATACAACCAACCCCGATGCCGCCGGGCATTATTCGATGGTGGTGCTGACCGACACCTACACCGTGACTGCCAGCCTTGGAGGTTATACATCCGCCAGCCAGTCGAATGTGGTGGTGCTGACCAACAGTACTACCACCGTAAACCTCACACTGAACCATATACCGGTAGGAACCATCAACGGAATGGTGACACTGACAAACGGATCCGGCAGCATTGTCCTGGTGCAGGTGCATGCAGGAACCGCGATAACGAATCCTGATGCCACCGGCCATTACTCAATGCAGGTTTCGCCGGGAACCTATAACGTTATTGCTACCCTCACCGCATACATCCCTGATACGGTTTATAACGTGGTCGTGGCCGACGGACAAACCGTCAACAACATCAATCTTTTCCTTACCCTTGCCCCGACCAATGGTCTCATCACAGGCACCGTGACCCTGAACGGGGGAGCAGGGGATGTCACCCAGACGATTGTCAATGCGGCCGGGTATTATACCAACCCCAATTCCAGCGGCTTTTACACACTCGATGTGGTTGCCGGAAACTATGATGTTTATGCGAACCTTACAGGGTACCTTCCCCAGATGATCAGCGGAGTGAGCGTTCTTGTGGGACAGACAACCGCAAACATCAACTTCACCCTCGATCCTGCGGGAACCTCAGGCACTATCTACGGGCATGTGACGATCACGGGAGGGAGTGCCGATGTTACCCAGACCAGTGTCACCGCGGGATCCTATTCCACTCATCCGGATGCGGCAGGAGATTACAGCCTCCTCGTTCCTGCCGGAACCTATTCAGTCACTGCAACTCATCCCTATACTACCTCCGAAACCATCCAGAATGTGGTGGTTACTTCGGGCGGCAGTACCAACGGGGTCAACTTCAACCTGGTTGTCAACCGGGCCGACCTGGTTTGCATTGCGAAGGATCAGTCCGGAATATTCCTTAACAACGTAGATCTGAACATCGATGGACCCGAAGGACCCTACACGGGAACAATCCTCAATGACTCCATGACGTTCTTCCATGTTCCTTACGGAGTATATCACGGGGTTGCTGTATATTCCGTTTTTGCACCAGCAACGTGCGACACAACGGTGGGCGCCGGCAACCATCATATGGTGTTCTGGATCGTGCTTGAAGGAGTGAATGAGAATAGCAAAGGCAACAGCCTTCAGGTCAATCCGAATCCCGCCGGTTCCGGCAGTGTCATCTCATTTTCATTTTCCGCAGCCGGGATCTATTCATTTGAACTTTTCGATAGCAGGGGAATTCGAACCGGTGCGGTTAAAGCTCACTCTTTTTCCTCCGGGAAACACCAGGTTTCTTTATCCTCTGTAACAGGAGCTGAAAGTATTGTTCAGGGATTTTATCTGCTGAAGATGCTGGGTGAAGATGGTTCCGTGAGTACCTGTAAGTTTGTGTACGGGGGGAAATAATTGTTACGCGTCACGCGTAACGCTAACGCGTTACGGTTGTTCTGGAACTAAGCTTCTATCAGAAAAGTATCATGTATACGGCTGCCCCGGCGAAGTATCCCAGCAGGGCAAGCAGTGCGAACCGCTTCAGGAACCAGAAGAAGGTGATTTTTTCCATTCCCATCGCGGCAACACCGGCTGCTGAACCGATGATCAGTATGCTGCCTCCCGTCCCCGAGGCATACGCCAGAAATTCCCAGAAGTAATGATCGGTAGGGTATACCGTAAGCGGGTACATCTTCTGTACGGCAGCTACCAGCGGCACATTGTCAACAATGGCTGAAAGGATTCCGATAACCAGGATGGTCACGCTCTGGTTCGGAATATTTTTCATCAGGTACTCTGCCCAGGTGATCAGTATGCCGGATGATTGAAGTGCCGAAACACAAAGCAGGATTCCAAGGAAAAAGAGTATTGTGGAGGTGTCGATTTTCCGCAAGGCATGCACCACCGAGTAAGCCCCCTTATCCTTTTCATTTTTTTTCCGGTGCATGATCTCCGTCAATCCCCACATCATCCCCAGTGCAAGCAGCATCGGCATAAAAGGAGGCAGATGGGTGATGGTTTTGAAAACAGGCACAAAAAGCAATAAAAACATTCCTGAGAAGAAGACCAGGCTCTTTTCAGATGGAAATATTTTGCTCTTCTTTACTTCGGAATCGGCAGGCCGGTCAATCAGTCCCGGTTTAATCATAAATGTGGCAATTGTCAGGGGGACCAATAAACAAACCAGGCTGGGCAGGATCAGTTTCAGGATAATATTCACAGCGGTGATCTGCTGACCGATCCAGAGCATGGTGGTTGAAACATCACCCATGGGTGACCATGCACCTCCTGCATTTGCGGCAATAATGACGGCGCCTGCCATGAACCAGCGGTCGCGCTCCTCATTGAGAAGTTTGCGCGTAAGTGATACCATCACAATGGTAGTGGTGAGGTTGTCGAGGAGGGCAGATAAGAAGAAGGTGATGATGCAGATGATCCACAGTAGCTTCCGTCTGTTACGGGTCCGGATCCTTTCAGTGATGATGTCAAAGCCGTCATGGGAATCGATCAGTTCGACGATTGTCATGGCTCCTAAAAGAAAGAAGAGAATTCCGGAGATGTCGGCCATGTGTTCTCCGATGGCTTCCGTTACAGGCTCTTTTACGGGGCTGAAGAGGATGAAAATGGTCCAGGTCAGTGCACCGGCAATCAGGGCACTGGCAGCTTTGTTAACATGGATCTTATGCTCCGTTACGATGGCAGCATACCCTGCAATGAAAGTAATAATGATTAGAATCTGGCTCATTCGAAAAGCAATTTCTTTCCAGGAATCAGGAGTTGTAACCGGCGATCTGTTAAACAAAAATAGTATATTTCATGCCTGTCACAAAGATTTTCCGGATAAAGTGTCCTGAGGGTCCGGTTGCATTCAGGCTTCCCGGTTTTCAAATTTCCGCAATAATGTGCATACACCTTGTTTTTTTTGTATATTGCGGATACCTATTCCTGCTGCGATCCATTTCAACATCTACTCTTGACAGATCAGTATTTTTCTTATCCAATTAACAAAGGAGGACAACCATGAAAAAAGTTTTCTTATTCCTTGTTCCGGTCCTTTTTTTTCTGAATGAAGGCAAAGCCCAATGGAATATTCTGAATTCAGGGACTCCAAACAATCTTTATGCAGTTTGTTTGACAACCACAACCACAGCCTATGCCGTCGGGGGAAGCGGTACCGGAGGCTCAGTAACAAAAACCATTGACGGTGGCTCAACATGGTCAACCATAACCACCGGTTCACTCGATTGCTATGGTGTATCCTTCCCCGACCTGAATATCGGATATGTTGTTGGATTCGGAGGCACCATCCTGAAGACTATCAATGCCGGCGACACCTGGACACCCCTGGTTTCGGGTGTTTACAGCAATTTATGGGCGGTTTCCTTTCCTGAAGTCAATACGGGTTATGCGGTAGGTGACGGAGGCACCATTATCCAGACCACCGACGGGGTTACCTGGCACACCCAGGTGTCCAATACATCCTGGTCACTGAGTTCCGTATATTTCCCCAATATCCTGATGGGATATGCAGTAGGCGCGAATGGTACAATTGTGAGGACAACCAACAGCGGTGCCACCTGGTCAGACGTTTATACCGGGACAACCGGAAAGCTGAATTTCGTTTCTTTCCCCGACTGGAATAACGGATATGTGGTCGGGAACAGCGGACTGTTCCTGAAGTCCACCAATGCCGGTGTTACTTGGTCGGTGCAGACCATTTCGGCATACGATCTTTATTCCGTGTATTTCACTGATGTCAATATCGGTTATGTGGTTACACGGGGTGGGCATATCCTTAAAACGATTGATGCCGGGGCCAGCTGGACACCCCAGCCATCCGGAACGGGAAACGACCTTAATTTTATCGTATTCGAGAATGCCGGCCTTGGTTTTACCGTAGGTGACAATGGCACTATACTCAACACAACAAACGGGGGAAATGTATCCGTTGATGAGGTGCAACCAGGCACTTCCGGCTTGCATATTTACCCGTCACCGGCTACTTCGGCGGTCACATTGGAAACAGGTCAGGTAAAAGGGGTAAAGATGCTGACGGTTTTTTCTTCTTCAGGAAAAGAAATTCTTGCAAAGGAGATGAAAGCAGACCTTGAACAGCTTGACATCTCCGCCTGGCCCTGCGGTTTTTACCTGGTGAAAGTGGAAACCACCCAGTCTGCCCTTTGGGGCAAGATTGTAAAGTGGTAAGGCAGGACCGGTTTGACTAGCTCATCTGAATACCGCTTGACACCAGGCTGGTAAATGTATAACTTTGTCTTACTGATTTTAAGTAAGTCAGCCATCGTCTATCTTAGAGTTTGAAAGATTGACTCAACAGGGGGCATCTGTTGGGTGGGTTAAACATGTAATACTAAACCGATTGAAAATATTCATCAAATATATGGTTACCATCCGGTGCAAGATGGTTGTGAAATCGGCACTGGAGAATATTGGCGTTCCCTATACCTTTGTAGATCTCGGTGAGGCAGTAATAAGTGACGATGTCACCACCCAACAGATTGACAGCCTTCGGGTAGCTTTGAGAAAGACCGGACTCGAGTTGATGGATGACAAAAAAAGCATCCTGGTTGAGAAAATCAAGGCGGTTATCATTGAACTGGTTCATTATAATGATGACCAGCTCAAGATCAACATGTCTGATTACCTGAGCGAAAAGCTCAATCACAATTACACCTACCTTGCAAATCTTTTTTCGGAGGTTAAAGGAACAACCATTGAACACTTTTACCTGACCCATAAAATTGAAAAAGTAAAAGAGCTCCTCGTCTATGATGAGCTCAGCCTTACTGAAATTGCTTACCGGCTTAATTACAGCAGCGTGGCCCATCTTTCAAACCAGTTCAAGAAAATGACCGGGCTGACTCCTTCCCATTTCAAACACCTGAAACACAAGAGACGCCACACGTTGGAAAACATGTGAATAATGTAACTAATTCACAAAGTTGTGTAACGGTTCTCCCTCCGAAGTGATAGAACTTTGCTATCTGAATTGTAATCCCTCTATTCATAGCAGTCATGAGAAAAACGAGAAAAATCATTTTTCGCTGGGCAGTACGCACATTGATAGGGGTGTTAATCTCCAATATGATACGGTCATGGATTCAACCGAAATTGATAAAGCAAAGGCGCTGATAATTGTGGAGATCATCGAGTATGTTCCAAATTCGGTGGTCATTAAAACAGTTATGAAAAAAACAACGGGTAATGTCTGTGCCAAATCTTTTGATGCAGGTGAAGCCCTGACGGAAAAAATTATCCCTTTTGATACCTTCGTCCAGATCATCGATGGGAAGGCTGAGATTGTAATTGACGGAACCCCGAATTTCCTGGAAACAGGTCAGTCGATCATTATCCCTGCCCACACGGCAAATATTGTGAGAGCCAACCAGCGCTTCAAAATGATTTCAACCATCATTAAAAGCGGGTATGAATAAACAGGAGTACCTGACTGGCAGAATGTGGGAATGATGTAACTTAAATAAATTGTTTTGTAACTCAAACCGCCCTGTTGATTCTCACCTTTGTAGCGTGGAAATTCTTTCACAACTTTAACTTGAGACCAATGAGAAAAACAATTTTTTCAATTGCTGCAGCAGCGGTTATCGCAGCAACGATTCTGACAGCCTGCCAATCTTCTGAGAAAAAGGTTGAGGAAGCACAGGCCAATGTTCAGGAAGCAAATGCCAATGTGGCAAAGGCGAACCAGCAACTTGATCAGGCAATTAAAGATTCCATTCAGCAATTCAGAAAAGAATCGGAAGCAAGAATCATCGAAAATGAAAAAAGCATTGCTGAATTCAGAGCCAAAATAGCCAGGGAAAATAAGGAAACAAGGGCAAGAAACGAACAGAGACTGGCTGAATTGGAGCAGCACAACAGGGATTTGAGAAAGCAGCTGGAAGAATTCAGGGAAGACAGTAAAGACAACTGGGTTGCCTTCAGGGTTAAATTCAAAAACGACATGGACAACCTGGGACACGCGTTTAAAAACTTCTGGGTGAAAGGTAAATAATAAATAGTATCATCTCCGGAAGGATTTATTCAGAATTATCTCCCCGGAATAATAAAATTCATCAGTCAAACCTAATCTTAAAAACAATAAATCATGGGCTACCTACTTTATATTTTAGCAGTTATCCTGATCATCGGATGGGCAATCGGATTTATCGGATACGGTGCCGGAGGCATCATCCATGTACTCCTGGTTATTGCAATCATCGCAATATTATTCAGGGTGATTCAGGGGAGACGGGCCGTTTAAGGCCTGTAAAGCCGGGAGCGTTATTGACTCTCTCCCGACGAAAGGTTCACCGCAAAGTAGTCAGGACACGAATTACGTACAGATTAACATGGGAAGCATTCGTGTCCTGGCTTCTTAGCGCGCTTATCCATCAAGATACCACCTGGCTTTTATTTGTTCGAACTTAATTTCAGGGATCAGCAGAGGGATTCGTAAAGATACAGGCATATATCGTGACGGACCATTGTCAGGAAATGAAGATTAGAAGTCATGATAAGTAAAGAAATACAAATTCCGTTTTACGCCAGGGTGACAATTCTGATCTTTGGAATCTCTGCTTTCATCATGATATTGTATATCGCGCGGGAGATTATTGTTCCCCTTGTCTTTGCGACTCTCCTGGCCATCGTTCTCCACCCGGTCGTTAATTTTTTTACCCGGAGAAAAATAAGCAGGGTATTTGCAATCATCATCACTTTATTACTGACCATCCTGGTCATTGTTGCCCTGGGTGCATTCCTGGTGTCACAGGCGATCCGGTTCAGTGAAACATGGCCGGTTTTGGTCGACAGGTTTACCGGGATCCTCAATGAGACCATTACCTGGATTTCCGGTTATTTTGATATAAAACCCCAAAAGATCCATGAATGGATCCTGAATACCAAAAGCGAGCTGATCAGCACCAGCTCTGCTGCGATCGGGCGAACACTTCTTACACTCGGGAACGGACTGGTAATCCTGTTTTTAATTCCGGTATACATCTTCATGATCTTGTTTTATCATCCCCTTCTGATTGAGTTCATCCGGAGGCTTTTCAGAGAAGAACATCAAGGTAAAGTGGGTGAAATGATTTCCAAGACGAAAAGCGTGATCCAGCGTTACCTCGTCGGACTGGCCATAGAAGCTGTTCTTGTGGCAATCATGAATTCGGCCGGACTTTTGATACTTGGGATCGACTACGCCATCTTACTGGGTATTCTAGGGGCCTTCCTTAATGTCATTCCCTACATAGGGGGAATTGTGGCTGTGGCGTTGCCCATGATGATCGCCATTGCAACAAAAGAGTCGGCCTGGTATGCTGTTTATGTCCTGGCTGTCTATTATTTCATTCAGCTCATCGACAATAACTTTATTGTTCCCAAAATTGTTGCTTCAAAAGTAAAGATCAACGCGCTGTTCTCCATCATCGTTGTCCTTGCCGGAAATGCCTTATGGGGCATCCCCGGCATGTTTCTTTCCTTGCCCCTTCTGGCCATTGTAAAGCTTATCTGCGACAATATCGAACCGCTAAAACCCTGGGGATTTTTATTGGGCGACACCATGCCATCCCTGTTGAGTATTGAACCGATCCTTAAGAAAGTAAAAAAGAAAGTGACATGATAGAGGTAAAAAAAGAAGGAATTATTCTCAGTAAGACTGACCTGGAATTTGAAAATGAAGGGGTGCTTAATCCTGCCATTTTGCGAGAGGGCGACAACGTTCATGTTTTTTACCGTGCGGTGCGGAACGGGAATCATTCAACCATCGGCTATTGCAGGCTGGATGGTCCGCTTACTGTGGCGGAACGATGGGACCAGCCTTTCATCGTCCCTGAATTTGAATATGAATCACAGGGGGTGGAAGATGCGAGGATTGTTAAGATCGATGATCTCTTTTACATGACCTACACGGGGTACGACGGAACCAATGCACGCGGGGCCCTGGCGGTTTCAAATGATCTGAAGAGTTTTAAAAAGCTGGGAGTCATTGTCCCTCCCATCACGTATGCGCAATTTGTTTTCATGGCTGAATCTGCAGCCAAGGTAAATGAAAACTATTACCATAACCATAAGTTTTATTACCAGGAATCCGATCCCGAAAAAAAGATCATGCTGTGGGATAAAAATGTAATCTTCTTTCCCCGCAGGATCAACGGAAACCTGGTGTTTCTGCACAGGATAAGGCCGGGAATACAGATCGTTTCTGTAAACTCGATCAAAGACCTGACCCCGGATTTCTGGGAAAAGTACTTTCTCAACTTGCAGGACCATATCGTCATGGATCCCTTGCATGCGCATGAAGCAAACTACATCGGAAGCGGATGCCCTCCGATCGAGACAGAACATGGCTGGGTGTTGATCTATCATGGTGTGAGGGATTCAAAAAAAGGGCTTATTTATTCAGCATGCGCTGCCCTTCTGGACCTTGAGGACCCCTCAAAGGAACTGGCACGGCTTCCTTACGCATTGTTTTCGCCGGAATATGATTGGGAAATAAGGGGAGAGGTGAACAATGTTGTTTTTCCGACCGGAACTGCCCTGTTCGGAAACACGCTCTTCATTTATTACGGAGCGGCGGATAGTCACATCGCCTGTGCCTCCGTCTCTTTTCAGACGTTAGTGGCAGAATTGCTTACCTATACAAAAAGTGATGCAAAATAGAATAGTTTCAACCCGGAATGATGAGAAAATCATTCTCTTTATTTCTTCCTATCCGCCGAGGGAATGCGGCATTGCGACCTATTCGCAGGATCTGATCAGGGCACTGAATAATAAATTCAGCAGTTCCTTGACACTCCAGGTCTGTGCCCTTGAATCCAATGGTATAACCTATGATTATCCCGAAGAGGTAAGGTATACCCTGAAAACATCGATAGCCGGGGATTATGAGAAACTGGCGGAAAAGATAAACCAGGACAGGAACATTCAGATCGTTCTTATCCAGCATGAGTTTGGTTTCTTTCATAAGCAGGAGGAAGCCTTTCAGCAATTCCTGAACCTGCTTTCAAAGCCGGTTGTCATCGTCTTTCACACGGTACTGCCTCATCCTGATGAAAAATTAAAATCAAAAATTACTGCTATTGCGGCCTCCTGCGAATCGATCATCGTAATGACCCACAACTCGGCCGGGATCCTGACAACCGATTATGGGCTGCCCGGGAAAAAAATAACCATGATCGCTCACGGAACTCACCTGGTTCCCCATCTGGGTAAGAAATTCCTGAAACAAAAGTATGGACTGAACGGAAAGAAAGTGCTTTCAACTTTCGGACTTCTCAGCTCCGGGAAGAGCATAGAGACCACCATTGATGCATTGCCTGCAATTGTCAGCAAGAACCCGGAGACCGTCTTTCTTATCCTGGGTAAAACGCATCCTGAAGTTGTGAAGTCGGAAGGAGAGCAATACAGGGAAATGCTGGAGCAAAAAGTAAGACAGTATGCACTTCAGGACCATGTACGATTTGTTAACGAGTATCTTGCCCTGCCCGATCTGCTTGAATACCTGCAGCTCACCGATATTTATCTGTTTACTTCCAGCGATCCGAACCAGGCAGTAAGCGGCACTTTTGTCTATGCAATGAGCTGCGCCTGCCCGATCATCTCCACCCCGATTCCACATGCACGGGAACTGTTAACGGATGAGACAGGGATGATTATCGATTTCAGGAATTCCCAGCAGCTTGCAGCTGGCGTGATCCGATGGCTTAATGATGAACCGTTGCGAAGGAATATCAGCATAAATACCCTGCAAAAGATAGTTTCTTCAGCCTGGGAAAACGCTGCCGTTGCGCATGCCATGCTGTTTGAATCAATTGCCGGCGATAATATTGCATTAACCTATAACCCGCCGGCTATCAACCTGGATCACATGAAACATATGACAACGGATGCCGGGATCATCCAGTTCTCAAAAATCAATCAGCCTGATATCTGTTCCGGGTACACGCTTGACGATAATGCCCGCGCACTGGTAGCAATGTGCATGAATTATAAACTGACCGGGGATGAAGAAAACCTGGATTATATCCGTAGATATCTTGATTTCATCAGGCGTTGCCTCCAGCCTGACGGAACCTTTATTAATTATATAAATAAGGACAACGAGATTACTGCCCAGAATCAGACGGTGAACCTGGATGATGCCAACGGAAGGGCTGTATGGGCATTAGGGTACCTCGTATCCTTGTCCGTTGTTTTACCCGCTGAGATTGTCTCGGATGCGAAGACACTTCTTGACCAGTCCCTCCGCAGCATGAACCTCGTGCATTCCACACGGGCGATGGCATTTGCGATTAAAGGTCTCTATTACTACCAGAGCGTTGTAAGGTCGGATGAAGATTTCGCCCTTTTTGAAACCTTTGCAAACCGGCTGGTTCAGATGTACCGGCATGAATCGAACGAAACGTGGGCATGGTTTGAAGGTTATCTGACCTATGCCAACAGCATTCTGCCGGAGGCCATGCTGTACGCCTGGATGATGACCGGAAACAAGGTTTATAAAGACATTGCTATATCCTCGCTGAATTTCCTGCTGTCGCAAACTTTTAACGAGAACGGCATCGAAGTGATTTCGAACAAAAACTGGCTTCAGAAGGGGGCAGTGCCAGGGCATTCCGGAGAACAACCCATCGATGTTGCCTATACGATCATGACATTGAGTAAGTTTTATGAAGTTTTTATGGATGAAGGCTATCGCGAAAAGATGGAAACCGCGTTTAACTGGTTTATGGGAAACAACCGCCTGCATCACATTATCTACAACCCCTGTACCGGCGGATGTTATGACGGTCTGGAGGAGACCCATGTAAACCTCAACCAGGGGGCGGAGTCTACAGTCAGCTACCTGATGGCACGATTAACAATGGAAAAATACCTGGACAGAGGCAACCCGGTAAGGACTCACTACAGAAAACGTGTCGCACTAACTGCGTTGCAAAGAAAACCGGTTTTTGCATCCGGAGAGAAACTCCTGACAGACAGCCTGCTCTCATGAATCTAAAATGCCGGAAAACAGGGGTTGGCACCGAAGCCGGGAAATGTGTGAATTATGTAAGTTATTCGGGAAATTATGTAACGTTCAAAATCCCAAAGCCTCTCAATTTTGCAACATGAATTGACTGCCATTCAAAGGTGGCCTGATAAAGAAGTGACTGTTTGAAGCTATACATCAAATACATGGTAAGTAACCGCTGTAAAATGGCGGTAAAAGAAGAGCTTAAAAAGCTTGGATTGCATTTCATCATTGTCGATCTGGGTGAGGTTGAGATCATGGAAAATATTTCCGCAGGGCAGCGGGAAAGCTTGTCAGTTGCACTGCACAGTTCAGGACTTGAACTGATGGACGACAAGCGGGCGATCCTGATTGAAAGAATAAAAAATGCGGTTATTGAGATGGTTCATCATACGGACGACCTGATCAAGGTGAATTTTTCCGATTTTTTAAGTGAGAAACTAAAATATGATTATACATACCTGGCTAACTTATTCTCAGAAGTGCAGGGAACGACCATCGAGCATTTCATCATATCCCATAAAATTGAACGGATTAAGGAATTGATCATTTACGATGAATTGAACATAACCGAAATAGCCTGGAAATTAAATTACAGCAGTGTGGCACATTTATCCAATCAGTTTAAAAAGGTAACAGGGCTTTCACCGTCGCATTTTAAACAGTTGAAAAACAAGAGGAGAAGCCCGATTGAAGAAGTCGGGAATTCTGATCATGGAGATCACGCAATCTCATCAAATTAAGAATTCAGAACATGGCGATTAAGATTAACACCGATGAGTTAGACCTTGCACGCCTCGAACTTGCCCGGCGGATGGTTGAGAATGAAAGCCTGGCTGCTGAATTGGCCGTTGTACGAAAAGAACTTGCCTTTCAGAAAGAAGAAAAAGGAAAACGGGCCAAAGAGTTAGGTATTGCAAACATTGAACTTGCCTACCAGGATGAAGAGAAAGGAAAACGTGCAGCAGAGCTGGGCATCGCTAACATTGAACTTGCTTTCCAGGATGAAGAGAAAGGAAAGCGCGCGGCAGAATTGATCATTGCCAACAAGGAACTCGCATTTCAGAACGATGAAAAAGAGAAACGGGCAGCCGAATTAAGGATTGCCAATTATGCACGGAGTATTATTGAAGCAAGCCGTGATCCTTTATTTACCATCAGCCCTGCCGGGAAAATTACCGATATGAACGATGCCTCCGTAAACATAACGGGAATTTCACGCAAAAACCTTACGGGAACCGACTTCTTTGATTATTTCACCGACCCGCAGAAAGCACGTGAGGTTTACAAAGAAGTATTTGCAAAAGGATTTGTGGCCGATTATCCTCTGACGATTAAAGACCATAAACTGACCGATGTACTGTTAAATGGCTCGGTCTATAAAGATGACAGGGGAGATGTACTGGGTGTGGTTGTGGTGGCAAGGGATATTACCGACCAGAAAAGGATTGAAACGGAATTGACGGAGGCCATCGTATTTGCCGAGCTGGCAACTTCCATTGCCGAAGATGCAAAAATCAAAGCGGAAGATGCCACCCGGATCGCAGAAAATGCAGTGAAAGCCAAACAGCAGTTCCTGTCAAACATGAGTCACGAGATCCGCACGCCGATGAATGCACTCATCGGGTTTACAAAAGTGCTGCTGAAAACCGATGTGACATCAAAGCAAAAGGAGTACCTCACCGCCATAAAAATGAGCGGGGATGCCCTGATCGTCCTGATCAACGACATCCTCGACCTGGCAAAAGTGGATGCAGGGAAAATGGTTTTTGAACAGATACCCTTCACCATGGCGCTATCCATATCGGCGATGCTTCATTTATTCGAAACAAAAATCCAGGAAAAGAATTTAAAGCTGGTTATTGATTACGACAGCAAGATTCCTAAAGTATTGATTGGTGATCCGGTACGTTTGCACCAGATCATCCTGAATCTTGTGAGCAATGCCGTTAAATTCACCACAAAGGGAATAATTACGGTCAGAGTCACTTTGATAAATGAAGACGAAGAGAAAGCAACTGTGGAATTTGCAGTGTCTGACACCGGAATCGGTATCCCGGAGAGTAAAATGGGAACTATTTTTGAAAACTTTCAGCAGGCTACCAGCGGAACTTCACGGTTGTACGGGGGAACCGGTTTGGGACTGGCCATCGTAAAACAACTGGTCGAGCCGCAAGGAGGAACCATTCACGTGGAAAGTAAAGTTGACGAGGGCTCCACGTTCAGCTTTGTACTGAGTTTCCTTAAAACAAATGAGGAAGCTGAACCCGAGGCTGAGATTGTTGAACTGGACAAGAAAATTAAGAACATAAAAGTACTGGTTGTCGAAGACATCCCGCTCAACCAGCTGCTCATGAAAACGTTGCTGGATGATTTCGGATTTGAACGTGATATTGCTGCAAACGGGAAGATTGCCATCGAAAAGTTAAAATCCAGGTCGTTCGATATCATTTTAATGGACCTGCAGATGCCTGAAATGAACGGTTTTGAAGCAACCGAATACATCCGCAACACAATGAATTCAAAAATACCCATCATTGCACTGACCGCTGATGTAACCACCGTTGACCTGGCAAAATGCAAAGCCGTAGGGATGAATGATTACATCGCAAAACCAGTTGATGAGCGGTTGTTATACAGTAAGATCGTTGGCCTGGTTAAGAAGCCCCTTCCTGAAAAATTCATGGAGCAGCAGAGTGAAGGAACCGTTGATGTAAAGAAGTCAAGGTGCACTGATTTGGATTACCTGGTCCACCGCACAAGATCCAACCCCGGATTGATGATGGAGATGATTTCGCTCTACCTGGAACAGACCCCGGCACTGATCACCACCATGAAGAAAAGTTTTCAGGAAAAGGATTGGCATACATTGCATACAGCAGTCCATAAGATGATTCCGTCGTTTTCAATAATGGGTATTAATGCCGATTACGAGAATATGGCAAAGAAGGTTCAGGAGTTTGCAACTACCCAGCAACAGGCCGATGGAATTTCCGACCTGGTTTTACAGCTTGAGATCATTTGCGGGCAGGCATGCAGTGAACTGGAAGTGGAGTTTAACAGGATTAAAAGGGAGAACTGATGAACAACGAAAAAATCAGGCTTTTCCTGGTGGATGATGATGCCTTGTTTTTAAAGTCATTGGAGATTGAGTTTCTTCAGCATGCTGATTTTACGATTGAAACATTTGCCACCGGAGAGCTTTGTATAGAAAATCTGTCTCACACGCCGGATGTCATCATTCTGGATTACCTTCTTGACGATGTTGATAAAAATGCCATGAACGGAATAGAAACACTGGATAAAATCAAGGCCTTCAATCCGGATATCCCGGTAGTGATGTTATCCGCACAGGATAAAATTGACGTGGCAATCAGCTGCATGCATCACCGTGCTTTCGATTATGTTGTAAAGAGTGAAACCGCATTTTTCAGGTTGCAAAAAATCATCTCAACCATCTTTCTTTACCAGAAGATGGAGAAGGAATTAACCTGGTATATGGAGAAGATGTGATCAGATATATTATCTTGCAAAAAAAAAACGGACCATGAACGGTGAAGAAACATATCCCACGGAAGCGCAATTGTTGAGGATGAAAGCCGAAGAGGAACTTAAAAACTTCCATCCGGAACCTATGAAGCTGTTAAAGGGTGCAGATGAGAAACGGCTTTTGCATGAATTGCAGGTCTACCAGGTTGAACTGGAAATGCAGAACGAAGAGTTGCGCCAGTCGAATGCAACAGCAGAAGCAGCACTCCGGAAATACACCATGCTTTACGACTTTTCACCGATGGGTTATATTTCGCTTGAAAGTGATGGAACGATCAGCGACCTGAATTTTACAGCTGCTGAAATGCTTGGGGATAAGCACTTCAACTTTGCCGGCAGAAACTTTAAAGTTTTCATCTCTGAGAATTCACTGCCTGTCTTTACTGATTTTTTCAGTAAGATTTTTTCCCATGAAGGTAAAGAATCCTGTGAAGTGATGCTGAGTCATGACGGTCATCCCTTATGCAAGGTTTTTATGGAAGGTGTTGTAATTGGCGATGAACGGAAATGCCTTTTATCGGTAATTGATCTCTCTGACTTCAGGAAGTAAATCACTTCCCGGCCTGCTTCTTTTCCCGCATTTTTCTGATCCGATGCTTTCTTTCCTTCAGCCCATATCCAGGTGAACCGTTACTGGAAATGTGGGAATTATATAACTTTTTTTCGAAATTCCGTAACACGGTTCGGGACAGGTTTTCCGATCTTTGGGTTGCTGTGAAAATTCATTCATGGCAGTAAAATTGTCATCTATGAAAAAATCCTTGTGGATTACCCTGGGGGTCATCTGTTTCGTCATCCTTGCATCCCTGGTCATTAACCGGATAACGGCTCAGCCCGCACCCAAAGAGGGAGAGAAAAGTAAACCGATTCCTGCCAATGTGATGAAAATCGCCGATAAATCATGCGTGAAGTGTCATACCGAACCCGGCGATTTCATGGCCCTCTCTCATCTGAATTTGTCGAACTGGGATAAATATTCACCGGAAAAACAGGCAGCCAAAGCAAAAGACATGTGCTCAATGGTGACGAAAGACAAGATGCCTCCTAAAAAGTTCAGGACAAATCATCCGGGTGATGTTCCTGACGCTGCGGAGCTGAATACCCTTTGCAACTGGGCACAATCGATCCAGGTAAGCAAGAAATAAAAGAGCCTCTGAAACAGTGAATATCCTCCTGGTTTTGGTTCATACGATAGAGGATGCGGGGGATATTCAGTTTGTTGGGGTACTGCCCTGTTTTCATTTCAGGGAAGGTTCCCCTTCTTTCTGTTTTGTGTGAATAATGTAAGAATTTACTGAAAATGTGTAACGCTTTCCGGATTGGGAGGAGTGAACTTTGTGAACGGGAAAATCATCCCGGATTATACTAAGGAATCGTGCAGTGGAGAAACATCTTGTAAAAATAGAATCAATACAGTTCATCACGCATGACGTGTTGCAGATCGAAACAGAAAAACCCCGGCACTACAGCTTCAACCCCGGGCAGGCTACTGAAATTTCGATCAACAAAGACGGCTGGCTGAACGAACGGCGGCCTTTTACATTCACATGCCTTCCGTTGAATGATTTTCTTCAGTTTACCATTAAAACCTATCCTGAGCATAAAGGTGTAACGAATGAACTTCGGAAACTCAAGAAAAATGACACCTTGATTGTACATGAGGTCTTCGGGGCAATCGCCTACAGGGAGGAGGGGCTTTTCATTGCCGGAGGGGCCGGAATCACGCCTTTTATCTGCATCTTCAGGGATCTCAGGTTCCGGGATAAGATCGGGCATAACAAACTCATTTTCGCCAACAAGACGAAGGATGATATCATTCTGATGGATGAACTCAAACACCTGCTGGGGGAAAATTTTATCAATATTTTATCGGAAGAAAAGAAAACAGGATTTCTGCACGGGTTTATCACCCGGGAAATCCTGAAGGCAAATCTGCCCGGCAGGAAGAAAAATATCTATGTGTGCGGCCCTCCGCCGATGATGGATGCCGTTACCGAACTGCTGGCCATCCTGAAAGTTGATGAAAAATTAATTATCCAGGAAGCTGTTTAACCGCCTTCTCTGCATCAATGCATGTTAAGCTGAATGAACTTGTAGCATCACACGAACCTGCAAAAAATTCAGTCATCAATGTGGAAGGAAAAACGGAACACGAAATCACGGTGCTGTCGAAAGAATATGAAGAACTGGCGACAATCGCTAAAGAGAAAGAAGAAATATTATTGAATACTATTGAGAAGGAGAATGAAAAAACTTGAAAATAAAACTGTTTTTATAACCGGCGGATTGTCGGGTATTGGCAAAGCCTGTGCATTTGCAGCTGCAAGAGAGGGAGCGAATGTAGTAATTGCAGACTTAAAATCGGAAATTTCAGCGGATACAATCTCTGAGATAAGGCTGGATAACCCCCGGGCCGTTTTTATTGAATGTGACGTTTCGGACTTTGCCCAGGTCGGGGAGGCTGTCAGGAAAGTGGTAAGCACTTTTAAAACACTCGATGTTGCATTGAACAATGCAGGTATCGGGGGAACCGCAAGTAAAGTGGGCGATATGAGTGAAGAAGCCTGGCTGAGCGTGATCGGTGTCAACCTGAATGGCATTTTTTATTGTATGAAACATGAACTGACACAGATGTCGAAACAGAAGAGTGGAGTCATCGTCAACATGTCATCCATCTTAGGTAAAGTAGGATTTGCAACTTCAGCACATTACGTTGCGTCAAAGCACGGCATCCTCGGTCTTACCCAGACAGCAGCCCTTGAATATGCCGGTGAAGGTATCCGGATTAATGCCCTCTGCCCGGGCTTTATTGAGACTCCGTTACTAACCCACGCGGGCATTGGAAAAGGTACGGACCTTCAAAACTACATTATAGGCCTGCATCCCTTAAAACGGTTGGGGAAACCGGAAGAAATTGCATCCGGGTTTATTTTTCTTGCATCGGACGACAGTACATTTATCACGGGAACAGCACTTGAAATGGATGGCGGGTATTTATCCCAATAAAAACTTGTTATGGTTTAATCATTACAGTAAATAATTAAGATAGGAACCCGGTTAATAGAGCTGGCCCTATCGTTAAATACCTTCAGGATGTTTGTAGACTATTATAAAATACTGGGAATAGACAAAAAGGCAACGCCGAAGGATATCAAAGCTGCCTACCGGAAACTTGCAAGGAAACATCATCCGGATTTGCACCCGAATGACAAGGAGGCGAAGAAAAATTTTCAGCAGATCAATGAAGCCAATGAGGTGCTGAGTGATCCTGAGAAACGGATGAAATATGATCAGTACGGAGAGGACTGGAAGCATGCCGGGGATTTTGAAAATGCGAAACAGCAGCAACGTTCATCTCCCCGCGGTTCAAGGTATTCATCGGCACAACCGGAAAGTGACTTTTCCGACTTTTTCGAATCCATGTTCGGGGGATCTGGCCGGAGCGGCAGGACCAGCCAGGTAAGATACCGGGGCGAAGATTACAACGCCGAACTGAACCTCGACCTCCACGATGCCTGCAAAACCCATAAGCAAACGTTGACGGTAAACGGAAAAAATATCCGGATCACGATCCCTGCCGGAATTGAAAACGGGCAGACGATCAAAATTCCGGGTCATGGAGGCCCGGGAACAAACGGCGGCCCGGATGGCGATTTGTACATCACTTTTTCCGTTGCCAACCTTCCCGGGATCAGGCGCCTGGGAGATAATCTCTATGCCACCGTGGATCTGGACCTTTACACCGCTGTCCTGGGTGGTGAGATCACAGTGGACACGCTGAACGGGAAAGTCAAACTGAAAGTCAAACCCGAAACCCAGAACGGAAGCAAAGTCAAACTGAAAGGAAAGGGTTTCCCGGCATACAAAACTGAAACGTTCGGAGATTTTTACATAACCTATTCTGTGAAAATCCCGACAAACCTGACAGAAAAACAAAAGACACTCTTTACCGAGTTATCCCAATCCTGATTTTAAAAATGATGAGCCATGCAAACCGAATATTTAATTGCTGTTGATGAGTTCTGCACCCTCAACAACGTTGATGTTTCCTTCATCAGTTCATTGAAGCAAACCGGGTTGATCGAAGTTACCACGATAAAAGAAGCCGGGTTTATCGATGCCGGTCAGCTTCAGCAACTGGAGAAATTCATCCGGTTCTATTACGAGCTGGATATCAACCTGGAAGGGATCGAAACCATAACACACCTGCTCCGGAGGATCAACAACCTGCAGGAAGAAGTCAGGGGGCTGAAGAACAGGCTGCGCCTTTATGAAGTCTATGATTGAAGTTTATGATTACGCAAGGTGATCTTTAGAAATCCCCCGATGTTTGTCCTGTAAAAATTCCTACATTTACGCAAACACCTGACCATGGACCAGATCCCACCGTCTTTTTGGAGTGCCGCTCCTGCGGAACTATTTGACAGGCTAAAAGCAACAGCCAGCGGATTGACAGGCAAAGAGGCCAAAAACAGGTTAATCAGCTATGGAGCAAACCGCCTGAAACCTAAAAAAAGCTCCGGCACATTCACACTTCTTGTTTCCCAGTTTAAAAGCCCGATCATACTGATTCTCTTATTTGCGACGGGCTTGTCGTTGTTTCTGCATAACCTCGTCGATGCTTCCATCATTCTTGTCATTGTCGTCATCAGCGGACTTCTTGGTTTCTGGCAGGAGCACGGGGCATCCAACGCGGTGGCCAGGTTGCTTGCCATCGTGCAGATAAAAGCAGCCGTGCTTCGCGACGGGCAGCAAAATGAAATTCCTGTGGAAGAGATTGTCCCCGGCGACATCGTGATCCTGAATGCCGGTGATATCATTCCCGGCGATTGCCTGCTGATCGAATCAAAGGATTTATTTGTTGATGAAGCAATGCTCACCGGCGAAACCTTCCCGGTCGAAAAAGCAGTTTCAGTCTTACCTGCCGATACTCCTCTTGCACAGCGAACAAACACAGTCTGGATGGGCACGCATGTTGTGAGTGGAAATGCAAAGGCATTCGTCGTACTGACAGGTAAAAACACGGAATTCGGCAAGGTATCAGAACGACTTAAACTGAAACCACCGGAGACTGATTTTGAACGTGGTATCCGTCGATTCGGTTATTTTCTCGGGGAGGTAACGCTGGTTTTGGTTGTCATCATCTTTGCCATCAATGTTTACCTGCACCGTCCGGTACTGGAATCATTTCTTTTTTCACTGGCGCTTGCAGTCGGTTTGACCCCGCAGTTATTACCAGCCATCATCAGCATCAACCTTGCACATGGCGCCAAGAAGATGGCTGAAAAGAAGGTGATTGTAAAACGCCTTGCTTCCATCGAAAATTTCGGCAGCATGAATGTGATTTGCTCCGATAAAACCGGCACACTTACGGAAGGAACTGTGACCGTGGAATCCGCGCTGGATGTGAGCGGAAACTCCAATGAGAAAGTTTTTCTGTTCGCCTATCTCAATGCTTTTTACGAAACCGGCTTTACAAACCCCATCGATGAAGCCATCCTGAACCATCGTAAGTTGGATTTGGCTGACTACCAGAAACAGGATGAGATCCCCTATGATTTCCTTCGTAAACGGTTAACCATTGCAGTCAAACATGGCGATGCACATTTCATGGTGACCAAGGGTGCGCTGAAGAATATACTCGAGGTATGTTCATCGGCAGAAACCAGTGAGGGAAATATCACGGATATCGACTCCTTAAGCGATCAGATCCAGAAACACTTTGAGGGATTCAGCAACCAGGGATTCCGGACCCTGGGCATTGCTTATAAAAATATACCCCGGGAAACACTCATTAGCAAAACAGATGAGGCGGGGATGACTTTCATTGGATTTCTTACCCTCTTCGACCCCCCGAAGCCGAATATTGTGGAAACGATAGCCAGTTTGAAAAAACTGGGTGTTTCACTAAAGATCATTACCGGCGACAATCATCTGGTCGCCGCCAGCCTGAGTAAAAAGATGGGACTGTCGGATAATAAAATCATTGCAGGTCCTGAACTTCGCCAGATGAGCGATGGCGCCTTGCTCCGCCAGGTGGGTACGGTGGACGTTTTGGCTGAAATAGAACCCAATCAGAAGGAACGGATCATCATCGCCCTGCGGAAGGCAGGGAACGTTGTAGGCTATATGGGCGATGGCATCAATGATGCCTCCGCCCTTCATGCAGCAGATGTTGGGATCTCAGTGGATACAGCTGCAGATGTTGCCAAGGATGCAGCAGATATCGTACTGCTCGAAAAGGATCTCGGTGTGCTGATCCAGGGTGTTCGTGAAGGCCGAACGACCTTTGCCAACACCCTGAAGTATGTATTTATGGCCACAAGTGCAAATTTCGGGAATATGTTCAGCATGGCGGGAATATCCCTGTTCATCCCCTTTCTTCCCTTGTTGCCCAAGCAGATCCTGCTTACGAACCTGATGACCGACTTCCCCGAAATGACCATTGCAACGGACAGGGTGGATGAGGAAATGGTTAACTACCCCCGTCGGTGGGACATCAAAGCCATCCGCAAGTTCATGATCACCTTCGGCCTTGTAAGTTCGGTATTTGATTACCTGACCTTTGGTCTGCTTTTGTTAATCCTTCGTGCTAATGAGAGCCAGTTCAGGACCGGATGGTTCCTTGAATCGGTGATCTCAGCATCCCTGATTGTACTTGTGATCCGAAGCAGGAAGCCGTTTTTCAGGAGCAAACCCGGTAAATATCTGTTAATTGCAACACTTTCAATTGCCATCCTGACACTGATATTTCCGTTCACCCCGCTGGGAACTGTTTTTGGTTTCAGCCCTCTTCGATTTTCCACCTATCTATTTCTATTGGTGATCGTGGCCCTTTACATATTCGCTGCAGAAATTACCAAACGGATCTTTTACAGGAAGGTCAGATTTTAGAAACCGGAAGCTCTCATTCACAAACCGGAATACAGGTTTCCGGTCTCAACCCACGGTCATCGGACCTCTGACTTCGGACCTCGGACCTCCGGATCTAAATGTGTGAATGATGTAACTGTTTGCAATCTTTGTGTAACAATCTTCTTTCCCTCCCGCAATAACTTTATAGTCTTAAATTCTAAATCGGTTAAGTATTCATTTACTAAAATTAAAGCTATGGCAAGGTTATTATTGATTATCGGGTTGATTCTCGTAGTTCTTTGGCTGTTGGGGTTATTTGCATTTCATGTGACCACACCGGTTTTTCACGCACTGATCATCATCGGTGTCATCCTGATCATTCTCGATCTTGCAAACAGCCGCCGCAACTGGTGGTGATGATGCCGAATCCCCGTTTTTACATTCATGCAGATTAACAACATATAACAATGAAAATCGCCATAAACAGCCACAGGAAAATATTTGCCATCCAGGAGGAATTCAGCACGATGTTCCCGGAACTTACCATAGCATTTTATGCAAAACCCAGCCACCATGACGGTGCTCCATCCAAAAAACTGGTCATGCACAGCAGCAGGACCTTACAGGATTGCAGGGTCAACGGTAATGAAGGGACCATAGAAGTACTGCCTACCATGAGCGTTTCCGATCTCAAGGAAAATCTTCAGGATATCTTCGGATTGTCGGCTGAGATATTTCCAAAACCCAAGAATGGCATTGCTGAAGATCCTGTAAAGGGGAACATGATCCTCGAAGAAATAAACAGGTAATATTCCCTGACTGCGCTCGTCTGTTTTTTATTTCAGATGACCTTTCCTTTCCTGATCAGAATCCCTTCTTTTTGATGTGTGAATGATGTAACTTATTCCTAAGTTTATGTAACGCAAAAGCGGTTGAACCCATCGACCTTTGTATTCTTGTGAAAAGTAATTCACAAGCTAATCCAGATCATTTATGAAAACACGAGTACGTAATACAGTAGCTGCATTGATGCTGCTCTTAATACCCGCCCTGACTTTTGCACAGGCTCCTCCGTTGGGAACAGCTGCAGGGTTTGTCCTCTTCTCCACAGTTGGCGCAGTCACCAATTCCGGAATTTCCCAGGTTACCGGCAATGTGGGAACGAACAGCGGTTCGAGCACGGGTTTCGGAAATGTGAACGGTGTGATGAACGATAACAATGGTGCAAGTGCACAGTGTGCGGCAGACCTCCTGATTGCCTACAATCTCCTGAACAGTACCGTCCCGGGATTCTTTCCGGGGAATTTGCTTGGAAACGGGCAGACACTGGTTCCCGGTGTATATTCTGTTGGGGATGCAACGACATTGAACCTTGATCTTATCCTGGATGGACAATTCAGCCTGAATTCAGTTTTTATTTTTCAGATCCAGGGAGCCTTCTCCACAAACCCTGGTTCGAGTGTCACGTTGATAAACGGTGCGCAGGCATGTAACGTGTTCTGGAAGGTGGAAGGCCTGGTAAGCATGGCTGCCGGTACAGCCATGAAAGGAACGGTGATTGCCAATAATGCCGCCATTAACATGAACACCGGTGATATACTGGAGGGAAGAGCGCTTTCGACTGCCGGTGCTGTTACTGTTGACGGAGTCCTTGCCTTTACGCCCATCGGGTGCGGAAGTCCCGTACTTACCGGACCCATTGCTCCTGCCCTGGGTACCACTGAATGTTATGCCTTGTTTTCAGGTGACGGTCCGGTTTCAAACTCCGGGATAACCACGGTCACCGGAGATGTCGGTACGAACTTAGGTTTGACGACAGGTTTCGATCCGCTTCTTGTAACAGGCACCATACATCCCATTCCGGATGCTTCAACAGTACAATGTGCTGCCGACCTGGGGGTTGTTTATTCGTACCTGAACACGCTGCCTTACGATATTGAATTGCTTTATCCGGCACAGTTTGGGAACAACCTCGTTCTGACACCGCATACCTACCTGCTTAACGCAGCCACCGTATTTACCGATACCCTCTATCTCAATGCACTTGGCAACGATAATGCCGTGTTTGTAATCAAGATGAACGGTGCCCTTTCAACGAGCACTTATTCCAAGGTTATCCTGATTAACGGAACGCAGGCAAAAAATGTTTACTGGAAAATTGAAGGTGCTGTGGGCATCAACAACTATTCGGTGTTTTGCGGAACAATCATCTGCAATAACGGTGCCCTGGGCGCACTGAATACCGGTGTCGTACTTGACGGCAGGGCACTTACCACAACAGGTGCACTGACAACTACAGCCATTGCTGCAGCCATACCTTCGGCCTGCGTCCCCGCCGGCATATCCCCATTGAATAATGGAAAAACGGATGCAACGATTGTCACGCCCAACCCTTTCGGTTCATTTCTAACCATAGCGTTCAATGATGGATACAAGATCGATAATTGCCAGCTCCGGGTCTATACCATTACAGGGGCAGAAGTAATGCATACGCCGATTACTGCACAGGTAACCACGCTTGATATGCGTTCACTGAAATCAGGTATCTATCTCTACAAGATCATCAATGGCAATGCTGTAATTCAATCCGGCAAACTGGTTTCACAACAATAATTTCTTCTTTTTCATGGTAAGCCCACTATCCTGACTGAGAACAGGGTAGGGGCTTTTTTTTGGACGACAACACCTTATTGAATGTGGGAATGATGTAACATAATGAAGAAGTTATGTAACACTTTCCGGCGCAAACGGTGGCACCTTTGTGGTGTGGAAATACATTCACAAATTAATATCCTGTAAAATGATAAACACTACCGAGTTAAAAGGGAACTGGAACGAGCAGAAAGGCAAACTCAAAAAGAAATTTGCCATCCTCACCGACAATGATCTCTTGTTTAAAGACGGCAGAAAAGATGAAATGCTGGGAAAACTCCAGGTAAAACTTGGGAAAACAAAAGAACAGCTGCATGCCATCATTTCTTCCCTGTAATCAGCATCGTGATTTAAGAATTCATCGCTTACCGGCAATCGTTAGACGATGAATTTTTAGGTTACCGCAGAGGTCTTAACCCATTGACTATGAGAAAAATCACCCCTGTTATTAAAAAGCTCAACCCTGTCAGGGTAATCCCGAAAATTCGCCAGGGAGCAACAAAGCGTGCCGTCAAACTCACTGAGAAAACCATTGAGAAAACCGCGATCGCGAGCAATTTTCTTGCGGATGTGGCGAATGTCTTTTTGTTTATCACGACGACATTCAAAGAGATGTTTTCGAAAGAGTTTGAGTTTAAGGAATTTTTCCGCCAATGTTTTCAGATCGGGTATAAATCGTTGCCCCTGATTTCCGTAACCGGGATCATCATGGGCCTTGTGCTAACTATTCAGTCGCGACCCGCACTTGCGAGCTTCGGGGCGGTATCGATGCTCCCGGGCATGGTGGCCATTTCGCTCATCCGTGAAATGGGACCGGTCATTACCGCCTTGATATGCGCAGGTAAGATTGGTTCAGGTATGGGAGCAGAGCTGGGTTCGATGCGGGTAACAGAGCAGATTGATGCAATGGAAGTATCCTCAACCAACCCTTTCCGGTTTTTAATCGTGACAAGGATCCTGGCAGCAACACTGATGGTCCCTTTGCTGGTTTTGTATGCAGATGGACTTGGCTTGCTTGGGAGCTGGGCAGGGGCAAATATCAAAGGAGATGTATCCTATGTTCTGTTCTTTGCACAGGCATTCAGCCATGTTCATTTTATGGACTTTTTACCGGCAGTCATCAAAACCTTCTTTTTTGGAGGAGTGATCGGTTTTGTGGGGTGCTATCGGGGATACACCGCCGGCAGGGGTACTGAAAGCGTTGGTGTTGCAGCCAATTCAGCGGTAGTACAGGCTTCACTGCTTGTGATCATCGTCGACCTGATTGCCGTTCAGATCACAGACATGCTATAAATCAATTACGAATTACGAATTACGAATTACGAATTACGAATTATGACTGATAACCAAACATCAGGGAAAGCCGGGGATCAAAGTAACACCGGAAAAAAGGTTATAGAGATTAACAATCTCCGGAAAGGGTTTGTCAACCAGGACGTATTGCAGGATGTTTCGCTGAAACTGATGGATGGCGAAAACCTGGTGGTACTTGGGAAATCCGGTTCCGGGAAATCGGTGCTGATTAAATGCATTGTCAGGCTGCTGGATCCCGAAGCAGGTACGATCCGGGTTTTTGGTGATGATGTGATGGCTATGAGCAGTGACGGGTTGGGAGAGATGAGAAAGAAAATAGGATTCCTTTTTCAGAGCGGGGCCCTTTATGATTCCATGACGGTGAAACAAAACCTGGAATTTCCCTTGCGAAGAATCAAAAAAGAATTGAGCCAAAAAGAACGAAACGATAAAATAATTGAAGTCCTTGAACAGGTTGGTTTGTCCGACACCATGGATAAAATACCATCACAGTTGTCGGGCGGGATGCGCAAGCGGATCAGCCTGGCACGAACCATCGTCGTTGATCCCCTGATCATGCTCTATGACGAGCCAACAACAGGGCTCGACCCGGTGACATCCGATGAGATCAGTTCCCTTATCAATTATGTGCAGGAAAAATACAAAACCTCTTCAATCATCATCACGCACGACATCGAATGTGCACGTGCAACTGCCAACCGGATCATCATGCTCCAGGATGGCGAAGTTTACCAGGAGGGTAAACTTGATGATTTTGAGAAGTCGGAAGACCCTTTAATAAAGTCATTCTTTAAATAACAGTTTATCAAATCAGAAGTTAATACGAACCATCATGGATACGCACTCACAGAAATTTAAAATACGACTTGGACTGTTCATTGCCGGTGGACTGGCGCTTTTCGTAATCGCCATCTTCGTCATCGGGAAACAGAAAAACCTGTTCAATCCGGTTTTTAAACTTACCACTACATTTTATAATGTGAGCGGTTTGCAGGTCGGAAATAACGTCCGTTTCTCAGGCATTACGGTGGGTACGGTTGATAACATTAAAATCATCAATGATTCAACGGTTCAGGTCGATATGTATATTAAAAAGGATGTTCAGCGCTTTATCAGGATTGACTGTGAAGCTGGAATAGGCTCCTCCGGCATTATTGGCGACCGTGTTCTGCTTATTTCACAAAGCGGTACGGAGGCACCGATTGTAAAGGACGGACAAAAGATATCTTCAAAAGAACCGGTTGAAACGGATGCCATCATGGCAAGCCTGAGAGTCACGGCATACAATGCGGAAATTGTCTCCGAAGAACTTGCAAATATCATGCTGAAGGTAAACAGCGGACAGGGGACCATCGGACGGCTGATCCAGGATACGGGTATTGCCGACAATTTGAGCAAAACCATGGTGAATATCAGGAAAAGCAGCAAAGGTCTCAATGAAAATATGGAAGCAGCCAAGCACAACTTTCTTTTGAAGGGGTATTTTAACAAGAAGGCAAAAAGAGAACAAGAGGTGAAAGACAGCATCGCAAAAGCAAATGCCAAAGAACAGAAGGCAATTGATAAAAAGGACGCAAAGGAAGCAAAGGAAAAAGAGAAAAAGGCAGCAGAGGAAGTAAAGGGAAAAGAGAAAAAGGCTGAACTTAACTAGCCGGTATCCTTATCCGGTGTGCAAACCTGCATTTTCAATGATGGATTCAAAATGATTAGAAATGGTACCTTCAGATGGGATTCAGGAATTTTTTCATCCTTGGTTTTGTGCTGTTTTCCTTAAATGGAAAGATGTTTGCGCAGGATACCATCCCCAAAAAGGATTCAACCCATCTCTATGAGAATATTGAGACGTTCTCTAAAAAAAGCAAGTTTACAGCGTTTTTATACAACCAGGTTTTCAGACCGATCGAGAAAAAGTCGGTTAAAAAGAAGGGTTATAAAAAGCTGATCAGGAGGTCATACAGGGACTTCGAGGGAAAAATGATCAGGAATATTAAAATTGAAACCCTTGATCCCTTCAGTAACATCACAGCCGATACCCTTCCGGGGAAACAGAACATTATCTCAAAGACAGGGAATGCACTGCATGTAAAAACCCTTCCCATCACTATCCGGAACCTGATACTGATCCGCGAAAACCACCCCTTTGATTCATTGCTGGTAAAAGAATCCGAAAGGCTGATCCGCAGCCAGGGATATGTGGAGGATGTTTTGTTTTTTATTACCCCTGCATCCGCAAAATCCGATTCAGTAGATATCACCATCCGCGAACTGGATAAATGGAGCATCATACCGGTCCTTGGCATTTCCTCCACCCACCTCTCCCTTCAACTGACTGACAAAAATTTCCTGGGGTTAGGGCATGAGATTAAAGCTTCGTTTGGCTGGAATACCACCAATGGCGATAACGCTTATGGTGGAAGTTATCAGATTCCCAATATCCTCAATACGTATATAAACACAACGGTGGTCTACTGGACGGATGAACCCCGGAATTTTCTGAAGAGTTTGTCGGTCGACCGGCCCTTTTTCTCACCCTATGCAAGATGGGCAGGAGGCGTTTATTTTACCTTGCAATTTCACCAGGATTCAATACGGGCAAGGGATTCATCCATGTTTTTGCAGAATTTCAGGGTCAACACCCAGGATTACTGGGGAGGTTTTTCAACCCCTGTATTCAAAGAGAATACTGAATTTTTTCGTGCGACCAATTTTATCACCACACTGCGCTTCCTGAGGATGCGCTTTCTGGAAAAGCCGGTTGAGGCGATTGACACGATGTAGATCTATTCCAATGAAAACTTTTACATGGCCAGCGTCGGGATCTCCATTCGCAGGTATGTTCAGGACAAATACATCTTCAACTTTGGCCAGGTTGAAGATGTCCCCGTTGGCAAGGTCTTGTTGCTGACTGCCGGTTACCGGGAAAAGAACAATACAGGCCATTTATACCTTGGGGCACGGATCTCGTTTGGAAATTATTTTACCTGGGGATACCTGGGCGCGAGCGCGGAATACGGAACGTTTTTTCGGAGGCTTCATGCAGAACAGGGTGTGTTCTCGGCCAGCGTAAATTATTTCACGGGTTTACTTGAAATCGGGAAATGGACATTCCGGCAATTTTTAAAATCGAATATCACGATTGGCATCAACAGGTTATCGTATGAAAATATGACCCTTAACGATGCCTACGGAATCGATGGGTTTACTAGCCCTTCGTTGACGGGGAACAGCCGCCTTTTAATTACCCTGCAAACGCAGGCCTACACCCCCTGGAATTTACTCGGCTTTCATATCGGCCCGTTCTTCAATTATTCGATCGGTATGCTCAGTGCGGCTTCCGGTGGGTTTAAAAAAAGCAAATTGTATTCACAAATAGGACTGGGTTTCCTTCTTAAAAACTACTATTTGTTTATAAGCACTTTCCAGATCTCTGTTTCCTATTATCCGTCAATGCCGGGATATGGCGACAATGTTTTCAGGTTCAATTCATTGAATACGTATGATTATGGATTCAATGACTTTGAGGTTGGGAAGCCGGGTATCGTTAACTACCGTTGAAAGGAGATGCGATATCCCTGATGCATTTCCGTACTTATTGGAAGTGGCAATGATGTAACTCTTTTCATTAATTGTGTAACAGGTTGCGGGAGTTCCCAACCCACCTTTGTAGTGTGAATTATACTCATTCCTTACCAGGTATCCCCGGGAGATCACTTACGGAAAAGTTTTGCTGATACTGGAAGAATGCCAAGTGAAATCTAAGAAAGTCAACTAATCAACAATGAAAACAACCTTCATTATACTTCTTTCGCTCTTCGTGTCATTGCTACTGAATGGGCAGGATGTGCCCCGACAGGATTCAACGAAGGTGGCACCCAATGACACGCTGACTCCCGGCATCGACAGCCCGAAAAAGCAACTTGACAAAATCAAGGAAGTAAAGGTGGAGAAGCTCTCCGATTCAACCGGTAACGAGCCGGTAAAAAGCCCCCTTGTGGATACCACGAAACAGAACAAATACGGGGACCTGCTTGAGGATGACACAGCCTACAACAAGAGATATCCATTCTGGATCCCTGCGCTTGAGGTGGTCGGTACTCTCACGCTTACGGTAGCGCTCGACAGGTATCTTTTGAATGCGGATTATGCGCGTATAGGGCCTGCCACATGGAAATATAATATAGATAAGGGATGGGAATGGGATGCTGACCGCTTCGGTGTTAATTTTATCGGTCACCCTTACTCCGGAACACTCTCCTTCAATGCCGGGCGTTCGAACGGGTATAATTTTTACCAGTCGTTTGGCATGGCATTCGGGGGAAGCCTTCTGTGGGAATATTTCGGCGAAAACACGCGTCCGTCTTACAACGATATTATCTACACACCCATCAACGGTGCCTTTTTCGGGGAGATCCTCTACCGCTTGAGTTCGAACATTCTCGACGACCGCACAAGGGGTGCCGACCGGGTTTTCCGTGAAATAGCTGCGGGGCTGGTTGATCCCATGCGCGGCTTTAACAGGCTGATCCAGGGGAAATCGTTCCGGCATACCAACAAAGAGGTTTATGAGAAGGAGCCGCTTAATATCTCCTTGTATGGAGGCGTACGCCGGGTCAATGAAATTTCGAACGATATCTTTGGTAGTGGTACCTACAGCGCAATATTCAATGCGCAGTTTGATTATGGAAATCCTTTTGAGGTACGCAAACGGAAGCCTTATGATTTTTTCAAACTCCGTGTGGATTTAAACTTCGGGGTTGGACGGAAATATCTTGATAACATTCTCGGCTATGGGATTTTATTCGGGAAGAATTACCAGGTGGGAAAAATGGCACTCCTCCTGGGCGGTTATCAGTATTTTGATTACTGGGACAATAAAAAGTTTGAGCTGGGAACCATCGGTTTCGGCGGGGGATTGATTTCAAAATTACCCCTGAGCAAGACAAGTAATATTTATACACGGCTCCACGTTGCTCTCGTACCTTTGGGGGGAAACAGCATCAAGGTCCGGTCAGATACATCGCAATTCAGGGATTACAATTTTATCGGGGGACTGGAGACAAAGTTTGAAACGACGATCAACCTTGGTAAATACCTGACGGCTACACTCTACTACTATTTTTATGTATTGCGGACTTACATCGGCACAAGCGGCACTAACAATGTCCACATTCTGAAACCCAGAATTACAGTACGGCTATACAAACAACTGAGCATAGGATGTGAATATCAGCTATACTACGATAACCTCTACCAGCGAAACCTTCCTGCCTTGCATTCAGTGCAGTCAGAACAGAAAGTCTTCCTGCTCTTCTTCCTGGAAGATCGTCAGCGGAGAGGATATTACAATTAATCAGGTATTGGGTATTAGGTTTTAGGTATTGGATTTTTAGGTATTGGGTATCTGGAATTTTCTCTGCGTCTCTGCGTCTCTGCATTGAAAAAAATGTAACAAAGTCACAAATTGACAAGGAGTTAGAAATCATACTTTTCAATATACCATTCCTTCATTTCATAATTTTCAAAAGGATATCCTGAGATGATTTGATCATGTTTTCTTCAGGTTTCTTCATGTTTGCTTCGGGATTCGTTTCAGCTTCCTTTCAGCTCCTCTTCAGCTCCTCTTCAGGTCGCTTTCAGGGTGGAATGAAAAAAACAGTCCATTTCTGATGCTATCATGGAGCTATTCTGGAGCTAGCCTGAAGCTAAGCCGTAGGAAGGCTAACCAGAAGCTGGTAAGCTGGTAAGCTGGTGAGCTGATGAGCTGATGAGCTGATGAGCTGATGAGCTGAGGTGATGGTGAGATGGTGAGTCAGAGTAGGGATGGTTATAGATAAGGTACGGGAAGGATCAAAGGAGAATGGATGTGACTTGTCCTGAATTCCGAATTCGGAGTGAGGTATCATCTAACTACTGTTCTCTGATCTCTGACCTCTGTTAACAGCCTCTCAATCCAGCTGGTAAACCAGCATGACGCCTGTTCCGACATGGCTGATGGGAAGGACCTTTAACTTTTTAATGTGGTTGTTCATGATGGTCCTCCCGATGGCAAAACCAATTGCCGACCCGATAAAAACATCCGAAAACCAGTGGTCATTCTGATAGACCCGTGAAGCAGCAACGAGCCCGGCGAAGGTATAACAGAGAACCGGCACCCAGACAGTCTTGCTATAGGCAGTGGCAATGACCGTTGCCACTGCGAATGCATTTGCGGCATGTCCCGATGCAAATGAGCTGTTGCTTGGCATGTTGAACGGGCCTTCCCAGATGTAAGGATTGGGAGGATCATCCTGGTAGGGGCGGTGACGGTGGGTAAGCTGTTTCAGAACCTGGTCAAAAACGAAAGCCAGGGCGAAGGCTTCAACCCCCTTCAGGGCGGTATACCGTGCTTTATCATTTTTTACAATTGCCCCGATGCCGTACATGATTCCCAGTGCAGGAATCGTGTAGAGACCGCTGCCCAGTCGCTCCAGCCCGTATTTCGCAATGCTGTTCATGTATGGAGTCTGGTTGAGTTGGACTACTTTCTGGATGGTTTTATCCTGGGTATAGAACACAACTCCCAAAGCGATTACTCCTGAAACTGCGATCCACTGGTATTTGTTCCAGCGGGCTGGTGAAATGATGATATCCCTCGAATCCGTAAGATAGGATTTGAAATAACCTTTATCGGGAACAATGGACGGGGTTCGCTCATCATGGGGAATGCTGCTCAGCGGCTTGGCCGGGATTGAGTCATCCGTGGCTATCGCCTTCAGCTTACTCGCTGGGATTGTATCGACCTGGGCCAGCGCGCTGAATTGAGCGATCATCAACATGCAGGCAAGAAACAACGTCCGATTTTTCAGTAAAATCCTCATGAATGCTCCTTCAGTCAAATGGAATGGATTTTATTGTCAGGATTCGTCTTTTGTCGTGCGTATCAGTCCAATACCGGCTATAAAAAAGATGATTCCGAGAATGCTGAAAATAAGCAGCGCTTTAATATCGCGTGTGCCTCCTGAAAGGTTGATGAAAACCACAGCCGCATAGATAAGACCGGCGATCCCAAGAACCGTAAGCAACGCCCCGAAAATTCGTTTAACATTCATGATGGAGATTTTTAGGATTTGTTTTCATGTTGAAGAAAATAATGACTTTTCTTCCCTTGCTGGAAGGAAAGAAAATCACTTAAATGTTCTCCGTAATGCCTTTTCAGACATGGAAATTCGTAAGATACGCGATGACGCCGAATACCTTTAGCAACCAGATAATCACAATAACAACCACCACAACATTCAGGATGGTTTTGATTTTGTGATCCATGGGGATGTAGGTGTTTACAAGCCAAAGAATGAGGCCTGCAACAACCAGAACGATCAAAATGGTGAGTAGTGGCATGATAGAAGAATTAAAGTGGTTTTTCTTGTTTTGTTTGATTTTCCTTATCTGCTTTAGGGGCTGGAGTGGATTGTTTTATTGGTTCCCCCGGATGCTGTGGCTGAGCCTTCTGCTGGTCAGGCTTCTGGGCCTGCTGTTGCTTGGGCGGTTGAGCATGCTGGGGTTCTTGAGGTTGTTTCTGTTGCTGCTGCTGAGGTTGCTGCTTGGGCGGTTGCTGTTGTTTCTGTTGCTGCTGTTGTGGTTGCTGCTTTGGCGGCTGTGGTTGCTGTTGTTTCTGTTGCTGCTGTTGAGGTTGCTGCTTTGGCGGCTGCTGTTGCTGTTGTTTCTGTTGCTGCTGCTGAGGTTGCTGCTTTGGCGGCTGCTGTTGCTGTGGCTTCTGTTGCTGTTGTTGAGGTTGCTGCTTTGGCGGCTGCTGTTGCTGTGGCTTCTGTTGCTGTTGTTGAGGTTGCTGCTTTGGCGGCTGCTGTTTTGCCGGAGGAGCCTGCTGCTGTTTTGCCGGAGGAGCCTGCTGTTGTTTTGCAGGAGGCATTGTTTTTTGCTGCTGAGGGGGTTGCTGTTTATTGGCTGGCTGCACCTGCTTTTCGTTTGGAGGTTGCTGCTTGGCTGGTGGTTTCTGATCAGGTTTACCCTGCTGGATATTTTTTTGTGCGGGTGCCGGCGATCGCTGTGCCGGTGGTTTAACGTCTTTCATGTCAGCCACTTTTACCGGAGCAGGTTTTTGTCCGCTGGAAACATTTTTTACTACGCTGGGTTTGTATATCTGCAGTTGGTTATTATTCAGTTTCTCACCTGGCTTGCTGGTCGCCTGAATCGGAATGGCTGTTACCTGCCTGCCACTTACTTTGACAACTTCTGCCCTGTCGGGGCCGGCATTGTAGGTAACGTTATGGGACCTGTCAACCCGGGTATTATTTATTACCGTTGAATTGTTAATGATCGTAACGTTGGTTGAGTGATCTACATAGTAGTTATTGATGTCCCGTCGTCCGAAGTCCCTGTTCCTGACAAACGTCCAGCGATCAAAAGGAACATCGTATCCGTTGCTGTATGCCATGCTTATGCTGACGCCCGGTCCGATGGGTGCCCATCCGTAATAATCACCGGATCTTCTCCAGGTAACCCATCCCGGTCCCCATTCATTGTCGGGCACCCAGATAGGGCCATAGTATGGGTCGGTGTACCATCGTCCATAATGAAAAGGAGCCCATCCCCATGAATAATTTGATACCCAGGTCCAACCCTGATCGGTGAATACCCAGTATCCGTTCGTTGAGTAAGGCGTAAATCCGGGAGCCACGTCAGGCACCCACACATACCCGTATTGCGGGTTATCCACCCAGGTTCCATAGGGGCTCAACTGATCATAAAACACCTGGAAATTTACAGATCCGCCCTGTGCGGAAGCTTTTTGCGGGGTCATCCCTGCGCCTATACAAAAAATGAGAGCAAGGGTAATAATTTTCATTCGGGTCTTCATAAAAATAGTTTTTATGTGATTGAATAATCACCTTACAAAGGTGCATCCCAACAGAGATTTACGTGTTACATAACAATTGAAATAAGTTACATCATTCACACATTTGAAAAATCAGGCTGGATACGGAAAACCGTTGACACCTATTTCATTCCCTGAAGTGCAACTTTGTTTTGCTTTCGTTCCTTCTTATACTTTTGTCTCGGACCTTCGTCATTTAATTCATTCATTTTCCGGTATGCCTTGACCAGGGACTCCGGAAGGTCGCCTTTGTAGGTTATTTTGTAAAATGAGAATCCGTTGTAGGGAACGTCGTTTTTACTGGAATACATATGTACACGATTTTGCACCCCTTTCAGCTTAAATTGCAGCATAAAAGTGTTTTCCCTTTCCGTATCCAGCAGTTTGAATTTTGCATCAACAACAGCCGGGCCTACCAGCCTGCTGCATTTATCCTGTAAGGTAAACAGAAGAGTATCGGTCACCATTTTGTTTAAATAGTGCACAAACAGGAGATCCTTGACCGACATTTTGGTAATCCGGATGGAATCACTTTCGGTTACTGCAGATAAATTCATCTTTTCAGTGGAAGCGAAATATTTTTTCCTTGCTTCAAAAAACAGGATCTGTTCCTTTTCTTTGTCTGCATAAATCGCCGGATGTACGGCAATCGAAGCTCCCTGATCCTTTTCGAGGAAATCAACCAGCGTGAGAACAAATTTCTCCTGTTCGGGGGTAAGGGAACGCTGCCGCATCTTCCAGGTCAGGGAGAACGATTGCTCGATCTCGGTTTCCATGTCTCTGACCTCCATCCGGTATGGTCCTGTTGCAGGCTTTACGAAGATATTGGTCAGCAAATCCATCAGCACATCATGAAGATGGAATTTCGGATTCTTTAAATCACCGGTAATCGGGATTTCATAATCAATAACATTGCCGCGCTCACGCACCAGTGACATAATCAGCGGCAGGGGTATCCATTTTGAATCTTTATTTCTCAACCGTTTGGATACCCGCGGGTCAATGACCAGCAGGTGATTCACGCTTTGTATGTTTTCATCCCTCACATTCCAGATCCCGTTTACTTCCAACGTTCCCCTGTCTAAAGGGAAAGAAGTATAGGTCGTCAGGTAGGGGTTAAATAGTGAAACAGGAATTTTCAGGATATGATATTGCATGTCGAAATCCCCTTTGTTTTTTGGGTTTATGCTAAGTGTCACTACCACATTGCCGTAAGGCTTTATCCCTGATTTGAACACTGCAGTTACACGTTTCTGGTTCCGGTTGATCGAATCAGCCAGGAAATAGACAGGATCAGCCGAAACGGTGAATTTCTCACTTACGGAGAAGTCGCTGAACCTGAGATGGCCCCGGTAGATTGCCAGACGGTTAATCCGGTAGTCGCTCACAAAAAAGTTCTTAACCAGTCCTTTTATATACCTGGCAATGGTAACGATGAGGTTAAACCGTTCGGATTCTGCCCCGGCTTCGGAAAGATTGGTCCCGTTTTTCCCGAACATCATCTGCAGGTTATCGAGGGAATCATAACGCTCATACTTGAAGTAGGGATGAACCAGTGATAAGGAATCGAAGCTGTATTTGTGATTCTTCGGGTTCAGCTGAATTATTTGAAGGACCAGCTGGTCGAAAGCAGCGTAATCATCGTCCGGTTTTTTCCCGATGTGAAATTCATTAAACGCAACAAGCCCTTTTGCATTCAGATTCTCCAGGTCTTTAAAACTCCCTGTTGCTTTGATATCTGCATCCAGGTTGGCACGAAAAGTTCCGTAATTGACCAGGTCATCCAGGTATTGTTCCAGGAACTTCAGATCGAATTTATGAATGACAGCGGTGAGACGATAATTCACGTTCTTAAAGTTGATTGAGAAGTTCCCTTTTGCCGTACCTGTTCCGGGTCCCGAAACAAAGGAGTATTTCAGGGCAAGGGTGTCTGAATTCCAGCGCTTTCCCGTACTTTCAATATTCACTTCCCTGAGGTAGTAATTTATCGGTGTCACCAGGTCGTGGTAATGGAACTCCCCGTTTTTAAGGGTTATCTTCAGAATGCTGAAATGAACACCGGAAGGGGGTGAATATGTTTTTTTGGGAGCAAATGCGACGATCCAGTCAGAAAAATTTACTCTGTCTTTATCCTGGATAATGATCCCTTTCGGGTTGGTTACAGTGATCTCCGATATTTCAATGGTTTTCGAAAGCAGTTTAAGTAGCGACAGGTTGGCGCTCACACCGTCTGCCGAAAAGAAAATGCTGTCGCCTTTGGGATAGCTAGGCAGTTTTCTGGATTCATAAACCACCAGGTTGCTAATATGAACATAGCCGGTAAAAGGGTTTACATACACCAACCCCATTTTTATCTGGCGTCCCGTATATTTCTCTCCGTATTTTTTTCCCAGGTATTTCCCGATCGGAGAGGCAAACAGAATGACAACAGCAACCAACAGAAGGATGGAACCTATTGTTATCAGTATGGCTTTTTTAAATTTGGTGTCTGCGATTTTCATCTCTGATAAGATCAAAAGGAAAGATCCTGTATCCGGGAGAAATCGCCGGGTGCAGGAAGGAGCTTCCCTGTGTTTAGTAGTTCTTTAATTTTTCCGGCCGGGATGGTTCAGGTTTGAAAGGTTCCAGCAGAGGCTGACACCGACTGCATCGGAGGATGTTGCCAGGTTCAATGCCAGGTATTTGCTGCAGGGAACTTTATGGATGGCAGGGATCACAATCCCGAGGATTGCCCCGAGTCCAAAACCGACAGCCACGTCGGAAGGAAAATGATCCAGTGACCGGATGCGCGCATATGCGATCGCCAGGGGAGGAACCGAAGCGGCCAGGTAGAGGAGATATTTTCCGGCTCCCAGTTCTGGATGGTAATCGCAAAATACCTTGACCATGAAAAAAGTACTGTAGGAGCAGGAAGCCACGTGTCCGCTGTAAAACGAGTTGCGGTTGTTTGGATTTTCCTGGGCTTCTTTGCCCAGAGCAGGATAATATACAGCGGGCCGGTAACGGTTTTGAAAATAGGGACCCATCGGGCTGTAGTTGTAGAATGTAAACGTAACCGTATGCCCTTCAACATACATGAAAAGCAGGCGGAGCCAATCCTTCCGGATTTTTTTATCAATCATAAGCAAACTGGGTAAGAGAAAGATCCCGATCTCGCCATAGTCGGAAACTTTCTTCCATGTAGCACGATCCGATGTCGGTTGTTTCAACGCCCACCGGTCGACAGAGTTCAGCAGGTTTTTCTGCTGGTCCGTATTGGCAAATACCAGCTCCTCATCGGATAGGGGAGGTTTGCTTTTTAAGCGGGGAATGGCAATTAAATCTCCTGCCATCCCTACGGCTATGATAGCCCCTTCCACCCAGTAGTTGATGCGGTATACTTTTACTTTTAATGGTTTTACTGGAATTACCGGTTTTATTACGGTGTCTTTCAGGGTTACAAGAGAATCCGGGTTGCCGCAGAATGCATTAACCCAGATAAACATGCCAGCCAACAGGCAAATTGTTTTTTTCATGATTTAAAATATTAACTATTTCTTCCCTTTTCCTCCTCCGTTTCCATGATCCTCTTTTCCATTCTTGTCATGGCCCTGGGAGTTTCCTTTATCATTACCATGTCCGCTATTATGATCACCCTGGTTTCCCTGGTGAGGTTGATTATTACCTGGATTCCCTTTGCCCGGCCGTTCGCCAACGGTTTTCTGCGCTCCGCCATGGTACCCTTTGCCATATTTCCTTTTATATTCCTTGAAATTGGAATAGGGGGCATTTCCGTGATAGCCGTTCATCACTACCTTATAGCCTCCGTAGAGATCGTAGTTCCTGTATTGCGACGGAAGATATGCCCGGTGAATCCATGCTCCGCCGCTCGAATAGATGAACATGGCCGTATGAACATCATAATAGGCTTCCACATCCGGCAGGTAATAATATTGTACTTCTGCATACCCGGCTGGTCCCCAAAGCGGGGGTGAACCAATCGATACATTTACCGAAACCTGCCCCTGCATCGTACCCGCAAAAAGCAGCACGAATCCGGTAATGAATAATCTTAAAGCCTTCATCTCATCTGGTTTACCTGTGAATGATTTTCCACGGAACAAAGGTGCGATGGCTGGTGCCCAAAAGCCTTACACAATTGAAGAAAAGAGTTACATCATTCACACTTTCAGGATCCCGCAATACCCTTTTCTTCATCTTTCTGGCTGTGTAATTGTGGGAATCATGTAAAAGAATCAAAAAGTTGTGTAACATGAACCCCCTTCGATATCCTCAACTTTGCCGTATAATATTCACTTAAAGAAAAAGTAAAATGAAAAAAACACTCTCCTTGCTTGCATCCTCAACACTGATCACTGGCCTGCTGTTGTCTTCATGTGTGTCAAGTAAGAAATTTCAGGCGTCTGAAGCCAATGTCGACAGGCTGCAAAAGGAAAATACCAGCGCTCTCGGCCGTTTGAACGATTGCAATACGCAGGTTAAAAAGCTGAATGATGAAAAATCAGCCCTTCAGAATGAAAATGCCGCGGTTCAAAGCGACCTGAATGTCCTGAGCGCAGAAACAAAGATGACCATTGCCGACCAGGCCAAACGGTTAAAGAGTTTACAGGGGATGATCCAGGCACAGAAGGACGTGATGAACAAACTTAAAAATTCAATCGCCGATGCGCTGATGAATTATAAAACAGATGAGTTGTCGGTTTACATTAAGGATGGAAACGTTTATGTTTCACTTGAGGAAAAACTGCTGTTCAAATCGGGCAGCGATGTTGTTGATCCCAAAGGAAAAGAAGCACTGAAAACGCTTGCAGGAGTGCTTAACAGCACAAGGGACGTAACCGTGATGATTGAAGGTCATACCGATAATGTTCCCATCAAGACAAAACAATTCAAGGATAACTGGGATCTCAGTACGGCAAGGGCAACCTCCATTCTGCGTATCCTGACAACGGACTATGGGTTTGCCCCGAACCGGATAACAGCTTCAGGGAGAGGCGAATTTCATCCCGTGAAATCAAATGACACCGCTGAAGGTCGTGCTGCCAACCGCAGAACAGAGATCATCTTGTCACCGGATCTCAGCGAGCTTTATAAGCTTTTAAACCAATAAGGAAGAAAAAGAAGTCGTGACGCGTAACGCGTAACGCGTGACGCGATATGCCTGAACATTTCGCCTTAGATTCTGCACTGTTAACACCAGCACCCCGTCTGTAAAAATCAGCGGGGTGTTTTTATTATCTGAATATTGATTATCGGGTAAATACCGTCCAGGTGACACCATCCGGGAATGTGGGAATAATGTAAATGATTGTCGGAATTCTGTAATGCTTATTCCCGGGAGGCACACTAACTTTCCAAAAAATTTACCATGAAAATAACCGGTATTTCCATTTTGCTGATCGGGTTAATCCTGACCATTTTTACTGCCTTTACTTTTTTTACAAAGGAGAAGGTGGTTGATCTCGGTGCAGTTGAAATAACAAGGGACAAACCCCATCACCTTAATTGGTCACCGTTGATTGGCATTGCAGTTATGGGAATAGGTGGCGTTGTTTTATGGCGATCCTATAAAAAATAAACCATGAATGTTTTGTTCGTGTTTCCTGCAACCGGCCCTGGTTGCAGAGGCACTTACCTTCTCCATCTATGGCTGTCGTTTCCGGAAGGTCTTTGGGTTATCTGGAAAACGGATCTATGAACTCTGGTAAATCGCAAACAACAGAATGAATCTTCTCCCGGCATATTCAGCATATTATTTCTTGTCCGACCGGCATAACCGGAAACCAACATAGCCATACCGGAACAACGGATTGGCACTTCTCCTGTCTGTCACACGCAAGCCGGTGTTGTCGGAAAACCAGCTTCCTCCCCGAATCACCCGATATTTACCGGTTGCAGGTCCTGACGGATTTTCTTTTTTTAAATCTGCATACCCTGTTGGTGAATACCAGTCAGAACACCATTCAAAGACATTTCCAGTCATGTCATAAATGTTCAGTTCATTCGGTTTTTTTTTCCCAACAGGATGCGTCATCGCATTTGAGTTTCCATCTTTCCATGCAACGGAGAGAAATGAGTTGCTTCCGGCATACCTGAAACCTCTCGATTTATTGCCTCCCTTTGCCGCATATTCCCATTCTGCTTCTGTTGGAAGCCGGTAGTTCAGGCCGGTATTCAGGTTCAGTTTTTCAATGAATTCAATAACATTGTACCAGCTTACCCTTTCAACGGGGCAACTTCCGCAACCTTCAAAATAACGCAGGCTGGTATCCTGATCCATGACCTGTTTCCACTCTGCCTGTGTCACCTCAAATTTCCCGATGAAAAAATCATCAAGTATGACCTCATGCAAGGGAAGCTCATCAGGAACACCCATATCCGACCCCATGGTGAATTTCCCTCCCTGGACGAAGATCATCTCAGGATATATGGCCTGGGCCCCGGCCATCTGCATAAACAGGCACAAGAATGAGAAGGAGAGGAGCAATTTCATGATTTACGATAAAGGAAATAAAGATAAAGAATCAGAAGGATGCTTTCAAACCAAATCGGTGAATGTCAGGAAACCGACGACATAAAAGAATCCCTTCGGGGAATGACCGGGTCAAAAATCGATCGTTGGACAACCTAACCCCATTGATCATGTCTTTTAATGTATAAGAAAGTATTACCGGATCAGGGAAACCATCACAACGTGTTTGCCGTATAAGTTTAAAAATGCAGCTTCCAGAGTTACCAGAGAACCTCCCGATCGGGAAAATGAAGATCTGAATACGTCAATGATTAAAATTACGATAATACTAACCTGTTCTGTTCTATGAAAACTGTACTTGTTTCCTTCATTCTCTGCCTGAGTTTCTTTCTGCTGATCATCTCCTGCAACAAGAAGAAAGATCCGCCTCCCTGCGATAACAAAGGCACAATCTGCTTTAATAACAAGACCGACTCAACGGTAACTGTCACCATCAAAGAGGCTCCTGATCAATTCCCCCTTGCAAAGGATAATATAAAATGTGTTTCTTTGAACGGGAATGTTTCGTATTCAATTACCATTTCAGGAAAAAATTACGAGAAGGATACTGCGTTTATTGTCCGGGTATGCGATGACAAGGAGATTATGATACTTAGATAGTTTTTTCCTGCCAACGAGAAGTCAACGGAAATAAAAGGGACCGCCGTCCCTTGTTAATTGAGAATTTGTTAATTTTGTCCATCATTTCCAATAGGGGTGCCTTATCTAAAGGCTGAGATTATACTCTTTGAACCTGATCCGGGTAATGCCGGCGTAGGGAGGAGCAGAATTCAAAAACAGTTTTCCCTTAATGGATTGATTGCTGAGATTTTTTAATCTTTAAAGATCAATCACATGAAACTGCAAAGAAATTTTTCGTCGGTTGACCGGAAAATTTTTCCAATCACTGTTGTGTTCTTTTTCTTTTTCTGTTACCAGGGATTATCACAATTCAGTGTCTCCGGTACCATTCGGGATAAGGAGACAGGAAGCCCGCTTGCCGGAGCCCATGTCTCAGTCGAGAACACGTTCATCAGTACTGCCAGTTCAGAAGACGGACTCTACAAAATCCGGATCATGAAACCGGGAAACTATGCGATGAAAATCTCCTTTATGGGGTACAAGCCGGTCCTGATAAACTGTCGTCTTGACCGCGATACGGTTATCGGGATCAGCATGGAGACAAGTGCAATCCTGGGGGAAGAAGTGAATATCATCGCCACCCGCGCACAGGATAAAACCCCGACCACCTGGTCGCTGCTGACCCACGCCGATATTGAAAAGAACAACCTGGGGCAGGATCTTCCGTTCATCCTTGAAAATACACCTTCTGTTGTGGTTACTTCTGATGCAGGGACCGGAATCGGTTATACGGGCATCAACATCCGGGGGTCTGATCTTACACGGATCAATGTCACACTGAATGGCATCCCTCTTAACGATGCAGAATCGCAGGGTGTCTGGTTTGTCGACCTGCCCGATCTTGCCTCTTCCTCCGGAAGTATCCAGGTGCAGCGGGGTGTGGGAACTTCCACAAACGGAGCAGGGGCATTCGGGGCGTCCATCAACGTTCAGACAACCCCCTTCCGGCAGGATCCCTATGGCGAACTTAACAGTTCGGCGGGTTCGTTCAATACCTTTAAAAACACCCTGCGGTTCGGTACAGGCCTGATGGGAAATAAATTCGCCTTCGACGGCCGGGTTTCCAGGATCACCTCCGACGGGTACATCGACCGTGCCTGGTCAAAACTCACCGCTTTCAGCCTTTCCGCCGGGTATTATGGTAAAAAGACAACGCTGAAATTCAACCTCCTTTCGGGTTACGAAAAGACCTACCAGGCCTGGCTTGGCGTTCCGAAAGATTCGCTGGCCACAAACCGAACCTATAACCCGGCCGGTGAATACAAGGATAAAAGCGGGAACCTTGCCTACTACGACAACCAGACCGACAACTACACACAGACACATTATCAGCTTCTGTTTTCACAGGAGATAAACCGCGATATCAATCTGAATACGGCCCTGCATTATACTCACGGATCAGGATATTATGAGAATTACAGCCCGGGGCAATATTTCTCGGCCTACAATCTGAACGATGTTATCATAGGACCAGATACGATAAGGCAAACCGACCTGGTGAACAGGAAATGGATCGATAATGATTTTTACGGGATCACTTTTTCGGGAAACTTTAACCATGAGGAAATCCTTAAGGTCACCGTGGGAGGCGCGTGGAACAGCTATTCCGGGCGACATTACGGGAAGGTGACCTGGGCGGAATTTGCGTCCAACGGGGATAACAGCACGAACTGGTATTACGGAACAGGGCTGAAGAACGATTTTAACATCTATGCAAAAGCCAACTACCAGGTCTTTACAAGGTTCAACCTTTTTGCCGATCTTCAGTACCGGTATATCTATTACCGGATGGAGGGAACGCTCGAAGACCTGAGGACCCTTGACCAGCTTCACAGGTTTAATTTTTTCAATCCCAAAGCCGGGATCTATTATACCATCAGTGATAAACAGGATGTTTACCTCTCCTTCGCCGTGGCAAACCGTGAACCAAACCGGAACAACTATGAAGTTTCCGAACCCGGGAATATTCCTTCCCCTGAAACCGTGAACGACTGGGAACTGGGCTATGACCTGAGACTGCATGATTTCAGGGCCGGGGTTAATCTGTATTATATGAACTATCTGAACCAGCTGGTGCTCACGGGGAAGATCAACAGTGTGGGAGAGGCCGTCATGACCAATGTGCCACACAGCTACCGCACCGGGATCGAAATCACGGCCGGCGCCAATGTGTTCAAATGGCTGAAATGGGACATTACCTCCACCCTGAGCATGAACAGGATCAAGGACTTTACAGAGTACACTGAAATATATGATACCTCCTGGAATCTCACCGGTCAGCAGGAGCAATACCTCGGGAAGACGGATCTCTCCTTTTCCCCGGGAATCATCCTCCAGAATAACTTCAGCTTTATTCCCCTGAAAAACCTGACCCTGACACTTACCTCCCGGTATATCGGAAAACAATATATCGATAATACTTCAAACCGCGACCGTGCGCTGAACCCCTATTTTGTCAACAACCTCACCGCAGGATACAGTGTCAAAACAAAGGTCATAAAGGAGATCGGGTTTAACCTGGCCGTGAATAACCTGTTCAGCGCTAAATACGAAACCAATGCCTGGGTGTATCCCTACTACATGGAAGGAAAGCTCAACACATCTGACGGCTATTTCCCCCAGGCCCTGATCAGTTTCCTCTTCGGTATTACGCTGAAGATCTGACGGGAGAAATGAGGATGCTCTCATTTTATTTTCCTGGCCTTACCAGCCTGAATTTTGAATTGTCGTAACTTGCGTCAGTTTCTGAAAGTTAAACCCGGAAAAATTAAATCCTATGAAAAAGCATCTCTTCCGCAATTCCATCTTTTTCCTGTTTGTCCTGGGGGCATTCACGCTCGCAGGCCAAACCTCCCAGGTTGATCTGACGACTCCCCTGGCGGTTGATCCTGATGTCAGGACCGGGAAACTTGACAACGGACTTGTTTATTATCTCCGCTATAATAAAAAGCCGGAAAAAAGGGTCGAGCTGAGGCTCGCCGTCAATGCCGGTTCAGTTCTGGAAAGGGATGATCAGCAGGGGCTCGCTCATTTCATGGAGCATATGAATTTTAACGGCACGAAATCATTTCCGCATAACGAATTGATCGATTTTCTTCAGAAGACAGGAGTGAGGTTCGGTGCAGACATCAATGCCTACACAAGTTTTGATGAAACGGTGTACATGCTTCAGCTTCCGACGGACGACACGCTTCTTCTCAACAAAGGATACCAGGTGATGGAAGACTGGGCTCACAATGCCCTGCTCGATGACAAAGAGATTGACAAGGAGAGAGGGGTCATCGTCGAAGAGTGGAGGCTTGGCCTGGGTGCGGATGACCGCATGATGAAAAAAGTATTTCCTGTGATTTTTAAAGGATCCGTTTATGCCGACCGGATCCCGATCGGGAAAGTGGAGGTGATCCAGAATTTCAAACATGATCTCCTCCGCGACTTTTACAATAGCTGGTACCGTCCCGATCTGCAGGCAATCATTGTGGTTGGGGATATCGACCTGGATAAAGCAGAAGCAAAGATCAGAGCACATTTTTCGGGCATAAAAAATCCTTCTTCCGAAAAACCAAGGAATGAATTCGATATTCCGGATAACAAAGAGCCTCTCATTATTGTGACGACAGATAAAGAGGCTACCCAGAATTCGGTGATCATCGCTTATAAACATCCTGTACAACAGGAGAAGACGCTCGGCGATTTCAGGGAAAAACTGATCGCGAAGTTGTTTACAGGGATGCTGAACAACCGGCTGAATGAGATCTCCCAGAAACCCGAATCACCCTACTCTTATGCCGGCGCGGATTACGGCCGGTTTCTTGCCAGGAATAAAGATGCCTATTTCCTGTTTGTAGGAGCGAAAGAGAGCCAGATTGATAAAAGCATTGATATCCTTTTGACGGAGAACGAACGTGTAAAACGGTTCGGGTTTACGCAAACGGAATTTGACCGGCAAAAAGAGGAACTGCTGAGTCAGTACGAGAAGGACTCCAGGGAGTTTGACAAAACCGAATCGATGAACCTTTCCAATGATTACGTAAGTAATTTCCTCAGCGGGGATGCGATCCCGGGTGCACGGAAAGCCTTCAAATATGTAAAAAACCTTCTTCCCGGGATCAGCCTGACCGACGTCAATGGCATGGCTAAGAGTTATGTGAGCGAGGATAACCTGGCGATAGCTGTGATGGCACCGGATAAGCCGGGTGTTGCTGTTCCCACCGAAGCAGATATCCTGAAGATCATTAAAGACTCCAAGTCGGCCGACCTCCAGCCATATGTCGATAAATTCAGGGAAGAGCCGCTGGTGACAGAAGAGCTGAAAGGCTCAAAGGTGGTAAGTAAGACTGAAAATGCCGAGCTTGGCTATACGGAACTGAAACTGGCCAATGGGGTTACCGTGGCACTGAAACCCACGCATTTTAAAAATGATGAGATCCTTCTTTCTGCATATTGCCTGGGAGGCAATTCGGTAGTACCGGATGACAAATTCATGTCGGCCAATTTTGCAACTCAGGTTATCGAGATGAGCGGGGCAGGGGAGTTTGATAATGTGGAGCTTCAGAAGAAACTGAAAGGCAAGACCCTTGAGATCCATCCTTTTATTGAGGAGATAAAGGAAGGTTTCAGGGGAAGCAGCACTCCGAAGGATTTTGAGACCCTGATGCAGCTGGTTTACCTCTATTTCAAAGGCCCCCGGAAAGATACCACCGCATTCAAGGCATTCATGTCGCAGATGGAGAATCAGGTAAAGTTCATCATGAGCAGCCCCATCATGAGCTTTTATGATACCCTGATCAAGTCGACCGCTCAGCCGGGATATAAGAGACAGGCCACCTTTCCCACGGAAGCACAGCTTAAACAGGTTAACCTGAACGACCTTTATAAGATCTATTGCAATGCATTTGCAAATGCCAGGGAATTCAAATTCTTCCTTACCGGCAATTTCTCCATCGATACTATCACTCCCGTCGTGACAAAATATCTGGGTAGCCTTCCTTCCCTTGACCGGCCCGAAAAATGGACCGATGTCTCCCCCAAATTCCCGGATGGAATCGTTAAGAATACGTTGTACAAGGGAACCGATCCGCAAGGCATGGTCGGGATCGTCCTGTCAGAGAAATTCGAATGGAATCCAAAGAACCTTCTGGAATTGAATATGCTGAAAGAGATCATTGACATCAAACTCATTGAAGTGATCAGGGAAAAGATGAGCGGGGTTTATTCGCCGCAGGTCATGCTGCAACCCGAACATTATCCGGTTTCAAGAGCGAATCTGATCGTTCTGTTTGGTTGTGCACCCGATGCAGCCGATAAACTGACAAAAGCGGTTTTCAAAGAGATGAAGAAGATCAGGTCTGACGGACCGACCCAAACTGATCTGGGGAAAGCCAAGGAAACCCTGATACGGGCCCGTGAAACCGATCTTGAGAAGAATGATTTCTGGCTGGGGAAGATCGAGTCGGTCTATATTGATGGTACCGATCCTGCTTCCATCCTGAATTTCAGGGACAGAGTCAGTGCAGTAACGAGTGCAGATCTGAAAAATGCTGCAAACATGTACCTGAAACCTGACCATTACGTGAGGGCAGTGCTGAAACCGGAGAAAAAATAGCGATGGAAAAGGGCATCAGCATAAAGAACAAAAGAGCCAGCCATGAATACCTGCTTCTGCAGGATTTCACGGCGGGTATCCAGCTTTCCGGAACCGAGATCAAATCAATCCGGGAAGGGAAAGCCAGTATTGTTGATGCCTACTGCACCTTCAGGGGAACCGAACTCTTTGTGATCAGCATGCACATCGCCGAGTATGTTTATGGCACTTACAATAACCATGAACCCAAACGCGACCGCAAACTGCTGCTCACCAAAAGGGAACTGCATAAACTGCAAACCAAGGTAAAGGAAAAAGGGTTCACCATTATCCCGACGCTTTTGTTTATCAATGAAAAGGGACTTGCCAAGCTGACCATCTCACTGGCGCGCGGGAAACACCACTACGATAAACGGGAATCACTGAAACAGAAAGATATCCGGCGCGAAATTGACCGGGGGCAGCATGCTTAAAATTTATATACGGCCCCGAGATTTTTTGTGAACATGTAGCCCGCACCCACATCAACATTGAAACCCCTTCCGGGAACGAAATTCAACGCCTTGTAATTGTCGTAGGTCGGATAATACTCCTCATCATAATAGTCGCAGGGATTATAATAGCAGAGCCCTATCCCGAAACCGCCACCCGCCCTGAGATAAAACCTGTCTTTGAACTCTGTTCCTGTTTCATGGGCCATGCCAGTAAATCTCATCAAAAAGATGAAAAATAATAAAATGGAGAATTTTTTCATTTTTCAGGGATTAGGATGATTGTACCATTACAAATGCAATAATACATCAAGAGTTGATATTTTGGGTAGCAAAATGAAACTGGATTTTCCGGATTTTTGAACTGGAATCCGTTCCTGATCCCTGCCCCGGTATCATAATTATTGTTAAATCGTCTCTTTGTTCTGGAAAGAGTTTTACTTTTGCGGAAATTTTCATGAATGCGCAACGCGTTTTTATCTATCTCATTAGCATTTCTCATCTTCGCGTTTTCAGGTTCTGCATTTTCACAGGCCAAAAGCAAGGAGAAAACCCCGGCTGCAGTGGAAAAAATCCACTGGTACAGTTTTGAGGATGCCTACCAGCTGAACAAAAAGAAGCCGAAGAAGATCTTCATCGATGTTTTTACCGACTGGTGCGGCTGGTGCAGGAAGATGGATGCCGAGACCTTTATGAACCCGGTCATCGGCGAATACATGATGGCTCATTTCTATTGTGTGAAACTGAATGCCGAACGCAAAGATACCCTGGTCATTGACGGCGTGACCTTCACAAACCCGAATCCCTCGGGAAAAAGATCCACACATCAGCTGGCAGTTGAGCTGCTTAAGGGAAATATGTCGTATCCGTCGTACGTCTTCCTGAATGAAAAAGGACAATGGCTTACCGTGGTCTCCGGTTACCAGGTAGCGAAAGATTTCGAACCCATCCTCCATTACTTCGGGCAGGATGCCTACCTGAAGACCCCCTGGGAGGACTTCCGGTCTTCATTCGAAGGAACCATTAAGTAATTACGTATTAGTAATTACGAATTACGAATTGATTCGTTTAGTTCACAATTCACCTCAACGTTCTCATCTCACCATTTCGCTTTTCGCATTTCGCTTTTCGCTTTTCGCTATTCGCTTTTCGCTATTCGCTTTTCGTTATTCGCTTTTGTCCGCTATTTTTCATACTCTGTATGAAATTATGTAAAAGATTTGTACTTTTGCGCCACATTTTACATGGTGGTCGTAGCTCAGCCGGTTAGAGCGTCAGATTGTGGATCTGAAGGTCGTGGGTTCGAGCCCCATCTTCCACCCGGAAAGATTAAATGAGGATTGAGTAATTCTGTAATTCTATAATTCGGAAATTACTCAATCCTCATTTTTCGCATTATTACTTATTATTTCCTTCCGCAAAGAATATTGCCTTTAAAAAAGTCCTGGCTCATCATAGCAGTTTAATTTCGAAATTTCATTCGTAATTCCTAATTCGCAATTCGTAATTTTTTTTAACGATCTTTGTCCGTAGTAAAACCCGGAAAGTGTTTTTCAAACAAAAGCAATACGAGTCGTCAGGCAGCTTATCTGCACTGGCCTGGAAGAAATTCAGGAGAAACAAACTGGGTTTCGGTTCGCTGATTTTTATCGGGATTTCTGTTGGAATTGCCTTGCTGGGGTACCTTATCTCCCCTGACCCGACCCCCTTAGCCAACGACCAGTACCTGGAACTCGGTTTAAAGAAGCCCGGCACAACAGTGACATTTCTTCCTGTAAGGCTGGACAATGAACCGGTGCATCACAATGTATTTTACCGGATGCTTTTCGGGCAGAAGAGTTCATTTACGAGGATCCCGGTATCTTCCTGGAGAAGATCAGGAGATACGATAATAATACGGGAATATTCAGACCCGCCTACCGATCTTACCCCTGAAAAGGCTTTTCCCGTCAGCCAGGTCGGAACACCTTACACTCAAACCTTCTGGATGGGAACCGATCGTTTCGGAAGGGATTATCTCAGCATGCTCATCATCGGGACCCGGGTAAGCCTTTCGGTTGGCTTTATCTCTGTTTTTATTTCCCTCCTGATCGGGATATTTATTGGCGCCATCGGAGGGTATTTCCGGGGATGGATTGACAATGTCGTCGTCTGGTTCATCAATGTCGTATGGTCGATCCCGACACTCTTGCTGGTGATCGCTATCACCTTTGCACTGGGCAAGGGATTCTGGCAGGTGTTTGTGGCAGTTGGACTGACCATGTGGGTTGAATTAGCGCGTGTGGTTCGCGGACAAATCCTCAGCATCCGTGAGAAAGAATTTGTGGAAGCCGGAAGGGCGCTGGGATTTTCCGATTTCCGGATCATTTTTTACCACATCTTACCCAACATCATGGGAGTGGTGATTGTGATCTCTGCTGCCAATTTCGCTTCTGCAATACTACTCGAAGCAGGGTTGAGTTTCCTTGGCATTGGTGTCCAGCCACCGATGCCTTCGTGGGGCTCCATGATCAAGGAAAACTATGGATACATCATCCTGGATTCAGCTCAGCTGGCTATTCTTCCCGGAATTGCGATCATGCTGATGGTGCTTGCGTTCATGCTGGCAGGCAATGCCCTGAGGGACGCACTGGATGTAAAAACCTCAACGGTAGGTTGACTTGAGACGGTAGTCGACTTCTGTACATTCCTTAATCCTGGTATTTCCGCAGTTTCCTTTTGCAATGAAGAAATTAAGGGCAAAATAGAAGTCGAGCCCGGTGAAGTTGCTTATGCGGAAGAACTGTCCGAGTTTTTCCGTGCCGATGGTGAGGTAATAGAACCGTAACGAAAGACCGACCCTGAGTTTGTTCCAGTCGTAGAGGGAAACCGGGAGATTGGCTTCAAAATTCCGGGTTTCGTAACGCGGCGTGATGGCGATCTGGGACGGCCTGGAGACCGATGAAGGACTGAGGTCAAAACCATAAATCAGGGCGGCATTCACGTACCAGTTCCTGGAATAATGGTAATCAAACTGGACCGACAGTGCAGAAGGCAGCCACATATAAAAGCTGTTTCCCCGATAAGCGGAGGTATTATCACCATAAAACTTATAGCTCATGGTGTCCATCATCTGGTGAATCGTCTGATAATGGAATCTGTTGACGTCATCCCAGTAGGAACTTTTATCATCAATGGAATATTTCTCTGCATGCGTGTTGAAACGGATGGCACCGACATCAATGAGGGCAACCCCGATACGATAAAGATAATCGTTGTAATGCTGGGTACACAACCTTGTCCAGTAATCCTCTGAATAAACATTGGTTAAATGGGTATAGGTAACGCCGATGTCGCCGCTGAACCCGTGACCGGTGAAAAGCTTGTCATTCCAAAACCCGTTCTGGTCATAGTCTAACGGAAGTGAATATCCGACCTGGCCGTTAAAATTGTGAACGCTGATCGTACTGTCATTGGGGACGATATAATCAGCCCTGTTTCCTTTCAGGTAAAGCCCTGAGTAACCGAATAATCGTTTGATGGAGATGCCTGCCGTTATTACGTCCAGGTTCCGGGAATAAAACGTACAGGCATAACTGATCCCAATTTCCGCCCAGGTCAGCTGGCCGACTTTAAAGGGACGGTTATCCTTGTAGTTTATATTGTGCTGGGGCACATAATTCAGACCCAGGTATGCGAAATTGGCAATTTCATAAGGGACATTTTTAGCCGAAGTCACGGATCTGACCCCCGTAGTGACTGCAAATGCCTGCTTCCCGATGATTATCATTGCGCCCGGGCCATTGATCCTGATTTGGGTGTAAACACCCCGCAACGACTGATTGTCGTAAGTGTAAAAATTCCGGAGTTCGGTGCCGTACTGCTCATTGTGTACGGGCAACTCCAGACCTGACCGTAAGAAGTTGGTGGTTTTGTATTCATGTTTATCCATATAAATGAAATTGTTCTGGATAAACGCATCACCTGCCAAAAGATTAATGCTAAGATAGGATTTGGAAGAGAGCAAGGAACTCGGATTCAGTTGCAGTCCATTAACACCGGAATAGTTGCCAAGCGTAACGCCCAGCATTTCCTGTCCAAAGGCTGAACCTCCTGTCAGGAATCCGATGCAAAAAAGAGCCTGCAATCCAACCCATAAATGTGTTATGCCTCTCATTGAAAGCGAATGTTTAAAATTGTAAGCCCTGAAATGAAATTACATGTGGCATCGAGCATTCAACACCTGTCCTGATATTCTTTTACTGTTATTTCCGGAAAAAGGTTCCGGTTTTTACCAGTATTTCAAAACTGCATTTGGTATCTTGCACTGACCGTGATTGTGCAAATTATATGCCAGAGGCAGCGGGCAAAATCTTCATCATGATCTTTCATTAAGTAGGGTTTTGAATTTCAATGAATTAGATTCTTAAAGTATAAGATAAATTATCTAGTAAATATAAAATGCACTCCGGCTATAAATAATCAGATCAAAAAAACCGCACATATGTGCGTTAAACCGGTTTAGATCGTGATGCATCAGGAACCTGGTCTGTTAATGCCTGCACATTATCAATTCCTAAGGAATAGACACATCAATTCGTAAAAGTTGTTCTATATCCTGTAAAAAATAGTCTGGTAAGAAACGCTGTTATTAAAACCCTGGAGGGTAACCCTGTATATTTGCTGCTACATGTGTGAGTTGCAAATGGGGTAAATCAGACGTACAAATGGGAGATGTATTGATACATATAAATAACTGCATAAAAAGTATTTTATTGTCCGGCTTCTGAAAACCCGGGATTGAAGTCTGAAGATGATCTGAACGAAAACCGGGATCTCTTCCTGGTGATGGCTGAAATCGTGAGTAAGATGAAAAAATGTGTATCTTTGCAGTCCTGTTTTTCAAGGCAGGAAGTCGGGCGGATGTGGCGTAATTGGTAGCCGCGCAAGACTTAGGATCTTGTGCCGTAAGGCGTGGGGGTTCGAGTCCCTTCATCCGCACTTTTTTTATACAAACCCGTAACAATAACTTTTTACATGAACATTACGCGAGAGAACACAGGCGATCTGACTGCAACAGTCAGGATTGAGATTCTGAAACAGGACTATGAAGAGAAGGTAAACAAGCAGCTGAAGGATTTTCAGCACAAAGCAAACGTCCCCGGGTTCCGCCCCGGGAAGATACCGGTAGGATTGATCCGGAAGATGTACGGTAAGGCCATCGTTGCCGAGGAGGTGAATAAAATCATTGCTGATTCACTTGCACAATACATCCAGGACGAAAAGCTTGAGGTTCTTGGGAATCCGCTTCCAAACATGGAAAAAAACCAGGATTACACGTTCGAATCAGAACAGGATTTTGAGTTTTATTTTGATTTGGGAATGGCACCTGAGATTGCGCTCAACCTTGCTGCTATTCCGGCTGTTGCTATGCACAGGATCGTTGTTGATGATACCATGCTTGACAACTACATAGGCGATATGCGCAAGCGTTATGGGAAGAGCATACCGAAAGAAACTCCCGCCGAAGGGGAAGCGGTTACGGAAGATACGGTGAAAGAGCCGCCCCAGGTTGAACCTGCTGAACTGAATGCTGAATTTTTTGAAAAAATTTACCCGGGAACCGGGATTGCTTCCGTGGAAGAATTCCGCGAACAGGTCAGAAAAGATGCATCGGCGAGCTTTTCCGGTGAAACGGATAAGCTTTTTTACCATCATGCAACCGATGCCCTTGTTCATGAAATCCCGATCCTGCTGCCCGACAGTTTTTTGAAACGATGGCTGACCGAGCATAAGGAGAGCACACTTACGCCGGAGGAAGTTGAAAAGCAGTACGACTCTTTTGCCGATTCGATGAAATGGCAGCTGATCGAAAACAAACTGATCCGTGATTACGAAATACGGGTGGAGGAAGCTGAGATCCGGGATTATATCAAAGGTTATTTCCAGCGGCAGATACCCATGAACATGGAAGATCCGGAAGCGGAAAAACGGTTCGACTCCCTGGTGGATACCATCATGCAGAACACCGAACAGGTCAGGAAAATCAATGATGAACTCTATACCGGGAAACTGCTCGGAGTGTTGAAAACCAACATACCGCTTGAAGAGAAGGAGATTTCGTACGAGGAATTTATTACCTTAGCTTCAGCAAACCAGGATCATGACCACGATCATGACCATGGCCACGACCATGAACATGACCATGACCATGAACATGACCACGAACACGAACATAAACACGAACATTAAAATTAAAAACCATGGACGAATTTTCGAAATATGCAACCCGGCACCGGGGAATCAACAGCCTTACCCTGGAGAAATATAAATCAATCTCATCCAACTACATTTCACCTACAATCATTGAAGAGCGTCAATTGAACATTGCAACAATGGATGTGTTTTCACGGCTCATGATGGACCGGATCATCTTCCTGGGCGTACCCATCGACGATTACGTAGCCAATATTATCCAGGCACAATTGCTCTTTCTTGAATCCGTTGATTCGAGAAAAGATATTCAGATCTACCTGAACACCCCGGGAGGATCGGTTTATGCCGGCCTCGGGATCTACGATACGATGCAGTACATCAACCCCGAAGTTGCAACCATCTGCACGGGAATGGCTGCTTCAATGGGTGCCATTCTGCTCTGTGCCGGTTTCAATGGGAAACGCACCGCCTTGCCCCATTCCCGGATCCTGATCCATCAGCCCATGGGGAATGCAGAAGGTCAGGCCTCTGACATTGAGATCACAGCCAGGGAGATTCAGAAACTTAAGAAAGAACTTTACGAGATCATCGCCAAACATTCCGGTCAGTCCTACAAAAAGATATTGAAAGATGCCGACCGCGATTACTGGATGACTTCGGAAGAGGCCAAGGCCTATGGAATGATCGATGAGATCCTGATCAAGAGCAAGTCCGTTTAATTAATCTGTGATGGCAAAAACCGGTGAACGTTGTTCGTTTTGCGGACGTGAGAAAAGGGATACCAACCTCCTGATTGCAGGGTTGAATGCTCACATCTGTGATTACTGTGTCATTCAGGCGCAGCAGATCATGAACGAAGAACTTGCTGCAAAGGGGCAGCATCAGCTGCCCGATTATACCCTGCTGAAACCGGTGGAGATAAAAAAACACCTTGACCAGTATGTGATCGGCCAGGATGAAGCCAAAAAGCTGCTTTCGGTGGCTGTTTACAATCATTACAAGCGGATCTTTCATGTTAAGAAAGCCAAAGAGGATGATGTGGAGATCGAAAAGTCAAACATCATCCTGGTGGGGGAAACCGGTACCGGTAAGACACTCCTTGCCCGTACCATTGCCCGGATGCTGAATGTGCCCTTTTGTATTGCCGATGCTACGGTTCTTACCGAAGCCGGCTATGTGGGTGAGGATGTTGAGAGCATCCTGTCCCGGTTGCTTCAGGTAGCTGATTACAACGTTGCAGCTGCAGAACGGGGAATCGTATTTATTGATGAGATTGATAAAATCGCCCGGAAGAGTGATAACCCATCCATCACACGCGATGTTTCGGGCGAAGGTGTGCAGCAGGCGCTGTTAAAGCTTCTGGAAGGCACGATCGTGAATGTTCCGCCTCAGGGCGGCCGTAAACATCCGGAACAGAAAATGATCCAGGTGAATACCCAGAACATCCTGTTTATCACGGGAGGCGCATTTGACGGGATTGAAAAGAAGATCGGCGCCCGGTTACAAACCAACATGATCGGCTATTCATCCAACCGGGAACGCGACCAGATCGACAAGGACAACCTGATGCAATACGTCTCATCGGTTGACCTGAAAAGCTTCGGGCTGATCCCTGAACTGGTGGGCCGGTTGCCGATTGTTACGCATCTGCATGCGCTCGACCGTGCGACACTGAGACGGATCCTCACGGAACCTAAAAATTGCCTGACCCGCCAGTATGTTAAATTGTTTGAAATGGATGGGATCAAACTCAGCTACGATGAGGATGCCCTTGATTTCATCGTCGATAAATCGGTTGAATTCAAACTCGGTGCAAGGGGGCTGCGATCAATTATGGAAGCTGTAATGACCGATGCCATGTATGAACTTCCTTCGAAGAACACTGTCAAATCTCTGAAACTTACCCTGCCCTTCGTGAAGGAAAGATTCGGACGGATGAATGTTGCCAGGTTGAAAGTGGCCTGACAATAAGCAGCATCTGCAGTCGTTCTACTAACGGTATCATAGTATTTCAAGCCCGATGAGAAAGCTGATGGCCCTTTGTTTACTGTCATTCGGACTGGCTCCGGATCTTTTCGCACAGGACACCATCAGGCACATGGTTGTTCCGGGCAAGATCATCCAGGGCGATACTGTTCCCTATATTGACATGCGGACCGTGGTCATTTTTCCGCAGATGGACATGAAAGCCTGGTCGGACCTGGTGGGCTATGAACGACTTGTATACAATGTAAAAAAGGTTTATCCTTATGCAAAGCTGGCAGGGGTGAAGCTGACAGAATACAAAAGCAAACTCGACAGCTTGCCAAACCAGCGGGAACGTAAGAAATTTCTGAAAAAGGCTGAGAAGGAGCTGGAATCACAGTTCGGCGATGAGATCAAAGACCTGAATTTCACACAGGGAAAGTTGCTGATGAAATTGATTTACCGTCAGACAGGAAGTTCTACCTTTGCAATTGTCAAAGAGCTGAGGGGGAGTTTCAATGCCTTTATCTACCAGACTGTTGCCCGACTGTTCGGGTACGACCTCCGTGTGCAGTATGATCCCGAAGGGAGTGATAAAACGGTTGAGCAGATCGTTCAGATGATTGAAAACGGGGCCATTTAGCCTCCTGTCGCGATGAAAGTGTAATTTTACCGTCAAATACCGGTTTATTGAATGAAATTATCCATTGTCATCGTTAACTATAACGTCAGGTATTTCCTTGAACAATGTCTCCATTCCACTTTGAAAGCCTGCAAAGGCATGGAAACCGAGATCTTTGTCGTGGATAATAATTCGGTTGACGGGTCGGTGAAAATGGTCCGTGATAAATTTCCGGAAGTCCGCCTGATCGATAACAAGGACAACAAGGGCTATTCTAAAGCCAATAACCAGGCGATGCAGGTTGCCACAGGCCAGTATATCCTTCTTCTGAACCCGGACACCCTGGTGGAAGATGATACCTTGCGGAAATCCGTCCAGTTCATGGATGAGCACCCCGATGCCGGCGGACTGGGTGTCAAGATGCTCGATGGCAAGGGAAAATTCCTGCCCGAATCAAAACGCGGGTTGCCAACACCTTCGGTTGCGTTTTACAAGGTTTTTGGATTCTCAGCGCTGTTTCCAAGGTCGAAAGTTTTCGGAAAGTATCATCTTGGCTATCTTGACAAGGATAAGATCCATCCGGTCGATATCCTGTCGGGGGCGTTTATGCTTCTCCGGAAGGAGGTCATCGACAAAGTCGGTTACCTTGATGAAACATTTTTTATGTACGGGGAAGACATAGACCTCAGTTACCGCATCACCCAGGCAGGGTATAAAAACTATTATTACCCGGAGGCAAGGATCATCCATTACAAAGGGGAGAGCACAAAGAAGAGCAGTCTTAACTATGTGTTTATGTTCTACAACGCGATGATCATCTTCGCGAAGAAGCATTACTCCCAAAAAAATGCACGTAGCTTTTCCCTGCTTATTAACTTTGCGATCTATTTTCGGGCCTTTGTCTCCATCCTGATCCGGTTTTTCACAAAGGTATCCCTTCCCCTTGCCGACACCTTTTTCCTCTATTCAGGGATCTATTTCATAAAGAATTACTGGGAGAGGGCGGTCATCTTTCCACATGGGGGGCATTATCCGCCTGAGTTTCTCTGGATTGCCCTGCCGGTTTATGTGATCATCTGGCTGCTGTGTGTCTATCTCAGCGGCGGATATGACAAACCTATCCGGCTGGGCAAACTCATCCAGGGGATGCTTGCCGGAACCATCATCATCCTTGTACTTTACAGCCTTCTGCCGGAGCATTACCGCTTTTCGCGTGCACTGATCATTCTCGGCGCCGTTTGGGGAATGGCTGTCATGCTGTTGTTGCGGGTTTCACTTCACCTGCTCAACATCAAGAGTGCAAGGATCGGTTCGGAAAAAAACAAACGTTTTATCATTATCGGTGAAAAGGAAGAAGCTGAGAGGGTATCCGCGCTGCTTGACAAGACCTTCGTTCATCCTGCCTTTGTCGGCCTGGTCAGTTATGAAAACCACAAAAACAATCCCAACGGTTTCCTGGGATACCTTGAGCAGATCCGCGAGATCATCACGATCCACAAGATCAACGAAGTGATCTTTTGTGCGAAAGATGTTCCGGCCCAGGTGATCATCGATAAGATGTCGGAACTGAAGGACCAGCAGGTGGATTACAAGATTGCTCCTCCCGAAAGCCTTTCTATCATTGGCAGCAATTCCATCAACACTTCAGGTGACCTCTATGTGATCGACATCAATGCCATTACCAAGATGTCGAACCGACGCAACAAAAGGCTTCTTGATATCGTGGTGAGCTTCACGTTGCTGGTATTTTATCCGGTCGATCTTTTCTTTGTCAGAAATCCCCTGAGGATGCTGATCAACCTCTTCTCCGTTTTATTGTCGCGGAAGTCACTGGTTGGATATTCCACACACATCGAAGCCGATGACCAGCACCTGCCGCAGATCAGGAAAGGTATCCTGACACCCATCGACGCATTCCGGAATAAAGATATCTCTCCCGAAGACAGTGTAAGGCTCAACATCATGTATGCCCGCGACTACAAACTCAAGAACGACCTGAAGATCATCGTGAAGGGGTTCAGGGAACTGGGCAAAAGATAATTACGAAGTTGAGTTTATAAAGTTCATAAAGTTTATAAAGTTCATAAAGTTCATAAAGTTTATAAAGTTCATAAAGTTCATAAAGTTCATAAAGTTTATAAAGTT
>JAPLDI010000019.1 GCA_026391795.1 Bacteroidota bacterium
CCAGATGTAATTGCTCATTCCGGCATCGGTTGAATAGGTTGTGGAATTCCCGGAACAGATGGTGAGCAGCCCGGTCAGGGCAGGAACCGGCAGGGTATTCACGGTAACCGTATAAGAGGAAACAGGATTTGCAGTACATCCATTGGCATCGGTGTAGTTGACGGTAATGGTTTTTGACCCGGTGGTGCTCCAGAAAACATCAATGGTATTGGCGCCAGGGGCGGAGGTGATGGATCCTCCGGCCGAAACGGTCCAGAGATAGTTTGACATTCCGGGATCGGTAGAATAGGTTCCGCTGCTGTTCAGGCAAACCGCGGCCGGACCTCCAACAGGTGGTACCGGCAGGGAATTGACCGTGACAGGATAGACCGTCGGGGTTAAGGCGGCACAACCGATAAGATCATTATAATTTACAGAGACGGATTGGGCCCCGGGTGTGTTCCAGGTAACGGTAATGGTATTGGTGCCAGGGGGAGATGTGATGGATCCCCCGGCAGAGACAGTCCAGGTGTAGTTTGACATCCCCGCTGCGGTGGAATAGATATTCCCGGTGGAACCGGCACACGGTGACGTTGTTCCTCCGATTACAGGAACCGGCAAAGGCGCCACGGTGATGCGTTTCTTCAGCTCCGGTCCCGTTCCGCAGGCATTGACCCCTTTTACCCGTATTGTATCAGAGGCCGCGGCCAGGCTGTAATTCACAGTGATGGAATTTGTGGTACTTGCTCCTGATGCCCCGGGAGGCAGCGTCCATGAATAGGTGCTGGCATAGGGAAAAGGAGGGACGGAATAGATAACATTGTTCAGTCCCGGGCAGACGGTTTGTGAACCCGTTATGATACCCGTGCTCTTGGGCAGTGAATCCGTTACGACGACAATCGTATCGATTGCTTTGCACCCATTGTTATTCGTTACTTCCACCCAGTATGTTCCGGCAGTGCTGACAGGGAATAACCTTCCGATGAACCCGTTCTGCCATCGGTAGCTTATAAATTGACCGGGGTCAAGCGTGATGGAGGCTCCCTCACACAACGTAGTGTCAGGACCCAGGTTCACAATCGGAGCAGGGTATAAACCGATATGTATGGTATCCCGCAATTCACAAAAATCGCCGTTGGTCATTACCGCATAATAGCCTGAGTCATGAACGACCAGGAAACGGTTTGTGCCGATCGTCACCCAGCTTCCTGTGATGATTTTTTTCCACTCATAGGAAGCCCTGTCGAGTCCGCCGTCGAGGGTGAGACTGTCGCCGGGGCACAGGTTTTTGTCAGCCCCAAGATAAAGACTGCTGAAATCGGAAAAGTAGCCGTATTCAGAACTTCCTCCGGAGCCCATGTTCAGGATACCCAGATGGAATTTCCCGGAGCTGTTGACAATCTGGTTGGCACCTACCGGAACCTGCCCTATCGCGAGATTGTTCTTCCGGTAATACATCCAGGCACCGGAGGTTCCCGGAACAACGGTGAAATCAGAGGCAAGGATGATGCCGTTGTTTCCGTTCAGCGAAAAGGATCCCTCGTTCCCGCTTCGTGTTAAGATTAGCAATGCAAACTGGTTGTTGGTGGTCCGTGTAAAGCCAACCTGCCGCGAACCTGTACAGGAATCCTGGGGAATAATCGCAGACCCTGCTTCTCCGGCATGGCCCGACAAATGGTAAACATAAACCGGATTTGTAGCCTTGATCCTTACCGTGTTGTTGGCTGGAGGAATCACATAATTGTACTGCGCGCCTGTGTTCAGGGTTGCGGCCGGTACTGCATTTCCGTCGAGGTAGATATCGGTATTGTCTTTGGTGGCAAGGATGTATACATGTTCATCGTTGTTCCCTGCCACATTATCGGCAAATCCCTTGATCACGATGTAATCCCACCCCAGGATATTAATCGGTATTGTCTGATCTGCGATTTCATCCCATCCCCCGGTTATGATAGAGTCATCCATGATTGTAATGGCGATCGGTTTGTCGGATACCACATGGGAGCCCTTGAGTGAAGCTGGTGCCGAGACATCCGTCGTCCGGGCTGAGTAGGTCTGGCCCTTATTAAGTGTGATCTGGAATGTTATCCCTGCAGCATGCCCGGTGATAGGAAGCGTAGGTGTGATCCATACATGGGTGCTGTCTTCTGTCGCTACAATATCAAATGCCTCGCTGCCGTCATTTGTCTGGTTAGGGTAATCTGTCTGTCCTGAAATATAGAACTCCGTACCCAGCCCGTTCTTTCCTTTTAAAGAGGATACAGCAGGATTTGATGCGTTGGAAACCTCGTAATAGGAAGTTACGTTTTTATCCGATGTGAGCAGCAGTCCCCGCGTGAGAACCCTGTCAGCAGGTTTGTTTTCAATGCTGTCAATCCAGGGAGTCAGAACAATTGTGAAGCTGGAGTTTGGCAGAATTTTTTGTGTGATGGGAACAAAGGAGAGACTGGCCGGCATGCGGAATACTATGTTGGCGGTGTCGGCCATTGTGGATATGCGCAGATTAATCGGGCGATCCCCGTGGTTCTGCGCAACCTCCGGCGCCACAAACCAGAAATTGTTGTCGATCTGTGCGCTAAGCTGGCTGTTTATGAAGAAAAGGAAAAAAAAGTAAAATATTCTTTTCAAGTCACATTTGTTGTCGAAAGAATTCGTAAAATTACAAAAAATCTGAATTGATCCATAGCCTATGTCGCGTTTCCGGATTGAAAATGATGGGATTGGAAGCAGGGAAATTCCTGAGGAGGCACTCTACGGCATCCATGCACTGCGCGCCCGGGAAAATTTTCCCGACGAAACAGTTTTTCCTGTCGAATGGTACAGATCCGTCGGACTGGTAAAACAGGCCTGCTATGAAACATGCCTTGCCTATTCCGGGGCGATCCATGCAAAATACGAGGGAAATGATCTTCCCTTCCTGCTTGTGCCTGACGATATCCTTAAGCTCCTTGTTGAAGTTGCAAAAGAGATTTCAGAGGGAACCTATTTCGATCAGTTCATTGTCCCCGCAATTTCAGGGGGAGCAGGTACAAGCATCAACATGAACATCAATGAGATCATCACAAATGCTGCCCTTATTAAACTCGGACATAAGCCGGGGAGTTACAGCTTCATCGATCCTGTGGAACATGCCAATGTGTACCAGTCGACCAACGATGTGATCCCCACGGCCCTGAAGGTTGCCGTTATGAAACTCTTATCGGAGCTCGAGGCGGCCATCAACGGGTTGAGGGAAAAAACAGAAGAGAAAGAGAATGCGCATCGCAATGACCTGCGGATCGGGTATACCCAGATGCAGGAAGCCGTTCCCTCTTCGTTCGGGAAACTGTTCAGCACATACAGCGAGGCATTGTCGCGCGACTGGTGGCGGGTTTCCAAATGCTTTGAACGCATCAAACTGGTGAACCTCGGTGGAGGGGCTACCGGCACCGGGTTGGCCATTCCCAGGTTCTTCATCATGGAAGCCATCGGCCATCTTCAGAAAATTACAGGATTGCCGGTTGCCCGCAGCGAAAATATGGCGGATGCAACCTCAAACCTCGATTCCTGGGTCGAAATTCATGCCACCCTGAAAGCACATGCCGTGAACCTCGAAAAGATGGTATCCGATCTGAGGCTGCTGGCCTCCGACATTGCGGGAAAAAGCGAAATCGACTTACCGCAGAAACAGGCAGGCAGTTCCATCATGCCGGCCAAGATCAATCCGGTCATTCCTGAATTCGTGATCAGTGCAGCCCACCGGATCTATGCCAACGACCAGCTGATTACCTCCCTTTGTGCACAGGGTTGCCTTGAGCTGAATGCGTATCTTCCGGTCATCGGCTCTTCTTTGATCGAAAGCCTTAAACTGCTCATCGCCTGCGATCGTGCCCTGAAGACAAATCTTTTTGAAGGACTGAACGTCAACGCCCGGGCAGGTGAGGAACGGCTTTTCAGGAGCCCGGCAATAGCCACGGCCCTCATCCCGTTCATTGGTTACAACAAGGCCTCCGGGCTGGCAAAAACGATGAAGTCAAAAGGAGTCGATATCTTTACTGCAAATGAAGAACTGAACCTGATCAGCACTGAAAAACTCAAAATCCTGATGAAACCCGAAAACCTTTTAAAGCTCGGGTACACCCTGGATGAGCTGATGAGCTGATGAGCTGATGAAAAAAACAAAATACTTATAAACCCCGTAGGGGTTAAATATTTATAGGGGTAGATATTAATTGGGGATAGATATTTATATGACAAAAGGCAGGGATTTAAAACCACATATCGGGATTTTCGGGAGAAGGAACAACGGAAAGAGTTCCCTCATCAATGCCCTCACCGGGCAGGAAACAGCGATTGTTTCAGACGTTCCGGGAACCACCACCGACCCGGTCCGAAAATCGATTGAGATCGCGGGGATCGGTCCTGTTGTGGTGATCGACACTGCCGGCATTGACGACACCGGCGAACTGGGTCAGAAACGCATTCTCCGTTCCCGGGATATGCTGAAACTGATCGACCTTGCCATCCTTGTGGTGGCTGAGAATCTTTTTGATGAACCGGAGAAAGGACTCATTGCCGATTTCCGTAAACAGGATGTGCCCTTTATTGTCGTTCACAACAAATCCGATATTCAACCGGCAGAACCGGATCTTCTGAACGTGATCCGTGAGCGGTATTCAGTGCCTGTGATCGGGTTCAGCGCAAAATACCCTTCCAACCTCGAAGAGCTGATCCGTGCCCTGCAGGAGAGCATGCCGGAGACGGTCTACCGGAAACAACCACTGGTGGGTGATCTGATCTCGCAGGGGGATGTTGTTCTCCTGATCACCCCGATTGATATCGAAGCCCCGGAAGGACGGATGATCCTCCCGCAGGTGCAGGTGATCCGCGATGTTCTTGATCACGATGGCGTTGTGGTCATCTGCAAGGAAAGGGAAGTGGATGCTTTCATCAAAAAAATGGATCCCAAGCCGGCCCTTGTGATCACCGACAGCCAGGTGTTTCCCAAAGCCGATGCCGCGGTGCCCAAGAACATCCCGCTCACAAGTTTCAGCATCGTGCTGGCACGGCAAAAGGGAGATTTTGATAATTACCTCTGGGGAACCCCTTTCATCTCAAAATTAAAAAACGGGGATTCCATCCTTATCCTTGAATCCTGTTCCCATCATGTTTCCTGCGATGATATAGGCAGGATTAAGATCCCGCGATGGCTGAGCAGTTTTACAGGGAAGAAGCTGGAGTTTACCACCGTTGCCGGGCTCGACCGGATCCCGGGAGAGATGACCGATTATGCCATGGTCATCCAGTGCGGGAGTTGCATGATTACCCGCAAACAGCTGATCAACCGGCTCAAACCGGCTGTCGACGCCGGTATCCCTGTGACCAATTATGGCATGGTAATTGCATATGTTCACGGGATTTTTAACCGGGCGATTGAACCCTTTCACGCCGGAGGTGAAGTTGACTATTTATAACGGGTGAATTGATGCTTCAATGTAGATTTCTTCGGTACTTGTTTGATTTTCCTTCGATTTTCCTTTAAGTTTCCCATAAGTCTTGTCTAAGTCTTCTCTAAGTTCCCTTCGGCATTCCTTCGACTTTCTATGGCGTTTGTTCGACTTTCTATGGAATTTCTTCGACTTTCTATGGAGTTTCTTCGACTTTCTATGATACTTGTTCGACTAAAAAAGTGTAAACGTATGAACGGGACAATCACTCGCCACCTCACCAGTCCCGAAAAAGTAAAATGCTTTTTCGGGGATCCTCGAAATGTCATCAAAATTTCATTGAAATTTTGGACATTTCGGAATTCACCACCTTAAGGCACGGACTGGGAAACCGGGATCACCTTACCGTTGAAGAACCGGTTACCTGTAACAGCAAAATCAGCAATGAACTGGGCCATTTGAGGCGTTGACTGCAGGGCCTTGATGCCGGGAAAGGCTTTCTCGAACATGTCGGTATGAACCCCGCCGAGGGCAAGGCAATTCACGCTGATCTCCGATTCCTTTAATTCTTCTGCCAGGGCTTCAGTAAATACGGCGACTGCCGCCTTGCTGGAGCTGTAAGCCGACAATCCGGGGAACTTTTTACTGCCGGTGACCCCTCCCATGCTGCTGATGTTCACGATGTGGCCTCCCTTGTTCATGATCGGCAGGATCATCTGGGTAAAAAAGTACAAGCCTTTTACATTGACATTGTAAATGTCGTCAAAATCCTGATACTCGGTTTTTTCAAACGACCGGTTGATAAGCTTTCCGGCATTGTTGACGAGGATGTCGCACCGGTGAAAAAAAGTTTCTATCTTCTGAAGGATAAAGGGATAAAAATCAAAATGGACCAGGTCAAATTCGATGGTCATGATCTTGCACGATGAATTAAGCTTCTGGCATTCGGCAGTGAGCCGGCGGAGTCCGTCGACGCTGCGGGCAAGCGCCACGATCTGGTTGCCTTTGTGTTTGCAGAGTGTTTTAACCAATTCAGCCCCGATACCTTTACTTGCGCCTGTTATTATGATGTTCATAAGTTCAAGTTTTAACGAAGGATAAAAGTACAAACAATTTTGATTTTTCGGGAGACTCAAAAAAATGCCGTCGGGAATCATTTCATTATCAGCCGTTTTCGTTTTATGTTAAAATTCAATAAAAGCATTTGAGAGTACCAAAGTTTCAATTATCTTTGTACCGCATCTTTTAAACCCTCATTATGAAAAGAATACTCTACATGATTGCCGGTTTTTTAGCCCTGGTCAATGTGAGCCGGGCTCAACAAGCGAACAGCGAAGTTGGAAAACCCATTGTGATTAAACCCACTTATTTTGCAATTTTACCTGCCTTAAGGGACCTGGTTCAGAATCCCAATGCCAAGGTGGATATGAGCTGGAAGGACGGGATTGTGCGAAACAGAAGCCCGAAAGATGTCTTTCCTAACAATCCGGATGCCATTTACAGCGACCCCAACGTCCAGCGTGAATTCGGTACCCTGAAGCCCGATACCACATCCCAGAATTTTGACGGAGTGGGTGTCAACAACGGCGTTTGTCCTCCCGACCCTGCCGGCGATGTTGGTCCGAATCACTACGTGGATGTTGTCAACCTCCAGTATGCCATTTACAGTAAAACCGGAACCAAACTTCTGGGACCCTTCAATACCAGTCAGATCTGGACCGGGATGTCGAATAATTCAAACGATGGCGATGCAATCGTGTTGTATGATGAACAGGCCGACCGCTGGCTGATGACCCAGTTTTCGTTGCCGAACTACCCTAACCCACCATTCTTCGAAATGGTTGCAATTTCACAAACACCCGATCCGACCGGTTCATGGTACATTTACCAGTACAGTTTTCCTGAAATGCCCGACTACCCGAAATTAGGGGTATGGCCGGATGCCTATTACATCTGCGTAAACCGCTTCAGCGTGGGAGGAAATTTCCTGGGACCCGGTGCCGGTGCCTTTGACCGTACAAAATTGCTGGCCGGAAATCCTGCCGCCTCCATGATTTACTTCCCGCTCACGAGCACCAATTTATACCATGGACTTCCTGCCGATTGCGACGGTACTTTCCCTCCTGCAGGAACTCCCGGATATTTTGCATGGTCTTCAGGGTCAAAAATGAATATGTATGAATTTCATAGCGACTGGACAACTCCCGCAAACTCTACCTTCGGTGTCAGTGTTCAGTTGAATATAACCCCCTTTTCTTCCATTCCCCAGAATGTGGGAATTCCGCAGCAGGGTACAGGTGTGAAACTGGCAGCATTGTCAAACAACTATTCCCTGATGAACCGCCTGCAGTTCCGTACTTTCAGCGACCATTGGTCAATGGTGGTCAACGGAACAGTTGATGCCGGAAGCAGCATAGCCGGGATCCGCTGGTACGAATTCAGAAGGAACGCAGTTGATCAATGGTCGATCTACCAGCAGGCCACCTATGCTCCCGGTGACGGGAAGTCGCGCTGGAATGGCAGCATTGCCATGGATAGTTCCGGTAACATTGCCCTGGCTTATTCCATCTCAAACGCGAGTATGTATCCGTCACTCTATTATACCGGAAGAATGAACGGCGATCCCCTGAACACCTTTACAATTGCCGAATCGGGCATCATCAACGGCGGCGGATCTCAAACCAACACCTGGAGCGGAAGTCCGAGCCGCTGGGGTGACTACAGCGCACTGACGATCGACCCTGTCACACCCAAAATGTTCTGGTATACAAATGAATATTATTCAACCACATCCCAGGCCAACTGGAAGACCCGCGTCGCATCCTTCAGCTTCGGAAACATCTTCTCGGTTGATGCGACTGCAACACCTTCTGTAATCTGTAACGGAGAATCCTCCCAGCTGAATGCCAATGCATCCGGAGGATCGGGAACCTATACCTATTCATGGACTTCCCTACCGGCAGGATTTACTTCCACACTATCAAATCCGGTTGTTTCGCCAGTTACCACAACGAAATATATTGCCGCAGTGAACGACGGATCATCGGTCAAAACGGATACGGCTACGGTTACTGTTAACAGCAATCCTACTGCCTATGCAGGTCCGGATGCAACTTATCCGAACACAGCCCCGTTGTTCCCTGTGTCAGGAACGGCCACAAATTTCAGTTCGGTTAAATGGACAACTGCCGGTGACGGACATTACAACTTCGACACCATTGCAGCTACCTTATATTACCCGGGACCGGTTGATAAGAACAATGGCGGTGTAGACCTGACCTTCACGGCCAATCCGCTTGCCCCATGTGCAATCCCGGTTTCAGATCTGGTCCATATAACACTTACCTTCCCGACAGGTATCACTGATAATTCATCTGCTGCTTTCGGAGTTGCCCTTTCACCCAATCCTTCAAATGGCAATGTTACCCTTGTCATTTCCGGAGTCCGGAATACGGAGGCCAGGATCTCCATTTCCGACCTTACCGGTAAGGAGATCTTCAAAGAAAGCGCAACTTCCTCAACCAACAGCATGACCCGCGAAATTAACCTGACCGGAAACCCGAAAGGGATCTACTTTGTTAAAGTCTCTACTGATCAGCAATCACTTACCAGGAAACTGGTGCTGCAGTAGATCGTTCTTTCTTGTTTCAGACGAGAGGCTGTCCGGGTTCCGGGCAGCCTCTCGTTGTTTAAGTAAGTATCAAACTTATTCAGGAAGAGGAAAAAAAATTTACCTCCGAAGGCGCACAAAGGTCACACAAAGTATCACAAAGGAAAAATCTAAAATCTGAAATCGTAAATTATTAGTTTCCCTGCAGTGCTGAAAATTATTGCCTGTGAAAATTATTAGCTGTTAAAAAATTCACATTTTAAAATATTGTGTATCTTTGTGGTCCGTTCAAGTGTTGAAGAACGGGATATTTGTTTAAAAATATTTTCTTCAGGGCAGGGTGAAATTCCCGATCGGCGGTAAAGTCCGCGAACCTTTTTCAATCGAAAAGAGGTGGATCCGGTGAGATTCCGGGACCGACAGTTAAAGTCTGGATGGAAGAAGAAAATTATTTTGAAATTGATCGTTTTCAGTTTTAAGATAGCTACAGCCCTGAAGTGTTATACGTCAGGGTTTTTTTATTTGGGTTGTCTTGGAAGAAGAACAGAAATATATCAGGCGCGCGATTTCACTTGCAAAAAGAGGGCTGGGATGGGTAAACCCCAACCCGATGGTAGGGGCCGTGATTGTCAGGAACGGCCGAATCATCGGGGAAGGCTACCATGAATTTTTTGGCGGACCCCATGCCGAGGTCAATGCCATCCTTCATGCGCAGGAAAGCGTCAGGGGGGCGACCTTGTATGTTACCCTGGAGCCCTGTTCACACGAGGGGAAAACAGCTCCCTGCACTGACCTGATCATCAGCAAGGGAATCCGGAAAGTAGTGATAGGGATGAAAGACCCCAACCCCCTGGTGAACGGGAATGGCATTCAGATACTTACCGATGCCGGAATAGAAGTCAGTACCGGTATTGAACAGGCCCTGGTGTGTAAAATGAATGAAGTGTTTATAAAGTACATTGTCACCGGAAAACCTTTCTGCACGCTGAAAACGGCCATGACGCTCGACGGAAAGATCGCAACGGTTGAAAATGCATCCCGGTGGATCTCCTGCGGTGAATCCAGAAGGTATGTTCATGAGTTGCGGCAGCAGTATAGCGCCGTGATGGTCGGGGTCAATACCATACTTTATGACGATCCTTTGCTGAACACACGGAGAGCCCGGAAAAAGAGTAAAGACCCCCTGAAGGTCATCGTCGATTCATCGGGAAAGATCCCCTCCGGATCACAGGTATTGAAGATGAATCCCCAGCTAACCATCATTGCCACAACCGGCAAGATGGAGATTCCCAAAATACGGGAACTCGAACGGATGGGTGCACAGGTGCTGGTTTGCCCGCAGAAAGATGAAAAGGTGGACCTGGGATACCTGATGGTTTCACTGGGAAAGATGGGCGTTGACAGTGTCCTGCTGGAAGGAGGGAGTACAATTGCCTTCTCCGCGCTGGCCGAAGGGATCGTCGATAAGGTAATCTCTTTTGTTGCCCCGAAGATCATCGGAGGGGCAGGCGCTCCCTCCCCGGTTGGCGGCAGAGGTTTGTCGTCGATGGAAGATGCGATCGGACTGGAGGAGTTTCATTTCCGGAAAATCGGGTCTGACCTGTTGATTGAAGGATATATCAGATCAGATAACAGAAAAATGGAGAATGGAGAATAGAAAATGGAGAATGGAAGATGGAAAATGGAGAATGGAACATAGAATGTCATAATTCGTAATTCGTAATTTTAATCAGGGTGTTTACAGGAATTATAGAAGAAAAAGGGATCATTAAAAGCATCCATGCGGAAGGAAGATCGGCCAGGATCGTTATTGCTGCAACCCGGATAACCGGGGAGATGAAGACCGGCGACAGCATCAATACCGACGGGGTGTGTCTTACCGTTACTGAATTCACACCCTCCACCTTTACGGTGGATGTGATGCCCGAAACGATGCAACGTTCCGCATTCGGGAAGCTGAAACCCGGAAGCAGGGTCAACCTCGAAAGGGCAGTCAGGCTTTCTGACCGGCTCGGAGGGCATCTTGTGAGTGGTCATATCGACGGAACCGGGTTAGTGGAGACGGTCAGGAGGGATGAAAATGCGATCCGGGTGTCCATTGTTGCAGCAGAGGAGGTGTTACGGTACATTGTGGAAAAGGGATCGGTTGCCATCGACGGTATCAGCCTGACGGTAACGAAGGCCGGCCCCCGTTCCTTTGAAGTATCGGTGATCCCGCATACGCAGGACGAAACAACGATCCTTTCAAAACGGAACGGCGACCCGGTGAACATCGAATGTGACATCATCGGGAAATATGTTGAGAAACTATGCCAGGCAGGAGGAAAGAAGGTGGACCTGAATTTTTTGGCAGAGAACGGATTTGTATAAAATGAGATCAGAGATCGGAGATCGGAGAACAACATACAACTAAAACCTATAACCTAAAACCTAATACCTGCTAAAATGACAAAGTACAAATTCAACACCATCGAAGAAGCCATTGAAGATATCCGGAAAGGGAAGATGGTGGTGGTTGTGGATGATGAAGACCGCGAAAATGAAGGCGATCTGGTTATCGCCGCTGAAAAGGTGACCCCTTCGATCGTCAATTTTATGGCAAAACATGCCGGTGGGCTGATCTGCCTTCCAATCATACGCGAACGGCTGGAAGAGCTGAATGTGGAACGGATGGTGGTTAAAAATACCGACCCGAACCGGACGGCATTTACGGTTTCCATTGATGCATCTGAATGCAAAACCGGGATCTCTGCGCAGGAAAGGGCGCTTACCATCCGGAAAATGATCGATCCGGAAGCAAAAGTGAAAGACTTTACGCGGCCCGGACATATCTTCCCGATTGAATACCGCGAAGGCGGTGTCCTTGTAAGGGCAGGGCATACGGAAGCCTCCGTTGACCTTGCAAAGATGGCAGGCCTCTATCCGGCCGGGGTCATCTGTGAGATCATGAATGAAGACGGAACCATGGCCCGTGTGCCGCAGCTCATGGATTATGTCAAAAAACATCACCTCAAGATCGTCACCATTGCCGACCTGATCATCTACCGCCGGCAGACTGAATCGCTCATTGAACGCGTTACGGTGGTTGATATGCCGACCCGGTTTGGCGATTTCAAAGCATACAGTTACGTCAGCAAGATCACGAACGAAAATCATGTGGCACTGGTCAAGGGGGATATCTCCGATGGCGCTCCCGTGCTGGTGAGGGTCCATTCGGAATGCCTGACCGGCGACGTTTTCGGTTCCCTGCGGTGCGATTGCGGCGAACAGCTCAGCGATGCGATGAAACTCATTGCAAAGCAGGGCCGGGGCGTTTTCCTTTACATGCGCCAGGAGGGAAGAGGCATCGGCTTTGTCAACAAGATGAGAGCCTATAACCTTCAGGATGGTGGGATGGACACCGTTGAAGCCAATAAAGCACTGGGATTTGCAGCCGACCTGCGCGACTATGGCATCGGGGCGGAGATCCTTGCCGATCTTGGAATAAAGAAGATCCGCCTGCTGACAAACAACCCGAAAAAGGTTTCCGGTATTGAAGGATTCGGAATGGAGATCATCGAACGGGTGCCGATCCAGGTCAGATCAAACATAAGGAACATACGTTACCTGAAAACGAAGAAGGAAAAGATGGGTCATATGCTTTCTTTTAATGAAGAAAACCCGCATAATGCCTAGTTAAGAATGAATGATAACCAAACCGATAAACAATGAGAACAATTGAAGGTAAACTGGATGCCAAAGGCCTGCGTTTCGGCATCGTAATCTCCCGTTTCAACGAATTCATCAGTGGTAAGCTGTTATCCGGGTGTCTGGATGGTCTGACCCGGCATGGCGCCGATGATAAAAACATTGATGTTGTATGGGCACCGGGAGCTTTCGAATTGCCTTTACTGGCGAAAAAACTTGCTGCTGCCAAGGAGAACCGGTACGATGCCGTGATCTGCCTCGGTACTGTGATACGGGGTGCCACCCCGCATTTTGATTTTGTGGCCTCGGAGGTCTCGAAAGGGATTGCAAACGTTGGACTGGAGACAGGAAAACCTGTGATCTACGGGGTTCTTACTACCGATAGTATCGAACAGGCCATCGAACGGGCCGGAACGAAAAGCGGAAATAAAGGTTTTGATGCTGCACTGGCCGCCATCGAGATGGCGAACCTGATGAAAGCGATCTGAACCCCTCTCCCGTCCGGTTTTTTCGGTGAGTTGTATCTCCTGAGCCTTCGGGACGGAGATCTCAAGGTAAATGCCCCTGACCCCACAATCGAAATAAAGGTCTTCAACCGGAGCAGCGCCGCCGGTTATACCGGTTGAAGAACCTTTAGATGCGATACCCGTAACCCCGGATACCGTAAGACTTAAATCGTTATTGGCATCCATGCTAACCTCCGGGCTTCCCCTCAGCGTCGAATCCAGAATGCTTTGCCCGGAACCGGTATGGACAGTGAAAAGCAAGAAAAAAGCAAAATACCTCACGACGATCCATTCTAACTTTTGCTTTTTTCACGGTCGAAAACGAATCAAATATAGGGCAATAAACAAGGGGAGGATATACGTAAATTTACCTGTTTTTTTCAACAGGAACGGGTCCGGTACGATTCATGCTTTCGTTGATCCGGAGCGGGTTTTCGGAAGATTGTCCCGGAGAGCCTACGTGCCGGGGAGGATTTTTTTGGAAAGGATCTGCCGGATCAGCTCAGCCGTGGAATGCAGGTTGCATTTTTTCATGATCTTGAACAGATGACCTTCAACGGTGCGGTTGCTGATGCCCAGCTGCCCGGAAATCTTTTTTGAAGTGTATCCTTTCATCATAAATTTTACCACCTCCATCTCCCGGTCGGTTAACAGAAGGGAAGAGGAATGTTTTTCGGCCCTTGTACCTGACTTCCTTATTTTGTTTTTCGTTCCCTGGTGGATTACCCGCTTTTGATCCTTCGTCTTTGAAATTTCTCCGGAAATCTTATCGATCGTTTCCAGTATCAGGGCATCCGCTGAATCTTTTGGGATAACCTGTTTCACGCCCGCTTCATAGGCTCCCGGCAGAACATCTTTCAGGTCGCTCATCGTGACCATGACGATCCTGGAGGCAGGAAGTTCGCGCGTGATGACCGAGGATGCTTTTATCCCGTCAAGTTTGGGCATCATGTGATCCATCAGGATCAGATCGGGGTTTACCTTCGAAGCGGTAAGGATCGCCTGGACCCCGTTTTCCGCTTCATAGAATTTCCAGTCGGGGTGTGCAGCGGCAAGCATGCTTCTCATGCCCTGCCTTACAATCGAATGGTCGTCGACAATGAGAATGGTTACCATCTTTTTCAATTCTATCCTGGTATATAAACAACAGATTATTTGCGATATAAAAATAGAAATAAAGAGAGGATGATGCGGGTTTATTTTTTTATGATCACGAAAACAGTTCTGCGGTTTTTGGCCCGCCCCTCTTCCGTATCATTGGAAGCAACCGGCACCATCTTTCCATAACCCTTGTATGTAAGGCGTTTTGCTGCGATATCTTTTGAGACAAGGTAATCGTACACTGATTTTGCCCTGTTGGCGGATAGTTTCAGGTTCTCCGCAGCATTCCCGATATTATCCGTATGTCCCTGGATCTCAATATAAATATTGGAGTTTTCGGCCAGGAACTCGATCAGGAGATCGAGGACGGATTTCGACTCCTCCGTCAGGGTGAAGGAGTTGAAAGCAAAATAGATATCGTTGATGCGGTACGACTTATTCAGTTCGATATGCTGGATCTCGAGGTCAAGGTGTGCAGGCATCCGGTAGGTGCTGTCGATCTTAGCGATGTAACGTGTTTCGTAAACATATCCCTCTTTCTTAACCGTCATGATGTAATCATTGTTGAAAGGCGCCACTGCAACATATTTACCGGTGATGGAATCGAGCGGGATCTCGGATATTTTTTTTGTCTCCATGTTTTTCAGTTCGATACGTGTATTGGCCATATCGGTTTCTGACTCCGCTTTTACCGTCCCTGACAGAAACAGAACCTTTCCCGGCCTGGCTTTGTCATAGAGATCGAAGGAATAAAGGTCCCAGCCTCCAATGCCCTTCAGCTTGTTGGAGGCAAAATATCCTTTCTGTCCGTCCGTGCTCACAAAAAAGCCGACTTCATCATCGGGCGAGTTGATCGGGTAACCAATGTTGACGGGTCCCGACCAGGTTCCATCCTCATTGAGCCGTGCATAAAAAATGTCGTATCCGCCCAGGCCCAGCCAGCCGTCGGAAGAAAAATAAAGTGTTTTTCCATCGGGATGGATGAAGGGTGATTTTTCGTTCCCGGTTGAATTGATGAAAGGTCCGAGATTGATCGGCGTGCCCCAATCCCCGTTGTCACTCTTTACCGACCGGTAAATGTCATACCCTCCGTAACCGCCTGCCCGGTCACTTACGAAATAAAGGGTCTTCCCGTCGGCCGAGATGCTTGGCTGCGACTCCCAGGTGGTTGGCAGGTTAATTTTGTCGCTTACACTCCGGATCGGGGTCCATTCCCCGTCAACATATTCTGAATAATAGATGTCGCAATTGTAGTAGGTATGGTTTAACGTGTATTTGCAGACCGTGTAAAAAAGCATTTTGTTGTCGACGGTCAGCGTAGCTCCTCCTTCATTGTCGTTAAGGTTGAATGGATCGGGCATCTCTTCGCCTGCATCGAACTTCCCGTCGGGCTGAAGCTGGCTGAACATGAATTTCTCTTTGAACTTTTCCGATTGGATCAGGGTGTTCTTTTCGCCCGTGAGCTTCATCTCCCGGGTAAAGAAGGCCATCTTGTTATCGGCAGTAATGATGGGCAGGTATTCGTTTTCGGGAGTCGAAATCCCTTCCACAACCTTTGGATCAAAGGGCACCGGGTCGTGTATCATCTGCTGATAAAACTTTGAGTATTTTAAAAGATCTGCCGCCCTTGAGTAATCCTTATCCGATTTTATCTTATCCACATCCTTCATAAAAATATCGCAATAGCGGATGGCTGAATCGTATTTTTCAGCCCCGTAGGATATCTCCGCCAGGTAATAATAGGTATAGACATTATAGGAAGGACACAATTCAACGACTTTCAGGAAGTTTTTCTCAGCTTCCTTGAAATTTGAGTTTGTCCGTTTGAAATAGGATAGTCCCAGTACATAGTAAGCATCTGTAAAATCAGGCTCCTTGCCGATGATCCCTTTCATGATCCTGGCCGCTTCTGTGTAGTTGCCCTTTTTCAGAAAGTCAATCCCTTCATCGTAGCTTTTTTCAATTTTTTTATCGTACGACCGGGTGCATAAATCGCTGGTTTGAGCGTGCGCCGTCATCGAAAACAAAAGAAGGAAAACCGGGAAATGAAGAAGCTTGAAAAACAGGATCGGGTAATGACGGGGCATTCGTTGAAATTTTATCAAAGGTAAAATTAATTTTCGTTTTGTGTTTATGTTTATCTTTACCCGCTGTTCATGGTCAGCTAGATCTGTAAACTTCATTTATAACAGAAAGATTCATCTATGAAACGTTTTTTTGCCGCCTGGGCAATCTTTTCATTTTTACTGGCAACTGAAATGCAGGGGCAGACCGTTGTACCGAACGGGGGCTTTGAGAACTGGGTCAGCGGCGGAAGTTATCAGAATCCCCAATTCTGGGATACCCCCAACCAGGCGATTTCACTCCTCCTGCCTTTCGGCACCAAGGTAGTTACGAAAAGCACCGATCATGAAGCCGGAAGTTTTTCAGCAAGGCTGGAGTCGAAACAACTCACCTTCCCTTCCCTGGTTGTTCCGGGGGTCGTCACCCTCGGAGTTCTGACCATCGATGTTTTTGGCATGACCTATGCCATCAACGGAGGGGCTCCTATCACTGATAAACCCACCCACCTGAAAGGTTTTTACAAATTTCAGCCCCAGGGTGGCGACAGCTGTGCCATTGGAATCGGACTGACAAAATGGAATAACGGGACAAGGGATTCCGTCGGGCTCGGAGCCTTTTCAACCCATGATGCCGTCGATGTATGGACTCCGTTTTATGCCTGGATCGATTATGTGCTCCTCGAACAACCTGATACTTTTAACATCCTGGCCATTTCGAGTGCCGACAGTTTCCCCACGCCGGGAACCATTCTGTATATTGATGACATCTCCCTCGATTATACTCTTGGCACTGACAGGAACAATCCTGCAGCAGGAATTGAGATTTACCAGGACCGGCCGGAGAAGCAGATCCTGGTTTATTTCGATTTTGAGAAACCCGAGGATACGGAACTGCAGCTTTTCAATATGACCGGACAGCCGGCTGCCAGGATCTCTCCCGAAACCCTGATGAAGGGCAGGAAGATCCTGAAATACGAAGGGCTTTCCTCAGGCATTTATATCCTGGAGATCCTCCACGGGGAAAAAAAATATTGTAAAAAATTCTTTATTAGCGATTGATGAAGGAAAATTTATGCTGAAGAAGAACAAAGGTACAAATCCGCCGCCAAAAGAACTGGGGTACCGGTTCCCTGCCGAATGGGAACCTCACCGGGCCACATGGCTAAGCTATCCGCATGCTGATTCGTATTCATGGCCCGGTACATTGCCCTCTATTTTCCCATTCTATCACCAGTTCATCCGGGAGATAACAAAAGGGGAGAGGGTCTGCGTCAATATCCATAGCAAAGAACTTCTCGATATGGTCAGGGCCGGACTATCACGATCGGGGCAGGATGTATCGAAGATTGATTTTTTTATCCATCCAACAAATGATGCATGGTGCCGTGACCACGGACCTGCCTTTGTAGTAAATCCCTACGCGAAATCCCCGCGGATGGTTGTTTGCTGGGAATACGATGCATGGGGTGGAAAATACCCGTACGAACTGGATAAACAGATCCCTGCACTTGTTGCGCAATGCCTGGATATCCCGATGGTTTGCCCGGGTATCGTAATGGAAGGAGGTGCGGTTGAAAGCAACGGAAAAGGCACGCTCCTTACGACTGCCTCCTGCCTCCTCAATAAAACGAGGAATCCCCACCTCAGCCAGCAACAAGTTGAAAAATATTTACAGGACTATTACGGAGTGGAGCAGGTTCTCTGGCTGGGCAATGGGATTGACGGGGATGATACCCATGGCCATATTGAACACATCACCCGGTTTTTCAGGGAGGATGCGGTGGTAGCCGTTGTGGAGCATGACAAGACCGATCCGAATCACAAGCCGCTGAAGGATAACCTGAAGCTTTTGAGAGCCATGCGTGAGGCCCATGGAAAACAGCTGGATATTGCTGAACTGCCTATGCCCCCGCCGGTTGTTCATCAGGGACAACGCCTTCCGGCTTCCTATGCCAATTTCTACATCACCAATCATTCGGTGATTGTTCCTTTGTACCGGTGCAAGGAAGATGATAAGGCAATGACGGTCATTGAGGAATGCTTTCCCGGGCGCCAGGTCATCGGCATTGATTCTGTTGAGATTATTTGCGGACTGGGTTCCTTTCATCGCCTGAGCCAGCAGGAACCGGAGGTGAAAAGTGAAAAGTGAGTTATGGGATGTGGGATGTGGGATGTGGGATGTGAATGGAAGGATTGATAGATGAACACCGAAGAATACAAACCATGAAGGGGTTAATCCTGATCATTGATGATGAAGAAACCCTGAGGGGAGCTCTCTCCAGGATCCTGGAACTTGAAGGATACAGGGTTTTTCAGGCAGGTGATGCCAGGAAAGCTTACCAGTTGCTGGACCAGCAACCAGAGATTCATCTTGTGATCACAGATGTTCGTTTGCCCGGAGAGGACGGACTGCAGGTGCTTGGGAAAATAAAATCCCATTATCCCTGGTGCGAGGTCATTGTGGTTACCGCCTTCGGAACAATCCAGGATGGAGTACAGGCCATGAAAATGGGGGCGTTCGATTATGTTACCAAAGGCGATGGTGATGACCAGATCCTGATTACGGTGGAAAGGGCTGTGGAAAAATCCCGGATGCAAAGAAGGATCCTGGATCTCGAGAAAAAACTGAAAACCCGTTACAGTTTTGAAAAGATACTGGGCAAATCAAGGGAGATAAAAGAGACCATTCTTCTTGCCGAGAAAGTAGCACCCGCCGACTCAACGGTACTCCTGGAAGGTGAGACCGGCACCGGAAAAGAGCTGTTCGCACAATCCATTCATAATTCCAGCCCCCGGAAAAACAAACCTTTCATCGCCGTCAACTGCAGCGCATTTCCAAAAGAGCTTCTTGAATCAGAACTTTTCGGGTATAAAAAAGGCGCCTTCACCGGTGCCATTTCCGATAAAAAAGGTTTGTTTGAAGAAGCCAATGAAGGAACACTTTTTCTGGATGAAATCGGCGAGATGAACTATGATCTTCAGGCTAAGCTTTTACGCGTACTGGAGGATCAGACATTTACCAAGATCGGCGACACCAAACAGGTTCATGTAAATGTGAGGATCCTTGCTGCTACCAACCTTGACTTGTTGAAGGAAGCTCAGTCGGAACGCTTTCGTCCTGATCTTTATTACCGTCTTTCTGTTTTCAAGATCCGTCTTCCTTCCCTTCGTGAGCGGATTGAAGATATTGAAGAAATGGCCCTGTTTTTTATCCGGTTTTATTCCATGAAAGCCAACAAACAGGTGACCGGTATGGATCCGGCTTTTCTGGCACGGCTGAAACACTATGACTGGCCTGGGAATACCCGTGAACTTAAAAATATCATCGAGCGGACGGTGATCCTGACCGACCATGAGGTACTCACTGCCGATCTCCTGCCCTACGAACTGCTTAGCCCTTCAAGAAGTACAATTGCTGAAGAGTTTGAAGGCTCCATGGAAGAACTGGAGAAGATCCATATCCGGAAGGTCCTGGCACTGGCAAAAGGCAACAAGACCAAAGCCGCTGATAGGCTTGGCATAGGAATTCCCACCCTTTACAGGAAGCTCAAGAAATACGGGCTGGAATAAATTACGAATTACGAATTAGGAATTGGGCAGTCCTCAGTCGGCAGTCCTCAGTCAGCACTTTCCCTCACCCGCACCCACACCCACACATCCAGCATCCAGCATCGAGCATCGAGCATCCAGCATCCAGCATCCAGCATCGAGCATCCAGCATCCAGCATCCAGCATCGAGTATCGAGCATCCATCCTTTCCACTTTGATACGAACCGTATCATTTTGAAAGGGTGTCTTCTCCTTTTTTTTCCCGGAACGAAACCACATTCAAGTTTATTTTCAACAATATCAGTTAATTACAAGGATTAAGCGCCTCAACATCATTCATGGCACGTTCTTCGCTAAAGGCAGCAGGTAAACTAATAGTATGCATTATGATCCTTCTGTTGTTGTTGTCGGTTAGCATGTTCGGTTACCTTGTATTTGTACTTCTGCACCCTGAAAAATTCTGATCTGATAAAAACTTTCTGAAATGAGCGGAGTGACTGGAACATTGGTGATTTTTCTGCTGCCCTTCCTGGCAGCAATTCCTTTCGGGATGTATATTTCAAAGGTATATAAGGGAGAAAGAACCTGGCTGGACTTTCTTCGTCCCCTGGAGAATTTAATTTTCAGGATCTCGGGGATCGATCCGGAAAAAGAGATGACCTGGAAGCAGCATCTCGCCGCCTTGCTTACGATCAATGCAGTATGGCTGGTTTATGCTTTCGGAATGCTGATCACCCAGACGATTCATTTCTGGAACCCGGATCACAATCCATCCATGAGTCTTCATCTCGCATTTAACACGGCCGTAAGTTTCGTGGTCAACTGTAACCTGCAGGATTATTCCGGTGAAACAGGCGCATCCTATTTATCCCAGACTGCCGTTTTTACATTTCTCCAGTTTGTTTCTGCCGCAACCGGGATGGCTGCTGCCGTGGTTATTTTCAATGCATTCCGCGAAAAAACCACCGACAAGCTGGGAAACTTCTTCAACTACTTTTTAAAATCAATAACACGGATACTTCTACCGGTTGCGATCATCATCGCCGTTGTACTTGTTTTTAAAGGCATCCCCCAGACGTTCAGGGGAAATGAAACAGTGAAAACCCTGCAAGGCAATATCATGCAGGTTTCAAGAGGCCCTGCCGCATCCATGATCGCCATCAAACACCTGGGTACAAACGGGGGCGGGTTCTTCGGGGCCAATTCTGCACATCCCTTTGAAAATCCTGATTATTTCACCAATATCCTGGAGATGTTTGCGCAGATGCTGATCCCATTTGCAATGGTGTTTGCATTGGGGTTCTATATTAAACGCAAAAAGTTGTCCCGCATCATATTTATCATCATGACCCTGGGATTTCTTTGCCTGGTAGTACCCACCATTGCATTTGAAATGAAAGATAACCCGGTTTTCACCCATCTGGGTATAGATCAGCATGCCGGTAATATGGAGGGAAAGGAAGTCCGGTTCGGGGCAGCCGCCACCGCGTTCTGGAGCATTGCCACCACTGTGATCTCAACCGGTTCGGTAAATGGAATGCACGATAGTTTTACACCCCTTTCGGGGATGATGCAGATGTTTGCCATGATGATCAATGCATTTTATGGCGGATGCGGTGTCGGGATCCTGAATTATTTCATTTTCATTATCATCGCTGCTTTTATTTCGGGACTCATGGTAGGCCGGACTCCCGAATTCCTCGGGCGGAAGATTGAAACCAGGGAGATGAAGCTTGCCGTGTTGGTCGCGCTTCTTGGACCTTTTTTCATCCTGGCAGGTACAGCCATCGCGGCTTATCTTTTCCGTATCGATCCTGCCGGAAAAAGTGCCTGGCTCAACAACCCATCCTTTCATGGTTTTTCGGAGATGCTTTACCAGTATACTTCCTCCTTTGCAAATAACGGTTCCGGTTTTGAAGGGCTCGGCGACAACACTCCCTTCTGGAATATTACTACAGGTTTTGTGATGCTGATCGGGCGTTTTATTCCAATCATTGCCCCTGTCGTCCTTGCCGGGTATATGGCGCAGAAGAAGGTTATTCCTCCATCTGCAGGAACACTGAGAACCGATTCCATGACTTTTGGTGTCATGACCCTCGCTGTAATCATCGTTGTTGCCGCCCTTGATTACCTTCCCGCATTGGCGCTTGGCCCGATTGCTGAATTTTTATCGTTCCGTTAACAGATAAAGGAATCATCCAATGAGTTCAAAAAGAAAAAAAAAGGGGTTACTTGATCAGCGGTTCCTTAAACAGGCCATGGTTCAGTCTTTTGTAAAACTGAACCCGGTAAAGATGGTGAAGAACCCCGTGATGTTTACGGTGGAGGCAGGAACGATGGTGATGCTGATCGTTTCGATTTTCACGCTCATCAACCCCCATGGAGCGCAGGGAGGTTTTTACTACAACTTCACAATCACGTTTGTTTTGCTGCTAACCTTACTGTTTGCGAATTTTGCAGAAGCCATTGCGGAAGCAAGAGGGAAAGCCCAGGCTGAATCGCTCAGGAAGACCCGTCACGATACTCCGGCCAACCGGTTGCTCCCGGATGGCAGAGTGGAAAAGGTGAGCTCAGCCATCCTGAAGAAAGGCGACCTTTTTCTTGTTGCTGCAGGAGAGGTGGTGCCTGCTGATGGCGAGATCGTGGAAGGGATGGCCTCCATCGATGAATCGGCCATTACCGGCGAATCTGCCCCGGTAATCCGTGAATCCGGGGGCGATAAATCGGGGGTTACGGGAGGCACTACAGTTCTGTCCGATTCTATCAAAGTACAGGTGACAACCCTTCCCGGTGAATCTTTCCTGGATAAAATGATTGCGCTTGTGGAAGGAGCCAGCCGGCAAAAGACACCCAATGAGATCGCGCTGACCATTCTCCTGGCAGGCTTCACATTGATTTTCATCATTGTCTGTGTAACCTTGAAAGATTATGCGAATACCCTGATCACCATCGCTTCCATGGTGTCTCTTTTTGTCTGCCTGATTCCGACTACCATCGGCGGATTGCTTTCGGCCATCGGAATTGCAGGCATGGACAGGGCCCTGAGGGCAAATGTGATCAGCAAGTCGGGTAAAGCAGTTGAAACCGCCGGCGATATTGATGTTCTCCTGCTCGACAAAACAGGCACCATTACCATCGGAAACAGGAAAGCAACAAATTTTTACCCGGCAGACAGTGTTGACATCCTCCACCTGATCGACTGCAGCACGCTTGCTTCCTTTGCCGACCAGACACCGGAAGGGAAATCGATTGTGGAACTTTCTGCCACAAGAAAAGACATTCAGTCGCTCTTCACAGCCCAGGGGAAATTCATCAAATTCACTGCAGAAACAAGATCGAGCGGGATCGACCTGGCTGACGGTAGAAAGATCAGGAAAGGAGCTTACGATTCTATCCGGAAGATGACAGAATCCTGTGGTAACAAGTTTCCTGCGGAGACCGGGTTGAAGGTAAAAGAGATATCGGAGAATGGCGGTACTCCGCTGGTCGTTTCTGAAAACAATAACGTGTTGGGTGTCATTGAACTGCAGGACATCATCAAACCTGGCATACAGGAACGTTTTGAACGGTTGCGCAGGATGGGCGTGAAGACCGTGATGGTCACCGGGGATAATCCGCTTACAGCAAAATACATCGCCGCAAAAGCAGGTGTGGATGATTTCATCGCAGAAGCAACTCCTGAAGACAAACTTAATTACATCCGGAAAGAACAGGCAAGCGGCAAACTGGTTGCCATGATGGGCGACGGCACCAACGACGCACCGGCACTTGCCCAGGCCGATGTGGGTGTTGCCATGAACAGCGGCACTCAGGCAGCCAAAGAAGCCGGCAACATGGTCGACCTTGACAACGATCCCACCAAGCTTATCGAGATCGTAGAGATCGGGAAGCAGCTGCTGATCACCCGCGGGACCCTGACCACATTTTCGATTGCAAACGATGTTGCAAAATATTTCGCCATTGTACCGGCCCTTTTTATTACCTCGATACCTGCCTTACAGTCGCTGAACATCATGCAGCTTCACAGCCCCGAATCAGCGATCCTTTCTGCCGTAATATTTAATGCACTCATCATCCCGATGCTGATCCCGCTGGCACTCAGGGGTGTCAAATACCGGCCGATCGGTGCAGGAGCATTGCTGCGCCGGAATCTTCTTATCTATGGTTTTGGAGGAATCATTGCCCCATTTATCGGGATTAAGCTGATCGATCTCATTATTCGCTTCATTATCTGAAAGAAAATACCATGAAAAAGAACCTTCTGCCGTCGCTGATCCTCACCCTGATCCTGATCTTTATCCTTGGCTTCCTTTACCCTTTGCTGATCAGGGGCATCGCTTATTTTTCGCCGGGTTCAGGTAACGGAGTGGAAACCGTATACAAGAGCAGGGTAGTCGGGTTCGATCGTATCGGACAATCGTTCACATCCGATAAATTCTTCCAGGGAAGACCTTCCGCGGTAAATTACAATGCAGCAGGTTCCGGGGGATCCAACAAAAGTATTTATAACCCGGAGTACAGGAAAATCCTTCAATCCCGGCTGGATACTTTTCTGGTTCATAACCCGGGAATAAAGCCAGCTGACGTGCCTGTTGAACTGATTACGGCATCCGGAAGCGGGCTTGACCCCGATATCTCTCCGGCAGCCGCCTTTGTTCAGGTACAACGCATAGCCCATGCACGGGGGATTGAAACGGAAAAAATTGCAAACCTGATTGACCGGATGACCGAAAAACCGTTGTTCGGTTTCCTCGGACCCGAAAAAGTAAATGTCCTGAAGATCAATATAGAACTGGATAAACTTAAATAACTTTGTCCCTGGCGACAGATCCTGATATGGAACAGCGCGAGCAAAATGTGGAAAGGTTTCTTGAGCTCATCCGCCAGTCACGGAAAGGCAAATTCAAGCTTTACATCGGGATGATTGCCGGTGTGGGGAAGACCTACCGTATGCTGAAGGAAGTCAGGGGGCTGCTCAGGAAGGGAATCGATGTCAAGATCGGATTTATTGAAACCCATGGCCGGGAGGATACCGAAAGACAGCTGGAAGGGTTGCCGGTGATTCCGAGGAGAAAGGTTTTTTACAAAGGGAAAGAGCTGGAAGAAATGGATCTGCAGGCCATTCTGAATATCCATCCGGATATTGTCGTCGTGGATGAACTTGCCCATACCAACGTTCCGGGTTCAAAACATGATAAACGCTGGCAGGATGTAGTCGAGATCCTTGAGGCAGGGATCAATGTGATCAGTGGGGTAAACATCCAGCACATCGACAGCCTGAGTGCCGAGATCGAAGAGCTGACCGGTATCGTGGTACAGGAACGCATCCCCGATCATCTTTTGGGGATTGCGGATGAGATCCTGAACATCGACCTTCCTGCCGATGAACTTATCACCCGTCTGAAGGAAGGGAAGATCTACAAAGAAGGGAAAGTGGAGATCGCCCTGAAAAATTTCTTCCAGCCTGAGAAGATCCTTCAATTGCGGGAACTTGCACTGAAAGAGGTTGCCGGCCAGGTGGAGCGGAAGATCGAAACAGAGGTTTTTTCTGCAAAACGACGCTCCGAGAAATTTCTTGCCTGCATCACAACCAACCAGAAAACGGCACGCAAGATCATCCGGAAAACATCCAGGATGGCGAATTACTATACTTCGAGCTGGATCGTTCTGTATGTTCAGACCTCCGGTGAAGCGTTTGACAGGATCCGGCTTTCCGATCAGCGGTACCTCCTGAATAACCTGAAACTTGCAACAGAGCTGGGCGCTGAAGTCATCAAGGTAAAAAGCAACAATGTTGCCTCTGCCATCTTTTCAACGGCTGTGGAGAAGCAGATCAGCACCATCCTCGTTGGAGTTCCTTCGTACACCCTGAAAAAATTCCTTTTTAACCAGAATACCCTGCGGAAGCTGCTGAAGAAGCTGGCAGGAACCAAAATTGATTTAATCATCGTATCCTAACTAGTTTGGCCATGAAGATCAGAATTAAATCAAAACTGTTCATCGCACTGGGATTCCTTTTCCTGGTCATTGCAGTTCTCTGGGTTGTAAGTTCCGCCTACATCTACACCCTTTCAAAGTATGCGGATGCGATGTTCAAGGACAATTACAAATCCATCGTCTCGGCAAAACAGATGTCGGTTGCCCTCGATGATATAAAGGATATGCAGACAGCTTACCTTTTCTCCGGGATGAAAGAGAACATTGACAGCTCCTATGCTTCCAAGATCTGGATTTTTGAGAAGAACCTGGGAGACGAAGAGTCGAACATCACCGAGGCAGGAGAGAGGGAAATCGCTGATCAGCTGCGATCTTCCTTCGAAGAATACAAAGATGATTTTAATGAAGTAAAAAAGGACAACAGGGATCTCCAGGAATCGTTTTTTATCCGGCTGCTTCCCATTTACAGGGATGTAAAGAAAAACATTACAGTAGTATCGGAGATGAATATGGATGCGATTATCCGGAAAAACAGCAAACTTGAGGATACCTCCCACCAGGCCTATCTCTTCATTTCCATCATTGGTACGTTATGTTTTATTCTTTCCTTCACATTACTGCTGAATCTACCCAAAAATATTGCAAACCCGGTTCGGGAACTAACCCAGGGGATACAGGAAATTGCCCGCAGGAATTATGATCAGCAGCTGCATTTTCAGTCGAGAGACGAATTTGGTGATGTCGCCGAAGCATTCAATACCATGGCGGTCCGGTTGAATGAATATGAAAAAAGCAACCTCTCGCAGATCCTGTTTGAGAAAAAACGCATCGAAGCGATCATCTCCACGATGAATGATGCCATCATCGGTGTGGATGAAACCATGAGGGTGATCTTTGCGAATCCTGTGGCCTGCAACCTGCTGGGCATGAACGCGAAAGACCTGGTGGGACAATATGCTCCGGATGTGGCTGCCCGGAACGACCTTTTTCAGAACATCATCCGCGACCTGGTCAATGGCTCTTACAAAGCAAAAGAGTTTACACCGATCAAGATTGTTTCAGGAGGACGGCAATCCTACTTTTCAAAGGACATCTTTGATGTTCAGATCACCCCGACAGGCGGGGAAAATGCTGCAGTCATCGGTCATCTCATTACCCTTCGCAACATTACAAAATTCCAGGAGCTGGATGATGCCAAGACCAGCTTTATCGCGACCATCTCGCATGAGCTGAAAAACCCGATTGCCTCTGCCCGCCTGAACCTGAAACTTCTCGAGGATTCGAGGATCGGAAGCCTGAATGAAGATCAGTCGGTCATCGTTCGTAACATACACGGGGAAATTGTCAGGCTGTCAAAGATCACAAGTGAACTTCTCGACCTGACCCAGGTGGAAACGGGAAATATTCTCCTTCACACGCAAGCCACAGATCCAAAGGAAATCGTGGATTACGCACTCGAGGCACTGACCTACCAGGCAGAGCAAAACGGAATAAAAATTATCAGCAATGTGCCCGGGAATCTTCCGTTCGTCAATGCGGATGCGGAAAAAACCGCGTGGGTGCTCATCAACCTTCTGAACAATGCAATGCACTATTCCGGAACGAACCGTGAAGTCGTACTGGATGTAACCGCTGAAGAGAAGGCTGTAAAGTTTTCAGTGAGCGATTTCGGGATGGGTATTGAAGAGAAGTATCTTGACAAGATCTTCGAGAAGTTTTTCAAGATCCCCGGTTCAATGCAAAGCGGTACAGGTCTTGGCCTGGCCATCTCAAAAGATTTTATTACAAAACAAAAGGGACAGATCTGGGTGGAAAGCAATCCGGGTGAGGGGAGCGTATTCAGTTTTACCCTGCCCACTGTTTCTGCCTGAGCTGGAGATCGGCGATGACCAGTGCCGCCATGGCTTCCACGACGACGATGGCGCGTGGAACCACGCATACATCGTGCCTTCCTTTGCCTTTCAGGCTGATTTTTTCTCCCTCCCGGTTCACGGTTTCCTGGTCCTTCATCAGCGATGCCACCGGTTTAAAAGCGACCCTGAAGAAGATCTCGTTGCCGTTTGAAATGCCTCCCTGGATCCCGCCTGAACGGTTGGTTTCGGTTGTTATCGATCCGTTTCGCGTGATGAAAAGATCATTGTGTTCCGATCCTTTCATTCCTGCTGAGGCGAATCCGGAACCAACTTCAAAACCTTTTGCCGAAGGGATGCTCATCATGGCTTTTGCCAGGCTGGCGGTCATCTTGTCAAAAACGGGTTCTCCCAAACCGGCAGGTACACCTTTGACCCTGCAGGAAATGATGCCGCCGAGGGTGTCGCCTTCTGCTTTTGCGGCTTCCAGCAAACGGATCATCCGGGCTTCCGTTTCCCGGTCGGGACAGCCTACAGGACTTGCCATCACCTCATCAGCATTGTGCGGAATGATGCTGTTATTCAGGATGCAGCTTCCGATCTGTGAGGCATAACCTGTGATATGGATCCCATGGGTGCGGAGGTAGATCTTTGCCAGCGCCCCGCCAACAACACGCGAGAGCGTTTCTCTTGCCGAGGCCCTTCCTCCACCCCGGTAATCGCGGGTGCCGAATTTTTTCTCCCAGGTGAAATCGGCATGGGAGGGACGGTACGAATCTTTGATCTGGAGATAATGGTCCGTGTTTGCGTCATTATTACGTGCCAGGAATGCGATGGGGGCACCCGTCGATTTTCCTTCAAAAACACCTGAAAGAATCTCAACCAGGTCATCTTCTTTCCGTGCGGAAGAAAAGACGGACTGTCCGGTCCTGCGGCGGTTCAATTCCGATTGTATGAAATCAAAGTCGATGCTGATAAGGGGAGGGAATCCGTCCAGTACCCCGCCGACTGCAGATCCGTGCGACTCACCGAAGGTGGTCAGTACCAGTGTATGGCCAAAAGAATTTCCTGACATGTTGCAACGTAAGAGTTTATCCTTACGCGTTACGCGTGACGCGTAACGCGTCACGAGCATTTACTGTGTTTTCAGCAGCTTCAGCTTCGCCTCCATCACCTTTACATCGCTCTTTGCCTTGTTGATCTTCTTTTCAAACTCTTCTTTCAGGATGGCGGCATTCTTGGAATTTGCAAAGAACCCGATGTTGTTTTCCCAAAGGTTAATGTCTTCCTTCATCTTGAGGATCTTCCCCGAAAGGATCTCCCGCTCCTTGCCGATCAGTCTTTTCGACTGGGGATCATTTTTGAGGGAGTCTACATGGCTCTGGTACGAAACAGCCGTCATCTCGATTTCACTGATCTGGAGTTTGTTCAGAAATTCGTTGATAAGGCTCCGGAACTCATTCTGAATCCTGTCTTTTTCTTTGATCGGGATATGCCCGATCTCGGTCCATTCACGCTGAAAATTTTTCAGAACATTCAGGTTCTCGGATTTATCGGCCCCGAACTGGGTCTCTTTGATCCGCCGGATAAGGTCTGTTTTTTTGTTCAGGTTCTCTGCCTCATTGGATTGGAGGCTCGAGAAATAGGCTGATTTTGCATTGAAGAACTCATCGCAGGCGGTCCTGAACCTCTTCCATATTTTATCCGAATATTTCTTCGGAACAGGCCCCAGGGACTTCCATTCATTCTGAAGGCGGATCAGATCGTTGGAGGTCTTCTTCCAGTCGGTGCTGTTCTTGAGGGATTCAGCCTGCATGCAAAGTTCCACCTTCAGGTTGTAATTGTGGACCTGCTGGTCTTTCAGTTTGTCGAAGAAATCCTTTTTACTGGCAAAGAAGGAATCAAGCGATGACTTAAACCGGTTCCAGATTTCGGTATTGGTTTTCTGGGGAACCGGACCGATACTTTTCCAGATCTTCAAAAGCTCATTTACCTTGTTGGTATTGGTTTGCCAGTCTTTCACCGTTTCGTTCTTCAGGGTAAGAACATCTTCTCCCTGCTCGCAGAGGGCGGTTTTCGTTTCAAGGTTCTTCACCTGTTCGTCTTCCACCTTTGAGTAGTGTTCGCGCCTCAGCTCATTGATCTTATCCGTCGTGTTCTTGAACCGTTCCCAGATCTCCTCTTTTTTATCGAGCGGAACCGGTCCGATATCCTTCCATTCTTCATGGTACTTCTGAAGTTTTTTGAATGTTTTCAGGACGGAAGTTTCGAGCAGCAGCTCTTCTGTTTTTTCGCAAAGTGCAATCTTTGCCTCCAGGTTCTTTTTCAGGTCCAGGTCTTTCAGCTCTTTGTTCAGCTTGACCTTGTCGAAGAATTTTTCTACCAGGAAATGATAGTTCTGCCAGAGGTTGTTGATCTCTGTCCGGGGAACCATCCCGATTTCTTTCCAGCGGTCCTGGAGGTTCTTAAATTCGTCATAAGTCCTCTTGAGGGTCTCTTCAGAATTCACCAGCACCCGGAGTTCTTCAAGGATCTGGTTTTTCTTCTTGAGATTGAGAAGCTTGATCTTTTCCTGTTCTTCGTTGAACCGGGCCTTGTTGGCTTTGTATATGTTAAAGAATTCGTTGAATCGGGTATCCAGTGGATCTTCCACTGCAGGAGCCACCTCCTTGTGCCCTTCCTCAGCAGCGATGGTTTCGTATTGCTGTAAATTCTCTTCTTTCTTTTTCTTCAGAAACGCGACTTTGATCAGTGCGATCCTGGTTTTGACAGCATTCAGATCCGGCTCATTTACGGTCTTCTCCAGCTCACTGACCAGCTGTTCCCGGGTGAGTGTGTTGATGTCTTCTTCGAGCTCATGAACCTCATTGTACGCCATCTCCTCCGGAAGTTCATCTTCCGCATGTTCTTCCCTGAGGTCGGCCATGAATTCATGGATTTCACCGGCGGGTGGGAGTTCTTCAGAAGGACCCTCCCGGGCATCTTCCTCATCTCTTACAGGAGGGATCTCAGGAAGTTCTTCAGGGGATGTTGCTTCCGCGGCATGTTCCTCTTCCTCTTCCGTTTCGGGGAGGATTCCGGGTGGATCTCCCAGGGGATGGATTTCTTCCGATGGATCGTCTTTTGACATTTCCTCTTGTGCTACCGGAAGGGATTCTTTTACTTCCTCTGCGGGTTTCTCTTCTTGGGTCTGAACGGAGTCAGTAGGTAGTGTTTCGGTACTTTCGGTTTCTGTTGATCCAACAGGTGAAGAGTTCTCTTCCTGAGGCCGGGTATTCCCGGATTCAGGAATCTGATGGGTGTTTTCTGACTTTTTCATTAACGGTTTTCAACAAATTAAACATAGTACTTAATTTCAGCGTCCGACCGGGGCCGGTATATTAGAATAAATGAATTGCAAAAGTAGCATTTTTTAATTGACAATTGATAATTGGGAGTCACAGAGTCACAAAGTCAAACTTTACCAGCACATCAGTTCATCAGCTCATCAGCTATTACGGCAGGGCCCTGCGGTTAAACAGGATGTACCCGATATTCACATTGATGGTAAAATGTTCATCCTTTTTGTCATAATAGTTAACACCGATGCTGATGGGTCCGATGAAGGTATTGTACACCAGCGATGTTGAGGCGATCCAGGCGCGGTCGGAAAGGACAGGCCCCAGCATGGCGGTTTTATCCGCAGGGTTCTCTGTGATTTGCTGGTAAGGCTGGAACAGGAAGCCTTCCAGCCGGAAATCGAGCTTTTTGTAGAGCGTCAATACCGCTTTTAATCCCAATCCTCCATAGCTGAGCGCCCGGTATGCAGGTATCAGGAGGGTCTGCATTTCGGGGATCGGATGAAAATCGGGAGCGTTCAGAATGGTTGAGGTGTAGTTGCTCATCAGGGGTTCGTTGGAGATGCGGGCTTCTGCATAAAATCCGAATTTTACAGGGCCCAGGCTCTTGAAATAATTATCATAGAGCAGTTTAAAATAGAACCATGAATGGTTTGCCTTGATCTCCTGCTTGTCTGGAGACAAAGATCCGGGAAGGAATCCCTCCATGCCGTTGATATAACCCACGGATAAGAGAAAACTTGCTCCTGCGCTGGCGTATTGTTTCCGGTTGAGGTTGTTCAGTTCAAAACAAAATTGCGGGTTGACAAAGTTGAAGCTGGTCTGATCCGTTGTATCCAGACGTGAGAAATTGTTTTCCTGGTAATATTTGCTGTTCGTAAAGGCATAGGTAGTGCTGAAACTCAGTTTTCCCTTGTTTGTTACCGCCATCCCGATCCGGAGATCCCCGAAATATTCCCGTTGCCTTACATAGGAAGGTGTTTTATCGTCGAAAAAATAGGTCGTCGTTGCGAAATAGTCGTAATGGTTATAGGTGTACCCGGTTTCCATGAACCAGGGCACTTTTGAGTTGAAATCGATCCTCGCATTGCCTTTAACCGAATTATAAAAGCGGCCCATATATCCGTTGATCATGAACCGGAGGGCTTTGGTCCAGAGGTACTTGTACTGGAGTTCAAGGAATCCCTGGCTGGTCGCCCCGATACTTACATTGCCGCCGAACTGGAGATTAAAATTTTCAGCTTTCTGAATGTCGAGGTAGAGGTCGTAATAACCAGTTTCCGGGTTAAACCTGGCCACCGGGTGGATCCCTTTGATGAATCCTTCATTGATGAAACGGAAATATTCCTTTCTCAAATCTTCTGCGCTGACGAGCCTTCTTCCATGTTTGAGAATCTGGATCACATACCGGGTTTGCGCAATGTTGAGTCCGGTGACATGAATGGAATCAAAAACGATAACGGGTTTGTTCTTCTGAAAAGCAACCCGGCGCTGCGACAGAATCTCGGGATCCAGGGAGTCTTTTACGAGTTTCCTGATATCCTTGATCTTCCGGATTGCCTGAACGTACCCGCTGTCGGCCAGTTCATGGGTTTTTGCGAAACTGATAATGTTGACCTTGGGGATTTTCGGGGCAATAAGGACCGAGTTCGGGTAAGGGATACTGTCGTTCTGGTGGGCCATAAGCATACTCAGCAACTGCGAGACCACATCATCCCGGTCGGGGCTGCTGTATCGCTCTGCTACCCTGCTCCCGATGATCACATCCGGGTGAAACTCCTGAACTGCTACGTCGGCAGGGAAGTTGTCGTACATCCCTCCGTCGAAGACAAGTTTTCCATCAATGGTAATCGGTGTAAAGACGAATGGAATGCTCATGGACCCCCGCACGGCACTGCTGAGGTCGCCCTTGCCGAGAATTATTTTCTGCGTGGAATCGACATCTGCAACTACGCAGCGGAAAGGGACCATGAGGCTGTCGAAATTATTTTTGCAGACTGCGGAAGCCGGTCCGAGGATCTGGAGGATGGAAAAATCCAATTCGTAAGGGGAGATGAGATTGGTGGGAAGCTGTGACGTGAGCTTTTTTTTGAAATCAAAATCCAGCGAAACCCATCCGCCGTTGGGATCTTCCTTCCGGTAATAATAGATGTAATCATCATTACTGGCCCCTGCTGCCCAGCGCTGAAATTCTTCAGATTCCATGAGCTTTTCCATCTCGTCGGGAGTGTACCCGCTGGCATAAAGACTGCCCACAATGGCACCGATGGAGGTGCCAACTATATAACTGATGGGAATCCTGTTCTCTTCCAGTGCCCTGATCACGCCGATGTGTGCGGCTCCGCGCGACCCGCCTCCGCTCAGTACAAGAGCTACTTTCTGGGCTCTCACAGACGGTGACAGGATGGTTAAAAAGAGAAGAAAGGCCAGTGTTAAGTTCCGGAGCATCACTTAAGGTTGACAAAAAGAACTCAAACTTACGAAGAAAGGTCGGTATGATAATAGAAACTTTGTTGGTTTTTTCGCGTTACGCGTCACGCGAAGATTCCGCTACTTCGCTATTTTATCCAGTGCCTGGCTCAGATCCCCGATGATGTCTTCCACCTCCTCGATGCCGACCGAAAGTCTGACCAGGTCGTCAGTAATGCCCCCCTGCTGTTTGGCCTCTGCTGACAATTTGGAATGGGTCATGGAAGCAGGATGCTGGATCAGGGTTTCAATCCCGCCGAGGGAAACGGCCAGGACACAAAGTTCAACGGTGTTCATCAGGGTCCTGCCGGATTCAAGACCTCCAATTAATCCAAAGCTGATCATAGCCCCGGGTCCTTTCATCAGCCTTCTGCCAAGCTCGTATTGGGGGTGCGACTTTAAACCGGGGTACATTACCCAGGCTACTTTCGGGTGTTTTTCCAGAAATTCAGCAACCTTCATCGCATTTTCCTGCGCACGGTCAATCCTTATCCCCATGGTTTTGAGCCCTCTCCGGGTAAGAAATGCCTGGTGCGGATCCATGTTGCACCCCAGAATGACCATCATGGCCCGGAGTTTCTTATAGTCCTCCTCTTTTTTTGCAACAATGATTCCTCCCACGATATCTGCATGTCCGTTGATGAACTTGGTCATGGAATGGAGAACGATATCGGCTCCCAGGTCGAGGGGTCTTTGAAGATAGGGACTGCAAAAGGTGTTATCGACACAAACCGGGATGTTATGACGGTGTGCAAGGTCGCAGATGGCAGGAATGTCGGATATACCGATGGTCGGATTGGCAGGTGTCTCAAGATAGATCAGCCGTGTGTTGGGACGGATGGCTTTTTTGACCTGCTGAAGATCGGTGGTGTCAACATAGGTGGATTCGACACCGAACTTCGACCAGGTGCCTTCGATGACGCCCCTGGCCGGGCCGTACACGGCATTATGGCTGATAATGTGGGAGCCTGCGCCGAGCATTGCCATGTAAACAACATTGATTGCACCCATCCCTGAAGAAGTGCCTATGCCGCCGAAGCCGTTCTCAAGCAGGGCGATGGTCTTTTCAAGATCCGAGATGGTGGGGTTCCCGATGCGCGTATAGATGTAACCGTTGCTCTCTCCGGAAAAGCATTTTGCCCCTTCTTCTGCACTTTCGAATGAAAATGTCGAGGTCTGGTAAATCGGTGTAATCACGCTTCCCAGCGGATCATGAACACCTGTACCGTGTACGAGTTTGGAATTAAATCCTGATTTTTTCTGACTCATGAATAAGTGGTTTTGATGTCTTTGGGTTTGACTTTATTCTTACGGGGAAGGCTGAGCGGATAGCTTTTCCAGGCCCGGAATCGACTGATTCTTGAAAAGCGCTGCAAAGGTAGAAAAAAAATCATCCACCGGAAAGAAAGCTATGCCTGAAAACAGATGCTTCAACAAGTATTTAGGTCTATTTGCCGATTTTTATCATAAACTCATCCTAATGTGAATAAATTTGTTTGCCAATAATCTGTTTCACCTAAAAAAGTCAACCTTATGAAAAGAATGCTTCTGATGATTCCTGCCCTGTTCCTCTGTTATCTTGCGATTGCAGGGAATGAAGCACGTTTGCTGAGATTTCCAGCGGTTCATGGCAACCAGGTCGTTTTTACCTGCGCCGGCAACCTCTATACAGTGGACCGCGACGGAGGATTAGCCCGCAAACTTACCAGCGACGAAAACGGATATGAAATGTTCGCCCGTTTCTCTCCGGATGGCAAGTTCATCGCCTTTACAGGACAATACGATGGAAATACCGAGGTCTTCGTTATTCCGTCAGAGGGAGGAGTTCCCAAACGACTTACCTATACCGCCACCCTTGGAAGGGATGATGTGTCTGACAGGATGGGTCCCAACAATATCGTCATGACCTGGAAGGATAACAAGAACATACTTTTCCGCTCGAGAAAGCAGAGCTTCAATGATTTTAAGGGACAGCTTTTCCTTGTCAACGTTGACGGCGGTCTGCCTGAAGAACTGCCGCTCCCCGCAGGCGGATTTTGCAGCTACTCACCGGATAAATCAAAGCTTGCCTATAACCGTGTTTTTCGCGAGTTCCGTACCTGGAAATATTACAAAGGCGGTATGGCCGATGATATCTGGGTCTATGATTTTAAAACCAGACAAACTGAAAACCTGACCAATAACATCTACCAGGATATGTTCCCCATGTGGAGCGGCGACAAGATCTATTTCATGTCGGAAAGAGAACGCCCCACGAACCTCTGGAGCTACGACCTGAAGTCAAAGGAAACCAAAAAGGTTACCAGCTTTAAGGAATTCGACTGCAAATTTCCTTCTATGGGGGATAATGCCATCGTTTTTGAAAATGGGGGTTTCATTTACCTGGTCGATCTTGCGACAGGGAATACATCCAAGATCACCATCCAGATCAATGATGATTTTGTAAATGCCAGGAATTCGCTGAAGGATGCCAGCCGGATCATCAACTCTTCGTCGCTTTCCCCCGATGGGAAAAGAGTTGCTTTTGACGGTCGGGGTGATGTCTGGACGGTGCCTGCCAAGACAGGGATCACGAAAAACATTACCCGTACTTCGGGCGTTCATGAACGCAACGTAAACTGGTCGCCCGATGGCCGGACCATTGCCTATGTTTCCGATAAGACGGGAGAAGATGAGATCTATATTCAGAATCAGGACGGAAGCGCTGACCCTGTTCAGATTACAACAAATGCCGATACGTATAAGTATGATATGGCCTGGTCGCCCGATGGAAAAAAACTTCTCTGGGCCGACAAACTCCTTCGTCTGCAATATGTTGACATCGATTCGAAAACGGTGACCCAGGTTGACCAGGCGAAAGACTGGGAATTCGGGCAGTACGGATGGTCGCCCGACAGCAAATGGATCACGTATGCCTATCCCGAGAGGTCGGCTGAAACGAAGATCTACCTCTATGAAGTGGCTTCAAAAAACAAATTCCCGGTTACGGACAGCTGGTACGATGCAGGTGAACCTAAGTTCAGCAGCGACGGAAAATACCTGTTTTTTACCTCCAACCGCGACTTCAACCCGGTCTACAGCTGGACGGAATGGAATCATGCCTACACCGACATGACAAAGATCTATTTTGTAACACTGGCGAAAAGCACACCCAATCCCTTCGCCCCCGAAAATGATGAAGTCGGCATAAAGAAGGATGAAAAAGCGGGGGGCGAAGCAAAGCCGGAAAAGAAAGATGCTAAAAAAGAGGAGAAAAAAGAAGATGGTTCCAAAGCTGCCGTTGATGTGAAGATTGATGCCGATGGCATCATTAACCGGATCGTTGCGCTTCCGATAGATGCAGGTACCTATTTTAACCTTGCGGTAGTTGACGACAATGTTTATTATGTAAAAGGAGGACGAGGAGGAGATCGTCCGTGCCTGAAGGTATTCAGCCTTAAGGATAAAAAGGAAACCGATATTGGCGACTTCAGAGGATATGAGATCTCAGCCGACAACAAAAAAATGCTGGTAACCTCCAATGGCAAGTATGCGGTGATTGATCTTCCGAGGGGAAAGGCTGATGTCAAGGAGTGGATGGATCTTTCGAACATGAAAGTCATGGTTGACCTGAAAGCGGAGTGGAACCAGATCTATCATGAGGCCTGGCGCCAGATGAAGTATTTTCTTTATGACCCGAATATGCAGGGTGTTGACTGGATGGCAATTCAGAAGAAATATGAGCCCCTTCTTCCGTATGTCAACACCCGTCCCGACCTGACCTACATCCTGGGGGAGATGGTTGGGGAACTCAGCATCGGTCATTCGTATGTAAGCGGAGGTGATAAACCCGAGCCGAAAAGGATAAAGATGGGACTGTTGGGAGCGAAGATCTCCAGGGATCCGTCCGGATATTATAAAATAGATGAAATCCTGAAGGGTGAAAACTGGACCAAAGAGTCGCGCTCCCCCCTGACCGAACTTGGCGTAAACGTGAAACAGGGTGATTACATCATTGCCATTGACGGGCAGCCGGTGAAAGGTCTGGGTAACATTTACGAAGCCTTTATCAACAAGGCAGGAGTTCAGGTGGAGCTGACCGTCAATGAAACACCCTCTCCCGAAGGTGCCCGGAAAACACTGGTGATCCCTACCGATGACGAGGCCGGACTCTATTATTACAACTGGGTCCAGTCCAACATCAAAAAAGTGAGTGATGCCACCAACGGCGAGGTCGGGTATATCCATATCCCCGACATGGGGGTAGAGGGGCTGAACGAGTTCGTGAAGCATTTTTACCCTCAACTGAGCAAACGCGCTTTGATCATCGATGACCGCGGAAATGGCGGAGGGAATGTTTCCCCGATGATCATCGAGCGCCTGGCACGGGAGATGACCATGATCGAGATGAGCAGGAATACAAGTTCACGTCCGGGCAGGCTCGAAATGCAGTGGGGACCGAAGTGTGTCCTCACCGACCAGTACTCTGCATCCGACGGCGACCTTTTTCCCTACCAGTTCAAGAAGATGAAACTGGGAAAAACCATTGGTCTCCGCACCTGGGGTGGTGTCGTCGGGATCCGTGGAAGCCTGCCTTTCATCGATGGCGGACAGATGACACGCCCGGAGTTTGCCCCTTATGACAATGAAGGAAAATCGTGGATCATTGAAGGGCATGGCGTGGATCCGGATGTGGTTGTTGACAATGATCCTGCCAAGGAATATGCAGGTGAGGACCAGCAGCTGAACAGGGCTATCCAGGAGATGCAGGATGAACTGAAAACATGGCCGAAGGAGTTACCGCCACCACCTCCTTTCCCGGATAAAACGAAGTAAAAAAAGAAATAAAAAAAAGGCTGCCGGGTATGGCAGCCTTTTTTTGTGGGAAACCACTCTTATTTATTTTGAAAGAGTTAAAGTCGTGGTAGAAATAAATCCGGAGTTGTCACCAGTCCGGTTACCATAGAATTTAAATGTCCATACCCCGGTCTCTTTGGTGTATGTTGTATTGAAATAGTAAACCTGGTTCTGTAAAAAGGTTTCTGACTGGAGGTCATAAGTATCACTGATGAGCCCGAGCGGATCAGAAATGATGCACTTCGTCAGTTTAACATCATTTGTGGTGCATTTGAAGTAAAATATTACATCAGGGGAACCGGTTGAACTCATGACGAAGGTAGGGTTGGGTACAGGGGCAGGATCCTCTGACTTCTTTTTACACCCGGAGAACAGAATAACAGAGCTCAGGAGTACGATTCCAAGAGCAAAAAGTAAATTTTTCTTTTTCATGGTACGTTTGTTTTTATGAATGAATTTTTGGGTTAATCTTTACAAAGATATTCAATTTTTGGAAAAAGCAACATATTTTATTGGGAATCTGATAATGAGTTCAGGCGTATTTTATCCATCTTTTCATCCAAGGATTCAGCTCCATCCATCCAGGTTATATCCACTCCGTTCCTTTCCATCTTCCGGAACCAGGTCATCTGCCTTTTTGCAAACTGATGGATTGACGTGTTCAGCCGGAGAAACATCTCCTGGTAATCCAGTTCCTGTTGCAGGTAAAGCATGATGTACCTGTATTCGAGCCCGTAAAATTTGATCTGATCAGGTGTAAGCCCCTTGTTCAGCAACTCTTTGACCTCTTCAATCATCCCCTGCTCAAGGCGTGTTTTCAGACGGGCAGTAATTCTCTCACGGAGAACTGTCCTTTCCCTCTGAATTCCGAAGACGAGGGATGGCAATCGTTCCGGGAAATCAGCTACCGACGGCCCTTCATCCGGCGTCATGCCGATCAGGATAGCACGGATCATCCGGGTCCGGTCGAGGAGGTCGGTTGTGTTGTGCTGTGTTTTCAGGGAAAGCAGGATCTCTTTCAGTTCCCCGTCGGTTTTTTCCGAAAGGGATTCTTCAAGGGCAGCGTCAGGAATGGCTTTTTTCATGCGGTATCCCCTGAGGACAGATTCAAGATACATCCCTGATCCCCCGCAGAGTACGGGCAGTTTTCCCCTGGAAAGGATATCGCTGTATGCCCTTTGAAAGTCATTCTGGAATTCAAAAACATTGTATTCGTGACCCGGTTCGGCAATGTCGATCAGGTGATAAGGGATCTCCCGCCCTTCGACCGTGTACTCCGACAGGTCCTTCCCGGTCCCGATCGACATTCCGCGGTAAACCTGCCTTGAGTCGGCGGAAATTACCTCACCGTTGAGTTCATCTGCCAGGTGGACGGCAAGAGTTGTTTTACCTGATGCGGTTGGACCCAGGATGGTTATCATCAATTATTTCTTGTCCAGTTGTTCAAAAATCGAATTCTGACTGATGAATTCAGGTACCATGTTTTTCATGGCTCTGACAACTTCAGTATCCTGGCCTGAAACTGCAGCCGTAATGAGATCATCAATCTGTTTTGAAACTTTACCTGCATTGTATTCTCTTACTTTGGCGATCAGGATGCGGGGATGATGGGTCGGTATGGTATTCTCCTTGCTGTTGAGCAGCTCTTCATAGAGTTTTTCGCCCGGCCGGAGACCGGTGAACGTTATCTGGATATCTTTTCCGAGGGTCAGTCCGGAGAGGCTGATCATTTTTTTTGCGAGATCTGTGATACGTACCGATTTCCCCATGTCAAAGATGAAGATCTCACCGCCTTTTCCCATGGAGCCCGCCTCGAGGACAAGGGCACAGGCTTCTGGGATGGTCATGAAATACCGTGTGATTTCCGGATGAGTTACCGTCACCGGCCCTCCCTTTTCAATCTGGTCCCTGAAAATCGGAATAACCGATCCGCTTGATCCGAGGACGTTGCCGAAGCGTGTGGTGATGAACCGGGGCTCACCGTCCTGATTCAGGGATTGAGTATAGATCTCTGCAATTCTTTTAGATGCCCCCATGACACTTGTCGGATTGACAGCCTTGTCGGTGGATACCATGATGAACTTCTGAATCCGGTATTTAACGGCAAGATCGGCAAGGATGCGGGTGCCGTTCACATTGGTCAGGATGGATTCCGAGGGGTTGTTTTCCATTACCGGCACATGTTTGTATGCGGCGGCATGGTAAACGATATCGGGCTTGGCATCACGGAAGATGTTATCCATCCGGATGGCATTCCGGATATCGGCAAGGATAAATCTCGGGTAATGATCGGCGTAATGCTCCCTGAATTCAAGCTCCAGCTGGTGCATGGAAGTCTCAGCCTGGTCGATCAGCAGGAGCTTCAGGGGATGAAATTTCATGATCTGCCGTGCAAGTTCACTGCCGATGGATCCTGCTGCTCCTGTAATGACGATGGTTTTACCCATCAGTTCGGCCCGTATCTGCCTGTCGTCGAGCTTTATCTCTTCGCGCTCCAGAAGGTCCTCGATCCGGATATCTTTGATCTGGCTGAAACTGAGTTCTCCATTGATCCATTCCATCATGGGAGGAACCGTAAGCACCTTCACGCCGTGTTCAAGGCAGAGGTCCACCAGCTCCTGTTTGCGCAGGGTATCGAATTGCTGGACGGCAAGGATCACCTGGCTGATTGTATGGGACTTCAGCAGGTCGTTCAGTTTATCCGGACCCACAATGCCAATGCCTTCAAGCTTTTTGCCAATTTTACCGGGATCATCATCCAGGAAAGCGATCAGCTTGTAACGGGTGCTCGCATCCCTGTCGAGGACACTTTTTGCGGTGATACCTGCTTCTCCTGCCCCGTAAATGATGACATTCTGAAGGGTGCGTTCCGGGCGCTGCAATTCCAGGTATGCGATCTTCACCAACATCCGGAAAGTGATCATGGCCATGCAGGTGACCAGGAAGTCAATAATGATGATGGAAAAGGGGAAAAGGAAAAATTTATTGACCAGGAAATAGGTGACCAGGTTGATCAGCGCCAGGACCATGCTTCCTGAAAACACTGTGACAACCACCCGGAAGGCATCGGATGTGCTTGTGTACCGAATGATTCCAGCGTAGGACCGGGCGATGAGAAAACTGCCAGTCCGGATGATCAGGATGCATGCAAAAACGGTAGGCAGGGGCCTCAGCTCAACAACCGGAATGGAAAAGTTAAACCGCAGCAAATAGGCAAGCAAAACCGAAAAGGAAACAATCAAAAGGTCGATCAGGAAGATCAGCCAGCGCGGTGTATTTTGACGGGTAAAGAACAACTCCAGATAATTACGAATTAGGAATTTTGGGTATTGGGTATTGGGTATTAGGTTTTAGGTATTGGGTTTTCAATTGTCAGTTCTCAATTTTCCATCTTCCATCTTCCAGCATCCAGCATCGAGCATCGAGCATCGAGCATCGAGCATCGAGCATCGAGCATCGAGCATCAAAAGTACAAAATTTTCCTTACTTTAGCCTTGAGTTATCAACCTGATTAAGTTAGCAACTATAAAAGCTGATTCCGGGGGGCTCCTGACAATTTTTTCTAACTTTGTATCGTTTACTAAAAAGAAACTATGAAAACTACAGCATTTACAGCATTTCACGAAGCCAATGGCGGCAAGATCGTTCCTTTTGCCGGTTATTTTATGCCGGTTCAGTTTGATGGAGTCAACGTCGAACATGAAACTGTAAGAAAAGGCGTCGGTGTATTTGACGTATCGCACATGGGCGAATTCTGGGTAAAAGGCCCGAAAGCGCTTGATTTCATCCAGTGGGTGACATCCAACGATGCCTCCAAACTGGTAGACGGTAAAGTTCAGTATTCCTGTTTCCCAAACGGACAGGGCGGGATCGTGGATGACTTGCTTGTTTACCGGGTGAATGCTGAAACCTACCTGCTGGTTGTCAACGCCTCTAATATTGACAAGGACTGGGCCTGGTGCAACAAGCAAAATAAGATGGGTGCCACGCTTTACAATGCTTCCGATGAGATCGCACAGCTCGCGGTTCAGGGGCCGCTGGCACTTCAGGCCATGCAGAAACTGACAGACACCACAGTGACCGACATGGAATATTATACTTTTAAGAAACTCACCTTTGCCGGTGTCAAGGATATTATTTTCGCAACGACCGGCTATACCGGATCGGGCGGCTGCGAGATCTACATGGCAAATGAAGATGCTCCCAGGATCTGGAACGCGGTTTTTGAAGCCGGGAAGGAATTCGGAATAAAAAATATCGGACTCGGAGCTCGCGATACGTTGCGGCTGGAGATGGGCTACTGCCTTTACGGGAACGACATCAACGATACCACTTCACCGATTGAAGCCGGCCTGGGCTGGATCACCAAGTTTACCCCCGAAAAGGATTTCATAGATAAAGCTTTACTGCTGCGTCAGAAACAGGAAGGGGTATCGAAGAAACTGGTGGGCTTTAAAATGGTTGAAATGGGGATCCCCAGGCACGGGTACCCCATCGTTGACGCTGCCGGCAATGTGATCGGCGAGGTGACCTCAGGTACCATGGCTCCCTCCCTCAAAATTCCGATCGGCATGGGATATGTACCGGCTGCACTTTCGAAGGAAGGCAGCGAAATATATGTTAAAATCCGTGACAAATCGATAAAAGCAGAAGTCGTTAAAATGCCTTTCTGTAAAAAATAGAGAGGCTTTAGCAGTGCAGTATTTTCTTAACCTTAAAAATGAAAATGATATGACAGGAATTGTTCAGAAAATCAGATCCCTCAAATGGCATCATTTTGCATTAATCCTTCTGATTGCCGGAGTGGTAATCGGATCCGATGGCTGCAAGACAACAGGAAAGATGTCGAAGAAAGAGCGGAAAGCCCAGATCGAATTGGCCAAGAAGCAGCTGACCGAGATCATCAACGGCACCAGCACGAGACCCCTTGAATCACAGGAGAAGACGGTAAATGATATCGACAACAAGCATTACAAGGATTCAGAACTCGATAAAATGATCGTGGAAGCCCGGCAGGTTCTCAAGAAAGCATTTGCCGAACGGGATAAGTTAAGGCAGGAAAAGATCGATGCTGCGCGGGCGCAATTGCTCGACATGCTCCTGAACAAGGATGATAAATCGGCAGATGAGCTGTCGGCAGAACTGGCAAAAATCAAGGCCATGAACCTTGGCGACAAGGAAATCGACGGGCTCATTGCAAAGGTTGAAGAGAAAATCGCCGGGATGAGGAACAAGAAAGATGTTCCGCTGAAAACCAAGCTTGAGAATTCTTTCCAGGGCATTGCAGATGCTTCAAAGGCCGGCAACAGCAACCAGGTGATGTCGCTGACCAAAAGCACACTTCAGCTATTTTCTGCCGAGGATGCCACGGTACTGATCATCATCAGCAGGGAAGGATCGATCGTGGATTATGACAAACCCACGAACATAAAACGTTACCTCGAATTCGTGCGCGACCAGAAGGCGAGCCGGAATGCGGTGGATGCCTATGAACTGGACGGAAGCGGGAAGATAAAGTCACTCGACCTGATCAAGAAATAATGCATACGGAAAAAAAAGGGAAACATTGATCATTAAAATTAAAATCGACATCAGATGAAAATAAGAAGTTCAGTTATAGGATTGATCTGCCTCCTGATCGTAGCATCAGGCGCTCTGGCACAGAATAAAGATGAGAATATATCTCCGCAGCGGAAACAGGCCATCGACAGCCTCGCTCTGGAAAAGGTCAGGGATCTCAGCAAGTACATCAGCATCATCGGCAACAAGAGCACCCCCTGGTCTGAATCGCAGCGGGTCATCGAGAGGGCGGCCGAACTCTTTATGGAAAACAGCGAGATCGGCGTTTCTGCCCTTTCAAGGCCCGATGTTGCCTACTACAAGGTCAGGGAATATTTTGACCGGCTGATGAAACTCAACTACGACCGGGTTACCATCGACTGGTACAAGATCCAGTATGTAAGCGACCTTGAGCGCCAGCCTGACGGTACCTATGTCGGGGTGATCACCATCTACCAGCGGTTCCAGGGATTCGATAAGGAAAAAGGCCTTATCTATGAAGATACCACAAAGAAAGACATCACGGTTTATGTAAAACGCAAAGAGACCCAGATCGGCGGAAGACTGATCGGTTTCTGGGATGTCCTCCTGGGGGATATCCGCGTGAAGGAAACTTCAAAATAATTTCGGGTTTTTTTCAGGGATCTGCAGAACAGGAAAGTGGTTTTCAATTTCCGGCTCCTGATCCCTGTTTTTTAGTGTACCACTCCTAACCGGACCTTAATGCGAATCTTCTCGTTCCTTTTTCTTCTGCTTATGCCGGCATCCCTGTTCTGCCAGCCCGGCTCCATCGGTTCCTTCAGCGGCGATGAGTCGAAGTTCTATGCCCAGACCAAGCAGGTCAACCAGTTTTTCAGGCGTTTCAATGCCGAGGAAGATGTGAAAGGCAAGCGGACCTATTCAGGCGACAGCACATTCAGGGACCTGAAATCCCGTAAGAAATACCTGAACATCCTCTTCGACACTTACAATTCATCGGTATCCACGGATGATAAGAATACATTCATCGACCAGGTTACCAGCAAAAAGAACCCGGAGTTCCTTGATTTTCACGGAGGCGACTGGTTCTCGGAAGTTTCAGCAAGTTTCACCTACAAGCATGAAAGGGTCGATATCATCCTATATATGAAACTGGAAAAACAGAATAACGGCTATAAATGGGTATTTTCGAATGCCTATTTCTCCCGGTTCAACGACCTTTTTGCCCATGTGGGAGATACTACCAACCTGAAACTTTTCCTGCATCCCCTCAGCCATGAACTTGATTTTATGAATATCCACAAGGTTTTTGAAGAGCCTGATAAACTGGATTACTATCTCGATCGCTATTACCGGCCTGACCAGCTTGCCCTCTTCGTATCGGAAATCAAGAACGGAAACCTGAAATTTGAAACGGTGAAAGAGGTGAAGTTCCACTTTCTCCAGATACCGGGCTGGTATTTTGAGGTCTCCTACTTTAACCGGAACAGCAACAATTCAGGCTGGCTCATTTCAAATATGCTGAAGATCACAGAAAAAGATAAAAAAGAACTTCTCCGAAATTACATCCATGAAAATTAAACATTTACGTATACCGGCCCTTGTGCTGCTTTTCCTCCTTTCCATCACGGTCTTTCCGCAAAAGAAGACTCCGCAGTCGCAGCCAGGGAAAAAGAGTACCACCAAACAGACTTCGGGAAAAGGCGGAAAGCCGGGATCAAAGGAGCCTGCAAAACCGATCATCTCGGAGTTCACACCCGAACAGATTGAAGGATTCCGTACTCAGTGTTCGGGTTTGGTGAAATTCTTTGAAGGAACGCTGAACTTTCTTGCCGATAAAAAAAATCCCGTGAAGGAAAAGGAGGTCATCATCAGCGACAGCTACCTGAAGTTTTTTATGAACGAAAAAGTCCAGGTGGAGGATGACCTTGATGAAAAACGACTGGTTCCCCTTTACAAGGATATCCCGGCATATCTGAGCGATGTGGATTTTTTCTTTAAAGGCGCCAGCTTTCTTTATACGGTTCAGGATGTGAGTGTGATGAAAAATGACATCGGGCAGACCTATTTCAAGGTCACTGCCAACCGGAACCTGAAAGGGATGACCGTTAATGGTGATTCCGTCAATTCCAATAAGGTCCGTTATTTTGAGATCAACTATGACGACAGCAAGCAGGAGGTGAAGATTGCGAGCATTTATACAACCAAGATGAATGAACGGGCCGATATGCGCAACTGGTGGAACGGTTTGCCGGCCAGCTGGAAAATGATCTTCGGAAAGGAGATGCAGGTGGATGCCAATGTGAATCTTGCCCAGGTCTCCTCGTTCAACGATACGGTTGCCATGGTGAACGGGAGTGCTGTTCCGCTTGATGCCGGAAGGTTTTCTTCCCTTGTACTCCAGATCATCACCCTGAAGGAAATCAATATCTCCGGCGATCCTGCCCTGACTGATCTCAGCCCCCTGGCAAAGCTTTCCTCCCTTAAAAAAGTCTCGGTCGCCAATACTTCGGTTACCGATCTTATGCCCCTCCGCAACCTGAACCAGCTCGAGGAACTTGATATTTCGGGGACACAGGTAAATTCTCTGGAACCCTTACGGTATTTGAATCATATCCGTATCCTGAAAATTAAAAAGACACCTGTGAAATCACTGAATGTTGTTTCCGGCCTTCCCGCTCTTGAGATGCTTGACCTCAGCACAACCCCGATCGACAGCCTGCAGCCGCTGGCGGAACTTCCCGCACTCAAGGTTTTACGGTTCTCGGAAACAGGTGTGTCGGACCTTCAGCCACTATCGGGACTTACTACCCTTGAAGAGCTTTATTTTATCAAGACGCAGGTTGCCTCGCTGACCCCTCTCAAGAACCTTGTTGGCCTGACGATGGTGTACTTCAGCAACACCGGTGTGAAGTCGCTCGATGTGTTTGAACACCTTCCTGCCATAAAAAAGATCTATTGCGACAATACCAGGGTCAATCCCGATCTTGCCCTGCAGTTCATGCTGAGACACCCCGACGTGGATCTGGTATTCGAATCGGAAATCCTTTTGAAATGGTGGGAAAGCATGCCGGCCGACTGGAAACTGGTTATGAACCATTACCGGAAACTGGATGATTCCCCCTCTTCCGAGCAACTGCACAAGCTGATCACCCTCGACAGCCTGAACATCAGCGGGAGGATGGCCATCACCTCACTGGATCCTGTTTCGAAGTTCACCCAATTGCGGATCCTCGAATGTGCCAATACCGGGGTGACCAGCCTGGATCCGCTGAAAGAGCTTATGGAGATAACCCGGATCGATGCCAAAAACACAAAGGTTGCAGGCGTGCAGCCCTTGTCAAAGATGGGAAAGCTTTCTATCCTGTCGATCGATTTTACTCCTGTTAACGATATTTCCCCGCTGAAAGGATTGAAAAAACTGACCTTCATTTATGCGGATAATACCGGACTGACCCTTGCAAAGGCCAATGAATTCATGGATGACAATCCAGCCTGCATGGTCATCTCCCAGACCTATGAGAATACCCAATGGTGGAGCGGACTTTCACAGGCATGGAAAGACAACCTGCTGAAATATTTCAGCATATCAAGCGTGCCCGATAAGGTTCAGCTTCAGAAGATCGCCGGAACTGAAAAGCTGGTTATCAAAGAGGATCCGGCAATCATCAGCCTGCAACCGGTGACGAATCTTTCGCGACTGAAGGAACTGGAGATCTCCGATACCCGCGTCTCAAGCCTCGATCCGTTAAGCCGGATGACGCAGCTGCAGACGCTCCGGTTCCCGAAAAACCCGGTCACCTTGCTGGATCCGTTGTCGACGCTGGCCAACCTCCGGGAACTTGATTTTTCAAATACCCAGGTGGAGAACCTGATGCCGCTCCAGAACCTCATCTACCTGGAGACCCTCAAATTCGCAGGAACCCCGGTCAAGAACCTGAAATACCTTCAGAACCTGAAGAACCTGAAAGTGCTTGAGTTTTATAATACAAAGGTCAGCAGCCTTGATGTGCTTGAAACCATGAGCGGACTGAAGTCGCTGAAGATTTTCAATACCAAGATCTCCGAAAAACGGGTAACGAAGTACAAGCAGGCACATCCGGGTTGTGAAGTTGTTTTTTATTGATGGAAGATGGAGCCGGAAAAAAACAGTTGCCACTGTATTGAAGTCTGTTTCTCCCCGAAACTTTTCCCGGAGATTCTTACCAGGGATAATTATGTTGTGGTGCTGGTCGACATCCTGAGGGCAACAACTACCATCTGCACTGCCTTTGAGAACGGAGTAAAGGAAATACTTCCCGTAGCCACCCTTGAGGAAGCAAAAGCGTTGAAGGAGAAAGGATTCCTTGTTGCTTCCGAGCAGGATGGCATTAAACTGGACTTTGCTGATTTCGGGAACTCGGCATTCAGTTTCACACGCGACCGTGTTGAGGGGAAAACGCTGGTGTATTGCACCACGAACGGAACCCGGGCACTGGAAATGGCGAAAGACTCCGGGCAGGTTGTGATCGGTGCCTTTATCAACATTTCCGCCCTCACCCAATGGCTGGTGGACAAGAACAAGAATGTGGTCATCCTCTGTTCAGGATGGAAGAAGAAATTTTGCATTGAAGATACGCTGTTTGCCGGCGCTTTGTCGGCCCGGTTGCTGGAGAGCAGGTTGTTCAAATCGAACTGCGATTCCACTGCCGTCTCCGTCGATTTATGGAACCTGGCAAAACCGGATGTCCTGCAGTACATCGAAAAAGCTGCGCACCGGCACCGGCTGAAGAAACTGGGGCTGGATGATGTGATCCCTTACTCGTTTTTGGAAGATAAAACAAAGGTGGTTCCGGTGTTTGACGGCAAAACCATAAAACTAACACCTAACACCTGACACCCAAAATGAAAAGAGCATTACACGTTATTTCAATTATCACCATTTTATCCTTCATGTCGTTTATGCCTGAGAAAAAACAAACCGGAGTGGCGGATGCCAAAATGTTCAAATGGATAACAGAGCAGTTTGCCGATTCAAAAATACTGCGGTACAAGGTGCCGGGTTTTGAGGATCTGAATCTGAAGCAGAAAGAGCTTATCTATTACCTCAGCCAGGCTGCGTTGGCGGGAAGGGACATCACCTATGACCAGAACTGCAAATACAATCTCCTTGTCAGGAAAACGCTTGAGTCCATCTGTACAGGATACCGTGGTGACCGGAACAGCAACGACTTCAAAAACTTTATGGTTTATCTCAAGCGCGTCTGGTTCTCTAACGGGATCCACCATCATTATTCGACCGACAAATTTTTCCCTGAATTTTCAAAAGATTATTTTGCTTCCCTGGTGCGGGGAACGGAACCCCAATCCCTTCCGCTGAAGCCAAAGCAGACCATCGATGATTTTATCAGCGAGGTTACGCCAGTCATCTTTGACCCGGCCGTCGCTCCCAAACGTGTGAACCAGAACCCGCTTGCGGATATGGTTGCCACTTCGGCGAGCAATTTTTATGAAGGGGTCACCCAGAAAGAAGCAGAAGGTTTCTACGGGAACATCCGGAAAAATGCAGGAAAAGCAGGCCAGGATACGATGGTTGCGTTTGGCCTGAATTCAAAACTGGTGAAGGATAAAGACAGGATCATTGAAAAGACGTACCGGGTTGGGGGATTGTACTCAAAAGCGATTGAAAAGATTGTTTACTGGCTTACAAAGGCAGCAGATGTGGCAGAAAATCCCGATCAGCGCGCTGTGATCTCCAAACTGATCGAATATTATCGTTCCGGTGATCTCAAGACCTGGGATGACTACAACATTCTCTGGGTGAAAGATCAGAAATCATCGGTTGATTTTGTGAACGGATTCATCGAGGTTTATGGCGATCCGCTTGCAAAGAAGGGGACCTGGGAAGCCATGACCAATTTTAAAAATGAGGAGGCGACAAAACGTACCGAAACCCTGAGCCGCAATGCCCAGTACTTCGAAAACAACTCCCCGGTGGATCCAAAATACAGGAAAAAAGAGGTGAAAGGGGTAACCGCCAAGGTCATTACGGCCACCCAGCTCGGCGGCGACTGCGATCCCACCACCCCCATCGGGATCAACCTGCCGAACGCCCAGTGGATCCGGAAGGAATACGGTTCGAAATCGGTTACCATCGACAACCTCACCTATGCCTACGACCAGGCTTCGCAGGGGAACGGATTTCTGGAGGAGTTTGCCGCTTCACAGGAAGAGATCGACCTGGCGAAGAAATACGGGTACCTGGCAGGCAGCCTGAATACCGACCTTCATGAATGCCTGGGTCATGGGTCCGGACAGATGATGAAAGGAGTGACCGGCGAATCGCTCAAGAACTATCACTCATGTTGCAAAAGCAGGATATAACTCCTTTATCCGTAACGGGCTTATGACACAGCTGGTCAGGATCCATCCCGGCAAGGATGTGGAGGAAGCGCACATGCGCGACCGGTCACTCATTGCTCACTGGGTATACGAGAAAGGGAAGGCGAAGAATGTGATTGAAAGGATTGAAAAGGACGGCAAAACTTCATTCCGGATCAATGATTACCAGGAGCTGCGCTCTCTTTTTGGTCAGCTGCTCGGAGAGATCCAGCGCATCACATCCGAAGGCGATTATGATGCTGCCCGGGAACTGGTGGAGGCCTTCGCCGTGAAAGTTGATCAGGAGCTGCACAAAGAGGTACTTGCCCGTTACACAAGACTGAACATTGCCCCTTACAGCGGATTTATCAATCCGGTCTATACTCCGGTTGTGGCCAACGGCGTCATCAAGGATGTAAGGGTCTCTTATACAGAGGATTTTACGACGCAGATGTTAAGGTATTCGAAGGACTTTTCATTTCTTCCTGTACGGTAATCCTATGGATAAGATCCTCCTTTTCGATTGGGGCAATACCATCATGGTGGATTTTAACCTTCCGGGCCCTATGTATTCATGGGGAAATGTTTCCTGGGTCAAAGGTGCTGAAGAATCGCTGAAGGCGCTTTCCGGGTATACCTGTTGCATTGCCACCAATGCCGGGAACTCCGACTCGGAAGCTGTAAAGAGAGGACTGGCCAGGGTAGGAGCTGACCGGTATTTCTCCTACATCTTTTGTTCCCGCGACATCGGGTTTGTAAAACCGGATCTGAAGTTTTTCAGGTTTGTTGTTGATGTGCTCAGGAGAGAGCCCGCTGACTGCATCATGATCGGTGACAACTATACAAAAGACATTAAAGGTGCAAAGACCACCGGTATGAAAACGGTACTTTTCAATCCGGGCGGGCATGCGGGGCCCTTTCCTCTTGCCGATTCGGTGATCACCGGTATGGACCAGCTGCCAGCCATTATTGAAAAATTATGAAAAAACTGATTCTCCTTTCATTCCTGACCCTGGGAATTGTCGTTCCCCGGCAATCCGATGCACAGTCCCGTTATCCTAAAAATTATTTCCGTTCCCCCATCGATTTTCCATTGACCCTGGCAGGGGGGTTCGGCGATGTTCGAAAAAATCATTTTCATTCAGGAATTGATATCCGCACCGGTGGGGAAGAGGGGAAACCGGTATATGCCATTGCCGACGGATATGTTTCAAGGATCAACATCTCCTCCACAGGTTTCGGGAAAGCGATCTACATCACGCATCCCAACGGTTATGTTTCGGTATATGGCCATCTGAAAAAATTAAACGGCGCCATCGGGACCTGGATGAGGGATCAGCAGTACCGGAAAGAGACCTTCGAACTTGACATCCCTGTGGATCCCGGGGTGTTGAAGGTCAAAAAGGGAGATGTGATTGCTTTTTCAGGCAATACCGGTCTCTCTGAAGGCCCTCACCTTCATTTTGAAATGCGGGATGCCGCTACACAGGAGATCATAGACCCGATGCTTTTTGGATTGCCTTTCAGGGACATCACGCCACCCAGGATCTACAATGTGAGGATCTATCCCTTCGACGGGGCCTCTCAGGTAAATTACACAGGAAGCCCGGTAACCCTTGCCGTAACAGGAGCGGGGAACGACTGCCACGTAAATGCAAAGGATACCGTTACGGTTTCGGGAAATATCATCTTTGGCATCCAGGCTCTGGATTTCGGCAGTGATACCGGATCCAGGGATGGTATCACCTCCATTGAACTCTTTGTGGATACCCTGTGTTGTTTTTCCCAGAAGATCGAGCGGTTCGCCTTTGCCGAAACACGTTATGCCAACAGTGAACTCGATTATCCTCAGCTGGAAAAGAACGGACAGCGGATCATGCGCTCCTACATTGCCCCGAATAACAAACTGTCGATGTACGGACGGGGAGCGAACAGGGGTGTTGTCAGGTTCCTGGATTCCAGGGCACATAAGGTGATTTACGTTGTGAAAGACGCCTTCGGAAATGCCACCCGGCTGACTTTCTGGGTAAAAAGCAACGCTGTTGCCCCGATGGGGATAGCTGGAATCAAAACTCCAAAAGGCACCCTTCTGACCTGCGGCAAGAGTAACAGTTTTACAGCTGATGGCATTGTCTTTGACCTTCCTGCGGATGCCCTTTATGAAGACCTCGATTTTATCTATTCAACGTCTGCCTCGGTTCACGGAAGTTTCTCCGTGGTTCATCACCTGCACAATGATTTTGTTCCCATCCATTCCGCATGCACCCTGTCCATCAGCACAGCCGGCGTTCCAAAAAACCTGATCGGCAAGGCCCTGATCGTTAAAGTGAATGATAATGGCCATTTCTCCGGGAAGTCATCCAGGCTTGAAAATACTTTTCTGAAGGCGCAGATCAAGGAATTCGGTGACTACACAGTAGCCCTGGATACAACTCCGCCGGTGATCCGCCCGGGCAATGTAGGCCCGAATAAAAATGTCGGCAAACAGCAGAACCTGAGCCTCAGGATCTCGGATAACCTTTCGGGGATCCAGTCCTACCGGGGAACTCTTAACGGGAAATGGATCCTGATGGATTTTGATGCCAAGAGCAGCCAGCTGGTCTACACTTTCGACGACCGGATCCGCCCCGGTAAAAACAGTTTCCGGCTTGCCGTAAGGGATGCCGTTGGCAATGAAACGGTTTACCAGGCAACGCTGACGCGTTGAACCTATCTTTTTTCTATATTTGTAGCATGCAAGAAACCATCCTGATCCTCGATTTCGGTTCCCAGTATACACAGCTGATCGCACGTCGGGTGCGGGAGCTGAATGTGTATTGCGAAATTCATCCGTACAATAAAATCCCCGAAATCACAAACTGGATCAGGGGTGTGATCCTTTCGGGAAGTCCCTTTTCAGTAAGGGATAAAAACTCACCCGCTCCTGACCTTTCCGCTTTCCGGGCGAAGATTCCTGTTCTCGCAGTCTGTTATGGAGCCCAGTACCTTGCCCAGATTGACGGGGGAGAGGTGAAGGCATCCAACAACCGCGAGTACGGAAGAGCAAATCTTTCTTTCATTGAAGGATCCAGTCCGCTGATGAAAGGGGTGTCGGTGGGCAGCCAGGTATGGATGTCGCATGGCGATACCATCATGAAGACCCCATTGTCCTTCAAGGTCATCGCCGGCACTACGGATGTGAGTGTGGCCGGTTTTTCCATTGAAAAGGAACCGACTTACGGGATCCAGTTTCATCCTGAGGTTTATCACACGACCGAAGGCAGTGTCATGCTGAAGAACTTCGTTATCGGTATTTGCGGCTGTTCAGGTTCATGGACACCCGAATCGTTTGTTGAATCAACCGTGGCTTCTCTTAAAGAGAAGATCGGAAACGATAAAGTGGTTCTCGGGCTGTCGGGCGGAGTGGATTCGACCGTTGCAGGAGTCTTGCTCCATCATGCCATCGGAACCAACCTGCACTGCATCTTTGTCAACAACGGACTGCTCCGTAAGGATGAATTCCAAAAGGTGCTTGATTCGTACCAGCACATGCACCTGAACGTAAAGGGGGTGGATGCATCTGAGCTTTTCCTCGATGCCCTCGACGGCGTATCTGATCCTGAGAAGAAAAGAAAGATCATCGGGAAAATATTCATCGATGTGTTCGAAGCAGAAGCAAGAAAGATCAAGGATATTCACTGGCTGGCCCAGGGAACCATCTATCCGGATGTGATCGAATCGGTATCGGTCAAAGGACCCTCTGCCACGATAAAGTCACACCATAATGTGGGCGGACTTCCCAAGCATCTGAAGCTTAAAATTGTTGAGCCGCTGAACAGCCTGTTCAAGGATGAGGTCAGGAAAGTCGGCAGAACGCTGGGAATCGACAATGACCTGATCAGCAGGCATCCCTTTCCCGGACCGGGGCTTGCTGTGCGGATCCTCGGAGAGATCACCCGGGAGCGTGTGAAACTGTTGCAGGAGGTGGATGATATCTTTATCAGCGGTTTGCGGAGCAATGGTTTGTATGATTCCGTATGGCAGGCATTCTCGGTATTGCTGCCGGTGCGGTCGGTTGGTGTGATGGGCGATGAACGCACCTATGAAAATGTGGTCAGCCTTCGTGCGGTCACTTCCACAGACGGGATGACAGCCGACTGGGCGCAGCTTCCATATGATGTTCTTGCAAGGATCTCCAATGAGATCATCAATAAAGTGAGAGGGGTGAACCGGGTGGTTTATGACATCAGTTCAAAACCCCCTGCCACCATCGAATGGGAATAATCAATCAGGAATGAAGAAGATCCTACTTATTGTTGTCGTGCTTTCAGGATTCCTGAACCATCCGGTCCATGCCCAGGATAACCTGAAGCAGATGAGATCCTCCAGGATCGAAAAGATTGACGGAAAAGACTATTACATCCACACAGTCAAAAAAGGCCAGACGCTCTACATGATAGCAAAGGCCTATGAGGTTGATATTAACGATGTCATTGCAGAAAACCCGGTGGTGAAGGAAGGGCTGAAGACGGGTCAGAAGATCAGGATCCTTGTACCGGCAAAGACGGAACCTCCCAGGAAGCAACCCAGAGGAGTTCCTGACGAGATCAAACCTGCCGCAAAACCCGGCAGCGAAGAATTTCCCCCCTGCGGGAAAGACAGAGCTTCCATGAAGAGTTCGTACAACATTGCCCTTATGATCCCTCTTTTTCTGAATGAGGTTGAGCAGATGGATCTGACTCCAGATCCCGACGCATCTTCCCAGGATAACCGGCCTTTGCAGTTTGTTCAGTTTTATGAAGGATTCCGTATTGCCCTCGATTCCCTGAAGGAGGCCGGCGTATCGGTGAAGGTGACCGTCTATGATGCAGAACGGGATACCCTGAAAACACTCAAGCTGATTCAGGATCCTGAACTTAAAAATATGGATCTAATCATCGGGATGATGTATCACCGGAACTTCCAGATCGTTGCTGATTTTGCTGAGAAGAATAATATTCCCATCGTGAATCCCATTTCGGAGCGGGACCAGATCGTGGAAAAACATAAAAAAGTTTTTAAAGTCCGACCATCGATGAAGACCCAGTTCTCGGAACTGATCCAATATATTCAGACCGGGTTTGCCGACAGCAACATCGTGGTGGTCAGCGATAATCAACGAATCAACAAAACCATGGCGAATAACATCCTGGATGTGATGACCGGGAAAAAGGCGGATGTTCACCTGGCGGATGGATATGGCGAAGTGCTAGGTCTTCTCTCTGCGAAGAAAGGGAACCTCATCGTCATGATCTCCGATAACAAATCGTATGTGCTCGATGTCGTCACAAAACTCAATGAACACCGGAATGAGTTTGGGGTTACGCTTCTCGGGCTGCCGCGGTGGGACAGGTTTGATGATCTGGAAGCCGATTACCTGGTGAACCTGAAGACCCACGTCATGGCTGCCTATTTTATCGATTATGATGATCCCGCTGTGAAAAAATTCGTTTCCGTGTTCCAGGACCGTTACAAGACGGATCCGGATCCGCTGGCATTCCAGGGATTTGATGTCACATTTTATTTTATTTCAGCGCTCTGGAAATATGGTAAATCATTTGACCGGTGCATTGCAGACCTGCGCATGAAATCGCTGCAGACCGATTTACGGTTTGCCTCCACGAAGGATAACGGGTTTGAGAACCAGTACTGGGAAATGTACGAATACGACGCTTACCGCCTGAAGAGAATCGTCCTTAAATAGTTGTCAACTAACCGGCAATGCCAGCAACGGAATATTCGTGGCCTGGAAATTCTTTTTTGTGATGTTGCGGGTGAAAAGGCTGTACAGCATCTTATGTTTATGTGGCCTGAAGGCGATCAGATCAATTCCTTCGCTTTCGATTACCTCGTTGATGGTGGTCTGTTTGTCATTCACCACATCCACGATCCTGAAAGAAATGATGCCTGATTTTTCCTCTTTCACGAATCTCTTTCGCAGCTTTTCCATCTTCTCATTCTCATCCGACTTTTCCTCATTGATAAGGAAATGGACGCAGCTCAGGTGGATCTGAAATTGACCGAAAAGAGCAAGAACCCGCCGAACCGATGCTTCATTATCGTCAGCCAGGTCGGCTGCCAGCATAATCTTCTGGAACCCCTTGAATTTTTTCATTTCGGGAACCGTCAGGACAGGGATCAGGGAATGAGTGATGATATGGGTGGAGACCCTGCCCCACATGTTCAGGGTTTTTCCGCTTCCGCGCGTGCCCATGACCACCAGGTCGGGATGAAACTCCATGCATAATTCCTTGAGTTCACTTTCGATCTCCCCTCCAACAACGGTAATCTTGAATTCGATGTCGTTCCAGTTGTTCTTCCTGACTTTTTCTTCCAGTTCGGCCAACAGGGTTTCCATCTTCTTTTCCGACTGGTGAAAAACTTCTTTCAGCAACTCCTCATTATACATCGTGCTCATGTCGATGGCATCGGGGAAGGAGCTGTCGGCGATGATGAACTGGTCAGAATAGGTATGAAAAAGGCGTATCTCAGCCCCTCCTTTGCTGGCTATCTCAAGAGCATAAGTACAAGCAATGTCAGTGTGCCCGGAGAAGTCGACAGGGATAAGGATCTTTTTCATGATTTCAATATTGTTGAACGTTTCAGGAATGTTAATCCCCAGAGAACAAAGATAACAGATTAACCAGCCGTATGCAATTTTCTTTGTTAGAATGCCACTTCAGCAACTGGTGACTGCGTAGCCGGATCATCTCTTCACTGAAAGGCCGAACCATCAGCTCCTTCATCTTTTTCCGGAGTTCCGGTGCATTCATGGCGGTTTCGCAGAGTCCGCCAAGTTCGGTTCCGAAGACCATTTCCGGGTTCACCAGACAATGCCTTCCGTTGAAAAGGGCATTCAGAAGTTTCAGTTTCAGTCCGGTTGGCTGGAAGGTGACCATGATATTGACCTGGGCCGAACGGATGAATCCGTTCATCTCTTCCTCTGTTGGATTGGATACCAGGGTTACATCCGGCGACTTCCTGACAAGCCGTTCCAGCGACCCGGATGGATTCAACCCTGCGATGATGAAACGGATTCCGGAATCTTTGAAAACTTCCTTCACCAGGAAGGATGCGGCCTTATCATTCTCCGCAACACTCAGGTTCCCCTGGTACAGGGCGAATTCACCCATGCCGGGAACGGTTTTCACCGAGTCATCCTTGTGAAAACTTGGCAGGTATTCAACCCGGTTCCCGGGAAATTTTTGTGACAGGTAGTCATTGTCTTCCCTTGACACGGTAAGCATGAGGGAGGCATGGGAAAGTACACCCTGGTATGCCCGCAGCTTCAGGCTCGAAAGGATGTAAAAGAGTTTACGCAGAAGGTTCGGCTCGGCTTTGGAAAGATGATAGTAGTAGAGGTGCTCGATGTTGCTTTCCCGATAGATCCTGGTCCTGTTTACCAGTGAAGGATGTGATAAATAATAACAGCTGTGAAGTCCTTCAAAGAGGATTGGGAACTTGTCTTGTTGCAGGTTTTCAAGCAGTTTGTCTGACCTTCGGCTGTAGACAATGTAAGGTTTCCATGTCAGTGCAGAACCCAGACCGGTTTTCCGAGGGTAGTAGTGTACTTCATGACAGTACTTTTCAAGCTCCGGTGAGGGGTGGCGGTCATATGAAAAACAATGAAGGTGTACTTTCAGTCCGGCTGCATGGAGTGCCCTGATCTTATAAAAAACATCGATGGCACCTCCGTAATTCGGAGGGTAGGGGATCGTGAATGAGATGATATGCAGATGCTGTTCAGGCATAGGGACGGTAAATAGTCGTTAGATTCTGCTCTTCATTCTCCCAGCAGAGGTCTGTGGCGGCCTTTTCCAGGTTTTCCTTATAAAAGGCCAGCATGTTCTCATGGTAGAGCATGCTGTCGAATTTCTCGGCAAGATGCTGGGGATCGTGATCTGCGATCATTTCCCCGATTTCATATTTTTCAACAATCGCCTGCATTTCCGGTAAAGGAGATACCAGCACGGGAACCCCTGCCTGGATGTAGTCGAGGAATTTATTGGGAAGGCAGTAATGGTAGTTCAGGCTCACATCTTTTTCAATGGATAATCCCAGGTCTGCCAGCTGCGTAAAGGCATGAAGATCTTCCAGCGGGATGGCCCCGGTAAAGATGACCTTTGAATCAACATTTTCACGTGTGGCAAGATTTTTAAGCTGTCCTGCAACATCTCCCGTTCCGATGATCACCAGTACCGCTTTTTCTTTAACGAATCTCATTGCCAGGATCGCCTCTTCGAGCCCACGGTCGACGTTTAACGCACCCTGGTAAAGGATGATCCTGTGGTCAGACGGGATCCCGAGTTCGGCCCTGTTCCTGGAAGGAATGTTCATTTTTCGCACCGGTACATTCCGGATCACCCTTACCTCGTTTCCGTATTCCTTCCGATAGATTTCTGCAATGGAAGCATTGACGGCATATACCGAATGAAGCCGGGGGAAAATATAATCTTCGATCTTCTTCCATTTCCTGACCGTAGAGGGCCGTCCGTTCAACTCCGGAACGCCCCGGAAATATTCATGACAATCATGAACCTGTGGAATCTTTAACAACCTTGAAGCAAGGTAATTTGCAGGCAGGGTGTCGAGGTCGTTTGAAACAAGCAGGCTGGCTTTGTGAAAAAGAAGAAAAATGAAAAGACGCAGGTTGTATTCAGCATAGAAAAGAGGTCCTTTACGGTACAGGAGCCGCATCCTTTTAGTCCGGTACTGCCGGGGTTTCAGCGGAAGACTCTGTTTCAGTTCTCTTCCCACCAGAAGGACGTCAAACCCCATCTTCACCAGGGTATTGCAAACCCGGTCCACACGCTGATCAGTGGCAAGGTCATTTGTGACGGAAATAATTACACGTTTCAAGAGATTTTCTTCTTATGAGCAAAAGTATGAAAAAATTGGCATCAGGAATCAGGCATCAGGCAATCGGATTTTACGATTTGCGATTTTCTTAGCGTCTTTGCGTCTTTGCGGTGAAAGAAATACTATTTTTGAAAGGAATTAGGAAAACCATGCAAATCCGGGAAAACGTTTCTTTAAAGCCATACAATACGTTCGGTATTGATGCCAGGACAAGGTTCTTTGCCGAAGCTATGACAGAAGAGGCTGTGATCAGTATTGCTGAAAGCCTTGAAGAAGTTCATCATCCATTATTAATCCTGGGTGGCGGCAGCAATATTCTTCTTACGAAGGATTTTCAGGGAACAGTTCTGAGGGTCTCCGCAAAAGGGATCCGGGTCATCAGGGAGAATGAAGAAAATGTCTGGGTAAAAGCCAGCGCCGGTGAAAACTGGGATGACTTTGTGAGCTATTGTGTCGCTCAGGGCTGGGGAGGACTCGAGAACCTCTCCGGGATTCCCGGAAACGCCGGTACAAGCCCTGTTCAGAACATCGGTGCATACGGTGTGGAGATGAGCGATACCTTCGACATGCTTGAGGCCTTTGACCTGGAAACGAAAGAAAGAAGGACCTTTTTAAAATCCGAATGCCGGTTTGGTTACCGCGAGAGCATTTTCAAATTGCAATTTAAAGGCCGGTACATCATCCTCAATGTTACCTTCTGCCTCAGGAAAAAACCCCTCCTTTGCCTTGATTACGGCAACATCAGGGCAGAGCTTGAGCGTATGAAAAGGGGCGTTCCCCGGGTTGCAGATGTCCGGGAAGCCGTTTGCCGGATCCGTTCCCGTAAGCTTCCCGATCCGGTAGTGACAGGCAATGCAGGCAGCTTTTTCAAGAACCCGGTTATTCTTCCGGAGGAATTTGAACGATTAAAAGGAACCTTCCCCGGAATTATATCATTCCCCCAGGAGAATAAAATAAAGCTGGCTGCCGCATGGCTGATTGAGCAGTGTGGCTGGAAGGGAAAGCGGAAAGGAGAGGCAGGGGTTCATTCAGTCCAGCCGCTGGTCCTGGTGAATCACGGGAATGCCACTGGAAAAGAGATCCTTGAATTGAGTGAAGAGATTAAGAGATCCGTTCAGGATAAGTTTGGGGTGACACTGGAAACGGAGGTGAATGTTATTTAAGGTCACAAAGTCACAAAGGACAATACTCACCAATTCACCAACTCATCAACTCACCAGCTCATCAGCTATTAAGCCCCCCGATCAGTTCCTTAACACTGCTGAATTTGTGCAGCCTGCAATAGGCTTCAATTCCTTCAACAATTTTCACTGTAACTGCAGGATCGATGAAATTTGCCGTCCCTACCTGAACAGCGGATGCCCCCGCCAGGATGAACTCGATGGCATCGGTGGCATTCATGATTCCTCCCATTCCGATCACCGGCACATGAACGGCTTTTGAAACCTGCCAGACCATCCGCAGGGCAATGGGTTTGATAGCAGGGCCTGATAACCCGCCGGTCAGGGTGGAAAGTACCGGTTTACGTTTATCGGCATCGATGGCCATTCCCAAAAGGGTATTGATGAGCGAGATGATGTCGGCGCCGCCGTCGACCACTGCTTTGGCCATCTCCTGTATCGAGGTTACGTTTGGGGAAAGTTTTACAATAAGATCTTTTTGATACACTTTTCGAACTGCAGCGGTAACTTCGGTGGCCGTAGCAGGAATGGTTCCGAAAGCCATTCCTCCATGCTTTACATTCGGACAGGAAATATTCAGCTCAATGGCGGGTACCTTTTCAAGTTCATTGATCTTCTCGGCAACGGCGACGTATTCCTCGATGGTCGATCCGGAAACATTGACAATTACATTCGTGTTAAAATCTTTGATTACCGGGTAGATCTCCTTTACAAAATGATCTACACCTTTATTTTGAAGACCCACCGAGTTCAGCATCCCCGAAGGGGTTTCCGCCATCCGCGGGTAGGCATTCCCGTCGCGGTTGCTCCCGGTAACCGCTTTTACCACGATCCCTCCGAGCCTGCTCAGGTCTAGAAAATCCCGGTACTCTTCCCCGTATCCGAAAGTCCCCGATGCCGTCATGACGGGGTTTTTCAGGTTGAGGTGGCCGATCTTCAGGGTGAGGTCAATCATAGTTGATGAGCTGATGAGCTGATGAGTTAAATTTTCAATTAATTCCTAATTCCTAATTCGTAATTATTTATCCTACCAGCCAAGCTCTTTTATACTAAACACAGGCCCTTCCATACATACCCTTTGATTTCCGTGATTTGTCGGGGTGATGCAGCAAAGGCAAACGCCGAAACCGCAGGCCATGGTATTTTCAAGGGAAACCTCGCAGTCGATGCCCCTTCTTGTGGCGATGTGAGCAACGGCTTTCATCATCCGGTCAGGTCCGCAGCAGTATATCCGGTCGAAATTCCGGCCCGATTTGAAAATTGAATGACCGGTTACCATCCCGGGTTCCCCTTCCGAGCCGTCTTCTGTGGTAATAAGAACCTCCCCGCACTGCTGGTAGGCTTCTTTCTCAAAGATGTCTTCCTTTCTTTTCCAGCCGGTAAGCAATGTGACATTTACATCCTGTTCTTTCAGCCATTTTCCTAGAAATAAAAGAGGGGCAACCCCGCATCCGCCACCGACAAGCAGAACTTCTTTTCCGGGAGGTCTTGAGAAAGAATTCCCGAGGGGATACATTACATTCAGCTTTTCTCCCACTTTCAGGTGGGATAAATGGCGGGTTCCTTCGCCCTTGATCTGGATCAGGAGGCGAAATGCATTGTTCACCTCGTCGAAAGCATGAATTGAAAACGGCCTTCTCAGGAAAGTGGATGGCGAATCGTTCACAAGGAGCTGTACAAACTGTCCGGGCAGCAAACCGGGTAAGGGTTCAGGAGCCTGCAACTCCAGGATAAAGTGCCGGTTGTTCAGATGGATATTCTTCGCGACAACAAGGTCATGAAGAACTTTTTTTACACTCATTCGCGGAATCCTCTTATTTTGTTAAGCGGGTCTGTATTTCGTTTACAACCTCTTTGTATTTCCGGAGCACGCGATCCCATTCCTTAAAGAGTTCATCACTTTTCACACTGCTCATCGGCTGACCCGATTGCTCACTGATCAGCTTCACCTTATAGGCGAGCGGATCGCTGTTGCCCAGTTTTACGATCATCCGTGTACGGATCGTGTTCTGTTTGAAAGTCTGAATAACCCAGGAGGTGCGGAGATAACCTGTTTCCCTGTCGGTCACTTCGATGACATCGAAATAGGAGGTGATGATCTGGCTGATCAGTTTCCAGGCTTCCACTTCAGGTTTGTTCGTTTTTATTTCAATATCGATATT
>JAPLDI010000043.1:0-14777 GCA_026391795.1 Bacteroidota bacterium
ATAAATTTTAACTTTGCTTATGACATTTTAAGGTATGAGAAATGTTGCAAATTGGGCAGTTAACTTTGAGGGGTCAATTTAGAGCGAAACAGAGGGGTCAATTAGGACGGAATATCCAGTTAGGGGTCCATTTTGGGTCCATTTTGGGTCAGAACGGACAAATTTCCTGTTTTTTGCCTAACAAGCGTGCCTAATATTGTTGCCTAACGAAGTTGCCTAACGACCAGTCCCCTTTCAAAACAACTATAATATATGATGGCGCAGAAGGGCGTGTTGATCCCGCCGGGGTCACAAAATACAAATTGAATATCAGACTAAAACAACCGAAACCAGCGTCACAGCTGGTTTTTTTATTACATCATGTTACCACCTGTTAAAGCCTGTTAATAATTTTTACTTTCAAGTTTGACTACTAAACTGACAGTTCATGTCTCGTGACTGCCAACTTTTGGAAAGTAAACAAGTTAATTCAGATACCTGGAAAGGATATACCAGGTTGTTCCGTTACTTTGAACTGTGATAGAGGCATATATCGTCGTGAGGGTTTGGGTTGCAGCGCCATCAATTGTAAAACTACTTTTCGATATCGTGACTGTTCCTGTATTGATATTTTTAATAACATAGATTCTGCCGGTAACTCCGGTAGGATCGGGAAGGGTTATCGTTATCGGGGAAGATGAATTGCATAAGATGGTGTAGTCATTTACAGAAGCCGTATAATCTGATGTTTTTGTAACAGTGGCAACGGATAAAGACCCGCCAACCTGTAAGGTAGAGTTCGGTGTTGTTCCTGCACCAATAGATAATCTGTAATTGGTAACATCAAAGAAGAAATTGTTGTTGTTTTGGGCAACGTCTTTGCTCGTGCTCATAAATAGAACAGCGCCACCCGGCATATTGTTTAACCGGAGTCCTGAACCGCTTGGGGAATTTATTTCGAGGAGATTTGTAGGATTATTTGTCCCTAATCCGAGATAGCCAACCCCATTGAAACGCGCATGTTCTGTCGGGGCGGCATCCGTTGTGCCTGTGCTGCCTCCTCCTGCTGTTGAAAAAATGATGTTCGATGCCCTGTTTCCTGTAGCAATGCCGGATTGAAGGATCAGGTCGCCGCCAGCCTTATCGGTACCGTTCAGCGTTGCACCACCGGCCTGAATGATAAGACTGTTGCCGATGGTATTGCTGGTGGTGTTTCGTTCCATCCAGAAACCCCGTCCTGCGTTCCCGTTCAGGCTGATTTCTTTTGAAGGGGACGTTGTGCCGATGCCCAGCCGAATATTGGAGTTATCCCAGTAAAGGTCGTTGTTACCGATCAGGGTGTTGGCCCCGGAATAAAAACCAATTTGCCCTGCTAACCCCGATACTGTGCCGCTTGAAAGCGGGCTCCCCCAGGATAACACGCCGGCGCCGCTTGTTACCAATGCTGCATTATTTGCGCCATCGTCTGCTGGCAAAGTATAGCTTTTTGAAACAGCTCCCGGTGGGACCAGCAGTCCAAAATATCCCGATCCACTTCCATTCAGCAGTTTGAATGATCCTGGCGAGCCGGTTCCTCCGCCATTTCCCGGTTTAAGGATAATATCCCCTCCAGCCTTATTGTTGGTTCCTCCGTTTTGGGCATAGATAGTCACAGGTTTCCCATCAATATTGCTGCCTGCAGTGCCTCCCTGAACATCCAAAATACCTGCCGGCCCCGTTGTTCCGATACCAACGTAACCATTGGCGTCAACCCGCATGCGTTCAAATGCTGTTGTGGTTCCTCCGGTATGAAACCTGATGGAGGTAGAACCTGATGCCGTTCCTATTGAAAGATTTCCACCTTGTGGAGACCCGCCCGTATTGCCGACACAATATAGGTATGCATCGTTTTTACCACCGATGTTATAAGCCGCCTGGTTGTAATTTGATGAATTAATACCCAGGTCGATATATCCTTTGTTTTCATCTCCGGCATCATTGGTGGCAATAACATCCGATGAGGCATTGACCCCGTTGCTTGTGTTCCTGATATTCAATTGCAGATAGCTGTCGATACTGCCGTATCCACTGATCACATTTTTAGAAGTGGTTGTCCCGGCATCTACCTTAAGCTTTTCGGGATTGGTCGCATCAAACGTAGTCGTTCCGATTCCAGTATTCCCTGTGTTATTGTTGTACAGGTCATTCCCTGATTTAGTCCAGTTATTCAGGTTCGAAACCCCGAATATAAAAGATTGCCAGGTACTTCCATCGAAGAAGTAATACCCGGGAGTATTATCGGTCTGAAAAATCAATAAACCTGTGGCAGGGGAAGAAATTGCATCGCGCTGCAATTTCGTCAGTCGTGGAAGAAGCATGCCCCTGTTTGTAAAATCAACATCCAGCCCTGCAGAAGCCTCGGGAGGGTTCCCCGTGGAATTGATGCTGACTCCCTGCGAGAAACCTTCAACGGAAGAAAAGAAACAGAAAAATCCGATCATGAAATTCCTGGCTTTAATGGATGTCATCGAATGAAGAACCTTGTTGAAAATCCGGAGCATTGAACTGCTCAATGTCCTGTTGAAATTGTTTTTCATAAAAATAGTTTTAGAATGAAAATGCGATATGTTCAGTAATACTAAAAGAAACATATCAAATTGAGAAAATGATAATTCTTTTACAGTAAAAAAAAAGAATTATTAACCCTCGAGAGGAGTCATAGCGGAATACAAAGATACATCAAAAAATGACCGATATTTCATGGTCAAACTATTTTGAAATGAATTACTTAAGTTATGGGGTTATAAATCAGGAATACTGGAGCTACCCTTAACTCACCAGTTCACCAGTTCACCTGTTCGCCACATCACCACCACACCACAACACCATTTAAATTTAAGTTACTAACAAGGATGGCTGTTATTGCCGAATATTCTAATTTTGTAAAAAGGAACGAAAAAGGAATCCGTCAATTCCTTTACCTTTAAATATTTATTGTCATGAGAATTCTAAAAGACAGGTCAGCAGCGCTGATCATCGATATCCAGGAACGGCTCTACCCCTTCATCTTTGAAAATGAAAATCTTACAAAAAATGTTACCCGGCTGATTGAAGGGCTGAAAATTATCGGAATTCCTATTTTTATCACCGAACAGTATGTAAAAGGACTGGGACCAACCATTGAACCCGTGGCAACCCTGCTGGGCAGCCATCCGCGAATTGAGAAGATGTCGTTCAGCTGCTGCGACGAACCCCGCCTGATGGAGGGAATTGCCGTGACCGGGAAGGAGAACATTATCATCGCGGGTATTGAAAGTCATGTTTGTGTGCTTCAGACGGTTGTCGATCTTCACCGGAACGGGTACCACCCGGTTGTGGTGGAAGATTGTGTCTCTTCACGCAACGAAAATGACAAACGGACAGCCATTCAGCGGATGCGGCAGGAAGGCGCCATCATAACAACCACTGAATCGATATTGTTTGAACTCCTGCGCTATTCCGGTACGGAACAGTTCAGGGGAATTTCTAGACTGGTGAAATGAGTTTGTAAAGTTCATAAAGTTCATAAAGTTCATAAAGTTTATAAAGTTCTTAAAGTATAAAAATTAAGTGTTAAGTGTTAAGTTTTAAAATTTTCCTGATACCCATTGCCTAATGCCTAATACCTAGTGCCTAATGCCTGATGTCTAATGACTCTTTTCAATTTCACTATTTCGCCAATTTGCTACTTCACCACTTATGACAATCGATGAGCTAAATAACCTGAACGGGACTGAAAACGACAACCCGGAACTTGAATCAGGAGAACTGAGGGGAGCGATCCACCTGTCATCCATGTACAAAGACTGGTTCCTGGATTATGCTTCCTATGTGATCCTTGAGCGGGCTGTTCCGGAAGTCATGGACGGACTGAAACCGGTTCAGCGGCGGATCCTGCATGCCATGAAAGAGCTGGATGATGGCCGATACAACAAGGTAGCCAACATCATCGGTCATACCATGAAATACCATCCCCACGGCGATGCTTCCATCGGGGATGCCCTGGTCCAGCTCGGGCAGAAAGATCTCCTGATCGATACTCAGGGTAACTGGGGGAATGTGCTTACCGGCGACAGTGCGGCGGCCCCGCGGTACATCGAGGCGAGGTTGTCGAAATTCGCGCTTGAAGTCCTCTTCAATGCAAAAACAACAATCTGGAAATCCTCTTACGACGGAAGAAATAAAGAACCGCTGGCATTGCCGGCAAAGTTTCCATTGCTGCTTGCCCAGGGCGGCGAAGGAATCGCGGTCGGACTTGCCTCCAAGATCCTGCCTCATAATTTTAATGAACTGATTGATGCTTCCATAAAAATACTCCAGGGAAAGGATTTTGAGCTGTTCCCCGATTTTCTGACCGGGGGGTTTGTTGATGTGTCAAAATACAACGACGGGCAGCGGGGCGGTAGGATCCGTTCGCGTGCAAAGATCAGTCAGCTGGATAAAAAGACACTTGTCATTACTGAGATTCCATTCGGCACCACAACAAACTCCATTATCGATTCCATCCTTGCTGCCAATGATAAAGGGAAGATCAAGATCAAGAAGATCGATGACAACACTTCCCAGAATGTTGAGATCCTGATCCAGCTGGTTCCGGGTGTATCGCCGGATACAACCATGGACGCTCTTTATGCTTTTACCGATTGCGAGGTTTCCATTTCCCCCAACACCTGCGTCATTGCCAACGGAAAGCCCAGCTTCATGGGCGTGAGCGAGATCCTGCGGATATCCACAGCATCCACGCTTGAACTGCTTCGCCGGGAACTGGAGATCAGGCGGGATGAACTCAGGGAACAACTCCATTTTTCATCCCTCGAAAAAATATTCATTGAAAAAGAGATCTACGAAGGAATCAAAAAATGCAAGACCGGCGAGGAGATTGATAAAGCCATCGTGAAAGGGTTCAAACCTTATTTAGATCTCCTGATCCGGCCGATCGACGAAGATGATCTCCACCGACTGCGCAAAATTCCTATTGAACGGATCTCGAAATTCAATTCCGATAAAGCCGACGAAACCATCCGTGATATCAAAATCAACATCGAAGAAGTTGAAAATCACCTGGCACATCTTATCGATTACGCCATTGAATATTTCAGGCAGATAAAAAAGAAATACGGAAAAGGACGTGACCGGCAGTCGGAGATCCGGAATTTCGATACCATCGAGGCCGTGAAGGTGGCAGCAGCAACCCAGCGGCTCTACGTTAACCGGGAAGAAGGGTTTGCAGGAACATCCCTGCGGAAAGATGAATTTGTAACGGAATGTTCAGACATCGACGATATCATCGTCTTCCGTCAGAACGGAACATTCGTGGTCACGAAAGTCAGTGACAAAGTCTTTGTCGGACAGGAGATCATCCATATCGCAGTCTTCAATAAAAACGATGAACGGACGGTTTATAACCTCATCTACCGCGACGGAAAAAATGGCAAGATAATGGTGAAGAGGTTCAACGTGCTGGGAGTTACGCGCGACAAGGACTATTTTATCACCAGGGGAACTCCCGACTCGAAGGTGCTTTATTTTACTGCGAATCCGAATGGGGAGGCCGAGATCGTAAGGGTTGAACTGCGTCCGAAGCCGAGGCTGAAAAAACTGAATTTCGATTTTGATTTCAGCGGCGTCGCGATCAAGGGAAGGGGCTCTATCGGGAATATCCTTACCCGGTATGGTGTGCGGAAGGTCGAACAGCGGCAGGAAGGTGTTTCAACCCTGGGTTCAAGAATGATCTGGTACGATGATACTGTGAAGAGGCTCAATACCGAAGAACGGGGAATTCTCCTGGGCGACTTCTCCGGCGCTGACCGTATTGCCACGATCATGCAATCGGGCCATTACCGGCTTACCTCCTTCGATCTCAGTACCCATTTCGATGAAGATATGATCCTGATTGAAAAATATAACCCTGAAAAAGTATTCACGGTCGTTTATGAAGATACCAAAACGAAATCTTTCTACGTTAAACGTTTTATGCTGGAGTTGACGGAACGGAAAATGGATGTTGTCGGGGAAGAAGAAAAAAACCGGCTTGTGCTGCTTACAGGCGACAAATATCCGCGGCTGGACGTTACTTTTGATATGAAAATAAAGACAAAAGGAGCTGAAAAGGAAGTAATAACTGTACATGAGTTTATCGGAGTGAAGGGCTACAAGGCAAAAGGGAAAAGGCTTTCTGTACACGCCGTGAAGAAGGCAGAATTCCTTGAGTCATTGCAGATCGAAGAACCTGTTGCAGAGCTTCCTGCTGGTGATGGAGAATTGAAGATGGAGGATGGAGGGTTGAAGAGTGATGATGGAAGAAGGAAGAAGGAAACAGTAAAAATGAAGAATGATGAGGAGAAAATGAAGAAGGTGGAAGGGAAAAGAAAGATTGAGGAAGAGGAAGAGGAAGAGGAAGAGGAAGAGGAAGTGAAAGTGAAAGTGAGAGGGAGTAAGGGAAAAGAGAAGGAGAAGGCAGCAGAGAAAACTTCTGAGAAAAAAGAAGAGTTAAAAACGCAGAATAAAAAAGGAAAAGTGAAAGGAGGAAAGGCAGCACCGGAGGATAAAAAAACAGAGGATCCGGGAGATGCCGTGCAGATGGAGTTACCACTTTAGCTGATGAGTTGATGATCTGATGATCTGATGAGATAGAGAAAAGCGAAATCCCAATACCCAACACCCAACACCCAATACCCAACACCCAATACCTGAATTCAATCATGTCTGACAATAAAGTAATAAAAATCAGCGACGACGTTACCTGGATCGGGGTACTGGATCCGGATATTGTCACGTTCGATATCGTAATGGAGACAAGGTATGGAACGACCTATAATTCCTATTTTATCAATGCTGAGAAGAAAGTTGTCGTGGAAACGGTGAAAGAGATGTTCTGGGACACTTACCTTGAAAAACTCACCAAGGTTGTTGATCCTGCATCGATTGATTACATCATCTTGAACCACACCGAACCGGATCATTCCGGATGCCTTGGGAATCTTCTGAAACTGGCGCCGAATGCGAAGGTTGTTGCATCCGGCAACGGGATCCGTTACCTGAAAGAACTTCTCGGATATGATTTTCCGAACCTGGTTGTGAAAGACGGGCATGTGCTCGACCTCGGGAACAAAAAACTGCAGTTTCTGGGTGCGGCCAACCTTCACTGGCCCGATTCCATGCTGACATGGCTGTGGGAAGATCAGTTGCTGTTTACGTGCGATGTTTTTGGTGAACATTTCTGCAGTGAAGAGTTGTTTGATGATCTTGCCGGCGACTTCGATGATGCTTTCCGGTACTATTTTGATGTGATCATGAAACCTTACAGCAAGTTTATGATCCATGCCATCGAGAAAATAAGGCCGCTTCCGATCCGCGCCATCTGTACAGGACATGGAGTTGTTTTACGGAGCGAATGGAGAAAATATGTGGACCTTTCCGAACAGTATGCCCTGGAAGCCCTGAAAGAGCCGGCCCCGAACTCGGTTTTTCTGGCTTACGTTTCAGCTTACCACAATACCGGGATCATCGCCGCGGCCATAGCTGAAGGAATACGCAAGGCGGGCGACATCGAAGTCGACCTTTGTGACATTGAAAAGACGGATCTGGCGGAGGTGGAAAATAAACTCATCCACGCCTCCGCTTTGATCCTCGGTTGCCCGACCTTCAACCAGAACATCCTTCTTCCCATCTACCAGGTCTTCGCCGTTGTCAACCCGATTCGGGATAAAGGGAAACTGGCTGCTGCATTTGGTTCGTACGGCTGGAGTGGCGAAGGCGCCCGGCTTATCAACGCCAACCTGGCAAACCTGAAATTCAGGCTGTTTGATGAAGGATTGATGGTGAAATTTACACCGCACGCAGATACGCTTGCAAAATGTGTGGAATACGGTAAAGCATTCGGCACTAGACTTCTTGAAAAGGAATAATCTCTTGGAATCCAATTTTGAACCTGTACTTAGGAACCTGGAATTGAAAAGGAAATTTAAATATCAGGAATTGTTTCTGGCCGGATGGATGCTGCTGCTGCTCCTTCCTTCGTGTACGCTGGAAAAAAAGCTGGGGAAGGAATTCCTGACCCAGGCTCCTCAGATCTGTATCGAAGTATATACACCGGAAAACCTTTACAAGTTCAGCCATAAAGGGGAAATTATCGCCGGGTTTGATTCCCTCTCAAGTACCCAGCAGGATTCTGCATTATATGCCAGCAGCCGGTTCATCAGGTATACCGATGACTCGGTTTTTCTTGACCGGTATGTCAATTCTTTTATCGATGAACTGCGGTCAATCGGGTTCAGGGTTTTTGTCGACAGCAGCGTGGATACGATCCTCAGGACGCAGCCACAGGCGTATGTTGTGAATATGTCGCAGATCCAGATGGATGAGTACTTTGAACCGTTTGAAGATTCAGAACCTGTAGGCGACACGGTTTTTCACAAGTCCTTTGAGTTAAATGCAGTGGATGCATCCTCCTGGTTTGAACTGAGCAAATACAATGTGGTAAAACCTGTGAAAACGATTCTCTATTCAAGTTTCACAGCCTCCGATGGGTTTGCAGGGAATTTTGTAATGAATGGTTTCTCAATGGATATTCAGTACCGGTACAAGATCGATTCTCTGAGGATGTCTGATATCTATGACCTGGCTTCCTATTCCGGCCGGCACAATGCCGTATACCTGTTTGATTATTTCATGAACCAGTTTATAGCTTATCATATGCCCGAGGGTTTTGAGATCATGGGCTACCTTCATTACAATCCTTCCCGGAAGACATTCGATTTTACCGATGAGGAAAAATTCGAAGTGCTAAAAAACAAGTAATACCTGTTTCCATTGACTACGGATGAATCCCGGTTATACAAAACAGCGCTTTTTCTAAGCCTGTTCACGATCTTCTACAATATTCTTGAAGGGATTGTCTGCATTTTCCTGGGGTATAAAGATGAAACTCTTACCTTGTTCGGGTTCGGGGTTGACAGCCTTGTTGAGGTTGTTTCCGGTCTCGGGATCTATCAGATGGTGCTGAGGATACGGAAGCATCCTGACGCAGCCGTTTCTTCCTTTGAGATCCGGGCATTGAGGATCACAGGCTTTGGTTTCTTTGTGCTTGCCGCTGGTTTGCTCGCAGGGATTGTTGTCAACCTTCTTGAACACCACAAGCCGGAAAGCACACTCTGGGGAGCCATCATTTCTTCGTTGTCCATCCTTGTTATGCTCTGGCTTGTTGTTTCGAAGAGGAAAGTTGGCAGAAAACTGAACTCCGGCGCCATCATGGCAGATGCCAGTTGCAGCCAGGTGTGCATCTACATGTCGCTGGTGCTGCTCGTTTCCAGTGCACTGTATGAGTTCACCGGATTTGCCTATGCCGACGTGCTGGGTTCGGCCGGTCTGATCTGGTTTTCGGTCCAGGAAGGCAAGGAGGCACTCTCGAAGGCAAAGAACCGGAAATACACGGATTGCTGCGGCGAAGATGAATCAGAATGAACTGCGGGCGTAGGGTGCTGCCGAAAGATCTGCAAAATCCTTTTCCAGATACTTGAAATAACCGGTGATTGCGATCATGGCGGCATTGTCCGTCGAGTATTCCAGGCGCGGGATAAAGACATTCCAGTTTGCGTCGCTGCCGGCTTTGTATAGTGCTTCACGCAGGGAGGAATTGGCTGAGACACCTCCTGCAATCGCGATTTCCTTTATGCCTGTGAGTTCTGCAGCACTCCTGACTTTCCGAATAAGAATGTCAACAATGGCAGACTGTATGGAAGCGCAGAGATCAGCTTTGTTCTTTTCAATAAAATCAGGGTCCTGCTTCAGCTGATCACGGAGGAAATAGAGGATGGATGTTTTCAGTCCGCTGAAGCTGAAATCGAGTCCCGGAATAGCTGGTTTCGAAAACCGGAAAGCACCGGGGTTTCCCTCCCTGGCTAAAGCATCGATCATCGGTCCACCCGGATAGGGAAGCCCCATGATTTTGGCTGCCTTGTCGAACGTTTCACCTGCAGCATCATCGATCGTCCGGCCAATCACCTGGAAATCGAACGGGCTTTTAACTACAGTGATCTGGGTGTGTCCTCCCGACACGGTCAGACAGAGGAACGGGAAAGCAGGCGGCGGCCTGGAGGTGGTTTCCTCTCTCAGGAAATGAGCCAGGATGTGGGCTTGCATATGATCAACCGCGATCAGGGGGATGCGGAGCCCGAGTGAAAATGATTTAGCAAAGGATATCCCCACAAGCAAGGACCCCAGCAATCCCGGGCCCCGGGTAAATGCTACTGCGGAAAGCTGATTTTTACTTATATTTGCTTTCTTTATGGCAGCCTGGATCACAGGGATGATATTCTGCTGGTGCGCCCTTGAAGCCAGTTCAGGGACAACGCCGCCAAAGTTCCTGTGTACATCCTGGTTTGCCGTTACGTTTGAAAGTAGCCGGTCCTCCAGGGTAACAGCAGCTGCTGTATCATCGCAGGAAGATTCGATGCCCAGAATGTAGATCATGATTTTGAATTGAAGGAACTGTTAACGGATTCAAACTACAAAATTACCATAAAAAAGGTCACAAAAATATTGGTTTATATCCTGGTCGTGGTCATCTCCTTTGTCACAACCACTTATCTCATCCTGCGGGATCCCTGGGTGCAGACCCTTACGGTGCGGATTGCTTCGCATTACCTTTCTGTTAAACTTCACACCGACATCCGGATCGGGGGATTTGACCTTTCCCTTCGTCGCGGACTTACCATTGAGGATATCCTCGTCCGTGACCAGCACCAGGCAGACCTGTTTTCTGCACATACGGTGAGCATTATCCCCGGAGAATTCAGCCTGTCAAACAAGATCCTGAATTTTAACAAAATCTTTATTGATAAAGCGGTGTTCCAGCTTCTTACACACAAAGGCGACAGCGTTCTTAATCTCCAGTTTATCATTGATTATTTTACGCCCACAACAACACTTAAAGGTCCGGATACAACGAAACCAAGCGGACCCAAATGGCACCTCTCCGCCACATCGGTTCAGATAGCCTCCACCCGGTTTCATCTGCAGGATGAAAACGCCCCCGCGGCACCCGCAGGGATGGATTATACCAATATCGATGTACAGGACATCAATCTCCTGATTACCGGTTTCCGCCCAGATGGCGATACCATGAAGGCCAGGATTGAAAGGCTGTCAGCAAACGAACGGTCAGGCTTCTCCATCCATTCGATGAGCGGTGATTTCCAGGTTGGCCCCGCCTTCCTGAAAGCCCATAACATGAAGCTTGTCACCAATCACAGTGATCTCGACCTGACCTTCGACTTCCTGTACGATCGTTGGAATGACTATACCGATTTTCTCAATAAAGTGCACATCAGGGCTTCTATCAACCCCTCGATTTTTGATCTTCAGGACATCGGGACCTTTGCCCCGGTGCTCTATGTGATGAAAGACCGGTTTAAGATTGAAGGAAAGATAAAAGGAACGGTGAGCAATTTCAGCGCTAAAGATTTCAAGTGTGCTTTCGGGTCCAAGACACGATTCTTTGGAAATATCCATGCCTATGGCCTTCCCAATGTTGAAGAAACTTTCGTTGACCTGAATATCAAAGAATTTGTGACAAACCAGGATGATATCCATGCCTTCAACCTGCCGATTGCGGATACGAATCTTGTTCTTCCTGCTTTTTTGAGAAATGCGGGAACCTATACCCTGAAAGGAAATTTTACCGGTTTTTATAACGATTTTGTGGCCAATGCCCGGCTGCATACAGATATCGGGGATCTGAAAACCGATCTGATGCTGCAGAAACAGAAGGGGATCAAAGGGCTCCTTTACAATGGTGAGGCAGATGTTACCGGTTTACAGCTGGGCCAGCTGGTCAAATCAAAGGAACTTTTAGGGCCCATCACACTGCGGGCGGATCTGAATGGCAGGGGGTTCACCCTGGAAGATGCCATCGTTACCATGAACGTATGGATTGATTCCGTGAGCTTAAATAAATACACCTATCGCCACCTTACCTTGCAGGGCCGGCTGGATGATAAAAAATTCAACGGAAGGATGAATGTGGATGATGAGAACCTCAGGCTCGATTTCAACGGGTTGGTGGATCTGAGTGATTCTGTGCCTGCATTCAATTTTGATCTGAAACTGAATCACGCGCAGCTGTTTGCAATGAACTTGCTGAAACGGGATTCGCTCGAGGACCTTTCTGCCCATGTAGCCGTGGACTTTACCGGTAACAGCATAGACAACATTGAGGGAACCATCCGTATCGACAGTACCAGATACACTGAAGGGGCTCATAGCATCCGGATGGATCATCTTTCGCTGCTTACTTCGAGGGATCCTAAAAACAACAAATCCTTCCATCTTAAATCTGATTTTGTGGACGCGGATATTTCGGGAAATTTCTATTTTATTGACCTGATCCCTTCCCTTACATCTTTCATCACAAATTATCTCGCTTCTTTTGAACTGAACGATTCACTGATCGATCACCATCCCTCTACCAACCAGCAACTCAACTATGTCATCAAGCTGAAAAAAACCGATCCCCTGATGGAGGTATTTGTACCATTCCTGAGAATTGCCCCCAACAGCAGTTTTGAAGGATATTACAATGAAGATGAAGGGATGATCGCCCTGAACGGATCTTCCCCGGATCTGACCCTTTTTGGAAACCACCTGAAAGGCTGGTTCCTGAAAGCCACAAGCCGGCAGGAGAACCTCAATATTCAGACCGGCTGCGAAAGACTTTTTATTTTCAGGGGGCAAAAGACAGATTCTGCGCTTATCATGATGGATTCCCTGCACCTGGTCTCAAACCTTCATCACGACAGCATTTTCTATGATCTTTCATGGAACATGGGGAATGTCAGGAGCGACCTGGGTGGATTTGTGAACCTCATGAGGAGTCCGGAGGTCCAGATCAGGCTGACGCGATTCCATGCATATATTGATAAACATTACTGGTCCATTGCAAGAGAAAACGAAGTGATCATCGACAGTTCCATTATACAGTTTAAGAATGTTGCATTTGCATCGGGTGAACAAAAATTCCAGATTGGGGGTAAGATATCGGATCTTCCCAGTGACACGCTTGAGCTGAACTTCCATAAGGTGGATATCTCCAATCTGGATTATTTTCTTGGCACCAAGAATCTTGACCTCGACGGGATACTTTCCGGGAATCTGAAGCTGATGAATCTGAAACATTCGCTTACAGTTCTTTCGGATATCAACATTGATAAATTTACGTTCAACAAGGAAAGCCTGGGAGATCTCAGGTTTAATGTTTTTTATGACGATCAAGCGGAGCGGTTTGATGTGGACGGACATATCCTGTACACAGGGAATGCAGGTACAAGCACTCCGCTTTCCCTGAAAGGGAGTTATTACATGTCAAAGAACGATCCTCATATGAATTTTGATGTCACGTTGAAGAACCTGAACCTCAAGATGCTCTCGCCTTTTGTTTCGAGTTTTATGTCGCGCCTGAACGGATTGGTCTCAGGAGATATCCATGTGAAGGGTTCTCCGGATAAACCCAACCTGGCCGGGAAACTGAACCTTATGCGGACCGAATTCAAGATCAATTATCTTAACGTGCCCTATTCGATTGTGGATGCAGTGACGATCGACAGCACGGCCTTCAACTTTAACCGGGTTACCATTATGGATTCCCTCGGACATAAAGCATTTCTCAGCGGCAAGATCTACCATAATTTTATGAAACGCCTTGAACTTGACCTGTCCGTTGATCCGGAAGATTTCTCTATTTTTCATAACTCCTATGCACAGAACAACATCTTTTACGGAACCGCAAGAGCCACGGGGAATGTTAGAATCACCGGACCGGTAGATAACATTTCAATCAGTGCAAAAACGAAAACGGAGGGCGGCACGCATGTTTTCATCCCGATAAGTTCGGCCGCTGATGTGAGCCAGAATGATTACATAACATTCTCGAACCCGACCATCGATTCCCTTTTTATGGAACACCCTGTCTCTTCTTCTGCAGCAAAAGGACTTTCCCTTTATCTGGCACTGATGGTCAATCCATCCGCTGATGTGGAAGTTTTATTTCCCAACCAGATGGGCAATATAAAAGGCTCAGGAACAGGAAACCTGACCATGGAGATGACGCCTACCACAGGGTTTTCGCTTTCGGGTTCCTATACGATTCAGAAGGGTTCCTTCCTGTTTCAGGTGAAAAACCTGATGAGGTACAGTTTCTCCATCGAAGACGGAAGCAAGATCACCTGGTCGGGTGATCCCGCCAATGCCATTATTCACATGAGCGCCATCTACAAAACGAGAGTTCCCCTTGGGGATCTGGCTACCAATGAAGAAGATAAAGCCAAGCGGATCCCGGTGGAATGCAGCATCCGGTTATCCGGTCAGCTGATGAACCCGGATATCTCTTTCGGACTCAAAATGCCGAACGTCGACGAAAGTGTGAAATCACTGGTTTATGCCTCTATCGATACAACCAATACATTACTGATGAGCCAGGAGACTTTCAATATCCTGGTTTTTGACCAGTTTGTGACCTATAAAGGAAGTACGACTACAAACATCAATGTAGGGACAACTTCTATGTCGATCATCACGAATACCTTCAACTCCATGCTTTCGAAGATGTCGAAGAATGTAAATATCGGGGTCAATTATCAGAAGGCTTCAAATAACGCAGGACAGGAAATAGACGTTGCTGTCTCCACGCAACTGCTGGATGACCGGCTTCTGATCGACGGGCTCTTTGGTGTAAACTCGATGAGTCCGACAACAACTACAACAAATGCCAGCACCATCGTGGGGGA
>JAPLDI010000043.1:14782-45735 GCA_026391795.1 Bacteroidota bacterium
TGGCGCGCCAGGGCGTTCAACCGCACCAATACAGTCGGACTGCTTGACAACAATGCGCCTTATACACAGGGAGTTGGTATTTCCTATCAGCGCGATTTTCAATATTGGAACGATCTTTTTAAGAAGGATAAGACCAAAAAACAAAAACCGGCTAAGGAAAAGTCAAAGTGATTCTGCCGGCATTGCAAAAAAACAGGAGTAAATCACATCGAATTGTCGTTCACGGTCTATAAATCATCAGCAGGTTCCGGAAAGACTTTCACCCTGGTGAAGGAGTACCTCCGTTTGATCTTACCTGAACCGGATCATTTTCGGCATATCCTCGCCATCACGTTTACCAATAAGGCCGCCTACGAGATGAAGGAACGCGTGTTAGCCAGCCTTAAACAACTGGCCGGCCCGGGTGACAATGATACTTCCAAAAAAGAAAATCTTCTTCCCTCACTGGCAGAAGCTACCGGCCTCACTGAAGATGAAATTCAACGGAAGGCAGGGGAAGCCCTGCGGCTGATCCTTCACGACTATTCCGACTTTTCCATTGGGACCATCGACAGTTTTTCTCACCGCATCATCCGGACCTTCGCACATGATTTCGGACTGCCGGTCAACTTTAATGTTGAAGTCGACAGCGAAGAATTGCTGACCACCGCCGTTGACCTCCTGATTGAGAAGGTCGGGGCTGACACCGCCCTGACCAACCTGCTGGTCAGGTTTATTGAGAGCAGAATGGATGATGAGCAGGACTGGAACATCGAGCGGATCCTTTTAAACTTTGCCAGGATGCTCCTGGATGAAGAAGGAACCCGGCAGCTTGAAAAATTAAAGGAGCTTACCCTGGATGATTTCTCCAGGATCGCAGGAAACCTGAAAAAGCAGACGGTGGCATTTGAACAGAAGATCAGTGCAATATCGGGGAAAGCTACTGCCCTGATAAAGTCATCAGACCTGGATGCTTCGGCTTTTTATCATGGAGGATCAGGGATATCGCGGTACTTCGAAAAGCTTGCGGATTGCGCTATGGATTCCATAGAACCAAACTCGTATGTGAGGAAAACCATCGAGGAGGACAAGTGGACAAGCGGAAGCGCCGGTGTCGCAGAGAAAGAAGCTATCCAGTCTCTCAAGCCCGCACTACAGGATCTTTTCGTCGATATCCAGCGCGAATATGAATCGGGAAAAAATTTGTACCATCTCTCGCTGGCAGTTCTGAAAACCCTCTTTCCGATGGCAGTCCTTAATGTCATTGGACAGCTCCTCGACGGATTCAAGAAACAGAATAACATTGTCCATATCTCTGAATTCAATCAGCGTATCTCAAGGTTCATCCTGAGTGAACCGGTACCGTTCATTTATGAACGGATGGGCGAAAAATTCAACAACATCCTGATCGATGAATTTCAGGATACATCCGTTCTTCAATGGCATAACCTGCTGCCGCTGGTTGAAAATTCGCTGTCAAACGGATATTTCAACCTTGTGGTCGGCGACGGAAAGCAGGCCATCTACCGGTGGAGAAATGGTGATGTGCAGCAATTCGCAGGCCTTCCGTCTATTCCCGGCAGTGAGGCGGATCGTTCTTTGCACGAAAGTGAAAAAATACTCAGGGATCATTTTGCCATGCAGGTACTGGAAACAAATTTCAGGTCGAAAAAAGAGATCGTTGAATTTAACAATTCATTCTTCTCTCAGCTTAAACCCTTGTTATCGCCTTCCGGACAGATGGTCTATGACAGTCCCGGGCAGAAAGCAAAAGCTGGCGCTGACGGAGGATACATACGGATTGAATTTACCAGCGCCGATGTAAAAGGGGAGGAATTCAGGGAAACCATCGGAACCCGAATCGTCGATACCATCCGGGAACAGGTGGAAGCAGGATTCAGGAGACAGGATATCGCCATTCTCTGCCGCAAAAACAGGGAAGGAAGTGAGATTGCACGGTTTTTACTGGTTAACGATATCGACGTCATCTCTGCTGAATCCCTGATGCTCATGCACTCGCCCGAAGTCAACTTTCTGACAGGGTTTGTACGGTTGCTGTACGGAGCCGGCGATGTCGTCCTGGTTGCCGAATTGGTTACTTACCTTTTTAATAAAGGAAAACTTAAGGCATCCGGACTTCATGAGCTGCTCACAGGGGTACCTGCAATACCGGGAAAGGATTTTATCTTCAGGCTGATGCTGGAAAACCAGATCATCCTTTCTCCCGAGCGGTTGAGGACACGCCCGGTGTACGATGCCTTCGAAGAACTGATCCGTGTTTTTCATCCGGATGCAATCGCAGATCCTTACCTTCAATTCTTTCTGGACACCGTTCTGAAATACTCACGCAAACATTCTTCCAGTGCCGTTGATTTTCTTGAATGGTGGGATGAGCACAAGGATTCCTTTTCCATCATCATGCCCGATGGAATGGATGCCGTGCGCATCATGAGCATACACAAAGCCAAAGGGCTCCAGTTTCCGGTTGTCATTCTTCCGTTTTTTAATGAGAAGAAGATGCTGACAAAAAAGTTCCTTTGGGTCGATCTCCCGAAAACAGGTTTCCAGGGCCTTCCTTCCGCGATGCTCGATACCGGAAAATCGATGGAGAAAACCGAATTCATAGGTCAGTCGGTGGAAGAAAAGGAAAAAACCATGCTGGATGCTGTTAACCTGCTCTACGTTGCAATGACGCGCCCGGAAGAAAGATTGTACATATTCTCTCCTGCTCCGCCCGCCAGGCCAACGGTCATCAATACAGTCCCGGTCTTCTTGCAAAGCTTTCTTCAAAAAACTGAACGTTGGTCAACAGAAAAAAATGTTTATGAATTCGGGCTTGCCCTTCCCAATGAGAGGAAGGCAAATGAAAAAGATATCGCTAAACGGTCGCTTTTGTCAATGATAAGCAGCGACTGGCGCGAAAAAGTGCTGATCCGCACCAATGCTCCCGAATCCTGGGACATTGCCGACCCGCAGAAAAACTTTCAGTGGGGAAATCTTGTTCATACAGCCTTTTCAAGGATCCTCCGGGAAGGCGATGAGGAAAAGGTCCTCTTGAAGATGAACGATGACGGACTTATTGATCAGAAACAAAAAGACCAATTGCTTGCTAAGATCCGTGCAGTGCTTGCAGATCCACTGGTCCGCCCGTTCTTCCTCCCCGGAAACACGGTGCGGGTCGAAGCGGAGATCCTTCGTGATCAGGGTACCGTTTACCGGCCCGACCGGGTGATCATCCGGGGCAATGACGCGGTTGTGCTGGATTTTAAAACCGGAAAACCGGTGAAGGAACAGGAAAAACAGATCCAGCTTTATGGCAGGCTGATGAATGAACTTGGCTACACGAAGGTTCTGAAATATCTTGTATATGTTGAGCCGGAGGTTCATGTTGTTGAAGTATAAGGATAGTGGAAAAAGGAAGAATGAAAAGGAAGAATGAAAAAGGAAAAGTGAGAATGAAAAATGAAGAATCAGAAATCCGGAATTTATACCGGAGCTGGAAAGGTGATGAACCCGGGAAGATAACCTTCCTTCCTGAATCGGGCTCCTACCGGAAGTACTATCGCCTGGAGGGAATGCAGGAACCGGTGCTGGGTGTATTTAACGATGACAGGAAAGAAAATGATGCATTTGTTTCCTTTTCTGAAACATTCAGTTCGCATGGACTTCCGGTTCCACAGGTATATAAAAAGGATTCGTCAGGGCAAGTATATCTTCTCAGCGACCTAGGGAATCTGACGTTGTTCAGCCATCTTTCAATGAACAGGAAAGATAACGAGGATTTTCCTGAAGAGATGATCACTATTTACAGGAAGGTGATTGATTTTTTACCCCTGTTCCAGGTTGTTGCAGGCAAGGATATTGATTATGAAAAATGCTATCCGCGCCAGGTGTTCGACAGCCAGTCGATGATGTGGGACCTGAATTATTTTAAATACCATTTCCTGAAGCTGGCAAAGGTTCCGTTTGATGAGCAGAAGCTGGAGGACGATTTTCAGAGCCTGGTGCATTTTCTTCTGGATGCCGGTTCGGAGCATTTTATGTACCGCGATTTTCAGTCGAGGAATATCATGCTGGTCAACGGGGACCCATGGTTCATTGATTTCCAGGGCGGGCGGAGAGGCCCGCCGCAATATGATATTGCTTCCCTGTTGTACGATGCAAAAGCATCCCTGCCGGAATCGGTGAGGGAACAATTGCTGGAATATTACCTCGGTGTGCTTGAGAAGTATTCCCCGGTTGACAGGGAATCCTTCCGGCAGTATTATTATGGTTTCGTTCTGATCAGGATTCTCCAGGCACTGGGAGCTTATGGGTTCCGTGGATACTTCGAGAACAAACCCCACTTCCTGAAAAGCATACCCTTTGCCGTAAAAAACCTGGGCCGGTTGCTCGAAAGGGAATTCCTTCCCCTTCCCCTGCCTGCGCTCCGGAAGGTGCTGGAAGAAATCATAGCCAACCCGGCATTTCATGAAATACCGGTTACTGCCAGTACACTTGTTGTCAGGGTTTCCAGTTTCTCCTATAAATCAGGGATTCCTTCCGATGAAAGCGGCAATGGCGGCGGATTCGTGTTTGACTGCCGTGCTCTGCCAAACCCCGGAAGATACGAAGAGTACCAGTCGCTAACTGGGAATGATCCGCAGGTGATCACATTTCTGGAAAAGGAACCGGAAGTCGGAGAATTCCTGAATCATGCCTGTTCACTGGTGGATCAGAGCATCAGGGCCTACATCGGTCGTGGTTTTACGAGCCTCTCGGTCAGTTTCGGGTGTACCGGCGGTCAGCACCGCTCTGTATATTGTGCCGGTGAACTGGCTAAACATATCGTTTCAAAGTTCGGGGTGACGGTTGAACTCAATCATACGCGTTTGAACAAATAAATGATCTTGAAAGTGAACCCTGAACAAAATAATCCACCCTGTAAAGCGATGATCCTGGCTGCCGGCCTGGGTACCCGGCTCCGGCCGGTTACAGATTCCATCCCCAAGGCATTGGTGAAAGTTGGGGGGCGTACACTGCTGGAAGGCGCCATCCTTCATCTTGCTGAGTTCGGCGTAAAAGAGATCGTGGTCAATGTTCATCATTTTGCCGATCAGGTGATCCGGTATCTCAGCCAGAACGGGAACTTTGGCATAAAGATTACCATCTCCGATGAACGGGAACAACTGCTTGATACCGGTGGTGGTTTGAAAAAGGCTTCCTGGTTCTTTGCCGGGGAACAACCTTTCTTTGTCAGGAATGTAGATATCATCTCTGATCTGGATCTTTCACGCCTGATGGAATTTCACCTTCACTCACACGCAATTGCAACCCTGGCATCCAGAAAGAGAGAGACCTCCCGCTATTTTCTTTTTGATGAAGATCACCGGCTTTGCGGCTGGACAAACCTGAAAACAGGAGAAAAGATCCTGGTGCGGGGAAGCACATCGGATACGGAAATGCTCGCTTTCAGTGGTATACAGGTTCTTCATCCGGATATTTTTCCCCTGATGACGGAAACAGGCAGATTTTCACTTACCGCCCTTTACCTCAGGCTGGCACAAGATCATCTCATCAACGGGTTTGTTGATAATGATTCAAATTGGAAAGATGTCGGAAAATCACCTGAGGATCTGAAGTGAGAGGTGGTACTTGTTTCGCTGGTTCGTAATTTGTAATCCGGAACTGGTAATTATTTACCGGAGTCTGTCAGTCGACCTCACCATTGCTTCGTCTTTCCGGATTGCCCTGCTTGCCAGAACCAGGAAGACCAGGGAGATCAGCGGGATGTACATCCCGAACTGGTATTCGGAAATAATCTGGAGCCGGTGTTCGAAAAGCCTGCTGTAAAGAAGAAATACCAGGGCGATCAGAACGACGTTGATAAGAAGGTTAATGCTGACAAGCAGGTTCTGGATCCTGCGTTTTTTATAAAGGAAGATGGTAACAAGCGCCAGCACGAGGGAAATGAGGACCAGCAAAAGCAGGGGAAACGTTTCCCAGAAGAAGAGGGGGCCCTTGATGTCGGAGTAGGATATCATCGCTGAAGCGAACAGTTTATAGGTTCCTTTCGTGGCACTGACATAAATGATCATCGGAAAGAAGAACAACAGGGTGCAGGCGACTGCAACCACGAATAAATAGAGACTTTGAATACGCTGGATCATAGAAGGATGCTTATTAAAACAAAGAAATGTCCTTGTTTCAGGTTTGTATAATGATGTTGCTGCGAAATTAGCAAAGATTTTTTCACGACCGGGTATCAAAAATATTTTATTGACTTTCTTGATTTATTTTATATCTTTGTCCCACTTTTGATTCCCGGTATCTTTCATTTGCCACAATCCGTCAGAAAAAATTCAACCAAACGTTCTTTTTTAATTGATTATTCCTAACGCTATTTTTATTAAATCATTCTTTACCATTCCATCCCAATCCAATCTTATTATTATCAAATTCTAACCTGATGTATGATATATTATCCCTCGACAGTAAAGAACTGGACGAGATCAAAGAAATTGCAAGAGAACTGAACATTCCCAAACCTGATAAATTCACAAAACAGGAACTGATCTACAAAATTCTGGATCAGCAGGCGTTGAATCCTTCGCAGGAGATTCTCGACACCGAAAAAAAGACGGTTAAGAAAGAGTTCCGTCCACGGAGGCAGCGTACACCCATGAAACCCCGTCTGGCAGCATCCACAAATCTTCCTGCAACTCCTTTTGTGAAACCTCCTTTGAGTGAGACCTCGGAGAAACAGCCGGAGAAACCACAGGGACCTGTTTTCGAGAAAAAGCATGATAAACCGTTTGCGAAGCACACGGAACATGTTCCTGAAAAACAAATCGACAAACAACCGGAAGGTCAGAATGATCTGCCGCTGAACATCCCGGAACCTTTTGAATTTGAAAACCCGGCTGAAGCCCTTGTCGAACAAGGAGTTCCAGTTTATGAAAAGAATGACGACCAGGATAATCCGGTTCCTGAAAAAACCGAGGAGGCTTTGGCAGGTGATACTGCATCTCCTGTTCTGAATGAAGGAGAAGGCGTTCCTGAAGAAAGGAAACACCGCGAATATGTAAAGAAGTTTCCCGAAAAGCGACGCGAGGAATACACCTTCGAGTTTGAGGGCATTACCGTTACGGAAGGTGTTCTCGAGATCATGACCGATGGATACGGGTTTTTAAGGTCTTCGGATTATAACTACCTGAATTCACCTGACGATGTTTATGTTTCACAGTCGCAGATCAAATTATTCGGACTCAAGACGGGTGATACCGTAAGGGGGACGATCCGTCCACCGAAGGAAGGGGAGAAGTATTTCCCGCTTATCAAGGTTGAACTTATCAACGGCCGGACACCGGAAGAGGTTCGCGACCGCATTCCGTTTGATTTCCTTACCCCGCTTTTCCCGATGAAAAAATTCAAGCTGACCGGTCATCCGCAGGACTCCCTGTCGACGAGGGTGATCGATATGTTTGCTCCCATCGGCTTCGGACAAAGGGGATTGATTGTTGCCCAGCCAAAGACCGGTAAAACGGTTCTCCTCAAGGATGTGGCAAACGCCATTGCATTCAACCACCCGGAAGTTTATATGATCGTTTTGCTGATCGATGAGCGTCCTGAAGAAGTAACCGACATGCAACGGAGCGTAAAAGCGGAAGTCATCTCATCCACGTTTGATGAGCCGGCCGAACGCCATGCACGCATCTCCAATATTGTTCTTGAAAAAGCCAAACGCCTTGTTGAATGCGGACATGACGTCGTAATTCTTCTCGACTCCATCACGCGCCTGGCACGTGCCTATAACACGGTTGCCCCTGCATCCGGCAAAGTACTCTCGGGCGGTGTTGAAGCCAATGCGCTTCAGAAACCCAAAAGGTTCTTTGGTGCTGCACGCCAGATCGAAAATGGCGGATCACTTACCATTATCGCAACGGCTCTTACGGAAACCGGTTCTAAAATGGACGAAGTCATCTTTGAAGAATTCAAGGGTACCGGTAACATGGAGTTGCAGCTTGACCGCAAACTCTCCAACAAACGAATCTACCCGGCCATCGATATCGTTGCATCCAGTACCCGAAGGGAAGATCTGCTTCTCGAGAAAGATGTACTGCAGCGGATCTGGATCCTCAGGAATCACCTTGCCGACATGAACTCTCTTGAAGCCATGGAATTCCTCCGTGATAAGATGAGGTTTACCAATTCAAACGAAGAGTTTCTGGTATCCATGAACGGATAAATGATAAGGGGTCGTGACGCGTCACGGATTATGCGTCACGCGTTACGATCTTTTCTGCCAGTTCCTCCAGGTTTATCCCGTCAAAATCTCCCGAACTCATCATCAGCAGGTTCTTCTGATTCCATGTTTCCTGCAGCAGGCTTTGCTTTAAAAGGCCCGAATCTGTGAATACTTCCAGATGTTCATTGGCAAATCCTTCCTTTACCTGCATTTCGGTTATCGGAGGCAATTTCTTTAAAGCGATGGCGTGGGGATTGAAATAAACAATGGCACGGTCGGCTGCATCCATAGCACCCTGGTAATGACTTAGAAATTCGCGGCTCAGGCTGCTGAAGGTATGCAGCTCCATACAGGCGACCAGTTTTTTCTCCGGATATTGTTCCTTCACTGCTTTGAGGGTTGCCATCAGTTTGGAAGGAGAATGTGCAAAATCCTTGAACACGATGGAGATGTCGCTCCCGGCAATCCGTTCCAGCCGTTTCGAAGCTCCATGAAAGCTTTGTATCGCCTCATAAAACCGGGTATCCGTTATCCCCAGAGCGTTGCATACCAGCCGGGAGCCATTCAGGTTGAGCAGGTTATGCTTCCCGAAGACCCGGAGCGGAATTTCCCGGCCGTCGAAACGGATTCGCGTGACCCCGTCTTCCACACGGTATTCAGGAAAGGAATAGGGGACAAGGCAGATATCGGGCCTGGCGGAAGGGCATATCTTGCGCAAATGTTCATCCTCGTTACAGTAAATAAGGGAGCCGCCGGGAGATATCTGGTTGATGAAGATCCTGAATTGTTCGATGTAATTGTCAAAAGTGGGAAATACGTTGATATGGTCCCAGGCAATGCCGCTCAGCAAAGCAATGTCCGGTTTATAGAGATGAAATTTGGGACGGCGGTCGATTGGGGAGGTAAGGTATTCATCTCCTTCCAGGATCATGAACCGGGCCTCTTCCGTCAGTTTTACCATCACCTCGAAACCCTCCAGTTGGGCGCCTACCATATAGTCGCAATCCAGTCCGCACTCCCTGGCCACATGCAGGATCATCGCGGTGATGGTGGTCTTTCCATGGCTTCCGCCAATGACGACCCTGGTTTTCTCTTTCGACTGTTCATAGAGGTATTCAGGATAGGAAAAGATCCGGAGACCCAGTTTTGCCGCTTTCAGAAGTTCGGGGTTATCCGCCTTTGCATGCATCCCCAGGATGACGGCATTGAGCCCGCTATGGATACTTCCCTCATCCCAGCCTTCTTTTACAGGAAGGAGATTATACTTTGCAAGCCGGCTTTTCGAGGGTTCAAAGATCTCATCATCCGACCCGGTGACATTGACGCCCTTCTTCCGGAGTGCGATGGCAAGGTTATGCATGGCGCTTCCGCCAATTGCTATGAAATGAACATTCATGCGGAAATTCTTTGGCTCAAAAATACAATATTCTTCAACCCCCGGAACGGGAAGTCGTATATTTGCATTCGTATTGAAAGAATAACCTATGGAGCAGGAAATTGAAAGATATAACACTCGTCTGAAGAATGCTTCTCCCCGCGAGATCATTGGTTTCTTTGCTGAAGAATTCAAAGGAAGAATTGCATTTGCTACGAGCCTTGGTGCCGAAGACCAGGTCATCACCGAGATGATTGCCGGCATCGATCCGGCTTTAAGAATCTTTACACTGGATACGGGCCGGCTGTTCCAGGAGACCTATGACCTTCTTGACATCACCCGGAAAAAATACGGATTGAACATCCGGGTCTGTTTCCCAAAGGCCGGTGATGTTGAGGAGATGGTGAATAAAAAGGGCATCAACCTTTTTTACGATAGTGTTGAGAACCGCAAAATGTGTTGTTTCGTCAGAAAAACAGAATCTCTTCAGCGGGCTCTGCAGGGCATGGATGCCTGGATCTGTGGATTGCGTAAGGATCAGTCGGTTACAAGGCAGGAAGTAAAAACGGTCGAATGGGACGACATCCAGAAAATGATCAAGGTGAATCCGCTGGCAAACTGGGATCTTGACACGGTATGGAATTACATCCGTTCACAAAAGATTCCTTACAATACATTGCACGATAAAGGATACCCGAGCATCGGGTGTCTCCCATGCACGCGCGCAGTGCTGCCGGGTGAAGACATCCGGTCAGGGCGCTGGTGGTGGGAGTCGCCCGAAAACAGGGAATGTGGCCTGCACCGGAAATAAGCCTGGAACCGCTGAATCTTATCAGGAGAACCGGATGGCTTTCACAGGGGAGATCCGGGTCGAGACAAAAGAAGGCAGAAGGAGCATGGCAAGGCATACAAGAACTGTACCTGCATTCAGCAGCAGGATGTTCCACAAATCCAGATTAACCGGAACCACCGAAACATAATAGGATTCCTGGGGCAAGGTAATGACCCCGTATTTCTGCTGGATCACGCACAGGGTGGCACCTACCAGGTTTCCCCAGAGAAGTCCCTGCCCGATGATGTATACGGCATTGACAAGGAAGATCCTCCGGATACCGCCGTTGGTCATTCCAAGGGCTTTCAGGATCCCGATCATGGTAGTCCTCTCCAGGATGAGGATCAGGAGGGTTGAGATCATGGTGATCCCGGTGACAAGCACCATCAGAACAAGAATAATGACTACGTTGATATCCTGCAGGTCGAGCCAGTCGAAGATCTGGGGATAAAGATCCCGGATGGTCTTTGCATCCAGTGACATCCCGATCCTTCGGTAAACATATTTTCCCATTTTATCAAGGTCATTGAAATTATCAATGGTCACCTCAAATCCGCCTACCTCATCAGGTTGCCAGTTGTTCAGTTTCTGGATGTGCCGGATGTCGCAAATCACATACACTTTATCGAACTCCTCCAGCCCGGTCTCATAGATGCCCGCGATGTGGAATTTTCGACCCAGGGTTGAGCTTCCCGACAGGAAATACATCCTGACATCGTCGTTGAGTCTGAGTTTTAGCAGCGATGCCAGGTTTTTCGAAATCATCACATCATTGGTCTTTCCTGTATCGCTGATTTGAATAGGGTGGCCTTCCTTTATCCTTTTGGAGAAAAAAGAAAGGTCATAATCCGGTCCGATCCCTTTCAGCACTATGCCCTGGATCTGGTCGGCCGTTTTTATGATGCCTGCCTTTGTGGCATAGACCTGAATGTGCCTGATGCCTTTTGCAGATCCGAGCGAAGGATAGAAATCCTGGTGCGTAGAGATCGGTTTCGCCTCCAGGGAAGAGTTTTCATCATAATGGGAGATCTGGATATGCCCGCCAAAGCCGATCACTTTCTCACGGACCTCTTTCTGGAAACCGGTAAGGATGGCGACTGCAATAAACATCACCGTCAACCCTAAACCGATGCTCAGGATCGCAATCCGTACAACCGGCCGGGAGAAGTTTGCCTTGCTTCTCGAAAGGATCCTGCGGGCGATAAAGAGTTCGGTGTTCAAAAAATTCGGTTTGATGCAAATGTACTGAAATTCGTAACGCGTGACGGGTGACGCCTAACGCGTTACGAAAAATGTTTTTATTAATTCGTAATTCGTAATTCGTAATCCCTAATTCCGTTATATTTGTGTCATGCATTCTACGACACTGTTCATTGCCATTTCCTTTATCATTACTGCCCTTATCCTCTACACAATCGGTGTCTGGTCGGAACGCTTCCAGCGAAAACTGAAATGGTGGCATACTGCTTTTTTCTGGGCCGGTTTTGCTTCAGACACCATCGGAACCACGGCCATGAGCATTCTTTCAGGAACTATGTTTGCACTTACTTTTCACGGCATAACAGGTAACATTGCTATTTTCCTGATGCTGTTCCATGCCATCTGGGCCACCGTTGTGCTTGTCCGTAAGAATGAAAAGATGATCCTTCACTTTCATACCTTCAGCATATTCGTCTGGGTGATCTGGCTGATACCGATGATTTCCGGAATGGTCTTCGGTGCCACTCACTAGCTGATGAGCTGATGAGTTGATGAGTTATTAGAAATGGCGAAATAGCGAAAAAATCATAATTCATAATTCATAATTTGTAATTTTATTAGCAGGTGACGGTAATCCATCCTATGCAGAAATTTCTGTTAACCACGGTTTTGTTTGCGCTCACACTCTTGTCGGGTGCACAGGTCCGTTGCGGGGCAGAACGGACAGCGCTCTATTATCCTCTTTTGAAACATAAGAACATTGCCGTGGTGGCGAATGCCGCTTCGGTAGTGGGAAAGGTTAATGTGGTAGACACTCTTCTGCACAGCGGTCTCAGGGTTGAAAAGATTTTCTGCCCCGAGCATGGGTTCCGGGTTTTTGCAGATGCAGGTCAGAGCATTAAGAACGCATTGGATTCCGCTACGAAACTTCCGGTGGTTTCACTTTATGGAAAGAAAAAGAAACCCGACCCGGCCGACCTGAAAGAGATTGATATCGTAGTTTTTGACATCCAGGATGTAGGGGTAAGGTTTTACACCTACCTTTCAACCCTGTCGTACATGATGGAAGCCTGTTCGCAGGCAAATATCCCGATGATGGTTTTCGACCGTCCCAACCCGAACGGGTTTTATGTGGACGGCCCTGTAATGGATTCCTCTCAGTTTTCTTTTGTCGGGTTGCATCCTGTTCCGGTCGTCTACGGAATGACCATCGGTGAATATGCCAGGATGATCAACGAAGAAGGATGGCTGAAAGATAGGATGATCTGCGATCTGCAGGTTATTCCGTTGGAAAACTATACGCACCAGACACCCTGCACACTGACGGTGAACCCTTCTCCCAACCTGACCAGCATGAATGCGGTTTACCTGTATCCTTCCCTTTGCCTGTTCGAGGGAACCATCATCAGTGTTGGAAGGGGTACTCCATGGCCGTTTGAAATCTATGGCCACCCTGATTTCAAGGGATTCTCATTTGAGTTCATCCCGCAGACGGTAAAAGGTTTTGCAAGCCCTTTGTACAATTCCCAGCTTTGCCGGGGACTGGATCTACGCGACTTTTATAAAACCCATCCCAAATTGTTCGGAAGGATCAATCTTTCCTGGCTGATCATGGCCTATAAAAACCTTGGCAGCGAACCGCGCTTTTTTAACGATTTCTTTGACCGTCTTGCAGGGACATCCGATCTCAGGATCCAAATCATGGAAGGGAAAACCGAGCAGGAGATCCGCATGGGATGGCAGGAGGGACTGGAAAAGTTCAGGGTAACCCGGAAGAAATACCTTTTGTATCCTGAGTAAGGGGAAACAGGCATTCATGTGTATTATCCTGAAAGGGATAGCACGTGAATATAATCTATGCCCATCTGTTTGTTTCTGAGCCTATCATTGATTTTTATTTTTTAAGATTTTTCAGGGAACAAAATCCCCTGATCAGAAGAAGTATGCTTAGACCCTTAAGGGCGAACGGGACATTTGAGTTCACATTAAAATCTTGTACGTTTTTTGAAGAATACTGTAACGCTTTCCCCGGGAATGCAAAATATATTTGCTTCTTCAATATGGGATAACAAAAGAGATTAAATATGATACGGAGAAGTTTTAAACGAGCTGCCACAATGATTGCAATTATCCTGGTTCATCACCAGGTAATTTCCCAAAACTACAGGGTTGTAGGGACAGACGTGACAGACTGTTACGACAACATGAACACGATCACTTGTCCGGTCTTTCCCGGTGATCCATTTTATGGACAATTCCCGGGCGTTTTAATACCATCCTACCTGGCGAATGCAAACGCCACTGTCACAGATTTAATAACCGGGTTGACCTGGCAAAAGAGCCCTGATCAGAACGGGGATAATGACGGAACTATTGAATATACGGATAAACTTACCTGGCCACAGGTCCAGGCAAGGATTGCGGTACTGAACTCCACGAACTGGGGAGGATACAATGACTGGCGGATTCCAACCATAAAGCAACTCTATTCGCTTACTAACTGGAACGGGACCGACCCCAGCGGGTACAGTGGTACCACAACAACCGGACTGAAGCCATTCATTGATACTACCTATTTTCAGTTTGCATGGGGGCAGACAACATCGGGCGAACGTCTGATCGATTCCCAATATGCATCCTCCAATATGTATAACGAGAAAAGCTTTGCAGGGTATGATCAGCTCTTCGGGTTCAACTTTGCCGACGGACGGATCAAAGGCTACGATCTGGTTATGCCGGGGGGCGCTGCAAAGGTGTTTTCATTTATCGCTGTTCGGGGAGATACGACTTACGGGATCAATCATTTTTCTGATAATGGAAACCAGACCATTTCTGACAGTGCTACTCTGCTCATGTGGGCAAAAGACGACAGCCAGATTCCAGTGGACTGGGAGGCAGCCCTGGCGTGGGCGCAGACAAAGAATGGGGGGAATTATTGTGGCTACAACGACTGGCGGCTGCCAAGCACGAAAGAACTTCAGAGTATTGTTGATTACACGCGTTCTCCGGGTTCCACAAACTCAGCGGCCATTGACCCATTGTTCAACTGCACCCCCATCATCAATGAGTCCGGCAGGCCCGATTGGCCATGGTTCTGGACAAGTACTACCCACCGGTCATACAACGGAACAACCTATTCCGGACCCAATGGGATTTATGTGTGTTTTGGCAGAGCAGCCGGATGGATCAAAAAAATCGGAAACAGCTATTATTCCTATTGTGATGTTCACGGGGCCGGTGCCCAGCGCAGTGATCCCAAAAGCGGAACCTACGTTGGCGATTACCTGGGGGTTGATTCACTGGGTAACCCCGTTTATGGTCGCGGGCCTCAGGGAGATATCCTGCGGGTCAACAATTTTGTTCGACTGGTGAGGGATATTAAGACCAGTACCGGGGAGGTCAGGCAGGGAATGAAATCCGGTTATATCCTGATCAGGCCGAATCCCGCGACTGATTTTATTACAGTGGACCTTCAGCAGGAATTCGCAGAAAATGAGACCCTCGAGATTTTTAACATGTTGGGACAGATCGTTCATACTCAAAAAATAATGCCCGGGGGAGCAGTTAAAATCGGCACGGGAAGTTTGAAGCCGGGCCTGTACAATGTGAAGGTAAAATCGTCAGAAACCATTTTTACCGGAAAATTCAGTAAACAATAAACCCGGGTTTTCATTTTACTGAAAATGAATAAGCCTTAATCCTGATTGATGGAAGAACACGGACTCCTTGAAAAATTGCGACTCGGCGATAAGGCTGCTTTCAATGAATTAGTTAAGCTCTATTCAAACAGGGTCATCAATACTTGCTACAGGTTCCTGTTGGATAAGGAAGATGCTGAAGATATTTCCCAGGAGGTTTTTATAGAAGTGTTTCAATCGGTCAGATCGTTTCGCGGCGATGCAAAACTTTCGACCTGGATATACAGGATCGCTGTGACCCGCAGCCTGGATGAAATCAAAAAGCGAAAGCGAAAAAAACGGATCTCCAGCCTTAGTAAAGTTTTTCATATAGATGAGGTCGGACATTGGATCACGGGAGGCGTTATGCCCGACCGGTCAATAGGGGAGAAGGAAAAAATGAACGAAATCAGGCAGGCCTTGAATACCTTACCCGACAGCCAGCGTGTTGTCTTCACCTTAAGCAAGATCGAAGGGTATACCAATGGGGAGATCGCAGAGATCATGAATACCACAACTGTGGCTGTTGAGTCGCTCTTGTATCGTGCCCGGAAGAAAGTAAGCAATGAATTAGAAAAAATTCTGAAAAATTAATTTTAAAAGTGCCGGAATTGAAAAAATTTGTCGTCAAACGATTATCCAATTATGAATAAAGAAGATCTAAACGGTCAGGTACAGCAGGTTCTCATTGAGTTTGAATCACTCGGGGAGATCCGCCCTTCATCCGGTTGGGACCAGAACCTGATGAATAAACTCAATACTGCCAGGCATTATACGGGTGCAGGATCCGCGTTTCCAAGGTATACCCTTCTTGTTGCGTTTATTATACTTATCAACGTGGGCTTGTTTCTGAAATTTGTGATTCATGATCTCCGCCAGCCCTCATTCCGGAGTGAACAATTAAAGTCAATTTCAACAGAATTTCTAATAAATCCGACTTCTGAAACCAGGTAGCCATGGAAATATTCAAACAGAGGAAAATATTGATCCGGCTTATTGCCTTACTCCTGGCAGTGAATCTGATGACCATCGGTTGCTTCCTGTGGAAAGATATCTTTCACAAAGTTCAGGGTGAAAATCCTCCGGCTGGTAAAAGGGACTTATCTGGCATTCTAAAAAAGGAATTGAATCTTTCGGAAAAACAGGTTCAACAGATCAAACAGCTTCGGATCGAATATATTGAAAAGGAAAAGCTGATTGAAACTCAGATAAGAGGGGAACGAGATTCCATCAATGTAGCGATGTTCAATAAAGCCATAGATGAGGAACTTGTGGTATCGCTGGCAAAAAAAGTCGCTGAGAATGAGTACAAAATGGAAATGCTGCGCTTTGAACAGGCAAAAAAGTTCAAGTCCTTCTGTAGACCGGAACAACTCGAAAAATTTGAACAGCTGGTGCTGGAAGTTCGTGACTGCTTCAAACCGGATTCCCGCCCGGAAAAAAAATGATCCCGCATAGACTCAGTTAAGAAATCTATCATTTCAATCAAACTCAAATGGCCTCTTCATTATGAAAAAAGCAGTTTTAGTTATAGCTTCCATGATGTGCATCCTCATCACTTCTGCACAGGAAAACTTCATGACTCAGACAGAAACAAAATATTGGGATGATTCAAAGACCTTTGCCGGATATTCCCTGTTTGGAACCCGCGGCACAACCTACCTGATCGATTTTGAGGGTTACGTGATCCATACGTGGCCCCTGGGTACAAACCCCCGCTTTACTGATAACGGTACCCTGCTGGATGCCGTCGGCGGAAATCCAAGCAACCAGAATACATGGGAAGAACTCGACTGGGACGGGAACGTGGTAAGGCAGTACTCAGAAACCCGGTCAACATATCACGGGCACCACGATTTTACCAAGATTTACAATCCCAAACTTGGTGATTCAACCTTTCTGTATATTGCGAATAAGGACCTGACTGCCCAGCAATGCCTCGATGCAGGATGCGATCCTGCCAACAACTACAACGGTGCTCAGATGGATGCCATTGTGGAGGTCAATAAACAGGGAACCGTAATCTGGGAATGGTGGTTCTTTAACCACGTTGTCCAGGATATCGACCCGACCAAGTCGACCTATGGAATCATTGCCAATACGCCGGGAAGAATCAACCTGAATTTGCGCGGAAACCCTGTAAAAAGCGACTGGATGCATTGCAATTCACTTGACTATAATGAAACCCTGGATTTGATTGTTGTCAATTCGGTGCATGGCGAGTTTTATGTGATCGATCACGGTAATACCTTTATTGCCAACGATCCAACGGGAAGTATTTCACTTGCTGCAACCGTTGCTGGCGACTTCAAATACCGATTCGGCGATCCGGCCAAGTACCACCAGGGAGATCCTCCTTCTGTTCTGGATAACTGGGAAAAGGCCACAGCAGGGAATAAACAGATAGGCGGTTCTCACGATATCCAATGGATCAAACCCGGGCTGCCCGGTGAAGGCCACTTCCTCGTTTTTAACAATGCGGAGAACCTGTTTGAACTTACACCCCAATCATACATTGTTGAAATAAACCCTTATTTAAACTCCTCTGGCACAAATACAGGAAGTTTTGTCAACCCGCCTGATGCCGGATATACAATTGTGAATTCCCCGAATTCAAACCTCATGAAGGAGAAGAAAAATGTTTCGAAACAGATTGTCTGGTGCTATTCCAGCAAAAACAACACCTCCTTCTACAGCACCATCGGATCAAGCGCCCAGCGATTACCTAATGGCAACACCTTCATCTGCTCCATGAATGATGGCCATTTTTTTGAGGTATACCCGGCAGACACTTCCATCGTATGGGAATATATCAACCCGGTTACCCGGAACGGGATCAAGCATATCAAGGTGGATAATTATCCGACCTACAACGGGGTCTTCAGGGCATACCGCTATACAAGCGATCATCCCGCACTGGCCGGGCACGACCTGACACCCGGAAACACCATTACCGGTTTGCCTCCCGATTACCTTACGCCCGACAATATTACGGCAGTAAGTAACAATCAGTATAAACCCTCGGAAGACAAGCTCGGTCAGAATTTCCCGAACCCCTTTTCAAATAATACGACAATTAAATTTGTACTCATGGAATCAAAACAGATCACGCTCGTGGTCTATGACCTCTCAGGGAACATTGTAAAATCACTCGTAAATACAAGGTATCCCAAAGGAGAATATTCTGTTGTGTGGAACGGAACAGATGACAGTGGCAATCAGGTTCCGGGAGGAATGTACCTGTACGTCCTGATGGGGGATAATAAAACCATCACGAAGAAAATGATCCGCATCAACTAATACCTGGGGAGGGAACTATGCTTTACTCAAACACGATTAGAACTGCCGTCGCTGCCTTGTACATTTTGTCCTTTCTTCATCTGGATGCACAGAAGTTCCTTCCGTTCAAACTGCAGGAAACCGGGCAAACCACCAGTTATACTTCAACACAGGGAGAGGATTGTGATTTCCTTATTAACACGCAGTCATTTACCAGTAATGGTGACGGGACGATCACCGATAACAACACCCTGCTGATGTGGCAGCAGACAGACGGGGGCGAGATGACCATTGAAAATGCGGAAACATATTGCGACAACCTGACGCTAGCTGGTTATAGCGACTGGAGGCTTCCAACAGGCATCGAATTGTTCAGCATCAACAATTACAACCATCTCAATCCGGCACTCGATACTACATATTTTACCAAAACCCTGGCAGAGTACTGGTGGACGAGTGAGAAACAAGCAGACGACCTGACAAAAATATGGGTTGTGAATGCCGGGGGTGGGATAGGTGCGCATCCGAAATCGGAAACGATCAGCGCAGGCGGGACTAAGCGCTTCCACGTGAGGGCAGTCAGGAATGTTGTCTCTACTACATTTTCTTTTTCCCACTTCACCGATAACGGAAATGGAACTGTATCCGATAACTTTACCGGTCTTACCTGGCAGAAAACTCAGCCTGCAAATACGATGACCTGGGAGGAAGCGCTGGCGTATTGCCATACAGTGACCCTGGGCGGTAAATCGGATTGGAGACTGCCAAATGTTAAGGAACTCCAGTCTTTGAATGATGTGACATTATTCAAGCCATCGTTTGATAAGAACTATTTCACCGGCGTTGTTTCAGGCAACTACTGGTCTTCGACATCCATGTTTCAGAACACGGTAAAAGCCTGGGATCTGAACGTTGATTACGGAATCGTCTCTTACAATGATAAAACAATCAAAGAACAGGTTCTACTTGTCAGGGGAGGAATGGACAAAAAGGATTTAAACTTTACTGACGTTCTGATTCCCGGCAGTGAATACGAGATGGGCGACCACAAAGGGCATTATGATCCCAGTCATCCCAATGATGAAATTCCTGTTCACCTGGTAATCGTCGACTCCTTTTTTATGTCGAAAACGGAAATTACAAACCAGCAGTTCGTCACCTTCCTGAATGTCTCCCTGCTGGCAGGATCCATCCAGATTACTAATAACAAAGCCCATTTTACGGGAGACACAAATACAATTTACTACACAAACCAGTATGCACCATATTACAGCATAGGGTATGACGGTGCAATGTTTTCAGTAACTGATTTCAGGGCCAATCACCCGGTGGTGGGAGTGATGTGGGCCGGTGCGGCAGCTTTCTGTAACTGGCTCAGCCAGCAGAACGGACTGGTAGAGTGTTTCACCCCTGGCACCTGGAATTGTAATTTCTCAAACAGCGGTTATCGTCTTGCAACCGAAGCGGAATGGGAACATGCAGGAAGGGGAGGGCATACGAATCCTTACCTTAAATATGAGAATGGGAACACTGTTGACATCACGCAGGCAAACTTACCGAACTCGCTTGATCCCTATGAAACTGGCTCCTATCCTCTTACAACACCTGCTGGTTTTTATGACGGAACATTGAAGCAGAAATCAGATTATAACTGGCCCGGTAGCGCATCAACTTACCAGACATCCGACGGTGCTAACGGGTATGGTCTCTATGACATGCAGGGAAACGTGTGGGAATTCATCTGGGACTGGTACGGGAATAACTATTACAGCAGCAGCCCATACGATAATCCCAAAGGGCCCGATGCGGGTTCCATCATGCCGGATGGAAAAGCCTACCGGTCCATGCGCGGAGGTAACTGGTACAACGGCATCGATTCGAATAATGTGAACGACGGGCATTCAAGGGTGTCGAACCGCGACCCATCCTACTTCCGGGGGCCGCAGGATCCGAACCATCCCTGGTACCATGTGGGTTTCCGTGTTGCAAGAAAGTACACTGAAAGTCCGACCGGTATGAATGAGGGAAAGGAATCACTTCCTTCGGGAATTCAATTAAACCAGAATTATCCCAACCCGTTTCAGAGATCGACCTCGATCATTTTTTGCTTACCCCACGAAGGAGAGGTGACATTAAAAGTCTATGATTCTTTTGGGATGTGTGTAGCGATATTACTGGATGAAAATCTCCCGGGAGGAATTCATACTTGTCAATGGGATGCTGATAATTTTCCCGTTGGTGTTTATCTCTGCAAACTTCAAATGACGAACCAGCTGTTGGTAAAAAAGATGATCCTGATAAAGTGAGAAAGTTTATAAAGTCTATAAAGTTCGTAAAGTTTATAAAGTAACTGAATACTAATTTTATTTCGCTGCCTTAAAAGGAGGTTTCCATGATCAGAAAAATAATAATGATTGCATTTTCTTTTATGATGATGATAATGGTTAGTCGATCCGGTTTCAGTCAGACCAGGACCATGGGCCTGTTTATCAACGATACGGTGAATGCATTCAAAGGCTATACTGTATTTGCCCCGAAGCATAACACCATGACCTACATTATCAATAATGAAGGACGGAAGTGCCATGAATGGAATGCAAGCACGTATGCTCCTGGCCAGTCGGTTTACCTTCTTGAGAATGGTAATTTGCTTCGCACCTGTATGGTACAGGGTGGTCTGGGCTCAGGAGGAGGTGAAGGGGGAAGAATTGAGGAATATGATTGGGATGACAACCTGGTCTGGTCGTTTGATTATTCAACGGATAACTACACTCAGCATCATGATATTAAAAAGTTGCCGAATGGGAATATTATCATGCTCGTGGTTGAAAAAAAGTTGATGGCAGATGTTCTTGCTGCAGGATTTGATCCGAGTAAGTTCCAGCCCGATATTCAGCTGAAAGGGTACATGCTTCCCGATTGCATCATTGAGATAGAGCCGACCTATCCCAGCGGAGGTATTGACGTATGGGAATGGCATGCGTGGGACCACCTGATCCAGGATTTTGATCCTTCAAAATTGAACTATGGCAATGTGAGTGCACATGCTGAATTAATAGACTGTGATGGCGATCACCGGAACCTTCCCCTTTTCTGGAATCACATGAATTGCATTGATTACAATCCGGCTTTCGACCAGATTGTGATGAGTGTGCGGGGGAACAGCGAAGCCTGGATCATCGATCACAGCACAACAACAGCGGAAGCAGCCGGACATACCGGGGGTGCCCATGGAAAGGGAGGCGATCTTTTGTACCGCTGGGGAAATCCCCTTACCTACGGTGCCGGTACTGTCAGTAATCAGAAATATTTTGAACAGCATGATGTTGAATGGGTAAAACCCGATTGCCCCGGTGCAGGAAATTTAACCTGTTTTAATAACGGAGTGAACCGCAACTACTCTTCGATTGATGAGATCACTCCTCCGGTTGACGGGAGCGGCAACTATTCGTATGTTTCAGGATCGGCCTTCGGCCCGGCAAACCTCACCTGGACCTATGTTGCCACACCGCCTGAATCACTTTTTGCACATGATATATCCGGGGCGCAGCGTTTGCAGAACGGGAATACATTGATTGATGACGGCCCTCTCGGGACTTTCATTGAGGTTACCCCGGCAGGGGATATAGTATGGAAATACATCAACCCGGTAGACAATACAGGTCCCTTATACCAGGGAGATTCGATCCCTCATGATCCTACCCATCCTGATGAAACCCTAAATTCAGTATTCCGGGTCTACAGGTATCCTCCCGATTATTCAGGATTTACGGGAAAGGATCTGACGCCGGGTGATTTTATTGAGCGGTATCCTGTTGGAGTTGGTGTCATCAAATCACAACCTGTCAGCTTACTTTGTTATCCCAACCCAATCACAAACAGGATCAATATGGCAGGAGCTACAGGAAAGGAAAGCTACGAATTGCTGAATAAACTTGGGGAATCAGTCTGGTCGGGAAACCAGGTTGGACAGCAGGATTTTTCAGGATTGACACCCGGGTTGTATTTTCTGAAAGTCAACTCCCTGAATTCCGTTCAGACAATAAAGATTGTTAAGCAGTAAGGCTTAAATCAGGTCTGTAAAGATCGGAGGATAATCAGTGAGTAACCTTCCTTCCGGGATATACTTTCAAGGCCTCTTCAAGGCACTTCATGGCTTTCTTAAGGTCATTCACATTCAGCACATAGCTGATGCGGACTTCATCCAGGCCGCGGCCTTTCGTGGAGTAAAAACCCGTGGCAGGAGCCAGCATCACGGTTTGTCCTTCGAAACTGAAATCTTCGAGAAGCCACTGGCAGAATTTGTCGGAATCATCGATGGGAAGCCTTGCAACGGCATAAAAAGCACCGCCGGGTACAGGACAAAAACACCCCGGCATTTTGTTGATCGATTCAACGACGATATTCCTCCTGTCGTGATATTCCTCAAGCACTCGTGTGAAATAACTGTCAGGTGTATTGATGGCTTCTTCTCCGGCAATCTGACCGAACGTGGGAGGACTTAACCTTGCCTGGGCAAATTTCATGGCAGTGCAGATGACCTCTTTGTTTTTCGAGATCAGGACCCCGATACGTGCCCCACACGCACTGTATCGCTTCGAGATGGAATCGAGCAGGATCACATTGTCATCAATCCCTTCCAGGTTCATGACGGAGAAGTGCTGACGGCCGTCATAGGTGAATTCGCGGTATACTTCATCCGAGAAGAGGAAAAGATCATGTTCCAGAACAATCTTCCGTAACGACTCCAGCTCGTCCTTTGAATAGAGATATCCGGTAGGGTTGTTGGGATTGCAGATCATGATCGCCTTTGTACGGGGAGTGATGGCCTGTTCGAAAGCACTCATCGGGGGAAGGGCGAATCCGTTTTCAATAACCGAATCGATCGGTTTTACGACGACACCGGATGTCATTGCAAATCCGTTGTAATTGGCATAAAACGGCTCAGGAATGATGATTTCATCGCCGGGATCAAGGCAGCTGTTCAAGGCAAAAAGGATCGCCTCTGAACCGCCTGTGGTGACGATCATCTCTTCCGTCGTTACATCAATCCCGACCCTTTTATAATACTCCACCAGCTTTTTCCGGTAAGAGATGAGCCCTGCTGAATGGCTGTACTCCAGAACTTTCAGATCGATGTTCCGGATCGTGTTCATTACATTCTCCGGGGTTTCGATATCCGGCTGGCCAATGTTCAGGTGATAAACCTTGGTACCTCTTTTTTTTGCTTCTTCTGAAAAAGGAACCAGCTTCCTGATTGGGGAAGCTGGCATCATTTTTCCTTTTAATGAAATAACGGGCATAATTTTTATTTCTGTATCGGAGTTGCGCTGTTGTCGTTCGTCTTTTCGGGAACCTTATCTGCCGGTTTTGCAATTACCGTACCTTTGATGGAAAGGACAACCCTTGCTGTTTTTGCATTCGAGGTGACGGTGATGGTTTTATTGATCGGGCCAACATTGTGTGTTGCATAAGTGACTTTTATAACATCACTTTTCCCGGGAAGTACGGGTTCCTGGGGCCATGTCGGAACTGTACATCCGCATGAAGAAACCGGTTTCTGAAGAATAAGAGGCTCCTTGCCGGTATTTGTGAATTTAAATTCGCAAGTGCCGTCTGCGCCTTGAACAATGGTGCCATAATCGTGAACCGTCTTGTCAAAGGAGATTTCCGGTGCATTGGGATCAGGGGGTGCCTGAGCTGGCTGAACATCCTGTGCATTTAAGGAAAAAGCAGCAAAAACTAAAAGGATGAAGGAAAAAATGACTTTTTGCATATTATTTGGGTGTTAAGGTTAATATTCTATCGGATTGCAAAATTAGTAAATAATTAAATCTTGGTAATAAATTATGAATAATTAACTTTTGTATGCAAATAAAACTGAAGATTCTGTTTTAATTTTGTTTTTTGACAAATATACTGAACTTTAAGTCTGGATCATCCTGATTGGTTTTGAAGCTGTAATCCTTAATCCTTTTCCCGGTCAATTTCATTTCTATGAGAGACAGATCAGTTATGACATTGCTTTCCGCTATTATTTTGCTGGCAGCTTCCGCTTTGTCCTGCTCGCACAAAGGTTCTCCTGCAGCAGCAACGGGTACTAACAACAAAGCGGTCAGCGTATCCTCACCTCCTTGTATCATTTACCGTACCCGTTCGGATTATTCGGGAAATGTTCCGGTTATCCTTTCCGGCGACAAAAGCAGGATTGTGTCCTACCCTGACATTAAGGACATCTATTATGCCGGCAGGTTGTCTGTCCCCACACTCCTCTCGGATGGCTTTTTGCTCGATAACCGCGGGATTAACGCGGGCGTTGCCTTCCTGTCATACACGTATGATGAATACAGCAAACTTTCAGCCACCCCAACGGCAACGGAACTGATGAAAAAGATTCTCGATAAGAGCCCCCTGGTCGAGATGTATCAGTGCGGACAAAGAAGTCAGTATTCAAACCCAGTAGATGAGCTGAATGCCATAATCAAAGCGGGAGATTTTAAACGCTGTACGAAATTAAAATAGACCGTGAAGAAAACCGTAAGGGAGGTTTTATGAGACAGCATGATGCTGCTTTTAAGTATGCAGAATTTTAATTTTAAAATTTTCTTACATTTGCACCTGAACCAACCGGTATAGATTGTCAGAATCTTTTGAGAAAATACGTGAATTAGACGGTAAACAGTTGTATTACAGTTTCCTGTCGGGGGCGCAACGGATCTTCGAGAACCAGAAGTTGCTGAACAGGATCAATGTTTTTCCTGTAAACGATTCAGACACCGGCACCAACCTGGCATCCACGATGCGTTCCATCATGGATGCGATCATTCCTACCGACAACCTGAAAGAAACGGCCGTGGCAATGGCGGATGCTGCGCTGACAGGTGCCAGGGGAAATTCCGGAATCATCTTTGCCCAGTTTCTTTATGGATTTGGAAATGAGCTCGATGCCAAACAAACGATGGATATTAAATCGTTTGCAGAGAGTATGCGCAACGCGGTGAATTATGCATATGAGGCCATCGCGAACCCGGTGGAAGGTACGATCCTTACGGTAATCAAAGACTGGGCTGAGTACCTGTATTCCTTAAAGGATATCATCGACGATTTTATCAAATTACTGCTTGAGGCCTATGAAAGAGCTCAGCAGTCGCTCGAGGAGACAACGGCCAAACTGACGGTCCTTGCACGTTCTCATGTTGTGGATGCAGGCGCTAAAGGCTTCGTCGTATTTCTTGAAGGGATCCTTGATTTCTTTACCAAAGGGGGAGAAAAACATTTCGCTATTCCTGAACAGCTGACCGAGACAGAGGGTGACGATATTGTCACGCATGAAGAGATCACCTTCCGATATTGCACCGAAGCCTTGATCAGTGCCGATAAACTTGATAAAACGAAGATCCGCAATACCATCAAAGTCTGCGGTGATTCGCTGGTCGTGGCCGGTTCCCCACAGAAGATGCGGATCCACATACATACCGATTTCCCTGCCGAGCTTTTTTCCTACCTGCGCCGGTTTGGCAACATCACCTACCAGAAAGTGGATGACATGGTGATGCAGCATGAGATTCTGACCAACCGGAAATCAGGTATCGCCATCCTTACCGATTCCTCCTGCGATCTGCCCAAGGATATCCTCGACCGGCTGCAGGTTCATATGGTTCCGTTAAGCCTTCATTTTGGTGAAACCATGTACCTTGACCGGTATACCATTCAACCGGAACAATTTTATTCCTTGCTTGCCAAATCGGAACAGAACCCAACCTCCGCACAACCCTCCATCCGCGATTTCCAGAATAAGTATGAATACCTGTGTACCCATTATTCTTCGGTGATTGCCATTAACCTCAGCAAGGGACTGAGCGGAACTTTCAACAGCAGTTCCCAGGCAGCAAAGGAAGTTTCGGAGCGGACAGGCAAAAAAATAGATGTGATCGATTCCGGAACATTAACCGGCGGACTGGGTCTTCTCATCCTGCGCCTCGCTGAAGAACTTGAAAAAGGAACGACGCATGAGGAGGTCATGGCCCAGGTCAGGAAATGGGTTTCAAAATCACAGATCAGGGTCACGCTGACTACGTTGAAATACATCATCCGTTCCGGCCGTGTAAGCGCATTCAAAAGTTTTGTTGCGCGGCTGCTTGATCTGAAACCTGTGATCACCCTGGATGAAGACGGTCGTGCAGTGCTTTCCTCGAAGTCATTTACGGAAAAGGCAAGCATGAAGAAAGTGATACGGGATATTAAGAAGATAGCAGGAAGGAATAAGATCTGGGGGTATGCTATCACGCATGCCAGCAATCCTCAGACTGCCTGCTGGTATGCCACGCAGATGGAAAAGATCACAGGGCAGAAACCGGTATTCATTGCTCCTGCCTCACCTGCCCTTGGCGCAAATACAGGCCCAGGCGTCACATGTGTGTCCTTCATGCTGGAGTAGAAGGTCGTGACTCGTAACGCGTTACGCGTGACACGAAACCCATTGGTACTGTCCCCAAATCCGTAATTCGTAATCCATAATTCATACTTATGACTGTTCTCTTTCAGGTTTCCAGTGTCGTCTTTGCATACATGGTTGTTGTATTCCTGATTGCACTCGCAAAAAAGGACAATTCTGTTGTGGATGTTTTCTGGGGGCTTGGGTTTATTGTGATCGCCGGATTTTCGCTCTGGCGAAATGAAGGGATCGGCCTTCACAAAGTCCTGATGAACCTGGCAATACTGATCTGGGGTTTGCGCCTGAGTATCCACATTTTTCTAAGGAACCGGGGCAGGGGTGAGGACTTCCGCTACAGGACATGGAGAGATAGCTGGAAACATTTTCTGCTTCGCAGTTTTTTTCAGATCTTCATGCTTCAGGGCTTGCTGATGGTACTCATTGCATTCCCTGTATATTTTGTGAATTTCAGTTCCCCGTTAGTTTTTTCCCTGTCGGGTCTTCCCGGATTGATGATTTTCCTTTTCGGATTTGCTTTTGAAACAGTTGGTGACCGGCAGCTGAAAGTGTTCCGGGAAGATGAAGCCAACAAGGGAAAGATCATAACAACAGGACTTTGGAGCATCACCCGTCATCCGAACTATTTTGGAGAATCCTTGGTCTGGTGGGGGATTGCATTGTTTGCGCTTCCTTTGCCGGGAGGATGGACAACCCTGGTGAGCCCTCTTCTCCTCATGCTCCTGCTGCGTTTTGTCTCCGGCGTTCCCATGCTGGAAAAAAAATACGAAGGCCGTCCCGACTGGGAGGAGTATAAAAAGAGAACGGCGGTATTCGTGCCTTTCGTGAAGTTTCTTTAGCAGATTTCATCCTTTTTTGATAATTTAGCTGAAAAATAGCTGAATGATCACTCCCCAACTCATCAATCCCGGCAGCATCGTTGTTATTGGAGGCTCAAACGATGTTCAGAAACCCGGTGGCGCCGTTTTAAGAAATCTCATTGAAGGTGAATTCAAAGGGAACCTCTACGTTACAAACCTGAAGGAACCCAAGGTGCAGGGAATCAAAAGCTACACAGACCCTTCGCTCCTCCCGGATGTTGACCTAGCCATTCTTGCAATTGCTGCGAAATACATCCCCGATACGGTCGAGCTCCTCTGCACACAAAAAAACACCAAAGCTTTTATCATTCTATCAGCAGGCTTCTCTGAAGAGAATGCCGAAGGAAAGATACTTGAACAGAAGGTCGTGGATACGATCAACCGCGCTGAAGGCTCACTGATCGGCCCGAACTGTATTGGCGTTCTGACGCCTCATTACCGCGGTGTTTTTACCAAACCCATACCGAAACTGGATGTCAAAGGTTGTGATTTTATCTCCGGGTCGGGAGCAACGGCCTGTTTTATCATGGAGGCAGGAATTCCGAACGGACTGACCTTTGCCAGTCTCTTTTCCGTTGGTAACAGTGCACAAATGGGCGTCGAAGATGTCCTTCAGTATCTTGATGAGACCTTTGATCCTGAGAAAAGTTCGCGCGTGAAGCTCATTTATATCGAGAATGTTTCAAAACCACAATTGTTGCTGAAACATGCCGCATCGCTTGTTCGAAAGGGCTGCAGGATCGCTGCAGTCAAATCCGGTTCATCGGAAGCGGGAAGCCGTGCCGCTTCTTCTCATACAGGCGCACTTGCCAGTCCGGATGCAGCCGTGGATGCGCTGTTCAGGAAAGCCGGCATCGTTCGTTGTTACGGGCGGGAAGATCTCATCGCGGTGGCTTCCATCTTTATGTATGCAGAACTGAAGGGAAAGAACCTGGCCATCATCACGCATGCAGGAGGTCCGGCAGTGATGCTTACCGATGCCTTATCGAACGGGGGAATGAATGTTCCTCACATCGAAGGAGCTGCAGCACAGGAATTACTGTCGAATCTGTTCCCCGGTTCATCGGTTGCCAACCCGATCGATTTTCTTGCAACCGGGAATGCCCAGCAGCTTGGAACCATCATCGACTATTGCGAAACCCGGTTTGACTCCGTTGACGGGATGGCGGTCATCTTCGGGACACCGGGACTGAACAAGGTTTTCGATGTCTATTCCGTTCTGGATGAGAAGATGAGAACCTCAGTAAAACCGATCTTCCCAATCCTTCCTTCCGTGTATACCGCGGCAGCTGAGATCGAAGATTTCATTTCCAGGGGGCGGATATTTTTCCGGGACGAAGTAGTCTTCGGGAATGCACTCACCAAGGTTTACAATACACATCCTCCGTTTACGGCGAGATCTCATATCCAGGAAGTAGATCATAACCGGATCCGGAACGTGATCAACCAGGCCGAGGATGGCTATATCTCACCGGGTGAGATTCAGCAACTTCTTGATGCCAGCGGGATCCATCGGGCCGGCGAAGCGGTTGTCAGCACGGCGGATGAGGCTGTGAAAGAATCAATGGCACTGGGGTTCCCGGTTGTTATGAAAGTGGTTGGCCCCATTCATAAGTCCGATGTAGGCGGCGTTGTATTGAACGTGAAGGACGAGAAAGGTGTGATCCGGGAGTTTGAACGGATGATCCGGATCAAGGATACAACAGCTGTCCTTATCCAGCCTATGCTTTCGGGGATCGAACTTTTTGCCGGAGCCAAGTTTGAACCAAAATTCGGGCATCTGATCCTTTGCGGCCTCGGTGGAATTTTTATCGAAGTGCTGAAAGATGTTGCATCCGGACTGGCCCCGCTTGGTAAAGATGAAGCCCTGTTCATGATCCGGAACCTGAAAAGCTATAAGATTATCAAAGGGACACGCGGGCAAAAAGGGGTTGATGAAGAATCCTTTGCGGCAGTCATCCTGAGGCTTTCTGCCCTGTTAAAATCAGCACCGGAGATCATGGAACTCGATTTCAATCCGCTCCTGGGAAATGAAGATAAGGTAACCGTTGTGGATGCCCGGATCCGGCTGAAAAAAAGTTAATTCGTGAATCCGATCTTTCTGAGGAAATCTTCAGCCAGTGCTGGTTTCAAGACAATCATGAAGAGGATCCCGTAAACAGCTCCCCAGAAATGCGCGTCATGACCGATGTTGTCCTTCGACTTTCTGCTCATGACAAATTCATACGTGATATAGAGGAGGCCAAAGATCCATGAAGGGATTTCGACGGGTATAAGAAAAAATGAGATCGGGGCCTGCGGAAGGATGATAATACTCGCAAAGATCACGGCCGAAACTGCGCCGGAAGCACCGACGGCATTGTAAAAGACATCGTTTTTGTGCTTTCCGTAGGCGGGAATGATCGAAAGCAACAATCCGCCAAGGTAAAGAAGGATATAGTAAAGGATGTACTTTTCGCGAAAATATCCCCTGAGAAAATGCTCAACAAGATAGCCAAAGGAATACAACACGAACATGTTGATCAGCAGGTGAACCCATCCGGAATGCAAAAAACCATAAGAGAAGAACCGGTACCACTGGTTGCTGTGTTTAACGTCAAATGCATTGAACTTTAACCGGTTGAAAAGCTCCTCATTCGTAAAGCAGACAATCGAAACCGCAACCGTGAAAAAAATGATTCCATAAGTAATTTCCATACAAGGGGAAAGTTTGTAAAGTTTGTAAAATTTCCATACAAGGGGAAAGTTTGTAAAGTTTGTAAAGTTTGTAAAGTTTATAAAGTTTATAAAGTTTATAAAGTTTATAAAGTAGAAAAGTAACTAACTCCTCAGTTCACCAGTTCACCAGTTCATCAGTTCATCCAACATCTAGCATCCAGCATCCAGCATCCAGCATCCAGCATCCATCATCCATCATCCATCATCCAGCATCCAGCATCCAGCATCCATCATCCATCATCCAGCACCCAGCATCCAGCATCCATCATCCATCATCCAGCACCCAGCATCCATCATCCAGCATCCAGCATCCAGCATCCAGCATCCAGCATCCAGCATCCAGCATCCAGAATC
>JAPLDI010000037.1 GCA_026391795.1 Bacteroidota bacterium
GCATCCAGCATCCAGCATCCAGCATCCAGCATCCAGCATCCAGCATCCAGCATCCAGCATTTTTTTTCCAACTTCCTTGGCTTTAAAAAAAAAGAAATCGTACCTTTGCACCTTGTTAGGAAATTCACAATCGTACATCTAAAATACAACTAATCAATACTTTATGAAAAACAAAAAGAATTTCATCACCTGCGACGGAAACCAGGCCGCATCTCACATGGCCTATATGTTCAGCGAGGTGGCAGCAATCTACCCCATTACTCCTTCTTCTAACATGGCCGAGAACGTTGATGAGTGGGCTGCACACGGAAGAAAAAATATTTTCGGCGACGAAGTTAAAGTTGTTGAAATGCAGTCAGAAGCCGGCGCTGCAGGCGCGGTTCACGGGTCGCTTCAGGCCGGATCGCTGACCACAACCTTCACGGCTTCCCAGGGCCTCCTTCTTATGATACCGAACATGTACAAGCTGGCCGGTGAGCTGCTTCCCGGCGTTTTCCACGTCAGCGCACGTACGGTTGCCGCCCATGCCCTGTCGATCTTCGGCGATCACTCCGATATATACGCCACACGTCAGACCGGCTTTGCCATGCTGGCCAGCGGGAGCGTCCAGGAGATCATGGATCTTGCCGGGATTGCCCATCTTGCCGCTATCAAAAGCCGTATCCCGTTCCTTCATTTCTTTGATGGATTCCGTTCCTCTCATGAGATCCAGAAGGTGGAGGCTTTCGAAAATGAAGATATGGCAAAGCTGATCGACTACAAGGCATTGCAGGAATTCCGCGACCGGGCACTGAACCCTGAACACCCGGTAACCCGGGGTACAGCGCAGAACCCTGACATCTTCTTCCAGGCAAAGGAAGCCGCGAACCGTTTCTATGAGCCGGTTGCCGACATCGTTGAAAATTATATGCAGGAGATCACCAAACTGACGGGAAGGGAATATCATCCCTTTACCTATTATGGTTCTCCGGATGCGGAAAACATCCTGGTTGCCATGGGCTCCGTTACCGACACCATCAAAGAGGTGATCGACCATCTGAGGGAAAAGGGAGAAAAGGTCGGGCTGATCTCAGTTCATCTTTACAGGCCTTTCTCTGCAAAATACTTCTTCAATGTACTGCCTTCCACAGTCAAGAGAATAACGGTGCTTGACCGCACCAAAGAGCCCGGCGCCAACGGCGATCCCCTCTACCTTGATATCCGCGATCTTTTTTACGACCGTGAAAACCGTCCCATGATCAATACCGGGCGCTATGGCCTGAGTTCAAAAGACACAACGCCCTCGCAAATCATTTCCGTTTTCAATAACCTCAAGGCAAAAGAACCGAAAAACCATTTCACCATCGGTATTGTCGATGATGTCACTTTCCACTCATTACCGCTTCTTCCGGAGGTAAGCATTGACTCTGCCGGTACATTTTCTGCGAAATTCTTCGGCATCGGATCCGACGGAACGGTTGGCGCCAATAAGAACTCTATCAAGATCATCGGCGAATCGACCGATAAATATGCCCAGGCCTATTTTGCCTATGATTCCAAAAAATCGGGGGGGATCACGGTATCCCACCTTCGTTTCGGCGACAAACCCATCCGCGCCCCGTACCTGGTCATCACACCCGATTTTGTTGCCTGTCATGTTCCGGCTTACCTGGAAAAATACGACATGCTGAAAGGACTGAAAGACGGTGGTACCTTCCTGCTGAACAGCATCTGGGATGCTGAGGAGACCAAGAAACGGCTTCCCGATCACATGAAAAAATACCTTGCCGATCACAAGATCCGTTTCTATATCATCGACGCCACCAAGATCGCCGTAGAGATCGGCCTTGGGAACCGTACCAACAGCATCATGCAATCAACCTTCTTCCGTCTTGCCAACGTGATCCCTTACGAACTGGCTCTGAAGGAGATGAAATATGCAATCAAGAAGACCTACGGCAGGAAAGGCGAAGAGATCGTCACCATGAACAATGCTGCCATCGACAGGGGAGGAGAAGTGGAAGAGATCAAGGTGCCGGCCGAATGGTCAAAACTGGTGATCAAACCTGAAGCCGATGACAAAGGACTCGATCCGTTCATCAAACAGGTATTCGATAAAGTCAATAAATTTGAAGGGGATGACATTCCTGTCAGCGCCTTCCTTGGACGCGAAGATGGTACATTCCCGGTGGGAACGACCCAGCTTGAAAAGCGCGGCATCGCCGTTACCGTCCCGGAATGGATCCCTGAAAATTGCATCCAGTGCAACCAGTGCGCGTATGTTTGCCCCCACGCTGCCATCCGTCCTTTCCTGCTAAACGAAGCGGAGATGAAAAATGCCCCCGAAGGCATGGTCACGCTGAAAGCGATCGGAAAAGAGCTGGCCGGACTTGAATTCAAGATCCAGGTAACGGTTCTCGACTGCACCGGATGCGGCAACTGCGTGGATGTTTGTCCTGCCAAAATCAAGGCACTCGAGCTCAAACCCCTGGAGTCACAAATGCAGGAGGTTAAGAACTGGGATTACCTGATCTCGAAGGTGACGTACAAACCCGATGTTGCACCCCGTTCAAGGACTTTCAAGAACAGCCAGTTTGCACAGCCCCTGTTTGAATTCTCGGGAGCCTGCGCCGGCTGCGGGGAAACCCCTTATGTAAAGCTGATCACCCAGCTCTTTGGTGAACGGATGATGATCGCCAAAGGACAAGGCCCGGCATGGGCGAATTCATTGTTCGAAGACAATGCGGAATATGGAATGGGAATGGCCGTCGGTGTCGGCAACCTCCGGAAACGGATTGCCCAAAAGATGCGGGAGTCCATCAAAGAGAACATGATGTCGGTGGAGACCCTGGATGCCTTCCGCGAATGGATCGACGGGAAGGAGGATGCAGATAAATCAAAAGCTGCAACAGAGAAGATCCTCCCCTTGCTGGAAAAGGAGAAGAACCCGCTGGCAAAGGATATCCTTGACCTGAAGCAATACCTGGTGAAAAAATCGGTATGGATCCTGGGCGGGGACGGCTGGGCCTACGATATTGGCTACGGCGGACTTGATCATGTAATCGCTTCCGGCGAAGATGTGAACATCCTGGTTCTCGATACCGAAGTCTATTCAAATACCGGCGGACAGTCGTCAAAATCGACCCCGGTGGGTGCAGTTGCCAAATTTGCAGCCTCCGGGAAGAAGGTCAGGAAAAAAGACCTGGGAGCGATGGCCATGACCTACGGATATGTTTACGTTGCGCAGGTTGCCATGGGAGCCAACAACAGCCAACTTTTCCGCGTGCTGAAAGAAGCCGAGGCCTATCCCGGACCTTCCGTGGTAATTGCCTATTCACCGTGTATCAACCATGGCATGCGGGCAGGAATGGGAAAGACCCAGGATGAAATGGACCGTGCCGTACAGGCCGGATACTGGCAACTTTACAGGTATAACCCGCTGAACGAAAAGGAAGGCAAGAACCCGTTCACGCTCGATTCCAAAGAACCCGACTGGACCAAGTTCCAGGAGTTCCTTGATGGTGAGGTGCGCTATACCTCTTTAAAGAAGATGTTCCCCGAAGAGGCGGAAGTCCTTTTCAAAGCTGCCGAGGAAAATGCAAAATGGCGGTACATGAACTACAAGCGGCTTTCGGAGATGAATTTCACCAAGTAGATCCTGGATGCTGGATGCTGGATAGTATTTTATACGTTAACCCAGCATCCAGTATCAAGCATCTAGCATCCAGCATCTGATAATAAATAGCAACAAAGTTTAGTTATCATAAATCAAACTCTATAAGAAGAACTAACCATGGCTAACTTAACAACCAAATACATGGGGTTAAACCTGAAAAACCCCATCATCGTCGGTGCCAGCAATTTTGTCAAGGACATTGATAATATCAAGAAGATGGAAGAAGCCGGTGCGGCAGCCATCGTTTATAAAACCCTCTTTGAAGAACAGATCGAGCTGGAACGGCTGCAACTGTCGGAAGAGCTGAACCAGTACAATGAGCGCCATGCGGAGATGATCAGCCTTTTCCCCGATATTGAGCACGCCGGCCCCACCGAGCACCTGATGCACCTGCGCAAGACCGTCGATGCAGTTACGATCCCGGTGATCGCCAGCCTGAACTGCACCTTCGAGGAAACCTGGCTGGAATATGCCAAAGCCATCGAGCAGACCGGCGTGAATGCCATTGAGCTGAATTTTTATTCCATCCCGGGCGACTTCAAGAAAGAGGAGAAAGCCATCATCAACGAGCAGCTGGATGTGGTTAATCATGTCAAGAAAAGTCTCAGGATCCCTGTAAGCGTCAAACTCAGTCCTTTCTATACCAATGTCCTGAATGTGGTGCAGATGATGTATTTTGAAGGGGTCGACGGGTTTGTGCTTTTCAACCGCCTGTTCCAGCCCGATATTGACATCGAAAAAGAGGCCCACCACTTTCCCTACAACCTCAGTCATCCGGAAGACCTGCGGCTGCCGCTCCGGTACATCGGATTGCTGCACGGCGAGATCCACGGATCCCTTTGTGCCAGCACCGGTATCTTCACCGGTGCCGATGTGATCAAGATGCTGCTTGCCGGAACCGATTGTGTACAGGTGGTCAGCACCCTCTACAAGCACGGTTTCGACCAGATCGGAAAGATGCTGGACGAGATTACCGTCTGGATGGACCACAAAAAGTACACCTCACTGGATGATTTCCGGGGCAAGCTTTCCAGGAAAAACATGAAAGATCCTTTTGCCTATAAGCGGGCACAGTATGTGGATATCCTGATGAAATCGGAAGAGATCTTCTTTCACTATCCGCAGCGGTAGTCTTCTTCGATCCTCAGTTTTCTATTCTCGTTTTTCAGACCTCAGACCTCAGACCTCTGTTCTCCGATATTAATTGATGCTGATGTCGAACGGCATCCTTGCCTGTATGCCTTTCATCTGCTGCAGTTCGTTCAGGTACTGGTAATACTTGTAGTATTCACCCATCTCTTTTTCAAGGGCTTTCATCCTGGCTTCATTGCCTGTAAGCTGGTCGATCAGCTCTTCCAGCGGGTCCTTTTGCTCGGGAAGGTAGATAAGGCTGTAGTTTTTGATCTTCGCGAGTGCCATTGCTACTTCAATGGCCCTGTCGAACCCGCCGAATTCATCCACCAGGCCGATCCGTTTGGCATCGGTTCCGCTCCAGACACGGCCCTGGCCGATGCTGTCGACCGATGCTGTGGAAAGATGCCTTCCTTCAGCCACTTTGGCCACAAACTGTGCATAGATGCTCTCAATGCCTGCCTGCAATACCTTCTCCTGGTAGGCCGGCATCGGTTTGGTTATGCTGATGTAGTCGGAGTTGGCATTGGTCTTGGCCTCGTCAAATGTAATTCCGAGTTTGTTGTTGAAGAATCCCTTCAGGTTCGGGATCACCCCGAAAACACCGATGGATCCAGTGATCGTGGTCGGGTCGGCCAGGATCCTGGTGGCAGGGCAGGCAATATAATATCCGCCGGATGCGGCAACGTCGCCGAAGGAGGCAACCACCGGTTTTTCTTTTGCGGCCAGGGAGACTTCACGCCAGATTACGTCGGAGGCCAGCGCACTTCCGCCCGGTGAATTGATCCTGAAAACGATTGCCTTGATCTTTTTATCTTCCCGTGCTTTCCGGAATGCCTTGCTGAGCCTTTCAGATCCGATTGACTGGTCGTCGCCATTGCCTCCGCCAATGTTGCCGGTAGCATAGATGACGGCGATCTTTCCGTCTTTTCCGAAGACCCCGGAACGGGAGTCGGGAACGTTCGAATATTTGTCCAATGTGATGAAACTGATATCCGCTTTCTCTGAAAGCCCGAGTTTCTTCCGGAGGTCATTCAGGAGTTGATCCCTGTAGGCCAGCTGGTCGACGAGTTTATACTTCACGGCATCTTCGGGCGTTTCCGCCTTCAGGCTGTCGGCGATCTCGTTCAACCTGCCGGCGCTGATGTTCCTGGAAGAGGAGACCGCTTCCACTATTTTTTCCCACGAATTGCGGATCAGTTCCGAGATCTGTTTCCGGTTTTCAGCGCTCATCTTGTCGAGGAAAAGGGGCTCTGTTGCGGCTTTGAATTTCCCGTGCCGGATGATCTGCATTTTGATGTCAAGCTTTTCAAGGGTGCCTTTGATAAAGGTCTGTTCCGCATCCAGTCCTTTAAAGAAGACCATTCCCTGGGGCTGAAGGTAGATGCGGTCGGATACCGACGCAAGATAGTAGGCTCCCTGCGAATAAAATTCACTGTAGCTGACAATGAACTTCCCTGATTTCTTAAAATCGGCAAGGGCATCGCGGATTTCGCTGATGGTGGATAGTCCGGCCGGGATCACGCTGACATCCAGGAGTATCCCCTTGATATCGTTGTCGTTCCTTGCTTTACGGATGTTGTCGAGAATGTCGGTGAGACCATCCCGCCTTCTCATGGAATACATGTCGCCGAAAATCGATTTTTTCTGGCCGCGGTCAATGATGGTGCGGTCGAGCTTGATCTGCAGGACGGCATTGCGGGGGGTGGAGACTACTTCGGTTGTGGCGACGGAGGCAATGATGGCAACCACGGAGAAGAGGATCACGGAGATCAGGATGAGGGTAAGGAAGAAGCCCAGCATCGAAGCAAACATAAATTTAAAGAACTCTTTCATAAGGCGATGTATTGGATTTTCACAACAAAGATAATGTTTCCCGATTACAATATTTATCAGGATTTTTTCAGTAGGGTTTTTACCTTTGCCTTTTCAATCCGAATGGAACAACATTCCCTGTACCTGCTTCTGGGCAGTAACCTCGGCGACCGGAAGAGCCAGCTGGACCGGTCGGCGGATCTGATCGCGGAGATGATCGGGCCGGTTGTTATGCGTTCATCCTTATACGAAACCGAACCCTGGGGATTCGCGTCGGATGATCTTTTCCTGAATGCCGCGTTGCAGTGCCGGACTTCACTTTCGCCGGAAGAGGTCATGCAAAGGATTGAACGCATCGAGAAACTGTTTGGCAGGGAACGACCGGGAACCGGGTATTCCTCCAGGATCATTGACATCGATATCCTTTTCTATGATGGGATAGTGGTGGATCAGGAAGGGTTGAAGATCCCCCATCCGAGGTTGCCTGAGCGGAGGTTCGTACTGGTTCCGCTGGATGAGATCGCACATTCATTTGTTCATCCTCTGTCCGGCAAAACGATCGGAGATATTCTCCGTGATTGCACCGACCTGAAAGAGGTAAGGAAAATTGAAAGATAACTGACCTTTCCCCAAGGGTTAGTCTTTTCTGATCGTTTTTTCATTTTACCGCATAGGCGCAAAGGCGCGAAGAACGCAAAAGAAAAATATATTTATTAGCGTCTTTGCGTCTTAGCGGTGAATCAGAACTTATTGATCGTTCCCTGATGGGGAGAGCTGGTTAGTCAAAACTCCTTATATTTACATCTTAAACTGGCATTTCAAATCATCTGATGAAGTACAATTTTATTGCGATCGAAGGGAATATTGGTGCGGGAAAAACCTCTCTTGCCACCCGGATCTCACAGGAATTCAATGGCAAGCTGATACTCGAGCAGTTCGAAGACAATGCTTTTCTTCCGAAATTTTATGAGAACCCTGCGAAATACGCTTTTCCGCTGGAGTTGTCGTTCCTGGCTTCCCGCTACCAGCAGCTCAAAGACCAGCTGACACACCAGGATCTCTTCCGATCCTTCACCATTGCCGATTATTTTATCCATAAATCGATGATCTTTGCGGGGAAGACGCTCGACGGCGATGAACTGGCATTGTACATCCGGTTGTTTACGATCATCGAGGCTTCGCTTCCCAAGCCTGATCTGCTGGTTTATCTCTACCTCAACATCGATCACCTGAAGAGAAACATCCTGAAACGGGGAAGGTCGTATGAGCAGAACATCGATTTTGAATACCTGGAAAAGATCCAGTCCGGTTATCTTGAATTCCTGCGGCAGCAGCAGAACATGAGGATCCTGATCATCGACACGAACAGGATGGATTTTGTAAACCGCAGGGAAGACTATGAGAAGATGGTTGCCCTGATAGGTTCAGATTATGAAACAGGGATTACCAGGGTCGAAGCCTGAGGACTGCCGACTGAGGACCACCTTCACGCATAAAAAAAAAGCCGTCCCAAATAAGCTGGACGGCTTTTTTTTATCTCGTACGCCAAAGATTATTTTACGATGTTTTTAAAGTCCTGCGTGTTTGCGTAGTTGTAGAATTCACGGTCGCCCTTTGCTTCTGCTTTCAGTGCAGGGTCAGCAACGGCCTTGGTGAGGTTTTCATACAACATTTTGGTGTTTGCAGAGCGTGCACCGCATACAGCAAGCAGGTAGAATGTTTCGGGGGTCTGAGGAGCACATTGCAGTGTTGTTACAGCACCGCTTGTGTTACCGGAAACCAGTTGTGCAAGTCCGAGGTTGTAGGTGCATTTTGCATTTGCAAGCATACTGTTTGCTTTTGCATAATCGCCTTTCGGGATCATCAGCACACCCAGGTTATAATTTTCATTTTCACCCAGCTGCTGAGCTTTCTTGAACTGGTCTTCAGCTTTTTTGTAATCCTTCTTTTTCCCGGCTACGACACCAATGTTGTTCTCTACGATTCCGTTGTTCGGGGCGAGAGCAGCAGCTTTGGTCAGGTAGTTGGCAGCCTTGTCGAGGTTACCGGTTGCAATGGCTGCATTACCGGCATTGTTCTGAGCTTTCCAGCTGTTCGGGTAAAGCCTTGCTGCATTTTCGTAGATGGTGAGCTTGGTAGCGGCATCGGTGGTGAGGGTGCCTGCATAGAGCAGCTCTTCAACTTTCAGTTTGTCGGGATTGCTGACAGCCATTTTTGAAAGTTCTGCATCGGTATATTTCATCTCATAGGCATTGGCTGTAATCTCAGCCCTTCTGAGAGGAGGCAGCATGTCTTTTTCGATTTCCGGATAGATGACGATCATGTTGCGGATTTCCTGTTCCTTCTTCTTCTCGTCACCGGCAGAATTGATCACATTCAGGATTTTGTCCTTATCCTTGATGCTGCTGGCTTTGACTGCAGCGAGGAACCCATTCCAATCCGGGCCATGGTGGTTAAGTACGAAGTTGACATCTTTTCCGGCAGCCTCTGTTTTTGCTTTAACATCTTTCTTGTCTTTGTTGCCTTTTTCAGCTTCCTTCACCCATGCCTTATACTGATCGATCATATAGGTGTTTCCGGATTTTGAACGGTTTTCGGAAAGTCCGACGTTGAGGGTCTCTTCCCCTTCGGGAGATGCCCAGCCGTTGATGGTGATATCCTTGAGTTTCCAGGACTTCTTGATGAATTCATCCAGTCCGGTGAGAACATCTTTTGCAGCGGGTGTCTTGTTGATGCCGAAATTGAGGTCGAGTTTGTAGACATTGACCTTGAAATAAAGGATACCGGTCTTCGAAATGATGACTTCTTTAATATAACCGTGATCTGCGATCAGGGTGGTGAAGTCGGTCATGATGCGGGTCGGGGTATGGATGATACCGGGAGCAAGATCCCTGCAGGCCAGTTCACTGTATTTTACCTTGACCTTGAGCTCATCCTTTTTCGGGATTGCTTTATAATCCTTTGTTTCATAGATTAAAGGGCAAACAATAAGTTGTGAAGTTGCCATTTCCGGTTTGTACGGGAAGGTGGTTGTATAGGTGAAAGATCCGCCTTCTTTGAATTTGATCTGAACGCCGTCTCCGGTTACTTTTTCTCCCATGATGGTCATGGGTTTCAGAGCATAGGTACCGCCTTCATATTTCAGCACGGGCTCGAAATACATGGCAGCTTTCGGGCAGAAATATTTGGGGGGGAAGGTCCCTTTTACAGTAACCGTAACAGAGTCTCCTTTTTCAACAAGAACGGCAGGAGTGGTTTCGAATTTTACCGTCGGGTAATTCTTTTCCATCTGCTTCAGGGTGCAACCGCCGTATGCAAATTTGTAGGTCAGGCCGATATTTACACCGCTGTACATATCATTGAACACCTGCATTTTTCCGCCCGGGGTCAGGTCAAGCTGATCGCTTCCCTGCCATCTCCAGACTACTTCGGGGTTGATTGACCAGTGTTTGTTTAGGTTGAAATCAAATCCGATACCTGCAACTGTCTTGAATTGTGCATTCCAGCTTCCGATGCCATTGTTGTTGCCATATCCCTGCTTTTCGTTTCCTTTGTGCGTAGGATAGCCGAGATAGCTGAGGATGGTGTCGGTATTGGCGTCCCACTTCCGGCCTTGCTGGTGGTCGATACCGAAACCTGCAATAAGATAGGATGTGAAGAACCTTTCCGGTTTGTAACCCATGATCCAGTTAACCCAGTTAACGGTCAACTGAAGGTCGCCTTCAATCACGTATGTGGTGAACCTTTGTTTGATGTAGTCTCCTTTTTGACCGCTAACGGGGTCTGTCAGGGCTCCGCCGGGAACATATTTGTTGTCGACCTGTGAAGAAAGAGGAGCCCAGCCGATCTTAAAGCGGGTTCCGATTACACGGGTAAACTGCCTGGTGACCATTGCCCCGGCACCAAACATCCATTTATCGTTTAACAGGAGATTTTTTGAGAGATCACCGTTAAACTGGTTCATGGATCCGTACGCAGTAACACTCCAGTAGGTGTGCGTTGGCGCTTTGTTATCCACTTTTTTTGGTTCCTCTTTGGCAGCTTTCGGGTCTTCCTTTTTCGTCGTGGTAGTCGTCGTCTGAGCAAATGAAACCAAAGGAATAATTGTCACGAGCATGACAATCATTGCCTTAGACAAGAGTTCATAAACTTTTTTCATACATCGGAATTTTAATTATGATTTAGATATTGCTTATTGATTTTACAAATATATCGAATAATGTAGTAAATACAACACTCATGGCTTTGATTTTTTCAGCAAAAGAGTGTTATTAAAACTTAATAAATTAACAAATTGTTGATTACTAGCCAAATATGTAACAAATATAACCTCAATATCAGAGGGCAAAAATATAACTTTTATATAAAATTGCAATAAAAAATTTCTGAATCTTTTCAATTATACGGGGCTTTATCAGATTGGTTGCAATTTAGTTAAAAAAAGTTTTCAAGTTTCACTAAAAAATCCCAGATCACGATTCCTGCAGCAACCGAAATATTCAGGGAATGTTTCGTTCCGAATTGCGGAATTTCAATACAGCCCTGCAAACGGGGGATCAGCAATTCATCCAGCCCGTTCACCTCATTTCCGAATACCAGGGCATACTTTTTATTTTTTTCAGGCTGGAACAGATTCAAAGGGGTACTGGTGGTAGTCTGTTCAATTCCGAGCAGGACATACCCATCGTTTTTCAAGGAATCCAGTGCGGAAATCGTTTCAGGGAAATATTTCCAGTTCACGGATTCGGTTGATCCGAGTGCCGTTTTGTGGATCTCCCGGTGGGGAGGTGTAGCCGTGATGCCGCAAAGGTAAAGTGCTTCGAGCCTGAAGGCATCCGCAGTGCGGAATACCGAACCGATGTTGTTCTGGCTCCGGATGTTGTCAAGCACAACGACCACGGGGATCTTGGCAGCCGTTTTGAATTCATCGGGGGTCAGGCGGTTCATTTCCGTTGTCTTCAGTTTTCGCATTGAAAGAAATTAATATACTTTTGTAAGACGGATGCAGACTTTACTTTTTCACGGCACAAAAGAAAAGGTAAAAGTAAGAAATTGATCAAATCATCCCGCAGCCGGTAACCGGTCTTTTATAAAGTACAAATTTGAGCCGGTTAAATTTGAAAAGTGTTACATGACAAAACAAATAAGTTACATAATTCACACATTGAAAGATTTACAATATTCTGAGCCCGGATGTTTTTATAACCTTTATAGCTGATTGACGGATGACGAAAGAGACCGGGAAAGAGATAGCGGTTACACCGCTGATGAAGCAATACAATGCCATCAAGACGAAATATCCGGATGCACTGCTGCTTTTCAGGGTCGGCGATTTCTATGAGACCTTCGGAGAGGATGCGATACGAACGGCCGGCGTCCTCGGGATCGTTCTTACCCGGCGTGCCAACGGCGCTGCATCGTATATCGAACTGGCAGGATTTCCTCATCATGCGCTTGATACCTATCTTCCCAGGCTTGTAAAATCAGGATTGAGGGTTGCCATCTGCGACCAGCTGGAAGATCCGAAACTCACCAAGACAATAGTGAAGAGGGGCGTCACCGAACTTGTATCGCCGGGAGTTTCGTATAACGATAAAATCCTTGAACAGAGGGAGAACAATTTCCTTGCGAGTGTCAACCTTGACGAAAAAATATCCGGCATCTCTTTCCTGGATGTCTCGACCGGTGAGTTTTACCTTGCCCAGGGATCGGTCGAATACATTGACAAGCTGATCCAGACCTTCCGCCCCAGCGAGATCATCGTCCAGAAAAACAAACGGCAGAAATTCTGCGAGCTCTTCGGGAGCAAATATTACATCAATACTTTCGAAGACTGGGTTTTTTCGTCCGATTTTGCCAGTGATATCCTCCTGAAACATTTTCAGACCACCTCCCTCAAGGGCTTTGGCGTGGGGAACATGGAGCCGGCGGTGATCGCTGCAGGAGCAGTGCTTCACTACCTCGCCGAGACCCAGCACGACCGGCTGGGGCACATCACCAAACTTTCGCGCATCGAGGAAGATCATTATGTGTGGCTCGACCGTTTCACCATCCGGAACCTCGAACTGCTGAATTCATCCAATGAACATGCAGCCACGCTGCTGAGCACCCTCGACCATACGGTTTCTCCGATGGGATCCAGGCTGCTGAAACGGTGGATCATACTTCCCCTGAAAGACCGTCTTCCGATCGAGGAGCGGCTGGATATGGTCAGCTATTTTATGGATCGGAAGGAGACCGCCGAACTCGTGCGGCAAAATATCCAGCGCATCGGCGACCTGGAGCGGCTGATCTCGAAGGTCTCTGTCGGCAAGATCATCCCGAGGGAGATGGTTCACCTCGCCCGTGTGCTCGAGTGCACCGGTATCCTGAAAGAGGCCTGTGCCGCTTCCGGAAATGAGGGAATGATGAAGATCGGCGAACAGTTCAATGTCTGCAACCTCGCCAGGGAAAAAATCGAAAAGGAGATCCAGCCCGACCCGCCGGCAATGGTTTCGAAGGGAAATGTGATCCGGGAAGGGGTTTCGGAGGAACTGGACGATCTGAGAAGACTTGCCTATTCAGGGAAAGACTACCTTGTGAAGATCCAGCAGCGTGAAATAGAACGTACCGGGATCTCTTCACTGAAGATCGGTTATACCAATGTTTTCGGCTACTATCTCGAGGTCACCAATTCCCACAAAGAGAAAGTTCCGCCGGAATGGTCAAGGAAACAAACCCTGGTGAATGCCGAAAGGTACATCACGGAAGAGCTTAAAGAATACGAGGAGAAGATCCTGGGCGCGGAAGAAAAGATCCTCGCGCTGGAGACGTGGATCTTCAATGACCTTGTGCTGTTCCTGGCCGATTACATAAGCCCGATCCAGCTGAATGCAATCCTTGCTGCCCGTCTTGACGTGCTGGTTTCGTTTGCACGGATTGCGGAGAAAAACAAGTATACACGCCCGGTGCTGAACGACTCCTATATCCTCGACATCAAAGGCGGGCGTCATCCCGTGATCGAACAGCAGCTGAAACAGGGCGAACAATACATTTCCAACGACGTTTGTCTCGATGATAAAAACCAGCAGATCCTCATCATCACGGGTCCTAACATGTCGGGGAAATCAGCTTTGCTCCGCCAGACGGCACTGATCGTTTTGATGGCGCAGATGGGCAGCTATGTCCCTGCCGATTCGGCAGTGCTGGGCATCACGGACAAGGTCTTCACGTGGGTGGGGGCTTCCGACAACATCACCTCCGGCGAATCGACCTTCATGGTGGAGATGAATGAAACTGCGAGCATCCTGAACAACATCTCGACACGCAGCCTGATCCTCCTCGACGAGATCGGCAGGGGCACCAGCACCTACGACGGGATCTCCATCGCCTGGGCCATCGCCGAGTACCTTCATGAACATCCCCTGTTCCGGGCTAAAGTGCTTTTCGCCACCCATTACCACGAACTGAACGAAATGGCGGAACTTTTCCCGCGGATCCGGAACTATCATGTTGCCGTGAAGGAGATCCAGAACAAGGTCCTCTTCATCCGCAAGCTCCTGCCCGGGGGAAGCGAACACAGCTTTGGCATCCATGTGGCCAGGATGGCGGGAATGCCATCGCTGGTTATTGAACGTGCCAACGAGCTCCTTCTTCAACTCGAGAAATCGCATAATTCCGAAGAGTTAGGGAAGAAATTGACGGATCCTGGATCCTGGATCCTTGATAAGGAAGGGAAAAATAAAAAAACAGATCCTGCATCCCACATCCCACATCCCACCTCCCGCATCTCACATCCGGCCACCGGATACCAGCTGAGCTTTATCCAGCTGGATGATCCCACGCTCCTTCAGATCCGGGAGGATATCCTGAATACCGACATCAATACGCTGACGCCGGTGGAGGCGCTGATGAAGCTGAATGAGATAAAAAAACTGCTTGGGAAATCGAAGGGATAAGCCCCTCCGAAGTCAGGCTGTTATTTCTCGCAGATTTCTCACAAATTTCTCACAAATTTCTCGCAGAGTTTCGCAGAGTAAATCGCAGAGTCTCGCAGATGAAAATTGCTGATGTTAAAGGTTATTGGCTATTCTTACAATACCGTATTTCAATGAAACGATATTGAAGTTTATAAGCAGTCCCAGTTTCTTATTCGTCAACTTCAGAGAGGTCAGCAGTTGCTTATGATGGACATCCTGTAATTTTTCAACAGATTTAATCTCAATGATTACTTTATCGTCAACGATAATATCCAGCCGGAATCCTATATCAAATCTGATCTCTGAATAGATGAAAGGAATCCCAACCTGATTCCTGACCTCAAGTCCTGATTTTCTCAGCTCATGGGAAAGGGCAACTTCATTAACCGACTCCAATAATCCGGGACCAAGTGCTGAATGAACTTTGAAAGCGGCACCCCGAATCACATACGAAAGATCATTTTCATTCATTTCTGTAGAACTTAGCGAAACTCCGCACTATTTCTGCGAGACTCTGCGATATACTCTGCGAAACTCGGCGAGAAATCTGCGAGAAAACAGGCACCTGCCCTTTTTAATACATTAATCGTTCTTAACTGAAATGGTAATACAGAAAATGAATTTATTTTTTCGTTCTATTCACATCTTGATCCTGTCACTGATTTAAGACCTATCTGGTTCATCACATAAAAAAAAGAAATAGCCTTGTTTTACCGGGATTGAAATGTCTTCCAATGATTAGATTTAGTTAAATTTGGGTGTAACAAATAAAAAAACGTTGGAGTTTTTAAAAATTTAATAAATTTGCACTCCCAAATCGCACGCGAAAGTAGCTCAGCTGGTAGAGCACGACCTTGCCAAGGTCGGGGTCGCGGGTCCGAATCCCGTCTTTCGCTCTAAAAATGAAACCCTCAGGAGAGGGTTTTTTTTCAAACCTACACTCAATTGCCCGGGTGGTGGAATTGGTAGACACGCAGGACTTAAAATCCTGTGCTCATCGCGAGCGTGCGGGTTCAAGTCCCGCCCCGGGTACGATCAAATCAACAAAAAACCCCGTTAACATTGCGTTATCGGGGTTTATCTTTGGTAGGAGGGGACAGCGGTGGGAATGGTAAAACGGATTAGGATCGGTGTTAAAATTCAGGATTATCAACTCTGTCGGCTTGTCCGAAGATAGTGGCCGTTATTTAAAATCTCAGTCCTGTCGTGATTGTATAGCATTGCCTCATGTAATCGGGCCAGTAATGGTAGGATGGCTTTTCCGAGACGACTTCATTAAAGGGCTTTACTTTAGGATCGCCCGTTGTAAGATAACTATACTGCAGCCGGATATAAGCGTCCTTGCCGGGATTGAATTCCAGTCCGGCAGAGAAACCGTAAATGATGAAATCTGACGTTTTTCCTGAATGTTTTCCAGCTATAAAAATATCCTCTGGGTCATAATAAACCTCAGCCCTCAGCGCCATGGCAAACTTCGGTAAAAAGTAATATCTTCCACCCAGCAGACCTGAAATCACGGTCCCCATTTTCACTGAATCTTTTTCGGTACTTGAAACTTTTTGAAATGCGATGTCGGTCTGGCCTGTGAAATTCAATTTTGGAATCGGGTTGTATGTGATGTATAAATTATTATAAGCAAGATATTTATAATAGCTTACCCCGCTTTTTGCAATATTCCCCATGTAATTATTGAAGCTCAAGGTTAGTTTTTCTGATGGGTTAAATGAGACATCAATTCCATACGTCACATGAATATTCTTTCCGTCGGGAAGGGAAAATTGATTGCCGGCCCAAACGCCTAAGCTCCACGTCTCGTCCGGCGTGGAATAAGAGAGAAAGCCGCCAAGGACGGAATTTGGTTCAAAGTAGGTTCCAACAGTGCAAGTACTTAATATATTATTGATTGGCATGGATGATTCAACACCCATCGGGCTATCGAGATACCCGAAATCAATCCAGAATCTTTTGGCAAACTTAAACCCCAGGGAAGCCTGGTTCAGGTAGTTTGTCCACTGGGCTGTCGAATTGGATAAAAGCAGAGGCTGGTCACCAAGCCTGAATTCAGCCATCATCCTCGACCAGCTTGTGTTGTAATTGAGCTGAACGTCGAACATATTCAACCGGGCTTCATTGATATACGGACTGTTTGTCTGAAACTCATAAGTATGTGATGTCGGAATTGTACCTCCGATATTCCCTACATAATAAGCGTCGGCATAAACCTGGATACTGAGACCTTTCATCAGGTGTTTCAGTTTCCACTGTTCGACTTTGTTGAGCAGTGAATCAGCTTGCTGGCAAAATATCGGGCCAATGATTGACAAGAGGACGGAAATCAAAATCAGTCTTGATTTCATGATGAACAGCCTTCGTTATTTCTACAAGGAAGAAATATCAACCAGGTTGATATAGCAGTGTTCACCATCAGGAAGTGCTATTCCCGTTAAAAAAGCACGAACGGGATTGCTGTCATTGTTTTGCAGCGTGATCTCGCACGATTCCCGGGCTTTGCTTCTGAATATTTTCTCAAGAAACAAGTTGAAGTTTTTCTTTGTTGCCTTGGAAACAAAAAAGCCAAATTGCTTGTTTGCCAGATATGTCCGGTCTTTGCCAAGCAACTGGGATCCGCAGAGGTTCAACTCGAGAATTTCACCTTCCTTGGAGAGTGTGAAAAACCCGGTGGGTGCAAAATCATAGAATTCAATAAATTTCTCCCGGGTACTTTCTCTCTCCTCTGCGGCAAGGATAAGCTCTTCATTCTGCAGCTCCAGTTCAATATGATGGACTTGCAATTCGTGGATAAGTTTCAATGCATCGGGTTTCGACATCCATGTTTTTAACGGGTTAATGGCCGTCGAAAGATCATTTAAGATTTTCTCCGCTTTCGCCCGCAGGGTTGCATCTGATGTTTTATTACTGGATTTTTTCATAAGGTCAAGACCATTATCCTGGCGGTTTTAAGTTAAACAGCTCATTCACTTTTCTTGATTCTGCGTAGTACCTCATTTGCTTTTTTCAGTTCTATTTCAAGCTTTTTTGCCACTGTAATATCTGCAAATGTCATTACCAGCCCATCGATGCGGTCATCGATGGTGCGGTAGGGCATGATCCGTACCTTAAACCACCTTCCGTCGGTTGATTCAATCGATGTCTCGATGGTGATCAGTGTCCTGATCACCTTTCGGGCATCATTTCCTATTTCGGGATACTTCAGATCGGTAACAAGATCGGTAAACGGGCGGCCGACATCTGTGGTACGGAGTTTTATAATTTTGGTCACATGGTCGGTGAACCTGCGGATGTTCAGTTCCTTGTCGAGGAAAAGTGTGGCGATCTCCGTGCTGTTGAGCAGGTTTTTCATATCGTCGTTCGCCCGGATATAATCATTCACCTTGCTTTGCAATTCAGCATTCACAGTCTGCAGCTCTTCGTTCAGGCTCTGCATCTCTTCCTTGGAGGTGGTCAGTTCTTCGTTGGTCGACTGCAGCTCTTCATTGGTTGATTGCAGCTCTTCGTTTGTCGATTTGAGTTCTTCCTGCGAGGTCTGCATCTCTTCGCGGGTACTTTGCAGGTCTTCAAAGTTCCGCTGCAGTTCAATCTCAAGTTCTTTAACCCGCCTGGTGGAACCCTGCCCGCCTTTTTTTTGTGTTAATGGAACCAGGTCAAGCGTTAAGGGTACATCGGTAAACACGATGATGATCATGCCCCTGATCGCATCCGGTTTTTCAATCTGCTGGACCGTAACGTCCACAAACTGGGATCCCCCGTTGGTTCCTATCTTAATGTGGCGCAACAACACCGGGTCAAAGCTTTTAATTGCTTTGCGGCAGGCACCCGGCAATTCCATTCGCAAGCCATCACGGGCCATTGCATAAATATTCCAGTTTGCCTTACCGGCAACGGGTTCGAGGTACTTGCCTGTGCGGCCGGTGATGTAAACAATGTCGCCTTTTTCATTCACCAGTACACTTGCAGGGGCAAAACGCTGAAGCAAAACCTGGTCGGCAAGGACCTGTATGTTTTCGACAACCTTGGGTGGCAAATTCATTTCGGAAATTTCCATTTTCGGACGGTAAAAGGAGCTTGGAAAATCAAGCAATTCGGTTTCAAGATCGGATGCAGTGCACTTGAAGATTTTTGATTTGGCACTCAATTCGATAAAGCCCTCTTTTTTCTGGCCAAGCGTTTCGGCAGTGCCGAGCATAAGAATCCCCCCGGGCACAAGACTATAGTGAAAGAGGGAGATGAGTTTTTTCTGCAGATCAGGTTCCAGGTAGATCATCAAATTTCTGCAGGTGAGGATATCGAGTTTGGTAAATGGCGGGTCTTTGATGATATTCTGCGGTGCAAACACCACCATTTCCCGAATGGAGTTATTCACACGGTAGTGATCTTCTTCAGCAGTAAAATACCTGGCGATCCGCTCAGGAGTAACATCGGCAGTGATGTTTTTGGGGTAGAGACCCTTTCGGGCTATGTTAACGGAATCGGTGTCAAGATCGGTTGCAAAGATCTGCAAAGCGAGGTTTTTATGCTTTTTAAGATTTCCCATGACCTCTTTGAAGGTTATGGCCAGCGAATAAGCTTCTTCACCGGTGGAACAGGCCGGAACCCATGCCCGCAGGATATGGCCGTTTGGCAGATCTTTAATTAAGGCGGGGAGAACTTTTTCTTCAATAATTTTCCAGGCTTCATAATCCCTGAAAAAGCTTGTGACACCAATCAGCAGCTCTTTGAACAGGATCTCTCCTTCTTTCGGGTTTTCCTGTAAAAACCGGACGTAGTTTTGAAGCTTGTCGATCTGGTGAACTCCTTTACGCCGTTCAATACGGCGAAACAGCGTGTTCTTTTTGTAAAAGGAAAAGTCGTGACCCGATTGCTCGCGGAGCAGCAGGATTATTTTATCAAGGTTCCCTTTGATCTTGATTTCCGATTCCGGGTTCAGTGCAACTATCGGGGAATATCGTAAGGAAGCGATGAGACGGGCGGGTAAATCCCCGGCGGGGGCCACGATGTCTGCATGCACGGCATTGAGTGCGTTGCAGGGCATGGCGTCAAATTTAGCCGATGAAGGATCCTGCACGAGCACCAGACCATTCTTTTCTTTAATGGCTTTTAGTCCCAGGCTGCCGTCGCTGCCCATCCCTGAGAGAATAATTCCGATGCAATTTTCATGTACATCGAGTGCAAGGGCCCGGAAAAAGAAATCCACGGGCAGGCGCAGGCCGCGTACCTCAACCGGTTCAAAAAGCTGAAGCGACCGATTCAGGATGGAAAGACTTTTATTGGGCGGGATCACATATACCGTATCCGGCTTCACTTTAAGTCCGTCGGTGGCCTGATTCACCTTCATACGGGTAATCCGCTGCAGCAACTCGGGCATAATGCCGACATGCGTCGGGTCAAGATGCTGAATAACAACGAACGCCATCCCTGTGTCAGTCGGCATATTCGCAAAAAACTGTTCCAGCGCCTCCAGGCCTCCGGCAGAGGCCCCGATGCCGACGATCGGAAACTCTCTGGTCGAGGTCTTAGCAGGTACCTTTACGTTTAAAGGAACCGGATTTTTTTGTTTCCTGGGTTTCATTTGAAAAAATGTTGGGCAGGCGGGGAGTAGCTAAATCAATTGTTTTGTAAAGATATAAAAATAAATGAAATACGAAACATCATATAAAAATCAAAGAAAATATTCTATTGGAACAACATCACCTTGGGGAGATTGTATTCTGATGATCTTCTCACCTCATTCCCTGCACAGGGTGTCTCAAAAGCCATTTTTAACCGCAAAGACGCAAAGACACAAAAAAAAATAGTATTATTGATTTTCAATTCTTTGCGTCTTAGCGCCTTCGCGGTGCAGCTTTTACTGTAAACCCTGTAGGGTTCAATGGAATTTTATTTTTTCTATAATAATGTAACCGCTACGCAGTTAAATGGTATTTTTCTTTTTTCATATCGCCATTTCGCTATTTTTTCAGGATAACCTTCTGTACAAATGAATCCGAATCGGTCGTCACCTTCAGGAAATAGATCCCTTCCCTGATTTCATTGCAGTCGATGACCATTTTGGTAACTCCTTTCGGCAGGTTGCCCGGGTTCACGATTTTGACGTTGGTCCCGGTCAGGCTCATCAGGCTGATGCTGACGGCTGAGGTCCGTTCGAGGTAGATTTCAATCCGGATGCTGCCGATAGCAGGATTCGGGTAAATCCGGATATGGGATTTACTGACGGCGCTTATTCCTGTCATGACGAAATTTATCCATTCGGAAGGATTTGATGAACATCCGTTGAGGGTCACGATATCGCGGTACATGCCGTTCACCGAAGGTGTGTAAACCGGGTAGGTTGCTCCCGCGATGGATCCTGAAACATCGTACCACTGGTTCCCTGCCGGCGCATCGGACACAAGGCTGTCGCCCTGCTGGCTGATTTCAGGCTGGGGAGGAACCGGGCTGACGGTAACCGCGAAAGGGCTGGAGGCAATACCGTCTCCGCACTGGTTATTTCCGGTGACGACAATATTTCCCGAAATGGAGCCGGTCGGGAAATCGGCAAGAATAGAACTGGTCCATAACCCGGATGAGATGGTAGCTCCGGGAGGCAGGGTCCAGATATAAGTCACCGCATTGGGGATAATTGCAACGGAGTAGGCTACCCCGGTTGATCCCGAACAGACCACCGGTGTTCCCGTGATGTTTCCGGCCGGACCCGGCAAAGGATTGACGGTCACGGGAAGTATGGTTGCAGAGGCCGGTGCGCATCCGTTTGCACTGATATAGGTAACGGTTATGGTTTGTGCGCCGGGAGTATTCCAGACAACCATGATCGTATTTGTTCCCAGTCCGCTTGTGACGGAACCCCCTGAAGAGACACTCCAGGAATAGGAGGTCATTCCCGGTTCCGTGAAATAGGTATAGTTTCCGGAATTGACACACAGATTCTGCGTGCCGGTGATGGAAGGTACCGGTAAGGGGTAAACCCTGACTTTTACAACATTAGTTGCAAGGCTCTCGCAGCTGCCGGGGGAAGACTGAACCAGCCGGTACCAGGTTGTTGCAGTCAGGATCCCGGGCTGGTAGTTGATCCCGGTAGCCCCGGGGATGTTGGTAAAGGTGATGCTGTCGGCTGAACTCTGCCACTGGTAGGAGTAAGGTGGATTTCCTCCGGTGGGTGGGATGCCGGTCAGGATTGCAGGAGTTGTGTTGCTGCAGATATTCTGATTTCCGCTGATGATTCCGGCAACAAAGGGTGGAAATACCGTGATTCCGCTCAGGATAAGGGAGAAAGCCTGGGCTCCTCCCGAAAGCGTGCCCTTATGGGTTACCGTAAGGGTGTGGCATCCCACGGCAAGCACGGGTGTAAGGATCTGTTCAACGTTATCGCGGATGTTATCGCCGGTTGTAGCTGCGGCCGGCCGGTTCAAGGGGTCGAGGATCCAGGGTTTGTAAACTGACCCGTCGATACGCAGGTCAAGGTCGTTCACCAGCATGATATCCGGCGGATTCAGGGAAGGAGCCGGGGGGGTCCCCGGGGGATCCGTCCAGCAAATAGTTGCCCTGACCGGATCGGTTCCGTTCGATTTAAAACTCAGGGTGTATGTTTGTCCGTTTGCCAGCGTCAGTTCCTTAACCGTTGCAGTGGTGGTATTGCTCAGAAGGGATGCGGCTTTGGCGATATCCAGGAGCCCCCAGCCATAACGGTAGTCCGGACCCGGTGACGTACCGGCCTCATCGGCAGTATGGATGGCGAGACCTTTCAGGGTTGCAGCGAGCATGAACACACCGTGAAGATTTTTAAAATGTTGCTGAAGCAGGCCCAGCGAACCAACCGCGTTGGGGGTGGCCATCGAGGTTCCCGTCATGGATGCATAGGCATTATCGGCTGTTGAATAGGTTGAATAGAGGTTGACCCCGTCGGCTACAATATCCGGCTTGATACGACCATCATCTGTCGGACCCGTGCAGCTGAACCCGGCAAGGATCACATCGGAAGGCTGACTGTATCCGGCTGGAATTCCGCTTACCGCTCCTACGGTGATAATGTTTTTCGCCGTTCCATACCCGTATGTGATGCAGTCGTACCCGGTAGGCATGCCGTCAAGGTTTCTCACGGTAGTGGAGAGGACCCAGTTGGACCCGTCATAGACATAATGGGAGATTGGCTGGGTTGCAGGACCTTCGCCGCGGTCGTTGCCCGCTGCCCGGCAGGGAAGGTAATAGGGGGCACTGTAAGTGATGGAATCGACGATCCGTGCATCTTCCGTATAAAAACCGAAGAAATAATCCTCAACCTGGCTGATCGAGGGATCCCCGTACCAGTACCAGGTTCCTGCATTGAACCATCCCGTGATGTATACATAAGAGGCATTGGAAAGCAAGGCTCCTGCCGACGCTTCCACGGCCATTTCTGCATAATCAGTGTTCCAGTCGAAAGCACGAAGCGTTGCCTGGTTCGACATACCGTGCGCATTGGCACTGACCCCTGTTGCGATCATGGTCCCGGCTACGTGTGTGGAATGAGCTGAAAATCCTGAAGCAGCATCGCCCTGGGTGACACGGCCTGCATATTCCTGGTGAGTAGGCCTGACAACACTTTCATCCCATTCCCTTAAAACAACTCCTGTTCCGTTCAGATTCAGTCCCATTCCACCGCCGTTCCATACTTTATTTGCCGAAACCGTTTTAGCTGCCGTAAGGTTCGCCGTTGAGAAATAGACCGGGCGTCCTTTGGGGTCCAGTTCTTTCAGCTCAATTCCCTGGCCATTCTCGAAGGACTGTTTGATGACCCATCCTTTTTTTCGGGCCATATCATCTGCTTCGAGTTTCTTTGCGACGGATCTCATCCTGAGATCAGCAGCGTACCTCTGAAGCGATTCAACATGAGTTGATTTCTGAATGATCCGGATGTCATCTGCCGTCTGGCTGGTTGCCTGATTGAAAAAGAGAAAGGAAAAGAAGAAGATTCCCGGGAAAAGCAAGCCATAGGAAAGGGTAGAAGGTCGTTTTTTCATATGCATGATAATGATTCAAGATAAAGGTACGACCAATAATTGCTTATTATCCACACTGCTCCGGTTTGTTTATTAACGGAAGGTTGTTATTAATGTTGATCCAGTCCGTTCACCATGTTGCTAAGGTGCTTCAGGCTTTTTAGTATTTCCTCCATGTATTCGGATACGGCTTTTGTGCTCCCGGGCAACGTAAATGCCAGGCTCTGTCCCATTACCCCGGCAACACTCCTGCTAACGAGGGCATGGGGTTTCTCAGCACCGTATTTCAAGCGGATCATTTCCATGATACCCGGAATTTCCTTATCCAGCAATGGCCTTACTACCTCCGGGGTGAAATCCCTCGGACCGACCCCCGTTCCTCCGGTGGTGAACACGAAGTCGCATTTTTCTTCCCTTGCTGTAAGAAGAAGATCTCTCAGCCGGGCAGGATCATCAGGGATAAGGGAAGAATGGAAAAGGAAAAAGGAAGAATGAAGAATAAAAAATTGTTCAAGAAGTTCTTTGATGCGGGGGCCGGATTTGTCTTCATATTCTCCGCGGCTGGCACGGTCGCTGAGGGTGATGATCCGTATGGAATATATTTTTGGATGATATTCAAGAACATCTCCGGAACAGAGGATTCCGGGTTTTACTACACGGCAGAAGATGCCCTCTTTAGGCATCACACAGTTTCCCACTTCTTTGAAAATAGCACAGGAGGTTCCATGGCATTCTTTACCGATCTGGGTCACCTCCAGTTCAGTCTCCCCGCAACGCAACCTGTCGAGCGGGTTCATTTTCCAGAGTTCTACTCCTTCGGTAGTGATGTTCTCGGCAAATTCGCCTGGGGTCACTTTTCTGCCTGTTTCCATTTCAAATTTCCGGATGCTTTCCATCCCCAGCAGACTTACCTGCCGGTTCCAGGGGCCGGAATGAGCGTCATCGTTAACGCCAAGATCTGTAAGGTTAATCAGGTTCACCGGCTTTTTTGATGTCCCTTTTTTTTCAGAAATGTTTACCGATAGTATCTGGAGAGTTTTCATGCTGTTCGTTATTCGCTATTCGCTTTTCGCTTTTCGCTTTTCGTAATTAATTGTTATCTATTATCTGTTATCTGTTCTTTTGTCTTCTCCACAAGCCTGATCGCACCAATCACCATGGACTTGTCAACGGCTTTACACATGTCGTAAATGGTAAGAAGGGCAATGCCGGTGGCGGTCAGTGCCTCCATTTCGATACCGGTTTGCCCGACACACCGCGCTTCGCTTTCAACCAGCACCCCGGTCTTATCCAGCGACGCTTTCACATCCATCCGCGTGATTTGCAGCGGATGACACAATGGGATCAGGTCACTGGTCCTTTTCCCGCCCTGTATCCCCGCGATCTCGGCGACGGTCAGAACATCTCCTTTTTTCATCTTGTTCTGCCTGACCAGTTCAAGGGTTTCGGCCGAGAGGGTGATATGACCGGCCGCCCGGGCGATCCTCAGCTGATCCGGTTTGTTGCTTACGTCCACCATCTGGGCTTTCCCCCCGGGAGTGACATGCGTCAGTTTTTTCATGGGTTCAGGAATTGGGTATTGGGTGTTAAGTGTTAGGTGTTAGGTTTTGGGTATTAGCCATCAGGTGAATTGATAATTGATAAATATTTCTCTTTTCACTCGCCAACTCGCCAGTTCATCAGCTCGCCAGCTAATATTATCCTCCGATATTATAAAACAGGTTATGATTATTTACCTGGCCTTTTTCCGGCTTTACATTTACCGCCCGGAGCATGGCTTCGCGGATCCCGAGTTCATGAATACTGAACCCGATGTTGTTGAAAAGGCAGGGCTTGATCATTCCGTTGGCTGTCAGCCTCAGACGGTTACAGTTTCTGCAGTTCCCGCCATCGCCACCTTCTACCAGGGTAAAACAACCGTTATCCAGGTCCATCTCATGGATAAACCTTACTTCAAGGTCATTCTTCCGGCAGAATTCCCTGACGTCAACGGCATCAGGCTCATCCGAAGAACCCTTTACTACACAATTTATCTTTATTGGAGAAATTCCTGCCTGTTTTGCAGCTCGGATCCCGGCCATTACCAGTTTTATGTCACCACCCCGTGTAGTCTGGGCGTATTTTTCCGGGTTTATCGTATCGAGACTGATATTGACCCTTTGAAGCCCGGCTTGTGCAAGGGCTACGGCAAATTGTTCAAGAAGGATCCCGTTGGTGGTCATGCCAAAGTCGGTGATGCCTTCCAGTTTTGCGATCATCTCCACGAGGTTCACCACGCCTTTCCGTACAAGAGGTTCCCCTCCCGTGATCCTTACCTTTGTGATCCCGAGGGCGATCCCTTCGCGGATCACTTCAACAATCTTTTCATAGGGAAGGATATCGGAATGATCCATCAGGCGGATCCCTTCCTCCGGCATGCAATAGACACACCGCAGGTTGCAACGGTCGGTAATGGATACCCGCAGGTAGTTGATTTTCCGGTTAAAGGGATCGAACATCTGCAATTTCTCCTTTTAACATCTCCGTTCTTCCGATCTCAATTGTGAGGATCCCGTTGGCCCGGGTAAAGGCATTGATGTGTGCCGAACCGTGATATTCCACCGGGAAAACCATCCCGTTCTCTATCCTGACCGGGATGAGTGATTTACGCGTGGATTTATTTCGTCTGAAATCTGTTCCCAGGGGAAGATGAAGGATTTCAGGCCCATTTTCATATCCCATCATCTTCAACAGGAATGGTTTGACCAGGACCTCAAAGAGGACAAAGGAGGAAACAGGGTTCCCTGGCAATCCGAACACAAACTGGTTTCCCCTCTTCCCGAAAACAGTAGGTCTTCCGGGCTGGATCGCCACGCTTTTAAAGATCAGTTCAATATCCAGCTCTTTCATCACCTTCGGGACGTAATCGAAATCGCCCATGGAAACGCCCCCGGTAAGGAGTACCAGGTCATTCCGGTCGAGTGAGTCGGAGATCATGGCCGAAAGGGAGATTTCTGTATCGGCGGCAATTCCTCCGTATTGCGGAATGGCGCCGGCATCGGAAACCTGTGCAGCCAGCTGGAATGCATTGGTGTTTCTTATTTTTGATGGGGCGGGGATGTGTTCCGGTTCAACCAGTTCGTCACCTGTTGAAAGGATCCCGACATGAACCCTGACCGATACCTTCGGATTTACAGCTCCCGCAGCCGCCAGCACCGCAATGTGCTGAGGCTTTATCAGCGTTCCCTTGGGTAGTACAAGATCACCGGCTTTGATATCTTCGCCCTGGAAGCAGATGTTCGGAGAGGTTTGCCGGATGGAGCAGCGCATCTTCCCGTTCTCCAGGATCTTTGTCTCTTCAACCATGATCACGCAATCCGTTCCCTCAGGGATCATCGCCCCGGTCATGATCCGGGAACACGTTCCGCTGCTGACTATGAACTCCGGGGTTTTGCCGGCAGGAATGGTTTCAATCACTTCAAGATCCTTATCAAGATCTTCCATCCGGCAGGCAAATCCATCCACGGCCGATTTGTTGAACGGCGGCATGTCAATATCCGAAAAGATATCTTCGGCAAGAATCCGGTCCTGACTTTCAGGCATGTTCACCCTCTCTGTACCCGCAGGCGTGACATGTTTCATCACCAGATCGTATGCCTCTTCAAAAGGAATCATTATCAATTACGAATTATAAATTATGAATTACGAATTATTCCGACCTCCGACCTCAGTCGGCAGTCCTCAGTCGGCAGTCGGCAGTCGGCATCCAGCATCCCACATCCCACATCCCACATCCCACATCCCACATCCCCCATCCCATCTGCAAAGATACGACTAAGCCGGGATGAACTTTACTGCCGTTGCCTTGAAATGTATCCAGATCTTCTTTCCTTCCGTGATCTCAAGCCGGGAGACCGACTCCGGTGTGACTAATGCATGAAGGCTGATCCCCGTGTTGACGACGACATCGGTTCCACTGATACCGGGAATGATCTCGGCGACGGTTCCTTCAAAATTATTGGCAGCACTGGAATCAAAGGGTTCATTGGAAAGGAGGATGTCCTCACTCCGGATAAGGATAAAACCATCCGGTGTGTTCACGAGCGGAAGAAGTGTGACCGGGAGCGTATTTTCAAGCAGGGCAATGCTGTTGTTGTTCTCTCCTGTACCATGCGCCCTGAAAAAATTCCGGGCACCCGTAAAGTGGGCGACAAACTCCGATTTCGGATTCCGGAACACCTCTTCCGGTGTGCCTTCCTGTATCACGGATCCCTGGTGAATCACAGCGATCCTGTTGCCGAGCGACAAGGCTTCCTCGTAATCGTGTGTCACATGCAGGATCGTTTGGCCCTGGTGATGGATCTTTCGCAGCAGGCTGCGGAGTTCCGATTTAATGCGGCTGTCGAGCGATGCGAGCGGTTCGTCCAGCAGAAGTATCTTCGGCCGCTGGATCAGCGTGCGGGCCAGTGCAACGCGTTGCAGTTCTCCGCCCGACAGGGTGGCAGGCCGCCTTTCCAGGAGGCCGGATATGCTCAATAGTTCGGCAATTCCGTTGACCCTTGCTTTCTTTTCCCGGTTGTTGATTTTTTTTCCATGAAGGGAATAGGAAATGTTTTCGTAAACCGTCATATGCGGAAAGACCGCATGATCCTGGAATACCAGCCCGATCTTCCGGTTCTGGATCCTGGCGCGGGTAATATCGTTTCCTTCCAGCACCAGGGAACCGCTGTCGGGATGAACCAGCCCGGCGATGGTTTCCAGCAACATGGATTTGCCGGCTCCGGATTCCCCGAGCAGGATAAAATAATCTCCCTTTTCAACCCTGAAGGAAACGGATTTCAGGGAGAATTCCCCGGCATCATAACATATGTTTTTTACTTCCAGCATAGATCATCCGGATTCTTACGAGATTTCGGTCTTCTTATTTTTTCGTTTCCTGTTGAAGGATATATCTTTCGTGTCGTTGGAAAGCATCCGGAGGATGATAAACAGCGAGAGAGAGATCAGGATGAACAATACGGAAACAGGCCGTGCATATTTCAGTCCGAAAGAGCCGAACCGCTCGTATATGAGCACCGGTGTGATCATCGGGTGATACGCAACGACAATGACGGCACCGAATTCGCTCATCCCGCGGGCAAACATCAGGATCAGTCCCGACACAACATTCCGCCATGCAAGAGGCAGGGAGATGGTGAAGAAGACCCTGGCCGGGGTTGCTCCCAGGGTCAGGGCTGCCTTTTCAGTGCGCTCAGGTACCCCGGCAAAACCATCCCGTGCAGCGTTGATCAGGTAGGGGATGCTTACAAACGCCATCGCAATTGCGATCCCGGCGGGGTTCCCGATAAAATTCAGCCCGATGGCGGATCCCAGCTTGCCCAGGATTGTATCCCGGGAAACAAACCCGAGAATCGCGATCCCTGCAGCAGAATGAGGAATGACAATGGGAAGGTCGATAATGCCGGTCACCAGTTTCTTCAGCGGAAATGTTTTCCTTGCAAGGAGGTAGGCGAGTGGAATGGCTGCAAAAGCGAACAAGACAGTAGCTGACATCGAGGTCCATATTGTTAGCCAGATGCTGCCGGTAACCTCCTTATCACCGGCGGTTTCAAACAAACTTCGCGGACTTGTCTTAAGGAACATCCCGAGCAGGGGGGAGACGATAAAAAGAAGGATCAGCGCCCCGAGGAAGATAAAGACAAGTTGTATGGATTGATAGCGTTTCAAATTCAGGTGTCAGGTATTAGTTGTTGGGTATTGGGTATTAGGTATTGGGTATTTGGTATTTGGTAATAGGTGTTAAGTGTTAACATTTATTGTTGAATGTCATTTGATCAGTCACTAATGCCTAATACCAAATACCTGATGCCCAATGCCTTTTCTCTTTTCGCCAGCTCACCAGCTGAAATATACCTCCGAAACCGCCTTTACCGCCCTGTCGGAGAAGAAATCACAGGAAGGGAAGATGCGGAACTGTCCGCCGTCCTTCTCATCCTTGCAGGGAACCAGCAGTACTTCCGCCTGGTCATTGCGGTTCATGATTTCGCTGAAACTGAAAACCGAGCGGTATCCGTCTTTGCCTGCAATCGCAAGAAATCCCTGCTTCAGGTTCTTCCGGTCGGTCTTAAAATAGTTCCCGAGGAACTCCTTCAGGTAAAAACCGGTAAATGGCTGCGTGCTGTGAATTCCCCTGCCACGGCCGTAAAATATGGTATGAACAGTTTCTGGCTGGAGCTTCGGACTTTCCTTTATCGTTTCAACAATCTGATCTCCGCTGAAAATTTTAATTTCAGGTGAATACAAAGGGTCAAGATTGCGGTCTGCCGGAATGGACCGGGAATAGGATTTAACAGTGATCTTCACGGGACCCGAGATGTTCCTTTCCGTGACCAGGTCGTTGGCCACGACCAGCTTGCTTTCGGCCGGCAATGGCCAGAGGTTTTTTGTTTTGCTGGGTACGATCCGTGCAACCGCTGTAGCAATGATGCAATTGTGAAGTGTATTGGGATAATAAATTTCTCCCCATGAAAGGATTACTTTTTCACCTTTCCGGTTCTCGATCTCAACGTAAAGGTCGATGATGGGCTTGAATTCTGCGGTGTTATTTTTAGCCAGAATCCTGTCGGTCAGGATATCGAAAAGGGAATATCCGTCGTAGCGGTATGCCCCCACAAAAGCATCGGTCCCGTCGTCCTTCAGCAGGGTTTCCTTAACAATGACGGAATGTTTCGTGAGTCTTGAAAAATTGACTTTCCCAGGGTTCGCAACTTCACCTTCAACATAAAGGTCATTCACCGGAAGAATGAATGTTTCCTCGTTGTCATAAAAGTTGTTGTTCCGGTCGCCCGCATCCGATGCCGGAATTGTGGTTTTGCCACTCTCTTCTTTCTTCAGTTCTTGCCCCATGAGCAGGTTGGTTAAGAGGAATAAGGAAATGATCAGGAGTTGTTTCATCCGGGTTGTGATTAGGTATTGGGTGTTAGGCGTCAGGTGTCAGGTGTTAGATGTTGGGTATTAGGTAATAATGTGAATCAAGAGTTAAAAATCAAATAAATAAAGGCAGCAGCCAATTTACCAAACACATGAACTAAAAGGCCATTGCCTGATCTCACTTTATTCGCTCTTTGAAAGTCTGTTTTTTCGATCAACCAATGAAATAGAGCCTCAATTGGCTGACGGATGCTTGAAATTGCTTTAGAGAACAAATCATCTGCAGCTTTATTAAACTGTTTTTCCCAGATAGATTGGTTCTTGACTGCTTTCACAGGTGTTAGCATCACTGAATTTTGGGTACGTGCAAGATTATTAAAGTAATCAACATTGTAATAAATCTTATCACCATAAAATGTACGGTTACATATACCACTCCAGTCATCTTTGAAAACATTCAAGTCATTTGCCGATGCAGGAGTTAGAACAATTTGTTCAGGGAAAGGAAGATGATCAATGTGCCGAAAACCTAAAGCATGAAGTCTGAGACCGTAGTAGTATAAGGACTTGGTTGAGCAATAACCTTTATCGGTTAATTCAGGAGCGACCTTACCTTGTCGTTTACCTGAACACGTGATGATTGGCATTGAATCAATCAAACTTTGATCGGCTAGACATTCAACGGGTTTAAATTCATGAAGCAAGGATTCCGTTAGTAAGCGAAAAGCCTCTGACAGACGGTTGATGCGAAAGTTAAAAGCAGCATAGGAAGGTAACTTTGGGAACCAGGATCTTAAGTAAACATCAGCAAATCGATAGATTCGTTTGATTTGATAATGATTCTCTTGACTTATGACAAAAAGATAAATAGTCATGATTTCCTGATCTGTAAACTCTGGATTATTGTTATTTGTAAATCGTTGACATGAAAATTTTAATTCTTTTTCAAATTTTTCGCAAACGTATAAGTAGATTTCAACTAATTTGGTGGTCAGAACCTTGGGTATCATATCTTAAGATGTTAGGTGGTACTTTCATCTAAGATACTGATAATCAGGGTTCTATTTTAATTTAAATATCATAAATTACTAACAGTCAGTTGTTTATATCGTTCTAATATTTAGACGTTTGACTCTTGATTCACATTAATAGGTGTTAAGTGTTAACATTTAACTGTTGAATGTCATTTGATCAGTCACTAATGCCTTTTGCCTAATGCCTAATGCCCAATGCCTTCTCTGTTTTCACCAGTTCAGCAGCTCACCACTTCACCCGTCCGCCTGTTTTCTATTTCCCGGTCTTCGCGAAGGGCTTCAGCTCCTTTGGGAGTTTATCATAATTCTTCGTGGCCATCGGAAGCACCGATGGCTGTCCGTTCTTTTCCATGATCTTCATGCCTTTTTCCTTTGTCAGAAGGAACTGCAGAAAAGCAAGTGCTGCCGGTTTGTTTGGTGCATCACGCAGCATGGTGACACCATATACCATGGGTTCTCCTTTTACCGTTTCTTTCTTTCCGGGCTCTTTCCCGTTGATCTCTGCTGTGGCGGTTGCATATTCTGCAGCCATTTTCATGTTCTTCAGGTTGATCTCATCGGGCAGGGCAACATACTTCAGTTTGTGCTGAATGGCAACAGAGCGATAAAGGAAGCAATAATCAATACTTCCTGATTCCAGCAAAGCAACCAGGTCCACTTCTTTCGGGCGGATGTAGTTCTGGTCCTTCTCTGATATCATTTTCGCAAGACCTTGCTTTTTATAGTATTTTTCAGCAAGCTGGAGTGCCATGACCGTACGGTATCCGCAGGGATCGGCATTGGGATCGGCCCGGCCGAAAGCAACCTCCTTGTTCATCAGGAGCTCGTACCAGTTCTTTGAATTAATTTTATCTGCAAGCCTTGCTTTTTCTGTATAGACGATTGAAAGTTCATTGCTGACGAACTTGATGTTCCAGTCTGCATATTTAGGAATTAGCATGTTGTCGATGACCCCGTAATCGGAGGATGCGAGAATGTCGCACGGACGGTTGAGATCGGTGATCTTACGGGCAGAGGCCACGCTTCCTGCCGATTCCATCAGCACCTTCACGTTCGGGTATGCTTTATTGAATTCGGCTGCGATTTCCTTGAACGGAACCGAAAGACTTCCGGCATGAAAGATGATCAGGTCACCGGAGAGTGAATTGCTTTTTTGCTGGCCATACAGACCAAAGGACATCAATGCTGCAGATAAAAGAAATGTAACTTTTCTCATAGGTGTTTGACTGGTTATTTAAAATATTTTTAGGGTTTACTCTTTTAATTAATTCTTCATTTTTCATTCTTCATTCTTCATTTCTTATTTGAGGTCCTGCAGGAATTTATCAAACCCCTTCTGGATAACCGAGTCGACCGAGGCATGGAACCGGTCAAAGGCTTTGACCAGCTTTTTACCTTCCGGCGTCAGTGCTGTACGACCACCTTCGCTGCCTCCGCGGTGTTTCTCCAGCAAGGGGAATCCGAAAAAATTTTCGATCTTTTTCAGGTTGCCCCAGGTTCTGCGGTAGGTATATCCAAGTTCATCACAGGCAGCCTTCATGGATCCTTTTTCGTCAATCAGCTTCAGGATCTGCCATTTGCCGTCGCCCAGGATTCCCTGCTCATCTTCGTCCGACATCCAGATCTTATAATGAAGGTTGATAGTTGATAAACGGTTGCTGAATTTCTTTTCCATGGATTTTGGTTTGACGCAAAATTAGCTTTTTTTCGATATGTTTTTTCATGCATATCCAATTTATTTTGTCGGATATCCTGGTTTTGTATTATATTTGTAGAACCATTCTAAATAACATACTTGTTTCTATGAGGACAAAATCGAATACTCAGATCCTTATTCTTCTTTTTGTGGGTGTCCTGATGGCTGCGCTTGATATTTCAATTGTCGGGCCTGCCATTCCGTCGATTGAAAAAACGGTATTGATGAATCAACGGGACCTATCCTGGATATTTTCCATTTATGTTTTGTTTAACCTTGTAGGGATCTCCCTGATGGCAAAGCTTTCTGATTTTTTCGGAAGGCGATGGATCTACCTTTTATCGGCAGTAATCTTCGGGGCCGGGTCGCTGGTTGTTGCCTCCTCCCACGATATCACTCTTCTCCTGGTTGGCCGTGCAATCCAGGGATTCGGATCCAGCGGGATTTTCCCGGTGGCTGCAGCCGTAGTCGGGGATGTATTTCCGGTTGAAAAACGCGGCCGGGCCCTGGGGCTCCTGGGTGCTGTATTCGCCATTGCCTTTATGCTGGGGCCATTCATTGCCGGGGTCATGCTGATCTATTTCAGCTGGAACAGCCTGTTCCTGATCAACCTTCCGGTTGTTGTTCTTCTTATTGTATGGGGATACTTTATTCTTCCTTCGAAAAGGATGGAGGAAAAGATAAAATTTGACAGTACGGGCGTTATTTTGCTTGGGATCATCCTTGCTTCATATGCAGTGGGAATAAACAATATACATGCAGATCATTTCATGGAAAGTCTTACGACGCTTCCTGTTTTGCCTCTCCTGCTGCTTGCCGGTATTCTTACTCCGATCCTGGTCATCCTGGAGAAAACAACCGATGTTCCGGTTCTGGATGTAAAACTGTTCAGGTCGCGCCAGGTTCTTCTGGTGGGATTTATTGCTGTCGGTCTCGGGCTGTTTCAGTCTTCCATCGTTTTTCTGCCAAAGATGGCAGTTGCACTTTTCGGAGTTGAACCTTCGCGGGCAAGTTTCATGTTGTTGCCTGTTGTCATTGCAGCAGCAATCGGTTCCCCAATCGGGGGAAGGATGGTCGACAAGATCGGTTCAAGGATCATCATTTTCACAGGCCTGCTGATTGCAACGGTCGCCTTGTTTTTGCTGAGTGTGGTTCTGAAAAATATCATTTTCTTTTATTGCGCCGAAGGGCTGCTTGGGCTCGGGCTCGCCATCAGGGCCTCCTTAAGCTACATCATGCTCAATGAAGTGTCGGTGAAAGAACGTGCATCCACCCAGGCTGTCCTTCTTATTTTCATCAGTCTGGGCCAGCTTACGGGTTCAGCCCTCGTGGGGGCGCTGACATCGTCGGTGAATAAGGACGTTTCCGGGTTCGGACTGGCTTTCCTGGTGATGGGCATCCTTTCCTTTTTCCTGGTTATCGCATCATTTTTCCTCAGAAGCAGAAAGAAAGAGCTGGAAAGTCATAAAATCGAAGGATGAGATTCTTGTAAGCAACTGCTACTCCCCGGGAGAAACCCCGGAGGGATCCTTCTTTCGGACCAATTTTTGTAGTTTTACAGCCCGATATGCTTATTTTGACATATCCGGGTTCGTCTTCGTTAAGTGGAAGCGATCTAAATAATATGTACCTTTGCAAAGAAAAAGTCTGAAGTATGAACAATGCAATTTTTAACATGGAGCGCCCGGTGAATGAGCATACCATGGATTATGCACCGGGATGTAAAGAGAGAAAAGCACTGAATGCCGAACTTGCCCGGATGAGCAGCGAAGTCATTGACATTCCACTGATCATCGATGGTAAGGAAGTGAGAACCGGAAAAACAGGCAAGGTGGTGATGCCGCACGATCACCAGCATGTGCTGGCCACTTACCACATGGCCGGAGAGAAGGAGGTACAGATGGCCATCGATGCAGCACTGAAGGCGCACAGGGAATGGGCTGAATTTTCATGGGTCGAAAGGGTTTCGATCAGCCTGAAGGTGGCCGAGCTCGTGGCAAAAAAATACAGGTATGTGATGAATGCCGCCACCATGCTTGGACAAGGAAAGAATGCCTACCAGGCAGAGATTGATGCCGCCTGCGAGACCATTGATTTCCTGAGGTACAATGCATTTTTTACTTCCGAGATTTACAGGCTTCAGCCGAATTCACAGCCGGGTGTCATAAACCGGACCGAATACAGGCCACTGGAAGGATTTATCTTTACCGTTTCGCCGTTTAATTTTACCGCCATCGGATCAAACCTGAACATGGCTCCCGTTGTGATGGGCAATACCGTCGTGTGGAAACCTTCTTCAACAAGCCTGTTGTCCAACTACACCCTGATGAAAATTTACAAGGAAGCCGGTGTGCCTGACGGCGTGATCAATTTCCTTCCGGGATCGGGCAGCCTGATCGGGAAAACTGTTTTGGGTCACAGGGATTTTACAGGGATCCACTTTACCGGCTCAACAGAGACCTTTAACGGCATCTGGAAATCCATCACGGAAAACATCCGGAACTATAAATCCTATCCCCGGATTGTCGGTGAAACCGGCGGGAAAGACTTTATTGTTGTACATCCATCAGCCGATCCCCAGGAGGTGGCTGTTGCCATTGTGAGGGGTGCTTTTGAATACCAGGGACAGAAATGTTCCGCTGCCTCCCGTTCCTATATCCCCCGCTCATTGTGGGAGGATACGAAGTCGAGGATGGGTGAAATGATCTCACGGATCACGGTAGGGGATGTGAATGAGTTCAGTCACTTTATGAATGCCGTCATTGATGAGAAGTCGTTTGATAACATCATGAAATATATTGATTACGCGAAGAAATCGAACGATGCTGAAGTAATCTTCGGTGGAAACGGTGACAAGTCGAAAGGTTATTTTATTGAACCCACGGTGATCCAGGCAAAGGACCCGCATTTCAAAACGATGGAAGAAGAGATCTTTGGTCCGGTGATGACGATTTATGTTTATGAAGACAAGGATTTTGAAGAGGTCCTTAAGATCTGTGACAGCACTTCTCCTTATGCGCTGACAGGATCGGTCTTTGCAAAGGACAGGGATGCGCTGAACCACGCCTGCCGTGTTCTCCGGTATGCAGCCGGGAATATCTACTTTAACGATAAACCCTCAGGGGCCGTCGTTGGCCAGCAGCCTTTCGGAGGGGCAAGGGCATCGGGCACAAATGATAAATCGGGAAGTTTCCTGAACCTTTTAAGGTGGACAAGCCCGAGGACGATCAAAGAAACATTGATTCCGCCCACCGAATTCACCTATCCGTTTATGAAAGAGGATCGGTGTCATTGATCGTGACGCGTGACGCGTGACGCGTTACACGGACAACATGAGGCTAGTTACGTTTTATACTCTGTCTCCGCTGATCGGTCATAAACCGAGCATATTCATCGTATCCCGATTCTTTGATCTTATCGATGCAGGCCGGCCGGTCCGAGCCCAGGAGTAAGCCAATGGCTTTCGAGATGAAGTTGTTGAATTTTTTGCACTCCCGCGGGTCGGCAAATTCAGTGCAGTCAGCGCAGCTCTTGTAACCGTGCTCGATATTGCACGAGCGGACCTTGCACCACGAGGCTTTGGAGTTTTCATGGCATCCCGGGCATTTTTCCTTCCGGTACGATTTGCATGCACCGCAATAAAGTCCGCAAAATGCGATTAGTTCAGTGTTCTGTACAATTTCTTTCATGGTTTTATCTGATTAGATTCTGATCAAACTGACGGATACAAATTACAAAAAATCTGATTTCCAAAATAAATATTCCTGCAACCGCTACGCGGTTGTCATCATTACCGGATTCAATCTACAGCATTGGATTCCCTACGGGAATCGGAGAAGGATACAGGATTGGATTCCCTACGGGAATCGGAGAAGGATACAGGATTGGATTCCCTACGGGAATCGGAGAAGGATACAGGATTGGATTCCCTGCGGGAATCTGAGAAAGATACAGGATTGGATTCCCTACGGGAATCGGAGAAAGGTATCCCGATATTCAAGATGGATTTTGATTGTAATTTGAGAAAAGGACAGCACCCATAAATCCCGTAGGGGATTCATTCTTGTACAAGTACAGCATTGGATTCCCTGCGGGAATCGGAGAAAGATACAGGATTGGATTCCCTATGGGAATCGGAGAAAGGTATCTCGATATCCAGGATGGATTTTGATTGTAATTTGAGAAAAGGACAGCACCCATAAATCCCGTAGGTTCATGAATCCCTGTAGGGGATTCATTCTTGTACAAGGGATCAAGAATTATTCATGAATCCCTGTAGGGGATTCATTCTTGTGCAAGAGATCAAGAATTATTCATGAATCCCCGCAGGGGATTCATTCTTGTACAAGGCATCAATAATTATTCATGAATCCCTGTAGGGGATACATTCTTGTACAAGGGATCAATAATTATTCATGAATCCCTGTAGGGGATTCATATTATTCTCTATAAACGTATTACCTTTTGTTATTTAGGCCGATTAATGGAATTATGATTCATCAATCGAACCTAAATCTAAATCATCATGAAGCCATCTGTATTTTCACAAATATATATTCATTTGGTCTTTTCCCCACGAAAACGGGAGGCCTGTTTACATGAAGAGATTCAGAAAGAGGTCTACAGCTATATCAGTAAAACCATCACCAATAAAAATCACAAATCAATAAATGTAAACGGCATGCCTGACCATATCCATATTCTGGTAGGGTTAAACCCTTCAATGACGATTTCAGATCTGGTGAGGGATATAAAAAGAAGTTCTTCTCTTTATATAAATGAAAATAAACTAATTGCCACGAAGTTTCAATGGCAGGAAGGATATGGCGTATTTTCTTACAGCAGGTCTCACCTGGAAAGAATATACCATTACATTGAAAATCAAAAAATCCATCATCAAAGAAGAAACTTTAAAGATGAGTATATGGAATTTTTGAAAAAGTTCGAAATTCCATTTGATAACAGGTTCCTGTTCGAATTCTTTGATTGATTCCTGTAAACGCTTTGCGGTTGTCACCATTCGCGGATTCAATCACAAAATTGGATTCGCTGCAGGGAATCACTCCTGATAAGGAGCTACCGTTTCAATCAGTTCCGGCAGGTCCATCCCTATGTTTTTGAGGTGTTCAATCTTCGGGACGCCATTCTTAAACCACCCGCGGCGCTCATAAACGGCATCCAGCAACTGCTCGTACTGCCCTTCGCGGTATTTGCGCAGGACGGCCATCTTCTCTTCGGTCGACTTCCCGGCAGGATCAAAGCCGACTTTCTCAAGGAGCTGCTTGTCATACCGTTCGGCGCGCGATTCATACTCTTCCTTTGTCACCGGCCCGCAGGCACGATAAGGCTGAGCATCCTGTTTGCGCATGCCATAGCCCCTCCGGAGGTTGAAGATCCGCTGGAAATTATAGACCCGTTCGGATTGCCTTACAAGCTCCTTTTTATCAATGTTCATGCCGGTAACCGCATTAAAAATGGTCACATAGTTGTCAACATGTTCAGGTACTTTTGCAGGTTCGGCCGATTGCGGATTGTCTTCGGGTTCAACATCATTCCAGGGAAGTTTGCAGAACCCCGCCAGTCCGAACCAGGTACGGAACATCGGGAAGTAATGCAGCGCTTCCGCCTTCTTTTCAAATGTGGGGATCTGGTTGTTCACCATGTCCATGAAGATCAGCCATGCCTCATCGTGCTGGGGACCTTTGTTGGTCATCGCGTATCCTCCCTGCTGTGCCAGCGATTCTTTAGAAACATACTGGGAATATTCAAGTCCCTTGTTTTCCATTCCGATATCCTGCATGAAACCAGGATCACCCCAGCCATTTTTTGCAAAGAGCTCTTTCATCTTCCTCACGCCCTGGCCGGCAATGACGCCAAAGCCTTCACCCCTGGAAACCTGGTGGAGGAGGTCCATGGCTGCAGTGGCATTCCCGAAATTCAGTTTCAGTCCGCCGGTACGTTCCTCATTCAGGATGCCCGTTTCGTAACATTCCATGACGAATCCGAGGATCGTACCCCAGCTGATGGTACAGATGCCATAGGTGTCGCAGTAAAAATTGGCTTCGATGGTAAAATCGGGATTAAAAATTCCGGCAATGGATCCCAGGGATGAAGTTGTTTCATATTCCGGTCCGTCAACGATGACCTTATCCCCCTTGTAGGGACCTGAACGAAGTTCGTAGTTGTCGACCCCCTTGGCGCACGACATGTTGCAACCGATCCAGCATCCGTCGGGGACATTCTGTGTAAAATAGGATTTCCAGACGTCGCCCTTGATCTTGACTGCATCCGGATGGCTCCCGAAACGGAAATTATTAACCGGCAAAAGGTCATAATCATTCATGATCAGGGTGAGGTGGGCCGTTCCTTTTGAACGCATCTCGCACTGCTTGTCGTCGAGTTCCCTCATCTCTTTATTGAAGCGGCGTCCGCGTTCCTGGATGGCTTCAAGGTTCACTACATTGTTCCGGTTACCCCCGATATTTTTCACTTTGGCAACCATGGCCTTCACCTTTTTGTCGCGCAGCACGGTTCCGATTCCCCCGCGTCCGGCCTGTTTCAGCCGCACCAGTTTGCGCTTCATGTCATAAAAGGTGAAATTGAGCATCCCGATCAGGGAGTGTTCGGCGGCTGTGCCGGCAGCGACAACCGCAACATTCATCTTGTCTTTTTCATTGCCGTCTTTGGCAAAGGTCTCATGCAGGATCTCGCCGAGTACATGGCTGTCGGACGGCAGGTCTCCGGCTTCATAGATCTCTACAACTTCGCGCTCTTCATCCAGCACAATCATCACTTCCTGGTCCGACTTTCCCTGGATCTCAATGGCATCAAAACCGCAGAATTTCAGGAAGGGGCCAAAAAAACCTCCCACGTTGGAGTCGACGATGCTATCGGTTTGCGGGCTGATGGCGCAACAAATTGCTTTGCCGGCACCCGAATACTGGGTAATGCCGCAACACGGCCCCCCGGAAATGACGATCTCGTTTTCCGGATCATTCCATTTGGTATCGGGTTTGGTAGCATCCCATAAAAGCCGGAGATCAAATCCTTTTCCCCCGATGAATTTGTCTTTCATCTGCTGGGTAACGGGCTTTTCACTGATCGTGTAATCTCCTACATTCACATAGAGCGAACGGTTGTTGTAGCCTTTTTCAATTGGTGCCCAGGTATAGTTGTAGGTAGCGAGGATTTTGTGTTTCTCCTGGAATTCTGAGAATTTCATAGGATCGGATTTTAGCGTTGGATTTTGCGTGCAAAGTTATAAAAAAAATCGTTGTAACTGCTGGGTATTCAAAAAGTTCGATATGTTATCGAATGCATATCGAACTGGTTTTCTTCACGGTTGTTTTTGATAATCAGGGAGTGACGGTACCCAATGAGATTCATTGCTGTTTTTCCTCCGGTTTTATTAATTTTGCATCGGAGGGTGATTGCCTGAAAACAGTCAATCCTCGGATCATCTAAATCAGCCTATGACTTTTAATGAGATAAAAGCGATTCTTCAGCACAAGACGGTAGGAATTGCAGGGGCCGGGGGACTCGGATCCAACTGTGCGGTTGCTCTTGCCCGCGTGGGGACCGGTAAGCTGGTTATCGCTGATTTTGACGTGGTAAGTGAGAGTAACCTGAACCGGCAGTACTACTTTTTTGACCAGGTCGGTAAACCGAAAGCCACAGCCCTGATGGAAAACATCAAAAGGATCAATCCTGCTGTCTCGGTGCTTTCGCACAATGTCTGCCTTACGAAAGAGAACATCCCGCTTCTTTTTGCTGATTGCGATGTGATCGTTGAAGCGTTTGACAAGGCTGATCAGAAAGAGATGTTGATCGAGACCGTACTTACTGTTTTCCCGGGGAAACCGCTTGTCATCGGGTTAGGTATGGCCGGGTGGGGGATGAATGATGCAATTCATTGCAGAAAGTCAGACAATATCTATATCTGTGGGGATGAGAAATCGGAGATCGCCCCGGATTTGCCGCCAATTGCCCCTAGGGTGGGGATTGTTGCCAATATGCAGGCGAACGTAGTCCTGGAAATATTGCTCAGCTGAGCCGTAGTGCCATGCTACATTGGTGCAGTTAAATTTTTACAAGATAATTTAGAACGATGAATATAATAGTAAATAACAATCCTGAAACGATCGAAGGAGACACTATTACAGTAAACCAGCTGCTTCAGCTGAAAAATTTTACGTTCAGGATGCTGATCGTTAAAATCAACGGAACCCTTGTCCAGAAAGGAGATTACGAAACGGCCGCCATTCATGATGCGGATGACGTTTCGGTTTTGCACCTGATCAGCGGTGGCTGAGTTTTAAACCACTTCTGCCACTACAAAAATACTTCCGCCGACAAACACAAGATCATTCTCTCCTGCATTTTCCTGTGCTGATTTCAATGCCTGCCCGACTGATCCAAAGACCTTACCGGCTAATCCGTATTCTGTTGCCTTATTCCTGAGCTCATGGGCATCAAGTCCCCGGGGTATATCTGCTTTACAGAAATAATAGGTGGCATTTTTGGGGAGAATTTGCAGGATCTGATCAATCTCTTTATCATTTACCATCCCGAAAACAAAGTGGAGTTGTTCATGCGGGATGTTCCTGATCTGATCCAGCACCTGCTGCAAACCGGCTTCATTGTGACAGGTGTCGCAGAGCGTGAGAGGTTCCCTGGAAAGGAGTTGCCATCGCCCGGCAAACCCTGTATTTCTGATCACATGGCCGATCCCGTTGCGGATATTGTCTTCTGAGATGCCATCCAGCCGCGGGGCAAGCACTTCACAGGCTGCACAGACCGTCAGGATGTTTTTAACCTGGTAATTCCCTCCGAGCGGTGATTCCAGGTTCGCCAGGTGAAGGTTGTTCTTCCTGTATATATCCAAAACGATCTTTTCGTTATCGGGTTGCCAGTTGCGGATATTCCCTGCAGAGAATTCCTGATCGGCAAAGCGAACAGGTGCCTGTTCCTGCCTGGCTTTCTCCAGGAACACCTTTCGGGGTTCCTCCTGCGTTTCGCCGATCACAACGGGAATGCCGTGCTTGATGATCCCGGCTTTTTCAAAAGCGATCTTCTCGAGGGTATCCCCGAGAAACTGCTTGTGGTCAAAGCTGATGTTGGTAATGACAGAGAGAAGAGGAGTGATGATGTTGGTGGCATCCAGCCTTCCTCCCATGCCGACTTCAATAACAGCGACATCAACCTTTTCATCCCGAAAAAAATCAAATGCCAGTCCTACGGTCATTTCGAAAAAAGAGAGGCCAAGCTTTTCAAAAGCGGGTTTATGATTCTCAACAAACCGGATCACCTTTTCTTCCGGTATCCTTACTCCATTGACCCGGATCCGTTCCCTGAAATCGGTTAAATGGGGCGAAGTGTAGAGCCCCGTTTTCAACCCTTTTTCCTGCAGGACGGACGCCAGCATATGCGAGACCGATCCTTTGCCATTCGTTCCGGCAATATGAACCGACCGGAAAGTCTGCTGGGGGTTTTTAAGGAGATTGCAGAAGGCAAGGGTATTGGTGAGGTCAGGCTTGTATGCTGCTGCCCCGATCCGCTGATACATCAGAAGGTGACTGAACAGGTAGTCGCATGTTTCCTTGTAATTCATCTTTTTGCATTCTTAAAATGCCTGGTAAATGGCACCGCCTATTGTATCAATCCTTGCGCCGGTCACCGATTTCAGGCAGTTGACTTCTCCCCTCCAGCGCAGAACACCGAGAAAAGCAAAGATCAGGGCCTCCTTGAAATTTATGGTGAGGGGATCGGGAAGAATGACCGTAAGCCTGGCATTTTCACGGATCTTTTCGATAAGGAAGGTGTTAAAGGCTCCTCCGCCTGTGATCAGCAGCGAGCCGGTATCTGTCTTGCCGGCAACCCTGACAACCTGGCCGGCGATATGTTCTGTATAGGTTCTGAGCTTATCTTCCACCGGAATGGCAAACTGATTCAGAAGCGGGTGTACCTCTGCCAGGACCCACTCTTTTCCGAGCGATTTTGGTGGCGGAGTTTGATAAAATATCAGGCTGTCAAGAGCTTCCAGGAGGGGTTTATGAAGTTTGCCCCGCCTGGCCGATTTTCCGCCATCATCATACTCTTTTTCCAGGGAGGCAACGAGGTAATTCAATACAATGTTTGCCGGACAGATGTCAAAGGCAATCCGCTGGCCGGATTTTTCAAAGGAGATGTTCGCAAACCCGCCCAGGTTCAGGCAGTATGTATATTCACCAAAAAGAAACCTGTCGCCGGCAGGGACCAGCGGGGCACCTTGTCCCCCGAAGGCTACATCCGTTGACCGGAAATCACACACCACAGGATATCCTGTTTCGGCCGCGATTGCCGGACCTTTCCCGATCTGGGAAGTGAACCCGCTGCCGGGCTGGTGAAAAATCGTATGACCGTGAGAAGCGATGAAAAAGGGTTTCAGATCGTGTTTCCGCAGGAACCTGTCAGTAATTTTTCCCAGGTAATGACCATATTCCGAATCTGCCTTTGCAAAAGTCAGCGCATCCTGGTTTTCAAGACCCGACAGGCGGTTTTTCCAGGTATCCGGATAGGGGATGGTTTCCGCTTTTTCAATCCTGTAGCTCCATTCTGTTTCTGTCTTTTCAAACGTGCAGAAAGCAATGTCAACGCCGTCGAGTGAGGTTCCCGACATCAGGCCCGTTGCCCGGTAGGTCTCTTTTTTGCTGTTCGTTGAATCCACGGCTTTCTCAGATAGATTAAATTGTGTCAGAGCAGGTCAACAATCTTTTCCAGTTTTATTCCCCGCGATCCTTTCAGGAGGATCTCGGCTTCTGTCAGTTTGTGATGGCTGAGCCACATGGCAGCGAGTTCGCTGTCCTGGAAACAGAGCCATTCTCTTTTTGTATTCAGCCGCGTAAACGCGGGTCCTATCAGGTAGACCTCTGAGAATCCCAGTTTTTCGATACGTTCAAGAACAACCTGGTGTTCCGGATCGGTTTCGTTGCCCAGTTCGAGCATATCTCCGAGGATCAGCACCTTTCTGACTGCAGGGGAGCCGGCAAAATTTGTAAGCGCCAGTTCCATGCTGGTGGGATTGGCATTGTACATGTCAAGGATCAGGAGGTTGTTTGGGGTCTTCAGGACCTGTGAACGATTGTTCTGAGGCTCGTACGATTCGATGGCATCCTTCATCAGGATGGGATCAACTCCGAAAAAATGACCGATTGAGACGGCAGCAAGGATGTTCTCTGCATTGTAATTTCCGAACAGATTCGTGGAGAGGGAGATCTCCTGTTGCTCAAGGATAATTTTCATCTTCAGGAAAGGATCCTGGGTAAGATCCTTTTCATCCGGTCCGAAGATCGTTCCATTCTCGTACGAAACCACATTCATCCCTTCGGAATTCTTAACCAGCAAAGGATTGCTCTGATTTACAAAGGCAATCCCGTGACGGGATTTCAGGAAGCGGTAAAGCTCCGTCTTTGTGCTGACCACTCCTTCAAATCCTCCGAAACCTTCCAGGTGTGCTTTGCCGATGTTGGTGATAATGCCGTGAGTGGGTTCGGCGATCGTGCAGAGAAAATCAATTTCGCCGGGATGGTTTGCTCCCATTTCCACAACGGCGATCTCCGTACCGGCTTTTATTTTAAGCAGGGTCAGGGGGACGCCGATATGGTTATTCAGGTTGCCTGAAGTGGCAAGTGTTTCATGTTTTTTTGAGAGAACTGCCTGGATGAGTTCTTTCGTAGTAGTTTTCCCATTCGTACCGGTTATGGCTAGAACAGGAATCTGAAACCGGTTGCGATGAAATTTTGCAAGCTGCTGCAAGGAGGCGAGAGCATTCTCCACAAGGATAAACCGCTGGTCAATGCAGTACCGGGCATCATCAACAACTGAAAAGGACGCCCCTTTCTCCAATGCAAGACCGGCATAAGCATTCCCGTCGAAGGTGTCTCCTTTCAGCGCAAAGAAAATGGAACCTTCCTTTATCTGCCTGCTGTCGGTGGAGATTTCAGGATGCCGGAGGAAAAGGCTGTATAAATTTTCAGGGGTCGTCAAAATGCAGGGGTGACAGATGTTTTACAAAGTAAATAAAAAACCCCGCTTCCTTTTCGAAACGGGGTTGATTTAATTTCGTTCAGGAACTATCTTCCGGGGATGGAACCTCCAACCCGGGTCATGGCACAACGGAACCCGATGCAATCGGAGGCATCATCCTGGTTAAGGAACCTGCGGGTGCTCGGACTCAGGAAATAGGCTCCGTCTTTCCAGTTACCCCCTTTGTAAACACGCACCTGGTCTGTGATGAGAGAGGTTTTTCCAAACTCATACATGAGGCTTGTTGAGGAGGTATCTTTCGGGGGATTTTTCCAGTCAACACCGATATTGGATGCATAGTCGCCATCAAGGTAGTTGATGTTGTCAGCAGAACGGTAATTCTTGCGGTTCATGGCTTCGACGGTTGTAACATTCCGGTATTTCAGGTGGCCGAGGCTGTCTTTCTGGGCAATAAATCCTTCTGCATCACGAACTTCTGTTTTGAAGATGTTTCCACGGAAAGGACGCAGGTCGTTGTTTTCCATTGAATTCAAAGGCCTGTAGACATCGAGGACCCATTCGCTGACGTTACCGGCCATGTTATAGAGCCCGTAATCGTTCGGGAAATAAGAAGCGGCTGCAGCGGGAATATCGGCTCCGTCGTTCAGGTTGCCTGCAACACCCATGTAGTCGCCCTTTGCTCTGCGGAAGTTATCCATGAAACCGCCATAATATTTTGACTCGCTGGTACGGGTGTAATTTCCGTTCCAGGGATAATTTTTACGTTCAACCACTCTTTCGAAGAGGGTGTTTCCGATGAGTCCGAGGGCGGCAAATTCCCATTCTGCTTCAGTCGGGAGCCTGTATTTGGGTAAAAGGAGGCCGTCTTCCATGCGTACTTTGCGCGTTCCTGTACCATTCGGGTTCAGGTCGGGCAGCGGTTTATCAACAAGGCCTTCATACTGCCCGGCAAGATAGGATTCGGTATTGAAGTTGTTATTATCTTTCTGGGAAGGATCCATGGCAAGGATTCCTTTCCGGATGAGTAGATTTTCATTGACCCGGTCGGTTCTCCAGGCACAATAATCATTTGCCTGGACCCAGCTGACACCCACCACGGGATAGGTGCGGTAGGCAGGATGCCGGAAATAATATTCAACGAGCGGCTCGTTGTATGCCAGCTTGTCGCGCCAGACCAGGGTATCCGGTAAGGCTTTCCGGTAGACACCCGGATAAGCTTCATAGACATGGTTCAGCCAGTAAAGGTATTCGAGGTAGTCAAGGTTTCTCACCTCGGTCTGATCCATGTAGTAGCTTGAAACGGTTACTCGCCTGGGCTGGTTATCCCAATCGAACATTACGTCATCCTGGGTCTGGCCCATGGCGAACGTGCCGCCTTCAATAAAAACTAACCCAGGACCTGTTTGTTGTTCCGCATATGGCCGGACTTCAAATCCGCCGTTTTTAGGATTATTGTAATCCCATCCGGTGGTCTTTGACATTTCTTTTTTACAGGAACCGAGCAATACGAGGGCACATGCCATCATAAGTGCGGGAAGATGTTTATTGAACTTCATCATGGAAAAATTTAGTTTATATAACTAAAATCTCGGGCATTTTATTGCGCGAATGTGTCTTCTTTTTTCAATACAGGGAAATTGCCAGGAGGCAGAAGCTTCAAAAGCCCCGCCAGTGGCGCCTTTCAATTTCGAAAGGGTGATGTCATAGGTGAACCCGAAACGAAAACTTTGATAGTGTACTCCCAAAAACGGGATCAGTGCATCTGCGTTTTCAAAATTGTGCCTGAACCACAAGCCGATAATCAGGGGATCGATGGTAAGATAGGTTCCAAGATTTAACTGGTGGAATTTGAATTGTTGCTGGTAAAGAATGTTTGGGGAGATGCTGAATTCACGGTCATCTCCGTAACCGGCCTCCTTCAGGTTGATCACGCCGCCGGCATGAACGGTGAACTTCATGTCGAGCGTGGTTGTGTTGTTGTTGTAAAACCCGAATTTAGGCTGGGAAAGATGAGAAACTGCAACCCCTCCGTAATACTGTTCGTTATACCCAAGCATCACCCCTGCAGCAAAATCAGGAGCGCCGATGGTCGGGTTGTCGGGAGCTGCCTCCTTGGTAGGCTGTACAACTCCAAGCCGGGGATCGATCATATCTTCAAAAACAAGGTTGTCCCATGCAAGATGCCGTTGGTAATACCCCGCCTGAACCGCACCGGAGGCTGTCAGCTTCGCTGTGATATTGAATTTATAGGCATAGATAAGACTGATCTCGGTGGTATTTAATTTTCCTCCGCCCGTCCTGTCAGCGGTCACCAGCAGTCCCAACCCCCCGTGAAGCGCATCCACGTATTGATCGTAAGCCGCATTGTATGTTACATAAGCACCTCCGATCGACGGCCACTGATCACGAAAATTAACCATCACCCGGGGACAAATTGTTGCCCCGGCAAGAGCTGGGTTCAGATACAACGGATTCGCATAAAACTGCGAAAATTCCGGATCCTGTGAATAGCCCATTTGCGCGTAACTAATAATTGCCAAAACTGTGATTATAAACGACTTATTGGCCATGAGTGCTTATACAGCCCTAATTTATTTTGGTTACAATATTACGAATAATTTTTAAAATACATTCCGGGGATAATTTTAATTGTTAAATAAGTTGTCCACATTGACAATAATAGAAACCAGGAGCCGTTAAATTTCATGGTTATAAATCCCAAACCGACACTCCTCTGCGGTATCTTTCTTTCAAACCGGAGGAGGGAATGGGGTACCTGGCAAAAATCAAAAACTGAAACCTGATAACATGGTTACTTTTTCCCCGATAAAATACCGGCCATTTTTTATTAAAATGCTGTTTGTTGGAATCCTGATCATCAGTTCGGTTCTTCCCGGCTTTTCACAACCTGTGCGCCAGCATCGGATCCTGAAATGGAACCCGGTCAGATACCAGGAAACCGGGGCCGGCGATTCCATGCAGGTGCTCAGTTTCAAAGGCTCTTCCACGCAGCTGGAGGTATATGGTAACCTGCCTGTTTTTCAGGAGCTGTTCCCCCTGGAATCCTCTGCGGAAATTCCAATAAACGTTTCCATCGGAAATCCTGTTTACCAGGAGATTCCCGGCAATGAACTTCCGGGGATCGGGGACCTGGATAAAATTCCCGGCTCAGTTGCTGCCGGGAGTTCCATCGCGGTGCAGCGAAACAAGCAGTTTTTATCAGTCTCCCTTGTTCCTCTTCGTAAAAATGCTGAAAGCGGGATTTACGAAAAACTTCTCTCCTTCGACCTTATGTATGAACCCGGAGTAAATGCTGCGGGTACTATCAAAAAATCCAATAAAACGTATGCAGATCATTCGGTTTTGAATGCCGGGACCTGGTTTAAAATGGGGATCCCCTTATCAGGCATCTACATGATCCAGGCCAAAGACCTGAAGCAGGCGGATCCTGCCTTTTCTTCAATAGATCCGAGAACGATCCAGATCTTTGGGAACAACGGAGGCATGCTCCCGGAAGCCAATGCAACACAAAGAATTGATGACCTCAGGGAGCTTACCATCCAGGTTGTCGGATCCGACCCCGCCCACCTGAATGATAACGATTACATTTTGTTTTATGCAAATGGACCTGACACCTGGCAGTACAATAAGGTTGAACAGCTCTTTCACCATCAGAAGAACCTCTATTCAAATTTTTCCTGCTGTTTTCTTACCTATGGACAGGCAGTTGGGAAAAGGGTTACTTCCGAACCTTCGGTGACTGATCCGCCAAACACCACCATCATCCGTTTCAACGACTTTTCGTTTTTTGAACCTGCAGAGATCAATCTAATCAAATCAGGCAGGGCATGGTATTCAAAAGATCTTTTTGACATTACGACCTCCCGCGACTACACCTTCAACTTCGCGGATATGGAACTCAGCTTGCCCGTTTCGGTCATTGCGACGGTGGCTGCGCATTGCACCAGTTCGCCGACCTCTTTCACATTGCTTGCAAACGGACAGCAACTGTCAACGGCTTCGATTCCGGGCGTGGGTTCATTGTATACGGATACATTCGCCTATGACCGCGTGATGGCTCCGACGTTCACTTCTTCCTCTCCTTCCATCAAGATCACACTGAATTATATACGGCCCTATTCCGACGGGACCGGATACCTGAAAAGCCTGGAGCTGAATGTTATCCGCAAACTGAACTTGTCAACCGGCCAGATGGCTTTCCGGTCAGCCACGGGTGCAAGCCCGGGGCTGATCAGTGAGTTTCATATGTCTGCCGGCAGCCTTCCGGTTGCCATCTGGGATGTGAGCAACCCGGCTGCAGTCAAATCCATCGGCACAACGCAAAACAACAACATCGTCTCCTTCCGCGTTCATACCGACTCGATCAGGGAGTTCACGGCATTTGACGGAACGGCCTTTTATACCGTTCAGTCGTTCACAAAAGTGGAGAACCAGGACCTTCACAGCACAGCCACTCCTGACCTGGTGATCGTGACGCATCCTGCCTTTATCAGCCAGGCGAATGCACTGGCGGATTTTCATCGTCAGCATGACAACATGAGCGTGTTTATAACTGTTCCCGACAAGATCTACAATGAATTTTCATGCGGGGCGCAAGACATTACGGCAATCCGTGACTTCATGAAAATGCTCTACGACCGTTCCGGCAAAACAGGGCCTAAATATCTCCTTTTATTCGGAGATGCCTCTTATGATTATAAAGACAGGGTACAAAGCAACACCAATTTCGTACCAGCCTACGAGTCCGGTGAATCGCTGAACCCTGTTGCCTCCATCGTAACAGATGATTATTTCGGGTTGATGGATCATGGTGAAGGACAGGGAGCCTATGGCATGCTTGATATCGGGGTGGGGAGGTTCCCCGTTCAGTCGGTGGAACAGGCAGATGCTGCAGTGAAAAAAGTGATGCATTATGCTTCCTCTTCTGATACAGTTCACAATGACTGGAGGAACGTCATCTGTTTTGTTGCAGATAACGGCGATTTCAACCTTCATATGACCATGGCGGATACGGTTCATATATACGACTCCTCCTATAATATTGACAAAATATACCTTGACGCCTATGACCGGATCTCGACCCCGGGCGGATTAAGGTATCCCGAAGTCAATGACGCCATTACCCGGCGTGTGGAAAAAGGTGCGCTGGTCATGACCTATGTCGGACATGGCGGTATTCTGGGTTGGGCGCACGAACGGGTTCTTGAGGTTCCCCAGATAAAAGCCTGGCAGAACTTTGATAATATGCCGGTGTTTCTGACAGCTACCTGTGAGTTCAGCTATTATGATGATCCCTCTTTTACGTCAGCGGGGGAATTGGTGTTCCTGAACCCAAACGGGGGAGGCATAGCGCTGTTAACCACCACCCGTCCAACCTATTCCGACGGAAACCAGAACCTCATGACAGGTTTTTATCTGAATGCATTTGTGAAGAAAGAGGGAAAATACCCTACGCTGGGGGATCTTATCATGGATTCGAAAAACTTCAGCAGCCCCACGGGCACGGATGTAAATACACGGAAATTCGTTCTGCTCGGAGATCCTGCCTTACAGATGGCATATCCCCAGCTTCATGTGGTTACTACTTCCATCACCACCAAAAAGCAAAGTCCTCTTTCGGATACCCTGAAGGCCTTGTCGACCGTTACGATATCAGGCGAGATTCGGGATGATAACGGGATTAAAGTCACCGGCTTTAACGGAACCGTCTTCCCCACTGTTTTTGATAAGATCTCCGAAATTGTCACCGTCCCAAACCAGGGGGAATCCGCTTTTCATTTCTATCTGCGTAAGAATGTGATCTACAAAGGGAAACTTGCAGTTACCAACGGTGAGTTTTCTTTTTCTTTTATCGTTCCCAAGGACATTGCCTATAATTATGGTATCGGGAAGATAAGCTATTATGCCAGGAGCGAAACCACAGATGCAAATGGCTATGATATCGGCTTTGTTGTGGGAGGTTATAACGACGGGGCCGGACAGGATACGGAAGGTCCGGAGATCAGGCTTTTTATGAACGACACGGCATTTGTCTCCGGAGGTGTCACGGATCAGAACCCGAACCTGCTCGCCTATTTAACAGATTCATCGGGGATCAATACGGTCGGAAACGGGATCGGGCATGACCTGACCGCAACACTTGACGATGATTCAAAATCCCTTCGGATACTGAATGATTATTATGTATCGGACCTGAACACCTTCAAGAAGGGTGTGATCACCTATCCGTTCTATGGCCTGAGTGACGGGTACCATACCCTGGCCATCAAAGTGTGGGATGTATATAACAACTCGTCCGACGCCAGCATTGAATTTCTCGTGGTCTCTTCGGCTCAGCTAGCGGTTCAACACCTTTTCAATTATCCTAATCCATTCTTTGACAGGACAACCTTTTCCTTTGAGTATAACCAGCCGAACACGGAACTGAATGTACAGATCGATATCTATTCCCTTACCGGTCAGAAGGTGAAAACCCTGCGGCAGCCTTTGTACTCAAATGGATACCGTGCAAATACGATCGATTGGGATGGAACGGGGGACAGCGGCGCCAGGATTGGTTCAGGAACCTACGTTTACAATTTAAGCCTGATGATGGCAGATGGTTCGACAGTCCGCAAATCATCCAAACTTGTCGTGATCCGTTAGAAACGGATAGGCTGTAAGGAGAAATAATCGTACTTTTGCAGGCTAAATATGCCAAAGAGAATAGAGCGGAAAAACAAATCCTGAAAGCATGAGATTCAAAATCCTGTTCCTCATTTTTTTACTACCGCTCGGGTTGCTGGCGGGATATCCCCACAAGTCGCATTCTGTTTTGCAGAGCGGAAAGTGGTTCAGGATCTCCCTGCAAAAATCAGGAATTTATAAGATTACTTATGAGGATCTCGTGGTGATGGGATTCAATGTCGCTTCCCTTGATCCTGCCAGGATCGGGGTTTATGGTAACGGGATGGGGATGCTTCCTGAATCCAATGCCATCAGCCGCCCCGACGACCTGGTCGAGAATGCCATCATTGTAAGGGATGGAGGCGACGGGAAAATGGACCCCGGAGATTATATTCTCTTCTACGGTGAATCACCCGACAAATGGATATTGAATTATAGCACACGCGTTTTTACCCATTCGAAGAACATTTACGCTGATTCATCCTACTATTATGTAACCATTGGTACTGCTGCCGGAAAACGGGTTCAGCAGGTTTCATCGCTCACCGGCACCCCGGATACCTACTCGATGAATTTTACCGATTGTGCGGTGCACGACATTGATTCGGTCAATCTCATCCAGTCGGGCAAGACATGGGTAGGTGAGGTCTTTTCCGTTTATAAGAATTCCTGCAACGTTTCATTTTCCTTTCCGAACCTGGATTCGCTGACTGCAGTCCGAGTGGTGACCCACGTGGTGGCAAAATCATCGCTGGGCAGTTCCTTTCTCCTTACTGACCATAAGAGTTTCAACCAGACCATTCACATCGGCGAACTCAACCCGGCAAGCGACCTTTTTGCAAGAGACAGTACAAAAACCAGTTACCTTCTTCACCCGAAATCACCCATCGATTTAACCCTGACCTACTCGATGAATGAATCCAATGCCAACGGGTGGCTTGATTACATCGAGGTGATCTGTCAGCGTAAACTTGCCTTCTCGGGTCCGCAGATGCTCTTTCGCGATCCAAACACCGTCAATATTCCGATCACCGAATTCAGGATGACAAAAACCAATCCCGACGTTGTCATCTGGGATGTTACACAAAAAGGTACACCCGCGCAGATCATACCTGTATCAACCGATTCAACACTGAGATTTCGTGTGGCTACCGACAGCCTGAAGGAATTCATTGCTTTTGATGGTTCTTCCTTCCTTCCTGTAAACATTTCGGGTCCGGTTGCCAACCAGGATTTACATGGGCTGAGTCCCACTAACCTGGTCATTGTCACACCTTCGCTGCTCAGAGAACAGGCCGACAGCCTTGCCGACTTTCACAGGACACAAAATGGCCTGACGGTGGCCGTCGTGGATATTGACCAGATCTTTACTGAATTCGGAAGCGGGCAGAGGGATATCACAGCGATCCGGGATTTTATGAAGATGATTTACGACAAAGGCTATCCTGACAATTCTCCCCGTTACCTTCTGTTGTTTGGCGACGGGACGTATGATCCGAAAAACCGCATCGCAGCCAACAACAACATGATCCCTCCTTATGAATCCAATGAATACCTGTTCACGACTGCCTCGTATGTATCTGACGACTATTACGGAATAATGGGCGATACGGAAGGGAACAACATGAACGGTTCGATCGAGATTGGTATCGGCCGGATGCCCATAAGTACCATGGTGCAGGCCCGGGATGTTGTGAACAAGATTAAAAGGTATTCCTCGCTTAACGATTCCACGATGTCCGACTGGAGAAATACGATCTCGTTCGTTGCCGATGATCCGAATACCAATCTTCACCTGCAGCAGGCAGAGCGGCTGGCCGATACCGTCAAGAACAAATACCCGGTTTTTAATGTAAAAAAGATCTACAACGATGCCTACCGGTTTTCACCCTCACCTTCCGGTTTACGCTCACCTGATTGTGAAAAGGCGATTAACCAGACCATACAGGACGGAACCATCGTATTCAGCTATACAGGTCATGGCGGTGAAGACGGCTGGAGTGCTACCAAGATCCTTACGGTGACCGATATCAACAGCTGGACCAACAATTACCGGCTCCCGGTGTTTCTTACCGCCACCTGTGAATTCAGCAGGTTCGACAACCCGAATCGCCCGACAGGCGGGGAACTGGTGATCACGAAGCCTAACGGGGGGGGAATCGCTATTTTTACGACTACCCGCAAAGCATTTGCTTCTACCAACATAGAGCTTGCTGCCTCCTTCTTCAGCCACCTTAAATCCGTTACCGGAGATGCCAATCAGAAAATGGGAGACCTGATGCGTATCGTGAAAAATGAAAACGGAAATAACGTCAACATCCGGAATTTTGTCCTGTTGGGTGATCCTGCCCAGGATATTGCATTTCCTTTGCAACAGGCGGTCACTACCTCCATCAACAACCATCCTTCAGGACCTCAGCCCGATACCCTTTTCGGAATGTCGAAGGTCACGGTCAGAGGTGAGATCCGGGATGGGTCGGGCAACAAAATGGGAAATTATTCCGGTATCCTGTTTCCAAAAGTATTTGATAAACCCGTTACCTATACCACCATCGGAAATACCTCCGATAGCTATCCCCAGAATTTCAAAGTTCAGGACAAGTTGCTCTTTGCCGGAAGGACAACAGTCACGAATGGCGATTTTGAGTTCACCTTCGTGGTCCCGAAGGGGATCGGACTTTCCTACGGAAACGGAAAGATCAGTTATTACTCCCGGAATCATCAGACCGATGCCGGCGGATTCGATCCTGGTATCATCATCGGGGGAGAAAACACGGCCGGGGACACCGTGACAACTGGGCCGCGGATATCCCTCTATATGGATAACACCAGTTTTGTTTCGGGAGGCAAGACAGGAAGGAACCCATCGTTACTGGCTTATCTGAATGATCCCTGCGGGATCAACAACATGAACCTCGGGATCGGGCATGACATTATAGGGGTTCTGGATAATGACGACAGCCACGCTATCGGGCTGAATGATTATTATGTTCCGGATACGAACTCCTACAGCTCCGGATCTGTTCTCTATCCCTTTACGGATCTGGCGACGGGTTTTCATTCCCTGTTGCTGAAAGCCTGGAACGTGCACGATATCTCATCTGAAAAGGAGATCTTTTTCTGGGTTTCCGATCCCCAGGTCCCTTCGGTCCAGCAGGTCAAGAACTTTCCAAACCCTGTGCGGGAGGGTACAACATTTGTATTTTCTTCCATGAATATTAGCGGTGACGTAAATGTCCAGATCCTGATTTACACTTACACGGGTCAACTGATAAAGACGATACAAAAGAAGATCAGTGAAACAACGGCAGGGGTTCAACTCATCTCCTGGGATGCCAACGGGGAAAACGGTCAGCCCCTGGGCAGCGGAATTTATCCCTATCGTGTGATCCTGAAAGGGTCGGACGGCAGCTTCGCACAGGCGTCACAGAAGCTTGTGATAGTGAGGTAGCTTGCGCTGACCTCATTTTTTCCGGCCCGGGCAATATCGGAAAAAATATTTCGTTATTTTTGCTGACTCATTGTTTTAACATATTAACAAAACCTCGAATGCAACAAATGAAGATTCATTATTCTCTGATCCTCGCCTGTATTCTGTTTACATCCAATGCTTTTTCCCAGCGAAACCCGATAACGACGGCTGTTCCGTTTTTGCTGATCGCACCCGATGCACGGGGTGGAGGCATGGGAGATGCAGGAGTTTCAACAACGGCAGATGCCTATTCTTTATACTGGAACCCTGCCAAGTATGCATTCGCTGATAAGGACTTCGGGTTTGGAATCGGTTATGTTCCCTGGTTGAGAGGATTGGTAAATGATATCGGTCTTGCATCGGTCACCGGCTTTAAAAAGTTCGGAGACAAACAGGCCATCGCCATGTCGTTGAGGTATTTTTCAATGGGAAGTGTCACTTTTACGAATGAACAGGGAGTGGAGCTGGGTGAAGTGAAACCGAATGAATGGACCATCGATGCTACCTATTCACGGAAATTTTCCCCCTCATTTTCGGGTGCAGTTGCAGCCCGTTTTATCTACTCGAACCTGGTTCCTGTAAAATACATTGAAAATGTACGGCCCGGCACATCCGTTGCTGCAGACGTTGCTTTGTATTACCACAAAGAACTGGAGATCAAAGGACTTACTGCTTCCTGGTTCTCCTTCGGATTAAATATTTCCAACATCGGAGCAAAGATCTCCTACAGCAGTTCCTCGGTTACACGTGATTTTATCCCCACCAACCTCCGTCTCGGCCCTTCTTTCACCATGGACATTGACGAATACAACCGGCTCACCATCGGCCTGGACCTGAACAAACTGCTTGTTCCAACCCCTCCGATCTATGCAACCGATTCACTGGGAAACCCGATCAAGGGCGAGATTGCAAAGGGTAAGGATCCCAATGTTTCACCGGTCACCGGGATGATCCAGTCATTTTATGATGCCCCCGGGGGGTTCAAGGAAGAGTTACAGGAATGGACCATTTCACCTGCCATTGAATATTGGTATAATAAATTATTTTCAATCAGGGCGGGCTATTTTTACGAAAATGTAAACAAAGGCGACCGTCAGTACTTTACGATTGGTGCCGGATTAAGGTACAATGTATTTGGTCTTGACTTCTCTTACCTCGTTCCGGTCAAGAGCAACAACCCCCTTCAAAATACCATGCAGTTTACATTGCTGTTCAACTTCGACAAGGCAGAAAACAAGGATAAGCAGTCCAAACAATAGTTGACGATCTGATGAGCTGACGAGCTCACGAGTTAAAGTGACTAAGGTCATCTTATAAGCTCATCAGCTCATCAAATCATCAACTCATCAGCTATGTTCCGTACAGGTTTCGGATTTGATACTCACAGGCTTGAAGTCAATCATGATTTCCGGCTGGGAGGGGTACTTGTTCCCCATGAAAAAGGTGCCACAGGTCACTCCGATGCCGATGTCCTGATTCATGCCATATGCGATGCGATGCTCGGAGCAGCCGGACTTCGCGATATCGGGACGCAGTTCCCGGATACCTCTCCTGAATTTCGGAACATTGACAGCAAGGTGCTTCTGAAACGGACCCTTGATCTCATCCAGTCCAAAGGATACCGCATCGGGAACCTGGATACAACCGTAGTCCTTCAGAGCCCGAAGATCAGTTCCTTTATTTCGGAAATGGTCCGTACGCTTGCCGGGGTCCTGGAAACTGATGAATCGAGGATCTCCGTTAAAGCCAAAACCAGCGAGAAACTCGGTTTTATCGGAAGGGAAGAGGGGGTTTCAGCCTACGCCATTGTGCTGCTGGAGACCACCTGACGGTCAGAAGGTTTTTATTTTCTTCTTCTCCGTATAGAATACCACGGAGAAATCATCAATCATCACCGGCTCTTTCCCGCTGTTCCACAGGTAGATCTTTAATACCCTGCCAGGGATTCTCAATTCCGGCAATGTAAGTGAGAAGGTGCAGTTCCTCCACACTCCGGCGGGATTGTCGGGAATCTCATTCACCGGGAACCCGGTCCAGAAATTTCCCTGTTTATCAATGCTGTCCATACTCACAACAAAAAAGGTTTTGTTGGAGGCGCCTTTCAGGCTGTCGCGGAGCCAGATGCTGCATTGGATATAAAAAACTGCCGGGTAGGGTGCAAGTGTATCGGGACGGATCTCAAGTGTGGCACTGTAAGGGTGGAGCGAATCGAGCTGCCCGATATACTTTCCGGAATGGGCCTGAGGGTATCTTTTCAGAAATGCATACTTCCAGGTTTGAGAAACTTCTTCAAACCCTGTAAAGTAAGATTTACAGGGATGTTCTATGTCCATTGTGTATCCCGGAATTTCATCATTCCCCCCCAGACAATTCTGGTATGCAGAATCGGTTTTTAAAAATACATAGTTGTACTTTACCTTGTTCATCCCGTCGGGGTGGATGATATGCTGCGTATACTGCCATGTCTGGAGAAGGTTTAAGCAGACAAAAGGCAGGAGGATGAGCATAACGCCGCCAAGGGTGATCCTGGTTTCGCGGTGGTTCAGCAGGATGGCCAGCAGCAGGGCATAAATTCCATAATAATCGATGAATGCCCTTGCCCCGAAACTGTTCCCGTAATACCAGTTCCACCAGGATGCAATGATCCAGGTTCCCAGGATGAGAAACAATGCCACGCTGAAAAACCGGGTCAGGCTGCGGAAGGCCAGCCGGAAAACTCCTGCCAGGGAAAGGAGGATCAGCGGGGTATAGATAAAAAGCCCCTTCCGGAACCCGAACAGCACCTCCCCGAATTGCGGATGGCCAAACAAAAAGCCTTCATCCTTGTATGACCAGATGATCCATCTCCCGGTCTGCATGTGCCAGAGAATAAGCTGGACAGATATTATCAGCAAGGCAGCTGCACCGAAGAGGAGAACAGCAGATTTTCTTTTTAGTAAAAAACTGCCGAAGAGCTTTGCCTCTTCACCGGAACTGAAAAGGAAAGGGATCAGGATGATTACAATTCCATTGGTGGGCCTGATCAGCACGGTAAGTCCGAGAAACAGTCCGGCAAGTGCAACATGTTTCAGATGGTGGCTCCGGATGGCGCTGCAGGTATACCAGGCAAATCCGTTGATCGCAAAAAAAGAATAGACATGCGACATGGAAGGCTGCCACAAGGAATAATAGAAAAGATTTGTTCCGAGGAGGATGGATCCAAGGACGATGGCAGTAAGGATGGGCTGGATCCTGAAATTCATCAAAAGTTTTTTCAGGTAGTTCAGTCCCAGGAGAAGGTAGAAAAGAGCTCCCAATCCAACAAACAGCTGGAAGAAGAAGGAATACCCGGTAATCCCTGTCCCACCGATCCATGAAAATAAAAGTGCAAAAAGAAAAAAAGGAAGCAGCAGGAGTGCTTCTCCGGAAAAATATTTATTTACCACCCTGTCACCCGATTTCACCAGATATCCGGGTTCATACCTGTTGTACCCGAGCAGCTTCTTTTCCCTTGCTGTAACTTTCTGATAGGTGAGATCGTGATCGATCAGCAATGCGGGCAGATAGGCATAATACCCCAGGCCATCACTGGAGATGATCTGTTTCCAGCTGGCCATGTCACTGCGGAAAAGACGGTTACTGGCAAAAAAAGCAACCATCAGGCAGGCCAGGCAGCAAAGAACGATTTTCGGGTATTTCTGTGGCGGCATGTTGGATGATTCGAGAGGCTTTTGCAAAGAAAAACGGTTCAGCGCTCAAATGTAAAGAAATATTATAACCGGCAGAGATCCTCCAAAAAAAAAGATTTACTTTTACTGCCGTATATACAACTTCATGTCTTGGTGATTTTAACATTTAATTTATCCGTATGGAAAATTCAGGTGCAGCAGAAAAATACATGGAAATAAAAGAGCAGAAAATCGAACTGGCCGGTGAAACGATCCTTCACATGAATGAGATCCGCAAATGGGCCCAGTTTCTTTCCATTCTTGGATTTGTAACGATCGGGTTGTTGCTGCTGATTGGCATCATCATGATTGTCGCCTCCCTTTTTGTGGCTTCCTCCATAGGGTCAGCCCTCCAATATGATCAGTTTGGCCTTATCGGACCGTTGATGGGCGTCTTTTATTTTATCTTTGCCGTGATCTATTTTTTCCCGGTTTTTTACTTGTACCGTTTTTCCCAGCATGCCAAACATTCCCTGGTTCATATCGGAATGGCCGAATCTTCCACAGAACAGATGTCAAAGGCAATCGCCTACCTGAAGAAGCATTATCGCTACATCGGGATTATGACGATCATCCTTCTTGCTACCTATCCTGTCGTGATCATCGGTGTGATTGTAGCCATTGCCATGAGGTAGCGCCCATAAACTTGTTCACATCCGGTATTGAGATGACCGTTGGATTGCTCAACGGTTTTAATCCCCATTCCTTTCCTTGCCTGTTCAACAATTGATCCGCGAAAACTGCGTTATTTCCTTACGACCGCCTATGCCCTGAATTTACGCTGATATCTTTAAAAGAACAACGCCATGAAAAAAGCCTGGGGACTCCGGTCGTTCCTGTTTTTTTTACCCCATCCGAATTACCTGCGGATCTTCCCGTTATTTCTTCTGCTTCCTGTTTTGGTTTCCGCACAGGATTTCAAAGCCCTGAACACGGCCAGGAACTGCAGTTATATGAAACCAGCCGAGAGAGAGATGATCGCCGAGATCAATCTTGTGAGGAGTGATCCTCCCGGTTACGCCAAATACCTGAGCTATTATTATGAGATGGCAAAACTGAACCTTGAGCATTATGGAAAGGGAAAAAAGAGCTACTCTCTTTCGATCACTTACGAAAAAGTAAATGGGGTAGGGCATAAAAAGAAAGTAGATACCGTCTGGACCAATGAATACCAGGAAGAGGTTCATGCCATCGAGAGTTTGCTGAAAGACCTTTACAGCACACCCCCTCTGTCAATACTTCAACCGGATAATGGAATTTATGAGGCGGCACGCAAACATGGCCTCGACCAGGACCGGCATAACTGGTCGCTGGGGCACATGGGAAGCGACGGATCGTGGCCATGGGAAAGGATCATGAAATATTCGCCCCGGATGGTGGCAGGGAACGAAAACCTGGCCGGAAGATTTCCGGAGCCAACAGCCAGGGAAATCGTGATCCAGCTGCTGATCGATGCAGGGATCCCGGAATACGGGCATCGCTATAATATGCTCGATCCGAAATGGACCCACGTGGCCTGTTATACCAGCGGCCTGAAAGGGGAAATGTATCAATGGATCCAGGAGTTCGGCGAAATGAAATGATACTCGATGCTGGATGCTGGATGCTGGATGCTGGTTGTGTGAGTGTGGGATCAGTGTTAAGCGATTGGCGAAATGTAAATCATTGACCATGAAATACTCGCCATCCAGCATCCAGCATCCAGCATCCAGCATCCAGCATCCAGCA
>JAPLDI010000025.1 GCA_026391795.1 Bacteroidota bacterium
GCTGGATGCTGGATGCTGGATGCTGGATGCTGGATGCTGGATGCTGGATGCTGGATGCTGGATGCTGGATGCTGGATGCTGGATGCTGGATGCTGGATGCTGGATGCTGGAACTTATAAAATTAATAATACTTTATAAACTTTGCAAACTTTACAAACTTTACAAACTTTATGAACTTTATGAACTTTATGAACTTAATGAACTTTACAAACTTTATAAACTGAACATATTACCTTTTTGATTTTGGCCGATTAAGTGAGAAAACATGAACTACGAAGATCTGGAAATTTGGAAAATCGCGAACGAACTTGTTTTGCAAATCCATCAGTTGACCATTAAGGCTCTTCCGAAATTTGAGATGTTTGAAACCGGAAGCCAGATCAGAAGATCAATAAAATCAGTAAAGTCAAACATAGTCGAAGGATATGGACGAAGGCAATACAAGAATGAATTTATCCGGTTTCTGGTAATTGCTCTTGCTTCAAATGATGAAACGATAGACCATTTAAATACACTTTACCATACAAAATCGTTAACGGATAAAGAAAAGTATGAGAGTCTTCTGAAGCGGTTGAATGAACTGGGTAAAAAAATAAACTTATTCATTTCAGCTATCAAGAGAGAACACAGGACTTAATCATAATGTACCATATAAAATATCCATCATCCAGCATCCAGTATCCAGCATCTATTTCAAAATACCAAACGAGCAGAATTTACCACCTTAGCCTTGCAATTCCAAAATTTTGTATCTTTGCAGAACAAACTCGATCTATTAACCTTGTCTGACTTTTTACAGACGATAAAAACCGATGAATCATGGCATATGTTATTAATGAAGATTGTACTGCTTGCGGAACCTGCATTGATGAATGCCCCGTTGAAGCAATCACGGAAGGCGACATTTATAAAATTAATGCTGAAGTGTGCACCGATTGTGGCGCATGCGCAGATGTTTGCCCGGTAGAGGCAATCCACCCGGCATAAAAAGCCGTCCTTTTGGGAAAAAGAAGCTGTCTCGGATAAGGCAGCTTTTTTTTATGCCCTGCTTACCGGTATTTCAACAGCTGAAACTGCTCTCCGTCAAAGACCCCATACGTAAAATTGGTGATCCAGTCGCCCAGGGTGATTTGCCGGGATCCTTCTGAAAGCGGCAGGTCTGTAGGGAAATGAAAGTGACCGTATATAAAATAGTTCACCCGGGGGTGCGACTCCAGGATATGCCTTGAATGGACAGAGAGACGTGACCCGATCAGTCCTTTGTCGCGCTGGGTTTTTTCTTCTTTAATCAGGCTTGCAAACCGGCTCTGCCTCGACCAGAACAAGGCAATGCGTATTCCCAGGTCGGGATGGATCCACCGGAAAAGCCATTGGTTGAACCGGTTCTGAAATACCTTCTTGATGAATTTATACCCGGAATCGCCCGGGCCCAGGCCGTCGCCATGCGCCAGGTAAAAGTGTTTTCCATAAAAGTCCCTGAACTCCGGATCACGATGAATTTCGATGTGGAGCTCCTTGTTGAGATAATCGAATGCCCACATGTCGTGATTCCCCCTGAAAAGATGCACTTTCACACCCGAATCGGTGATCTCTGCAAGTTTTCCCAGCAGCCTCACATACCCCCGTGGAATCACCGTTTTGTATTCAAACCAGAAGTCGAACAGGTCCCCCATCAGGTAGATCTCTGAAGCATCCTTTCTCACCGTCTCCAGCCACTCCGTAAAGAGATTCTCCCTTTCCAGGCTCTCCCTCCGGTCAGGAATGCCAAAATGAAAATCAGATGCGAAATAGATCTTCTTTTGCATTTTATAAATTTCAGCCAAACTTACAACTATTTTCGGTTCTTACCGGGAATTCAATTCCCGGTATTCTTGAGATTGTTCATGAAAAGGCTCATCCTTTTCATATGGAAAAGGACATGCTTGTTTTTGGGATAGATGCGGTACAGCCCGGTGAGTTTCTGATACCAGGCCAGGTCATCTTCCATTGTCAGGACCGGCTTCGGCCCGAATGAATAATTCAGCACAATGAGAGAAGCGAGCGATTCGGGGTTTCTGTCAATGAACTCCTTCTCCAGTTTTTTCTGATCCTCGTTGATCCGGAAGAAAAGTGAATCTGCCTTCAGGCCTGACCGGAGAAACTCATCCGTTCCTTCCTCCCTGAGCAGGACTCTTTTTACGGAATCGATCCTGGCTTTATTCTTCATTGTTGCGCGGAAAAAACCCTCCAGCAGTTCTGACCCGACTGAGCCTGTCAGCGTGAACTCTCCATCCGGGTTCCTGAGGTCCCCTTTCAGGATAAGATCTTCTCCTGCCTGCATAACCAGCGTGATCCGTTTTCCATCGGGAAATATCAGCAGGTAAAACCCCGGCTGATCGAGCGGATGAGAAAAACTGACATTCCCTTCGTTGTCCGGAACAGCTGAATCGACGGGGATGATCTCCCTGACATCCATTTCGCAGATTACGATCTTTTCATTGCCTGCATGCTGAAACTGCCCCCGGATGGTGAAGGAGTCGTTTTTTTGCCCGCGGTTACAGGAAAATCCAAGAAAAATAAGGACAAGAAAAAAACAAATTTTCTTCATTCCCCAAAAATACTAAATATGATTGTAAGATAAATGCAGGAATTCAGCATACAGGAATTCAGCTCATCAGCTAATCCTTGATACACCTTACAGAGAAGGCATTGGAACGGTTGCCCGGATAGTAGGAAACGCTCGGGTTTTCGGTGTTCATGGAATGCGCCCAGGCTTTGGAAGTGCCTTGACGCGTGGATGACCAGAAGAAGGTGGCAAAATTGTTGAAGTTCCAGTTCACATTGTCAAAGCGTATTCCCGGCAGGATGGCGTTAAACCCTGAATAGCCGGTCGATTTCAGGGGACTCGCTGCAAAACCGTTGCCGGTGTAAAAATTGAAAAGGGTGGTCCATTCGTTTTCAGAAGGCACATGCCATCCGGGAGGACATAATCCCTGTACTCCTTCCGTACCATCGAATTTCATCAATTCATCCCACTGGTAGAGACCGCCATTTGAAGTACAGTTTGCAGGGTTATCGCCAAAGCAAAACTTTTCGGATGTACAATTATCCCGTTGCATGGAGGTGGAAGGTACCTGGCTGCCGAAATTCAGGTTGACTGCCATCCAGCACTGGGTCCCGATCTGAACTGTTGCGTAGAAAATATTGTCGCGAACATCTTTCAGGGAGCCGCCACAGTTGAAAATTCCGGGATTTACGACGGTGATGTTTTGAAAGGCTGAATTTGCACAGGCATTGACATTGGAATAGGAATAGAAGATGGCATGGGTCCCAAGACCTGCAATGGCAGGATTAAAGGTCCCGGTAAGGGAATTGACGCCCGGCCCCGACCAGGTTCCTCCCAGCGGGATTCCTTCCCTCAGCTGGATAATTTTGCCTGCAGGGATGGTGATGGTATCGGTGCATGGAGTAATATTAACAACAGGTTTGGGATTCACAAGGATAGTGAGAACCGGGGACGTCGGCCCGTTGCCGCAATTATTCACACCCTGTACCATAAGGCTGGCACCTCCTGCATAGCCAGCCGCCCAGTCAAGGATGACCGAAGCCGAATTCCCTGTAATGGTTCCGGCTGCTGCCGGGACAAGGGTCCATAAGTAGCTTATAGCACTGGGAACGGCAGCAACTGAATAGGTTATCCCGGAAGATCCCTGGCAAAGAACCGCCGAACCGGAAATTATTCCCGGAACACCCGGTACAGGGTTTACCGTAACAGGGTAAACCACCGGTGCTGCGGCAGTGCATCCGTTGGCATCATGATAGTTGACCGAAACCGACTCCGCCCCGGGTGTGTTCCATGTCACCGTGACAGAATTGTTGCCGGTACCCCCGCCACCGCTAATGGATCCTCCGCCGGAGACCGTCCAGAGATAGTTGCTCATCCCCGGCTGGGTGGTATAGACAATGCCCGAAGATCCGGCACAAAGTAAAGCCAATCCGGCTATGGAAGGGGCTGGCAGCGGATGTACAAGAACGGTCGCTACAACGGTATCGCCGGTGCAGCCCAGTCCCTGCGGAACAATTTTATAGGTGACCGTCCCGTTTAAAGGCCCGGAATTCAATAATGTCTGCGAAATCGTGTTGCCAATCCCGTTTGCATAGCCTGACAGGCCTGCATAATTACGTGTGGCTGTCCAGGAAAAGTTAGCCGCCGGGTTGCTGGAGGTGAGGTTGATGGTAATGAGGGTATTTGAGCAGATTGTCTGGGCCAGCGGAGCCACAAAAATATCGAAGAAAGGCTGTACCGCAACGACAAATTTAACGGTATCACTGGTGCAGGTGTCGGCTGTTGCGGCAACGGAGTAAATGACCGTATCATTCACAGGACCTGAATTCAGAAGCTTCTGTGCAATTCTTCCCCCGGTACCATCGAAATAGCCTGTCAGTGTCACATCTTTTGTAGAGGCTTTCCACTGGAAAGTGGATGCGGGAATGGTGGAAGCAAGGATGATTCTCAGGGAATCACCCGAACAGATTGTAAAGTTGAGTACGTTATTTGTTATTACGGGTACAGGTTTGATCACAACGAGGATATCGGTCCGGGATAGACTGGTGCAGGGCGAACCGTTCGTCTGCGCTTCTGCATAAAAATGAGTGGTGGTCAGAACATTCGTGGTGACGATGGCTCCCGGGAAGGGCAGGAGGTTCCCGCCAACAGGTGCATCATACCAATGAATGGTAACCAGCGGGGGTTGTACTACGGCAAAGGTAACCTGGCCGGGGCCGCAGCGGGATACATAACTTGCCAGTGGAACAGGCTTGGCCGGGGTGCCGTTGATGGTCATTGGTTTGCTCAAAGCAACGGTACAGGGATTCGTGATGGTGTAGGTGATGGTGTAGTTTCCGGGAGCACTGGCTGCAAGATCAATGGTGCCTGTATTTGGATTGGTGAAAACAATCCCCGCAGGAACCGCCGTGAACGTACCCGTCGGAATTTCGACGGTGGGGGTGGGATTCGGATCCGACTGGCAATAGGTGTTCTTAGGATAACTGAATTCAGCGTTGATGACCGATACCTTGACATTCCCGGTGGCAAAGGATCCGTCGCATACCTGTACAACGGCCGTATAGGTGGTTGTGACGGCAGGTGAAAAGTTGATGGGCGTTCCGTAACCAGCAACCGTACCCCCCGGGAATCCGCCTGTATACCAGGTTATCCCGCTGGGGTTGAAACGGGTACTCTCGTTGCCGGCTGTCCAGTTTGATTGATTTCGGCCAGTGGCAATGAAGGCTATTGTTCCGGTTGAGTCCTGTACTCCCTGTGTGGCCTTATTTCCATTATTTGCACAGTAGGGTTTATTCTGGATATTATTTTCTATGATGCTGTTTTGCTCATTGATCACGATCTGAAAGGTACCCAGGGGATGAAGCCCGATACCGCTGGTGCATCCGAACATCGGGCAGTTCAGCCAGTAAACTACCAGTTTCTGGGTTGGTGATGTTCCGGTAGTATAATAAAAAATATGATTGCCGGGAGCAAGACCATCCGGTTGCCAGTCCTGCCAGGGTGAAAAAATGCAATTTTTAGGACATGATGGATCCGAACAAGGTAATGTCTGGGCATTAAATGTTGTCCAGCCCGATTGGGGTGCTGAAAAACCAATCCAGCCGTTTGATCCTACGTAGAACTGTGTGTAGGTTTTATTGAGAAAACAAAAGGAAAAACCGATGGGATAGGGACCGCCATAACAATCATCATGAGGGCTTCCTCCCCCGCAAACAGTGAAGATCGGGTCAATTGCGGTTCCGCCGGAAAAGGGCTGTGGATTATACGGTATTGTTTCGAAGGTATAGCTGCTGGTTCCGTAACTGCCGCCTGTTACCGTTGCCGTTAAAACAGCGGTTCCTCCGAGGCAGATCGTAGTGTCGTTGCTGGTAGTGATCGTAGGTTGTGAGTACCCATGCAATACCAGCAACAAAAGGAATAACGTAATAGTAAACGTAACCCGTTTAAGCATCAAAAGCCGTACTAAATTTTTAAATTCTTCCTGTATCTTGGACAACCTTAACCCTGTAAAGTTGCTTTTAAGAGTGCAATCCTGTCAGACAAAGATAGAAAAAATTCAGAAATGCAGAAGGCATGAAATGACTAATCCTTTAAGCACCTCACCGAAAATGCATTCGACCTGCTGCCGGGATAGAAAGAGACGCTGGGATCAGGGGTGTTCATCGCATGCGCCCAGGCTTTGTAAGGTCCGTGTGGATCGCTCGACCAGTAAAAACCAGCGAAGGTGTTCAGGTAGAAACCGCGTGTAAAGAAATTCGCACCTGTCAGCAGGGCATTGAACCCTGAATACCCGCTGGCTTTCAGAACGGCTCCTGCAAACCCGTTGTTGATGTAATTGCCGAAAAGGAGGTTCCATTCGGCTTCAGAAGGCACATGCCAGCCGGGGGGGCAGATCCCCTGGGAGCTGGTAACAGCGGTATAGGCCATCAGCTCATCCCACTGGTAAAGACCGCCATAACTGGTACAGTTCACGGCATTGTCTCCAAAACAGTATTTTTCAGGTGTGCAGTTGTCAAACTGATCTGCTGTTGAAAGGATGGATGTTCCGTAGTTCAGGCTTTCCGACATCCAGCATTGCGAACCGATCTGAACCGTTTTATACAGTCTGTTGTCGCGCACGTCCCTGAGATTTCCACCACAGTTGAAAATACCGGGATTGGTGACGGTGATGTTCCGCGAGGCTGTGTTTGAGCAGCCGTTCACGTTTGAGAATGAATAGGTGATGGCATGGGTCCCAAGCCCTGCTGCTGCAGGATTGAACGTGCCGGCCCCCGAATTGACCCCTGCCCCTGAATAGGTTCCTCCGAGCGGAATACCCTCTCTGAGACTGATGATCCTTGCCGTGGGAATGGTAATGGAATCGGTGCACATAATAAAGGAGACCACCGGTTTCGGATTCACCAGGACGGATAAAGCCGGGGATGAAGATCCGTTTCCGCAATTGTTCACACCCACGACCGACAGATTTGCAGTTCCTGTATAGGCAGCAGACCAGGTGATGGTTACTGAGTTTGTGGTTCCTGTGATGATTCCTGCTGCAGGTGGAACAAGCGTCCAGGTATAGAAGAGGACATTGGCGACGGCTGCAACGGAATAAGCGATGCCAGTTGCACCCTGGCAGATAACGGCCGGTCCGGCAATGACTCCCGGCATTCCGGGCACCGCGTTAACGGTAAGGGGTCGTGATGCAGAATCCTTGCAGTTGTTCACGGTAGTATATTTATACCAAATCGTCCATGTGCCGACACCTGCCGCAGCCGGGTCAAAGATGCCGGCTGTGACCCCTGGACCTGAATACACGCCTCCTGCCGGAGAACCGCCTGTGAGTGCGAACGGGGCAACATTTTCACAGACCGGGGCAAAGACTGAAAGCGTCACCGGCGTCATCGGGAAAACCGTGATGGGCTGAACAGATGTATTCGTGCACAGGTTGACATCGGTATAGGTATAGGTGATGTTGAAAGTTCCCGGCCCCGCGGTGGCAGGATTAAAAATGCCGCCGGCCACTCCCGTGCCGCTGTAAGTGCCACCTGCCGGCAGGCCGCCGGTAAGAACAAATGCCGGCGCATTCTGGCAGATGCTGGCAAGGGGTGCCAGTGAAACAACCGGTAAGGCATTCACCACAAGGGGTTTGATGTCCTGTGAAGTGCATAAGGATATGGGATCGGTATAAATGTAGGTGACGTTATGGCTTCCTGCTCCCATTGCTACAGGATCGAATGTGAGATACTGTACCCCTCCGATCCAGTAAGTCCCGCCGGCAGGTGTGCCTCCTGTCAGGGGAAATGGCGGAACGGAGATACAGACGGGTGAAAATGCTGCCAGGCTGACCAGCGGTGTCGGGTTTATTGTTACAGCCAGTGTACGGGCCGTCCCGGGACCGCAGTTGGCATTCACACCGAAAACGCTGATGTTGCCGGAAGTGGCCAGATTGGTGAAATCAACGGAGATCACGGTGTCTGATACCTGGGTGATCGTGGCCCCGGTGCCGGTATAGCCCCAGGTATAACTGCTGGCATTGAGGGTGGTATGGATCCAGTATACCTGGTTTGTGGCTCCCGGACAAATCGAAGCGGGCCCGGTGATCGTACCAGGCTGGCTGGGCTGTCTCCAGGTGACGAAATTTACCGGCGCCTCCGTTATACTGACTGCATACCACCATGTATTAACAGTATTGCTTTCACCAATCCCCGAAGAACCCGTACCGATCCAGGAATGACATCCCGAGGTTGGCGGAGTGAAGGCACATCCTGCTAAATTCTGTCCTCCGCCAACAAGCACATCATTCCAGTAGGTAAGCGGGTCAGGGCCGGTGGGACGGGTCAGCTGGACAATAAAGCCGTTTGGATTGGATTCCACATCGTAGATAGGGAGATTTGTAAGACCGTTGATATAGGTGACGATGATGTCGAAGGTCTGTCCGTTCTGTACCGGCTGGCCCAGACCATTCAGCCCGTTCCAGTTAAGCGTATTCAGACCTGCAATTACTGTCTGGGAAAGGGTAACATCTTCTGCCTGTTGCCCGGGTAATGGATTTATATTAAGGAGGATGGATACATTTCCTGATTTCGTGACATTAAGCTGGATATCGGCTGTTCCGGTGCAGTGAGGCGTTACCAGGATGGGCGGGACGATAGCCCCCAGCAACCCTGTGGGATAGACCAACGAGTCGGGGTCGTTCAGGAAGATTTTATACTGCGGAAAGGTATGATTGCCACTAACGGATCTCCGGTCATTATTGAAATTCCCGGTATTGTAACAGCCGTACTGGTTGCATGCCACAGTAAAAACAAACGGGTCCATGCTGTTGAAGTTGATGGAGGTCACGATACCATCATCCGCAAAAACAAAAAGCTTTCCGAGAAAATGGTTACCATAATCGTCGGTGGTCATCTGCCAGGCTTTCGACCAGACCCTGCCGTCAATGGCAGCATTTGCAGCATTGGCAACCGTAATATCGAAATATTTGAACTTGGTCCGGTCATGCCCCCCGAAACCGTTATTAAAGTTGAATTCTATAAAAAAATCGCCGGTAACCGTTGGGGTATAGGATAAGGCATTGTATCCGCCGGCTCCTGCCACCGCCGAAGGTCCTGTTATAGCCTCCAGGAATGTGGAAATGAACCCCGCCCCGGAAGCGGGTACAGTTGAAGGGCCCACAAGGACTGTAGTTCCCGTCGGGTCTTTGATCCTGTAGGTGACGTCAGTGACGATTGCTCCGCCGCTGTTCTGAACTTCTCCGAAACCATAATAGATAACCTCTCCAAGGTTCTGGATATGAATGTAAAGACGGTAATCGGCAGCTGCTGAACCTCCTGCATCGTACCATGCAAAATCATTGAATCCCGGCTGAACCTGGAGCTTTCCATGATCGGCATCGCTCGGTAAGATCTGCTTTGTCCCTTCCGGAAAAACAGAGATAGAGAGGAAAATCAAAAACAAGGAGACGAAGAAATGTTTCCGTTGTAAAGATTTTTTCATAAGCGTAACTTGCCTCAAAAGAGGTTTATACGGTAAAAATCATCGATGGTTATAGAGCAGACAAAAAAAATCGTACAGGTTGCCCCTGAAATTTGATTTTTTTCTGCGATCCGGGTTCTTTGAAAGTATAAACTCTGCCGAAACCGTTCCATGTTTTAAAGATGAGATTTTTCAGACCCTGCTTAAAAATGAGCGAAAATCCTGTGAATCAGCACTCATACCGCCAGGCTCATACTGAAATCAGGTATGGATCATGAAAGACAAAGATAAGGAAGAAGCTGAAAGGATCATAAAATGATTTTTGATCTCCAATCCGTCAGCGGATGAAAAATTATTTCTTTACAGGATCTGCTGCTTTGGGTTCTTTTACAGGGGGCAGGGGTTTCTTTTCTTCTTTCGCAGCTGAACTTTTATTATCGGGCTTTATGGCTTCCTTCTTGGTGAGCTTGATATCCTTATCAAATGTGAGCGCCAGTCTCTCGCTTCCTTTTGACACCACTACTTCCGTCAGCTTTGCTCCTTTGTTGTCAACTTTGAAAGCCCGGTCAACAGCATATCCTGAGAAATATTTCGAGATATAATCGGAAACACCTTTTGAGAGTTCCGTGGATTTAATCTCCACTTTGGTCTGTGAAAATGCGAATGTCACACAGAACATCGCTGCCAATATTGTTGTAAATTTTTTCATTTGAATGAAATGTTATAAAAAAGAGACTGATCGTGAATGACAAAAGTCAAGAATGAATCTGTTTCAAATTTGAAGCGGGAGAGTCATCCGTTCGGATCCGGGGAAGATCAGGTGTATGAAAGTTGTTTCAGGAAGGTTCCTCCGGATTTGCATTTCCCGCGTCATTACCTGGACGTACATTCAATCGTATCCTGTGATAGCCTTCCTTTGTTTCATACGTGATATCGAACTGGTAAAGAAGATTGATCTTATTAACAATGGCAAGCCCGAGTCCGACTGAATCCATCGTCCGCTCTGATTTCCGGAAACGACGAAAGAGCTCCTCCGTCGGGATGGTAAGGGTGTGCCCCGTGTTGGCGATTTCGAAGCCTTCAGAATCCATGGTGATCCGGATCTCTCCGTCTTCGATGTTATGACGTATGGAATTGCTGACAAGATTTGAGATCAGGATCTCCGACAATACAGGGTTCATCTGAGTGAAAGCGGGAGAAGTAAAATGAGGAATTACCCGGATCTTCTTAAGTTTGATGATCTCTTCAAAATGTTCAAGGGTTTTTTCCATGATTTTTTGGAGGTCAACCTGCTCTGTATCGTGGAATTGATTGTTGTCGATTTTTGAGATCAGGAGCAATCCCTGGTTGAGCCTCGACATTCTTGTCGTCGCCTCATAAACCGAGTTGATCAACCCCATCTGGTCTTCGCTGAGCGCTTCTCCCTGGATGAGCAACTCAAGTTTTGATTTAATGATGGAGAGGGGGGTCTGAATTTCATGGGAGGCATTCTCATTAAATTCCTTCAGGTTCAGATAATCCCGGCGCATCTTTTTTGTCATCCGTTCCAGGGTTTTGTTGAGCTGCCTGAATTCATGGATCCTGGTCTCCGTCAGCGCAAGCGGATGATCTCTGCTGATATCAAAATTCCGCAGGTTTTCCAGGGTTTTGTTGAAAGGGACCCAGATGCTCTTCGAAATAATATAATTCACAAAGATGAGCAGGCCGGTCAGAAAAGCAAATAGCAACACCAGGGCCCCAATGATCTTGGTAATCATTTGTTTGGTTTCTGCCAGGGGTTTCGAGATGCTGATGATGTAGCCTTTGTCCTGGATGGATGTGTTTTCGCAGATCAGCTGGCGGACCGGAACCAATGTGCTCCGGCTTTTATCGTAGATCATGGTATCCTTTATGAATTCAAATCGTTTATTGGGAGTATTGAAAACCGTCACTTCGATCATGTGATTAAACACCTGCCTGAAATCCGGAAGACTGTCAGAAAAGTCAATCTGCTCTTCGATCAGCAATTTTTCAGTCTTCAGCGTTTCATCAATCTGCCGGTAAAAAACAGTTTTTATTACATTGTAAAAGATGATCCCTCCGATCAGGAAAGAGAGTATGGAAAAGAAAATATAATTGATCGATGACCGCAACAGCAGGTTCATGTTGTCAGGAATTTATAACCCATGCCGTAAATATTCTGAATATAGTCACGTCCTCCGTTTTCAATCATTTTCTTTCGCAGGTTCTTGATGTGGGTATAAATGAAATCATAGGAGTCGGCCATGTCAATCTCCTCGCCCCAGAGATGCTCGGCAATGGATTCCTTTGTCAGAACACGGTTCTTGTTCGACAGGAAAAACATCAGGAGATCGAATTCTTTTTTTGTCAGGATGGTCTCTTTCTCATGGATGAATACAAGCATCTCTTCCGGCAGGATCCGGATCTCGTTAAGGGTGATCTCATTGGTTCCGCCAAAGTTCCTTCGGCGGATAATGGATTTGATCCTTGCATTCAGCTCTGAGAGATGAAACGGCTTGGTGATGTAATCGTCGGCCCCGATGTCGAGACCTGTAATCTTGTCATCCAGGGAATTCTTTGCAGAGATGATGATGATGCCCGTATCCATGTGCCCTTCTTTCAGTTCCCGAATGATATTTAACCCGTTCCCGTCAGGAAGCGTGATATCCACGACGACGCAATCATATTTATACAGGTTGATCTTCTCAAGAGCATCGTTATAGGTTAGGGCCGTTTCACACAAAAAGTTTCCCCTTGTCAGGTATAACTGGATGGCGGAGGAAAGTTCTTTTTCGTCTTCGATCAGTAAGATCTTCATGGATGCTGGATACTGGATGCTGGATGCTAGATGCTAACCTCATTACAAAGATAATTGAAATTTCGCCAACTCGCCAACTCCCATTTCGATTATTAAGTAGCTCACCAGCTCATCAGCTCACCAGCTCATCAGCTCATCAGCTAATCCTGTATGCACCTTACAAAAAACGAATTGGAACGGTTGGCGGGGTAGTAGGAAACACTGGGGTTGAATGTGTTCATCGCATGGGCCCAGGCTTTGGCAGGTCCAAAGGAGGTCGAAGACCAGAAGAAAGTTGCAAACGAATCAAAATACCAGTTTCTGTTGTCAAACCGGATCCCGTTGAGTAAGGCATTGAACCCCGAATAGCCTGAATATTTCAGGGGGCTTCCTGCAAATCCGTTGCTGGTATAGAAGTTGAAAAGGGTTGTCCAGTCACTCTCTGCCGGAACATGCCAGCCGGGGGGGCAGATACCCTGCAGGGCAGGGGTGTCTTCAAACCGCATCACTTCATCCCACTGGTAAAGCCCTCCCATGGAAGTGCAATTTGTGCCGTTATCGGTATAACAATATTTCTCAATCATGCAATTATCACGCTGGGTGCTTGTGGATGGAATCTGGATCCCGTAATCGAGGTTTTTGGCCATCCAGCATTGGGTTCCCAGTTTTACCGTCGGGTATTGATTGTTATCCCTGATATCAATGAGGGTGTTGTTACAGGGAAGGGGAACTGGTACATTGTTGACGGTAATGTTTTGGGTGGCACTGGCGCTGCATCCCCATGTATTGGAGTAGAGATAACTGATTGCAAAGGTGCCCGCACCGGCCAGCCCCGGGAAGAAGCTTCCTGAATTGACCCCGGTGCCCGAATACGTTCCGCCCAGGGGGATCCCGCCCCGGAGGATGAATGGCTTTGCATTCGTTGTCGTGAGGGAATAGGTACAACCCATATTTAACGTGGTTGCGGGAATGGGGCTCACATTGACGATCACATGACTATCTGTACCCGGACAGGTATTGGCTGTGGGGAAAACATCATAATTGACGTTCTCGACATCGGGGCCTGTATTGGTCAGGGGCTGGGAGATTGTATTCCCGACGCCGGGGCTGTACCCTCCCACAAATCCTGAACTTCCGGCTGCTGTCCAGTTGAACGTCGTATTTGCAACGTGAGAGAGGAGCGAGATGGCTGTGGGACTGCCTGAGCAGAGCGATTGTCCGTTGGGGTTAAAGTAAACATCGGCCACGGGGTATACCGTGACAAGATAATGTGCCACGGGTCCGTCGCAGCCGTTCAGGCTGGGTGTAACGGCATAGTCAACGGATTCAATGTTAAACCCTGTATTGACCAGCTGGTCGGCAATGTTGAAACCTCCCCCTGCAAGGAACCCGGAGACGA
>JAPLDI010000010.1 GCA_026391795.1 Bacteroidota bacterium
ACAAAAACAAGTACGAAACGATTTTCTCTTCCCTTTCCGACAAGTACATCGTTGTAAGCTGCGGCAACCTTGGAACTGACAAAGACAAGGTCACACCCCGTCTGTTCTATGTCGGGATGGTATCTGTTGGCGGGTGGGGAACTCCGGCCCACCTTCGGGGGCTTGCCAATAACGGCAATCTTTCTTTACGCTATACCGGCTCCAGCGGTCTTTTCAATCTTTACTGGAAAGACTGGGTGAACTGGATCATGGATACCAGAAAGAGTGTAAAGATTGAAAAACAGATGGACTTCATTGAGCTGAAAGAACTAGACTTCACCAAGCGTCACCGGATCAATGGAATCAATTACCTGATCAGTGAGATTTCAGTTACACTGAACAAATCCTCGATCAAATCCGCTCAGCTTAAATGCTTCACAGCGCCCTGATCCTGTCCTTTATTTCGTCCCGGAGTCATGGTACTATTGCACCATGATCGATATCACCGAAACCCCTAACCTTGTTTCGTTTGCCGGGAACCCGGTCATTTTCGAGGTCTGCTCGTCGGATTACCTGGTATCGCTGGGATCCAGGGCAGTGTTTGAGTTGGTTGTTTCCGGCATCGATACCAATGTCGGTCATTCGTTTACCCTGAAGTTTGCAGGCAAAACGCTGGTCTTCAAATCTGCCGGCATTACTGAGTTTGACGGTCTTTTATTCGAGGTTGCTTATTATGGGTGGACTTACATTGATTTTGCATTCAGTATCTACCAGTGCCTTCTGGAAAATTATGATATTCAGAAAGCATTCGATGTCACGATCGGCCCCGTGGGAACCAGTGAGCGCAAGATCACCTTACAGGCAAAGGAAGCAGGTGCAGACTATTCCGTCACTTTGACCAATGTCGGTGTTTACGGCGTTGCCCAGGGAACAAATACACCCGGAACCGATGACGTGTACCGGGATTATTTCGGCATCCTTTGCCTGATCCGTGATAGCTATGGCAATGCGATCGGAGAGGATATCAAGCCTTCCGATATCATGGGAGGAGCCAGGTTCGATATCTCGGATTACCTTAAAAGTAAGTTTGCCTCATGGGAATTGACCCGCTTTGAATTCCCGGAATTGACAGGAAATATCAGAGTTCACGGCTGGGATTACCTTTTGAAATACCGGGTATCATTCGCTGAAACCATTGCAGGGAAGGTAAAGGGTCTTTTTTCTACAGGATGGAAATATTGCATTGCCGGAGGGTTAAATCATGAGCTGCTTACCAGCCTCAATGAGAATTACAAGGAATATTTTGACATTGAAGCAAACAAGTCAAGGTTCCTTTCCTGGCTTCCCTTGACAAAATATTCCCGCAGCGGGGTAACGGAAAAGCTGTTTTTCCTTTTCCAGAACAACCCTGACCTTGTTCAGTATCGGCTTGTCGTTGTTGTCACCTTCACCGATTACACCCATAAGATCATTAATGCCACGCCTTTGGCTTCGTACACTCCTTATACCGTTGCCGAATTCAAGGTCGGGTTTGATCACCTGAATCTGGTGAATGCCCAGTATGGGAAAACAGTGCAGTCCTGGGAGGTCATGCTCATGGACAGCAATGATGAATACCTGTCCGAACGGCGCATTTACATAAATGACACCAGGGTATTCGATAATGAAAAGGTCTTCTTTTACCGGAATTCCTTTTCCGCCTATGATACATTCAGGTTCCTTGGAAAATCGGAACTGAACCTGGAATATGAACGCTCGATCGGCTCGACTGTGAAAGAAGAAAAGTACTCCTTCTTTAATGCTCCATCCAAGCAGTTCAGCGCAAAGGAAACTGAAATCTGCAAAGCAAACTCCGGCTGGATAAGTCTGGAAGAAAAGAATTGCCTGCGGGAACTTCTATTGTCCTCTGAAGCTTATGAGCAAATCGGAAAAGAACTGTTCCAGATTGTAGTCAAATCAGCGAAGATTACTCCATTCCTTAAGGACGGTGAATACCTCTACAACCTGGAAATCGAATACGATCGTTCATATCAGAACTCTTTCTATTCAGTTCATATCCCTGAAAGCTCGGCCAACCCAATAGTGTTGCCGCAGCCATTGACCTGGGATAACATTGATGTGAGTTTTGATGACATGGAAATAACATTTGACCAGATAGAATATTAACTATGGCAAGACAGGAAATAAATCTCGGGATTGTGCCAGGTGATCACCGGGGCGATAAACTTCGCATCGGAGGGAAAAAGATCAATGAAAATTTCGTTGAGCTTTACAATATGTCCGGTGGCCAGGGTTCACCGGTTATCGCCGGGAAGCATATAATCACCGAGGATGAAAGCAACCGGTTGACAGAAATCAACGTGATCATTCCGGCTCCAGGAGTGGGCAAGGTCATTGAACTTATTTCGCTCATCGCCCGGATCACCCCGATGCCGCCTCCCATCGGAGGTTTGCAAATCTACCCGTATCAAACATTGAACGTGACAACAGACGGTGATACTGAAACACAGGACTGGGGGTACTTCCCTTCGCTTTTTTTAATGTCATCGGCTACTATCATTCAGCGGATGACACCGGTATTTTCAACGGTGATCTTTGAAAATACTCCTGTCTATGTTTGTCTTTCTGGTGGAGAAAACCCAAAATCCGGAAGCGCTAAAATTGAACTCTTCTTTTTGTACCGGATCATAGACCCGGCAGCTTCCGGTGGCACTCCGGGAGGTGGAAATGCCACTCTTCAGGTCGTTCAATCTTTTATCAACCAGAGCGAGATCCCCGTGCAACATAACCTTGATAAATACCCCACGGTGGTTGTAGTTGATACGACCGGGAGGGAACTAATTGCTGAGATAACCCATGAATCAACCGATCAGATGGTGATCCGACTCAACCCGGCAGCAAGCGGCAAGATAATTTACAGTTAACATTTTTTCAAACCTTTAATTCAGCAAACATGGCAAAAAAAGTACTGGTCCCGCTGGACTTCAACAAAAACGAATTACAGAACGCTGTGATTCAAAACCTGGCAACAGCGCCGGCAAGTCCGGTCAAAGGCCAGAAGTATTTCGATACCACCGACAACATTGAGAAATACTGGAATGGTACAGCCTGGGTCAAGTCGGTTGATCCCGCTGCGATTGATCACAATTCGCTGCTCAACCGGGGAACCAACACCCATGCGGCTATCGACACACACCTGGCATCGACTTCTAACCCGCACTCGACGACCAAGTCTCAGGTCGGGCTGGGCAACGTCGATAATATACAGCAGATGCCATTGTCTTACTTGGACACTGATGGCACACTGAGCGCCAATTCGGATGTCAAGGTGGCCAGCCAGAAGGCGACCAAGACCTATGTTGACGGTCAAATCGCCAATGTCCAGGGGCAGATCACCTCAGGGATGGTTTACAAGGGAACCTTTGACGGCAGCCAGACTATCGCCGCCCAGGGTATCACGACCATTCAGAAGGGATGGTTCTGGAAAGTGATTGTTACAGGAACCACCTCAGGAGTGAGTACTCCTTCAAATACCGGCGTAAATATCGGTGACATGGTCATTGCCAATGTCACCAAGAGTTCTGGGATCACGGGAGCAGATTTCGACGGAGTGGATAATACCGAATCCGCCGACCTGGTCAAGCTGGCTGCTACGCAAACGCTCACCAACAAGACCATCGATGCCGATCAGAACACAATCACCAACATCGAGACGATGGATTTCAAGTCGGGAGTTATCGACACGGACGGAACGCTCACTGCCAACAGCGACCTGAAGCTTGCCACTCAGAAGGCGACGAAAACATACGTGGATGGTAAGACCGCTGGCCGTACGAAAAAATATGTCGGGACCATCACCGCCGCGACCACCCAGACCATCACGGCAGCAACCCATGGTTGCGGGACGGATGTCGTGGTCGCCATCTATGAAACCATCTCGACAATTCGTTATGCAGTTGAAGCGGACATTTCCGTCAACACTTCCGGGGATGTTACCTGGACGTCGTCAACATCAATCACCGGTCAGATCGTTATCGTAGGTTAATCCTGAACCTTATTTAATATTTATGCCATCCTTTAAGTCCAACCTTGACATACAGCAGAACCAGCTTCTTGATGCAGTTCTTCACCGGCGCTCGGATCTTCCCGAGCATCCGGTTGAAGGGCAGGTTTATTACAATGACGGAAAGCACCTGGCTTATGTCTGGGATGGAAATTACTGGATTCCATGGGGCAGTTCATCCGGCGGGGGAGGGAGCGAGGTCAAGCAGTTCATTACTACGATCCTCAATCCCTCTTCCAGATCGGGAGCCATTATCATCCGGTTATATGAAGACCTTTTGGCAGTCAGGGTCGATGCTCATTTCAGCACTGTAAACACGGTTTACTTCAATATCGATATCCGGGCAAATGTCAATATCGCAGGGACAAATATCACAGTCAGGCCAATGATGGCAACCAATGATAGTAACGAGTACACTGTCATTGATCATCCTTCCTTGAAGACGAATTGGTGGCTTTACCTGTCGACCGCTTCCGGTTCAGGTGATATCATCATGCCAAAAGAAGGCGAGGCCGGTGAAACCGGGGGCACAGGAACCGAGCCGCCGGCTGGGGATGGTGAAGTACTTGGATTGCTGACAGTGATCCTTACTTGTACCACCGCTTAGCTTTTGGTCAGGTTTAGTAAAAGAAAGGATGATCCTTGAATTTATCGCCAATTATTATTTATCAGTATATTTGCAATGACTTACCATTTTTTTATTACAGACAAGAACGGGCATTTGCCCGTTGTAAGTGTTTAAGAAACACATCATAGTTCTTGTCTGAACAATGGTAAGTCAGTACAACGGGTTTTTTTAGTAGTAAAAAAATCCGCATGATACTATCTACAAAACATCTCGAAATATTGATGGGGTGCAGTCAAAAGACTGCACAAAGACGCGCAAAAGAAATCAGGGATCATTACGGGATCAAGCACGTTACAGTCTACCATCTGGCAGAATATCTCGGTATTTCACCAAATCACGTAGCTTCCTATTGGGAATATGAGGCGAGTAAACCAATCGCCGGAAAAATGGTTTTTCCCCAATTGAAGACAAAAAAGGACAAATTAGGTAAACAAAAGTAGATCGGAGAACGGTGGTTTCTCATTGTCTTTCGTATAACTATTTTTGCGAAAAAATATACAATGAGCAAGAAGGTAAAAGCGAAGGCAGATAACCTGGATTCTGCATCCCGAAAACAGGTAAAGAAGTTAATGAAGTTGCCTAAGATTGCGCTGGCTGAACTTGTTCAGAATTACGAGGCTTGTTTTCGGGAGGCTTCGAAAAAGCATTGATCATCTGTTCTTTCATGATTTGTTTTTCCAACTTGGCGTATATCAGAGTAGTTTCTATTTTGTTGTGACCAAGGATGCTCGATATTGTGGTGATTGGCACTCCCTTTCTCAACATCCAGGTTGCAGCAGTATGGCGGAGCACATAAGTTGATAATTCCTTTGAGATACCACAACTTGCAGCCAGTATTTTAAGGTCTCGGTTATATGCCCACAGATCCCTGCATGGTATTAATTTATCATGTCCCGCATACCGGTCAATGATCTCCACAGCTTCAGGCAGAAGGTATATAGTATACATCTCACCGGACTTTTTTCTCAAACCTTCGAGCCAAACATCTGATCCGTCTCTACGTAAGTTATTTTTGGTGAGCAGTTCAAGATCTTTATGGGTTATCCCTGTAAAAAGTTGGAAAACCGCACAATCTCTTGTAACTGATGCTGTTTTTTTTATCAATGCTTCAATTTCATTGTCGTCCAAACGAGTTCTGATCTTATGCTTTCCTTTTACACTATTGAAATTAAGATAAGGATTGGAATTAAAATCTATGATTTTTGCCTTGATTGCCATATTGATGTAGCATTTTACCACCTGATGATGTTTGTATCTGGATGGTTGTGCTTTTAATTCCTTTGAAATGAACTGGTCAAAGGAAACGATATTAAGATAGGTTAAATCTGAAAACCGTATGATGCCATGTTGCTCCAGCCTGTTTGCAACTCTTAGATGCAGGCACCTGGTGCCATTAGTAATATTTTTCCTTGCAGCTGCCTGAGTACGCAAGAAAGCCACAAAGGATCCGGCATCTACTACCTCCAGCGCTACATTTACTTCATTTGCAGTGAGTCTTATGTTTTTTTCAATCAGGGTAAGTTCATGCGCCCTGATCTTTGCAATTTTTTCTGCAATCTGATTATTGAGACGTGTAGCAAATGGGCCTATTATCTGTCTTTGTTTTGCATCCCACTCTGAAGCTGTCACCTTTAATCCTGTGCCAACATACTTTTGTTTACCATCAGGTAAAAGAATTTCAATTTGTACCAGTGCAGCACCTTTTTGGCCTTTTCGGTTCCAAACAATCTTGTAAGTAGCGTAGTTTCTCATGGTATTATTTCGGTATTAGATTGGTATTAGAAATAATGCAATATTGCACATTATTTAAAATTAATTAGTGATTTCATAAAAATAATAATATGCCTTGAAACCCCTGTCAATACTGTAACTACACTGCAAATCAGCCAATAAAAAAAGGAGACTGTTAAGCCTCCTTAGGTGATTTTGCGGACCGGACGGGACTCGAACCCGCGACCTCCGCCGTGACAGGGCGGCATTCTAACCAGCTGAACTACCGATCCTCAATTGAGGGTGCAAAAATAGTGAATATTTTTAATAATCAAACTCTTTTTCTTCCCGACCCCACATCTCACATCCCAAATCTCACATCTCACATCTCACATCTCACATCCCGAACTACTTCGCGTAGCTGATCGCTCTCGTCTCTCTGATCACGGTGATCTTGATCTGACCGGGATAGGTCATCTCACTCTGGATTTTGCGGGAAAGGTCAAAGGCAACCTGGTTGGCATCGGCATCGGTGATCTTGTCGGCGCCAACGATCACACGCAGCTCACGGCCGGCCTGGATCGCATAGGTCTTGACAACCCCGGGATACGACAAAGCCAGTTCTTCGAGGTGTTTCAACCGTTCGATATAGGCGTCCACAACTTCCCTGCGGGCACCCGGCCGCGCACCGGAAATGGAGTCGCATACCTGGACAATGGGGGAGATGAGGTCTGTCATCTCGATCTCGTCGTGATGGGCGCCGATGGCATTGCAGATCTCCGGCTTTTCCTTGAATTTCTCGGCTGTCTTCATCCCCAGGATAGCATGCGGCAGTTCCGGTTCGGTGTCGGGAACTTTCCCGATATCATGCAGAAGTCCGGCACGCTTTGCTTTTTTGGGATTCAGTCCGAGCTCTGCAGCCATGGTAGCCGAGAGTTTTGCCACTTCAATGGAATGTTGCAAAAGATTCTGTCCGTAGGATGAACGGTATTTCATCTTCCCGATCATGCGGATCAGCTCGTGGTGAAGGTTATGGATCCCAAGGTCGATCGTGATCCTTTTCCCGGTTTCGATGATCTCCTGTTCGAGCTGTTTTTTTGTTTTGGCCACTACCTCTTCGATGCGGGCGGGGTGGATACGTCCGTCAGTCACCAGCTTGTGCAGCGACAAGCGTGCAATTTCCCTCCGTACCGGGTCGAACCCGGAAAGGATAATGGCATCCGGCGAGTCGTCAATGATGATCTCGATGCCGGTCAGGGCCTCGAGGGTCCGGATATTACGTCCTTCCCGTCCGATGATCCTTCCTTTGATCTCTTCATTTTCGATGTTGAATACCGAAACTGTATTTTCAATGGCATGTTCTGTTGCCGTGCGCTGGATGGTTTCGATGATGATCTTTTTGGCTTCCGTGTTGGCAGTGATCCGGGCCTCTTCAATGATGTCTTTCATCTGGACCAGTGCCTCCGACTTGGCATCTTCCCTCAGCGTTTCGATCAGCGTGGCTTTCGCTTCTGTGGCAGAAAGATTGGAGATGGCTTCCAGTTTCTCGATCTGTATCTTTTGTCCCTTTTCGAGATCCTGTTGCCGCTTGTTTACAAGATCCATCTGGGTTTGAAGGTTCTGCCGGATGGTGATGGTCTCTTTTTGTTTTTTCTGCTGCTCTTCAATTTTCTGGTTCAGAACCGTCTCTTTTTGTTTCAGCCTGTTTTCGTTTTTCTGTACCTCATCGTTCTTTTCATGAATGTATTTTTCATGTTCGGATTTCAGCTGGATAAATTTTTCCTTGGCCTGAAGGATCTTGTCCCTCTTGATCATTTCGGCCTTTTCCATGGCTTCTTTCAGGATCATATCCCGTTTCCGGTCCATGGCTTTCCGGAGGATGGTTCCGGTGATGAGTCCGCCGATGATGATCCCCGATACCCCGATGATAAGGATGGTCATGGGATCCATGGGCAATGCGATGCTCAGTATGTTAAGAATGTTCATCTTTGGTTGTGTTTAGTTAAAATAAAAAACCCGCACTATTCCAGAGGTATTGATAAACCTCAATTGACACGGATAGGGCTGCCAGGCATGTCGAACGTCCACTGCCGCTGCCGTAGCTGCGATTCCTGCCGAAGCAGGATGAGGCCTGTTCTGGATGTCTTGAGCGTCCGCCCTAATGTTTGTAATGTTAGGTTTACAAACTGTTGGAATGAATGCGGGTTACCTTAGGTACTGTCAAAGAACGTTTATGCTGACGGGCTTTTTAAAAGTTCGTTCAAAGCGTTGTCAATTCCGGTAAGTTTTTTATTCAGGATGATCTCTGATTCATTTGTCGCCTGTTCATTCTGAAGGAAGCTGACCGTGTATTCGAGTGCTACCATTGCCAGCAGGTCCTGTTTGTCTTTAAAAGAGTAGCTGCCGGAATATTCCTTTATTCTTCTATCAATCAGCTTTGCCGCATTCCTGAACAGCTCTTCCTGCTCTTTTTCCACTACCAGCTTGTAAGGACGGTCGGCAACAGTTATTGATATTGAAAACTCACTCATTTGCTATGAACTTTTCTTCTATGTATTCAGCAGCCCGATGCAATGATCGATTTCCCGCACAAGTTTTGCAATCCTCTCTTTTGCTTCTACTGCTCCTTCTTTTGTTTCTAATGTTTTGGTTATTCTTATTGTATTTATTTTTTCCTCAAGTTGACGGATGATTTCTTTCTGTTCTTCATGGATTTTTTTTAGTTCCTGAATCTCTTTTTGATATTCATCTGTTTTTTTCCGGAGTTGCTTCTGCTGTTCAGTCAGTTTCAGCAGTTTGTTTTCAATGTTTGTTACAAAAGTTAATGCAGTTGTCATTGAGCAAAACAGGAATTATAAATGCAAAGATAAGGATTAACCGTTTGTCAAGCAAAAAAAATGCTTTGCCTGAAAACCCACGTCAGTAAAGGATTATATTACGATGAAGGACAGAACCCCCTGTTTTTACTGAACACAGATACACTCCAGCGGGGACCTTAACTCCGCCGGCATCTTTGCCGTCCCAGGAAACTGATTGCACTCCGTTTCCTTTCGGGGTACTTTCAAGGCTCCTTATTTTGTTCCCCTCAAGATCAAAGATATCAACCTGCTGAGAACCGGTTTCCTTCGTGAAGAATTCGATCCGGGTTTTTTCCGTGAAGGGGTTCGGTACAATTGTCATCCATCCGCCGCGATTGTCTTTCAATGAAGCAACTCCGGAAAGGATATCCATCCGGGTTGTCCATAACTGCCAGTGTCCGCCGTGATTCGATTCCCAGATGTCGAAGAGCTGGTTGTCAATTCCGCGACCCGTGAAGTGAACATTATTGAAAAGCTGTGGATGACGGTCTTCGCCGGGATAAACCGAAATGTTTTCGTAGGTTGTGTCCGCACTGCTTGGATTTACATAAACCTCCATATTCCCGCTGAAATCAGAAGCAAAAGTTGAAAAGGGTATTGTCAGCGGAAAACCGTCAGTAATCATTTCAATATCGCAGAACGAAGGGGTCATGTTGTTACAGCCGGGGAAGTTGTTGAAGGAACAAAACATAATTGCGTCTGCGTCAAACCCTTTGATCTGCCAGTAAGTACCGTCTTTATGCTGCCAGAATACATACGATGAGAAAGGGGAACCGTATGAATCATTCCCGAAGGTGAGATGGCTGTTTGTCCCATAGATATCCATCGGGTAGGGCCCGTCCCACAAATGTGTCAGGAGATTGTATTTCGAGAAGAACGCACCAACGGCACCTCCAGTTGGGAATTCATAGGCAACATAATTTTCTCCGGATATCACGGGATTGGCACAATTTCCTGCAGCCAGCTCTGTGGTATCGGAATAAGTGGCTTTTACATAGATGATGCCCTCTTTTTCCCAGGAGAAACTCTGCGGATCTCCGAAATTCAGGTTCTTTTCATTCAAGGCTGACCGGATGAACGGGAAAGGTCCCAGCGTTGTTTCGTTTTTCATCAGGATGGAATAGTACAAATCCCAGTTCCCGTTCATGTCGGTTTCATAGCTGAACAGGAAGAGGGTATCTCCACTGTATCCTCTTCGGAATACCCGTGGATGTTTGAAATGTGAATTGACCTGGCCGGCAGCCAGGAAGGGAGTTCCCATGGTCTTCAGGTTGCGGGCGTAGATCGCAGTGGTGATGGTATCGGATGAACGTTCCCACAACATGAAGACAGAGTCCGGCTGGATGATATCACCAGGAAGGATGGACAGGGTGGGGTTCACGTTATCGGTGAGGGAGTCGGTAAGCGGAAAAGGAGGACCCCAGATTTCCTGCGAATGACTGCTGAGAATCATTGCAAGGAAGAAAATGAGCAGATATATCTTTTTCATGTGATGTTTTTTTCAAAGTTAATTTTTTTTACCTGAAAAATAAAAACGACAAAAAGATATTACTTCTGAGTTTTTAACCGATTAATGGTGGATAAGAATAATCAATGTGAATTACCAGGCGCTTTAGCGCCTGGACAAAGAAAAAATCATGGATTGCCAGGCGCTTTAGCGCCTGGACAAAGAAAAAATCATGGATTGCCAGGCGCTTTAGCGCCTGGACAAAAGAATCAATATTCAAGGGGCTTTAGCCCGAAAAATTTGGATGGATATGGGATATGTCAAAGTTTGGGTTCATCTGGTCTGGGCTACCAAATGCAGGAAGCCATTGCTCACAAAAGATATCCGAAGTGGGGTTTTCAAACACATCAGGGAAAATGCCAGGGAGAAAGGTATTTATGTGGACTACATCAATGGCTATTTGGAACACGTGCATTGCCTAATCTCACTGGAAAGCGGACAGAATATTGATAAAATAATGATGCTGTTGAAAGGAGAATCCTCATACTGGATTAATAAGAATAAAACATATCCAGGGAAATTTGAATGGCAGGAAAGTTATTTCGCTGTATCCGTGAGTGAATCTGGAGTAAACAGGGTTAGAGATTATATAAAGAACCAGGAGAATCATCACAGGAAAAAAAACTTTGATGATGAATATCAGAAATTTATAAGCCGATACGGATTTGAAGTTATGGTTTCGGGCTAAAGCCCTAATTCTGCCCAGAGTCTGATACCCCGGACTAATGTCCGGGGTAAATCAGGAACGAACCGGAAATAGGAAAACCCTGCATTGCCCAGGGCTGAAGCCCTGGGCAATGAGAGAAAACCCTGCACTGCCAGGCGCTTTAGCCCCTTGCAAAGGGAAAATACTTTTCATTGCCCAGGGCTGAAGCCCTGGGCAATGAAAGAAAACCCTGCACTGCCAGGCGCTTTAGCCCCTTGCAAAGGGAAAATACCCTGCATTGCCCAGGGCTGA
>JAPLDI010000029.1:0-118912 GCA_026391795.1 Bacteroidota bacterium
TGGATGCTGGATGCTGGATGCTGGATGCTGGATGCTGGATGCTGGATGCTGGATGCTGGATGCTGGATGCTGGATGCTGGATGCTGGATGCTGGAACTTATAAAATTAATAATACTTTATGAACTTTATGAACTTTATAAACTTTACAAACTTTACAAACTTTACAAACTATGGTGGGGGAATTTGGTAATTTTACAATCTAAAATTTGAGACAAATGCCAAGAATCAACAGAATTGGTGTCCTGACCTCCGGAGGAGATTCATCAGGCATGAATGCCGCCATCCGCGCGGTGGTGCGTACTGCAATCTTTCATAACCTGGAAGTATTCGGGATCTGCCGGGGTTACGAGGGTTTGATCGACGGTCAGTTTGAGCAGATGTTCAGCAACTCGGTTTCCAATATTATACAGCGCGGGGGGACCATCCTGAAAACAGCCCGGAGCAAGCGTTTCATGGATCGTGAAGGCCGTGATCTTGCATACAGCAATCTTAGGAAATTTAACATTGACGCCATGGTTGCCATTGGCGGAAACGGCACCTTTACCGGTGCCGGCATTTTCAATGAGGAAAATGACTTTCCCATTATCGGACTTCCCGGAACCATTGACAACGATCTTTATGGCACGGATGCCACGATCGGGTACGACACCGCAATCAACACCGTTGTGGAGGCCTGCGACAAGATCAGGGATACGGCCAACTCGCACGAGCGGTTGTTCTTCATCGAGGTGATGGGCCGTGATGCCGGGTTTATTGCACTCCGAAGCGGGATCGCTGTCGGGGCCGAGTTTATCCTGGTGCCCGAGACTACTACCTATATTGACAACCTCGCACGTCTGTTGAAACATGACTGGCGCAGGAACAAGACCTCAGGACTTGTGATCGTAGCCGAAGGTGACGATGCCGGTGGGGCCTACGAAGTGGCAAAAAAAGTGAAGGAGAAGCTGCCGGAGATGGATACCCGTGTTACGGTTCTGGGGCACATCCAGCGCGGAGGCTCGCCCAGCGCTTATGACCGTGTTCTGGCAAGTACCCTGGGGTATGCCGCCGTGAATGCCCTCCTCGACGGCCAGCGAGGAGTGATGGTCGGGATCATCGAGAACAAGCTTGCCTTCACGCCTTTTGAGAAGGCCATCAAGCATCATAAAGATATCAACCTCCAGCTGCTGGAGATGTCGCGTATTCTGGCATTGTAAACTTACTTATTCCTTTGCCTTGGACAAGAAATCGCGGTTTGCCGATGTGCTGCTTCCCTTGCCGGTGAGCACCTATACCTATGCCATTCCTGACGGGTTGGCCGGGAAAGCGGTGGAAGGCGGTAGGGTAGTCGTACAGTTCGGGAAAAGGAAGATCTATACCGCGCTGGTTGTGGAGATCCATGATCGCAAACCCGAAAGCCACGAAGCCAAGGAAATACTCGCCGTGCTGGATGAAAGCCCCATCATCTTTTCCTGGCAGCTGAAATTCTGGAACTGGATCGCCGCCTATTACCTCTGCCATGCCGGCGAGGTGATGAATGCCGCACTTCCCTCTGCTTTTAAGCTGGCCAGTGAATCAAAAGTCGCCTTGAACCCTGAATTTGATCCGGCCCGGGAGGAGCTGAATGAAAAAGAGAGTCTCCTGCTGGAAGCCTTGCACAACCGTCCTGCCATCGAAATTTCAGAGGTATCAAAGATCATCGGCCAGATGAAGGTGATCCCGGTCATCAAGACGATGCTGGAAAAAGGGATGATCCTGATGGAGGAAGAACTTCCGGAAAGGTACCGGCCACGCAAAGAGACATTCGTGCGGCTTACGGAAGAATATTCGGGTGAGGAAAAATTTAAGGAGCTCTTCGAACTGCTTGAAAGAAAAGCCAGGAAACAGATGGAATTGCTGATGTCGTTCCTGGTTTTGTCAAAATATGGCACGGACGAACCTTGCGAGGTAACCCGGACAGGATTGCTGAAAAGTGTCAGGGCAACACCCTCCGCCCTTGACGGGCTTGTGGCAAAGGGCGTCATGGAACTCTATGAAAAAGTGGTGAGCAGGGTGAAGACAGGGAGCGCTGTGTCTGATACCGGCTCCATTGAACTGATGGATTTTCAGCAGAATGCCAGTGATGCGATCCGGAAGGCATTTGGTGAGAAAGAGGTAGTGTTGCTGCACGGAGTCACCTCGAGCGGGAAGACCGAGCTTTACATCAAATATATCCGGGAGGCAATCGATAAAGGACAGCAGGTATTGTACCTGTTGCCGGAAATTGCACTCACCACTCAGACCATCAGCCGGCTGACGAGGTATTTCGGGGAGCGGGTAGGCGTTTACCATTCCCGGTTCAATGAAAACGAACGTGTTGAGATCTGGAATAAAGTACTCAGCCACGGAAAGAGTGAGATCGCCGGAACGCGGCCTTACGACATCATCCTGGGTGCACGGTCGGCGGTATTTCTTCCCTTTTCAAACCTGGGACTCGTCATCGTGGATGAAGAACATGATTCCTCATTCAAGCAATATGACCCCTCCCCGCGCTACAACGGCCGGGATGCCGCTCTCTACCTGGCTCACCTGCATGCTGCGAAGACCATCCTGGGTTCGGCAACCCCTTCCATCGAAAGTTATTACAACTGCCAGGAAGGAAAGTATGCCCTCGTTGAGATGACCGAACGTTACCGCAGCATGGAGATGCCGGAGATCCACGTGGTTAATCTCCGTGAGGAGATCCGTTGGAAAAAAATGAAATCGCATTTCTCCTCTGTCCTCGTAAATCAGCTGGAAGATGCACTCGGAAAAGGAGAACAGTCGATCATTTTTCAAAACCGGAGGGGTTTTTCCCTGCGGCTTGAATGTGAAAGCTGCGGATGGATGCCCACCTGTAAGAACTGTGATGTGACCCTTGTTTACCACAAGCAGAATAACCAGTTGCGGTGCCACTATTGCGGCTACACCACCTACATCCCCGAAAAATGCCCGGAGTGCAAAGGAATTTCCCTGAAAATGAAAGGATTCGGCACCGAGAAGGTAGAGGAGGAGCTGGGCCTGCTCTTTCCGAAGGCAAGGATTACCCGGATGGACCTGGATACGACGCGTACACGGCTTTCGCATCAGAAGATCATCAATGACCTTGAAGAACGGAAAATAGATATTCTTGTCGGAACCCAGATGGTTACCAAGGGCCTCGATTTCGAAAATGTGAGTACCGTCAGCATCCTGAATGCCGATAACATGCTTGGCTTTCCCGACTTCCGGTCAGCAGAGCGAAGCTTTCAGCTGATGGCACAGGTCAGCGGGAGATCGGGCCGGAAGAACAAACGGGGGCAGGTGATCATCCAGACCTACAATCCAAAACACCCGGTGATCCTTGATGTTGTTAACCACGACTACAAAGCCATGTATGAGCAGCAGCTGGTTGACCGGAGAAAATTCAAGTATCCGCCATTTTACCGGCTGGTACTTGTCAAGGTCAAACACAAAGATCCTGCAATCCTGAACAGGGCGGCGGATGAACTTGCCAGGCGATTGCGAAAACTCTTCGGGAACCGCGTTCTCGGACCGGAATATCCGCTGGTTTCGCGCATTATGAACTACTACCTGAAGCAGATACTGGTCAAGATTGAACGCCAGGCATCACAGACGGAAATGAAGAAACAGCTGATGCTCGAGATTGAAGAATTCAGTAAGATTAAGGAATTCAGCCCGCTCAGGCTGGTCATTGACGTCGATCCACAGTAGTATCGATCACAAGGAATACATCTTCCTTCTCTTTCTTCATCAGGTAATTTTCCCTGGCAAATTTTTCAATTTCGGAAGAATCGGAAATCAGTTTCTGTGAAAGGAGGGAGTCCTTTTTTATCTCTTCCAGGAAAAAATGTTTCTCCTGCTTCAGCCCGTTAAGCTTTTCATGGTACCGCATACGGTTCAATATGCTGCTGGAGTCGAAAAACACCATCCAGACCGCAAACGCAAGGATTGTGATCGTATATTTGTTAACCAATATCCTGAAGGCCTTTTTAAACACGGATAATTTATTATTGACAAATGATAATTGTCGCGTCACGCGTCACGCGTAACGGTTTATAATACCTTACTCTTGAAATAGTCGTATATCTCCAGCTGCGACCTTACGGTTGCGCCTTTCGTTTTTTTATAGGTATTTGCCTCACCTGGTCCGATGATCCTGGCCTTCACATTGTCGCTGAGTTGTATCTTCAGCATGTCCATTATTTCTTTCTGGATCTCTTTGCTGTAGACGGGACATGCAACCTCGATGCGGTTATCGAAGTTCCTTACCATCCAGTCGGCAGAGGTGATAAAATACTGGGGATCACCATCGTTGGCGAACACGATGACCCTCGAATGTTCAAGAAAACGGTCGACGATGCTGATTGCTTCAATGTTCTCGCTGATGCCCGGCACCCCCGGAACAAGCACGCAGATGCCGCGGATGATCAGCCTGATCTTCACGCCGGCCTGGCTGGCCTTGTACAATTTTTTAATGATGGTCTCATCCACCAGGTTGTTCAGCTTGATGATGACCCATGCTTTTTTGCCCAGGCCTGCGTTACGGATCTCATGGTCGAGCAGGTGCAGAAAATGGTTTCGCATGAAAAAGGGCGCAACCACAAGGGCTTTGTACTTCAGCGGCCTGTAGTTGGCCTCCATCTGGTGAAAGGCATTGGCCACATCGGCGGTGATGCTCTCATTTGCGGTCAGAAGGCTGTCGTCAGCATAAACACTGGCGGTATCTTCATTGAAATTCCCGGTTCCGATATTGGCATAAAAAACATCCACGCCAATTTCTTTTCTCCGGATGAGGATCAGTTTGCTGTGAACCTTAAAACCCGGAATTCCCTGGATCACCTTCACGCCTTCTTCCTGAAGCTGCTCGGTATAATAGATGTTGGCTTCCTCGTCGAACCGTGCCTGAAGCTCCATGAACACGGTCACGAATTTTCCGTTCCTTGCCGCATTGATCAAAGCATTGATCACGCTCGAGTTTTTGGCGGCACGGTAGATGGTCATTTTGATCGATCGTACTTTAGGATCGATGGATGCTTCGCGCAAGAGGTCGATGATATACTGGAAGGACTGGTAGGGATAATGAAGCATGATGTCTTTCTTCCGGATCGCCGCGAGGATGCTCGTATTAGGCGGGAGATCGCGGTGACGGAGGGGAACCAGCTGGGGGTTTTCAAGGGTCTTTGAGCCGAGGTTCGGGAATTTCATAAAATCCTTGAAGTTGTGATACCTTCCCCCGCCACGTATCGGGTCGTCCTTCCGGATATCGAGCCGTTTGATGATGGTCTTGAGAAGGGCTTCCGGGATGGAATTGTCGTAAACGAACCGGACCGGGTTTCCCCGTTTCCGCTGTTTCAGGCTTTCGGTCATGATCTCTACGAAACTCTTGGATACATCGGTGTCGATATCGAGTTCCGCATCGCGGGTAAACTTTACCGTATGTGCGCTGAACGAATCATAACCGAATACAGAAAAGATGTCGGAAAGGCAATACCGGATAATATCATCGAGCAGGATGACGAATTTTTTACTTCCCGATTGCGGGAGGATGAAGAAACGTGAAAATGTCTTTGTAGGCAGTTCGATCAGCGCAAAATCGGCTTTGGCCGCAATGTTCTTCTTCAGCGTCACCGCGAGGTATATTGATTTGTCGCGCAGCGATGACATGTCTTTCAGGTTGCTGATCATCATCGGAAAAAGAAAAACCCGGACCTGTTCCTGGAAGTATTTACGGATGAGGGCTCCCTGCCGTTCGGTCAGCTGGGTCTCATTGATGATGCAGATATTCTGGGTGCGCAGTTCCTCCACGATCTCCTGGTAGATCCGGATGAAATCTTTTTCCTGTGAAAGGACGATGTTGTTGATTTCGGTGAGGACCTTCCTGGGATTTCCATTAAAGTTATAATGGATGTGCTCCACCTTTATCATCCGGGTCAGGGTGGCAACGCGGACCCGGAAGAATTCGTCCCGGTTGTTGGAGAAGATCCCAAGGAATTTCAGTCGCTCAATCAGCGGATTCCGTTCATCCGCGGCTTCCTGCAATACTCTTCCGTTGAAATGCAGCCAGCTGGTTTCACGGTTAACGACCGGTATCTTCTCGTTCTTTTTCATTCGGAGGGGAGCATTTTCGGGAAGACTACAAATTCGCTCACCGGGTCAACAGATGGAACAGACTCCCATTTATCTGTTGCAAAGGAGATGCATACAGTTCCGGTGGTAGGTAACAGATCAACTCCGGGATGAAGAAACAGGTTTGCCAGGTGCGAGATGGTCGGGTTGTGCCCGATGATCATCAGCGAATCAACTTCGTTGGGGGAAGCATAGATAAGATCGAGGATGCGGTCGTAATAGCCGTCGTAGATCTTCCGGTCAACAACGATCTTCTCTTCCGGGTAGCCGATTCCCCTGGCAATCATGAGAGCCGTCTGAAACGCACGTTCAGCAGGGCTTGATATCATCAGGTCGATCTTTACGCCGCGTTCATTCAGGAAGCGGTTTATCTTCTGGGTACGTTTGATGCCTTTTTCCATCAACGGGCGTTCCAGGTCGGATTCTCCGGGTTCTTCCCAGGATGATTTGGCATGCCGGACGAGATAGAGCTTTTTCATCGGACTAGTAAGCAAACAAGGGGAATTCTTTCATCATCTCATTCACTTTTTTCCGTGTTGTCAGGATCCTTTCTTCATTTTCGATATCGCTGATCACCTCATCGATCAGGTCAACGATCAGTGCCATGTGGTTCTCTTTGAGACCGCGGGTCGTGATGGCCGGCGTACCGACGCGGAGTCCGGAGGTCTGGAATGGAGAGCGGCTGTCGAAAGGAACCATGTTTTTATTCACGGTAATATCGGCTCTCACGAGGGTGTTCTCAACCTGTTTCCCTGTGATTTCCGGAAATTTCTTCCGCAGGTCGATCAGCATCAGGTGGTTGTCGGTTCCTCCCGAGATCACATGATATCCTTTATCAACAAAGGCTTTTGCCATTACCGCGGCATTCTTTTTTACCTGGATGATGTAATCCATATATTCATCCGACAGGGCTTCGAAGAACGAGACTGCTTTTGAGGCGATCACATGTTCCAGCGGCCCGCCCTGGATGCCCGGGAATACTGCTGAATCAAGCATCGCGGAGAACATCTTGGTCTCGCCTTTCGGGGTCTTTACGCCCCAGGGGTTTTCAAAGTCTTTTCCCATCAGGATCATGCCGCCGCGCGGACCGCGAAGCGTCTTATGCGTGGTAGTCGTAACCACATGGCACCATGGAACAGGGTCGTTGAGCAGGCCGCGTGCGATCAATCCAGCCGGGTGTGCAATATCCGCCATGAGGATGGCTCCGATCTTATCGGCGATGGATCGCATACGCTTGTAATCCCAGTCGCGGGAGTAGGCAGAAGCACCTGCGATGATCAGTTTAGGCCTGATCTGCAGCGCCTGTTCTTCCATCTTGTCGTAGTTGATCATCCCGGTCGATTCTTCCACCTTGTATCCGACAGCTTTATAAAATATACCTGAGGAGTTTACGGGTGAGCCATGCGACAGGTGTCCTCCATGCGACAAATCAAGCCCCATAAAGGTATCGCAGGGTTTCAGAACGGTCATCAGAACGGCCATGTTGGCCTGTGCGCCTGAATGCGGCTGTACATTGGCCCATTCTGCATTGAACAGCTCCTTGGCACGGTCGATGGCCAGTTGTTCGGAAAGATCAACGAACTGGCATCCTCCGTAATATCTTTTGCCGGGATACCCTTCTGCATATTTGTTGGTAAGGCAGGATCCCATGGCTTTCAAAACCTGGTCGCTGACAAAATTTTCCGATGCGATCAGTTCAATCCCGCTGGTCTGGCGGTTCAACTCTTTTCGGATGATGCTGAAAATCTGAGAATCTTTTTTCATAAGGAGTAAAAATTAAAGAAATACGGGTATAATGGAAGAAAACTTGCGATTGCCGGACAAAATTAAGATTTATTTGAAATAATTTGACCAATTTTGTGGTTAGAATGATGGATTGATCAAAACGCAATGCACGCAACTCATCACATACCCGTTTTTACTAAATGAAATTGTTTCTATATTCATGATCAATTGAACAAGCCGGATTCCATTTTGGTTCGTCTGACAGAATTCCCTGGTCACCAGCCTCCGAAAATTCATGGCTGTTCCCATTCACTTTTCAATGCCCATCCTTTATTCTTCCTTCTTCATTTTTCCTTGTTCCTTTTGCTGACTTTTTTCATCACATCTCCCACATTTTGTCAGCTTGACGCCGGCCCGAACGACACCATCAACCCGGGGGTCCCGGTAACGCTCACTGCTACTTACGGAGAGCCGGGTACACTCGTCATCCTGGGTGATGATGATGTGAAAGGTCCTTTCCCCATTGGATTCAGTTTTCGTTTTTTCGGCAATAATTTCACGACCTTTTACATCGGCGCCAACGGGTGGATCAGTTTTCTCTTCTATCCCAACTCCGTGGGTCAGCGGCCTCCCATAACCATTCCCACCCTTAACAACATGTACCCGAAGAATGTGATCATGGGTCCCTGGATCGATCTCTTTCCAAAAGTGACCGGCTCTTATATTTTCTACCAGACTTCCGGTACTGCTCCCAGCCGGCAGCTTGTCGTGATGTGGTGCCAGGTGCCGATGTGGTCACTGAATGAATCCGACTGCCGCGATTCGGTTGCCACATTCCAGATCATCCTTCATGAAGGATCCAATACAGTCGAAAACCAGATCCTGACAAAGAAAAGCTGCGATGTTTCCAATAATAACCGGGCAACGCTCGGATTGATGAATGGTGATGGCCTGATCGGCTTTGCCGTTCCGGGAAGGAACAATACATCCTGGACAGCCAGTAAGGAAGGATGGCTTTTTACTCCTGTCTCGGTCGACAGTTTTGCGATCACCCCTGTTCCCTTTCATATGCAGCCAATGGTGCCGGGGGATAAAATCGTTTACCAGTGGTATGAAGGTTCCACGCCGATCTCGGTGGATCAATCCGTTACCGTTACTCCGAACGAAACCACCTGGTATTATGTTTACATGGAGCTTTGTTCCGGTATCGTGTTGAAAGATTCCGTCCTTGTCTATGTCAGGAAACCGATCCCAAATGCATTCACTCCCAACGGAGACGGTTTGAATGATGTGTTCAGGATATTCGGAACCCCTCCTGAAAATATAACCAGGTATAATTTCCAGGTCTTTAACCGCTGGGGAGAGAAGATTTTCGGCACAAATAACATCGAAGAGGGCTGGGACGGAACCGCCAAAGGACAATTTTGCCCTGCCGGTGTTTATGTCTGGGATATATTCTGGGAAGACAGCAAAAAGATCAGGGTCACGAATCACGGAACGGTGATGCTGATCAGGTGAGCTGGAAGTTTGTAAAGTTTATAAAGTTCATAAAGTTTATAAAGTCACGGAGTCACAAAAAAATTTAGATAGCTAGTTATAAATTCTCAAATAAAACATTCCTGGATGAAAAAACTGATTACCCTCTGCCTTTTGGTTTCATTATCTCTTCCGGTTATTTCTTTCAGCCAGCCGGAAACAAAAGCCCAGCATGACTCTCGCATGCAATGGTGGCGCGATGCACGTTTCGGTTTGTTTATCCACTGGGGGATCTATTCCGTTCCCGCCGGCGAATGGAACGGCAAAACAGGTTACGGGGAGTGGATCAGGACCTCTGCTGAAATCCCGCTTCATACCTACGATGGCTTTAAAGAGATTTTCAATCCTGTGAAATTCAATGCCGATGAATGGGTAAGAATGGCCAGGGATGCCGGGATGAAATACATCGTCATTACTTCCAAGCATCATGACGGGTTCTGTATGTTCGACACCAAAGAAACGGATTTTTGCATCATGCGCTCCCCCTTCCGGAAGGATCCGATGAAAGATCTTGCCGAGGCCTGTCATAAATACGGACTTAAATTCTGCTTTTACTATTCCATCATGGACTGGCACCATCCCGACTACCTCCCCAGGAGGGATTGGGAGAAAGACCGGCCGACAGAAGGAGCTGAATTCAGGAGATATGTGGATTATATGAAAGCGGAACTGAAGGAGTTGCTGACGAACTATGGGGAGATCGGGGTGCTGTGGTTCGACGGCGAATGGGAGAATACCTGGAACGAGAAGTATGGCAAAGAAATTTATGCCTGGTGCCGCAGCCTGCAACCCGGCCTCATCATCAACAACAGGGTGGGAGCAGGGCGCATGGATATGGAAGGCCTTACAAAGGAGGGCGCATTTGGCGGTGATTTCGGCACCCCTGAGCAGCAGATCCCGGCTACCGGATTGCCGGGTGTTGACTGGGAAACCTGCATGACCATGAACGATCATTGGGGATACAATAAAAATGATAAGAATTTTAAATCTTCGAAAGAACTGATCCGGATGATTGCCGACATTGCTTCAAAAGGAGGAAATTACCTTCTCAACGTCGGTCCTACCTCCGAAGGATTGATCCCGCCCGAAAGTGTTGAACGGCTTAAAACTGTGGGTGCCTGGATGAAGGTAAATGGTGAGGCGATCCATGAAACGCAGGCCAGTCCTTTCCGGTCGCTCGATTGGGGCCGATGTACAAAAAAAGATATTCTGAATGGGGTCCGTTTGTACCTGCATGTTTTTAACTGGCCCCAAAACGGGGAAATAATACTGCCGGGTCTCCTCAATAAACCTTCAAAGGCTTTTTTACTGGCCGATGCCGGAAAGGCTCCACTGGCTGTCGGCCGTAAGGACGATGCCCTTGTAATCTCGGTTCCCCGGCAAGCCCCTGATGAGGTCAACACCGTAATTGTCCTGGATCTTTCAGGGAAGCTTGATTTAACAGATCCTCCACAGATCATTTCTGATTATGATTTCTTTGTCGATTCGCTGAACGTTAAACTGGTAAGCGACCGTGACAATGTTGAGATCCGCTATACCCTGGATGGCAGTGACTGTAACACTAAGTCACCGGTATATTCCCGTCCTTTCACGGTGAAAAACACCGTTGTTGTGGCAGCACGCTGTTTCCGGAAAGGGAAACCGGTTTCCGGGACCGGTAAGAAGGAGATCCGGAAAGCAGTCGCAAATCCGGCCGTGCAGGCTGCCAACTCACTTCCGGGAATAAGTTACAGGTATTTTGAAGGAAACTGGGACAGCCTTCCGGATTTCAGGAACCTTGCTCCCCTGAAAGAAGGTGTCCTTGAAAATTTCAGTCTCGAACCAAAAAGTGCCAAAGAATATTATGGTTTCAGTTTCAGCGGATTTATCAACGTTCCGGCTAACGACGTCTACGCATTCTCACTGGATTCAGATGATGGAAGTGTCCTGTGGATCGACGGGAAGAAGATCGTTGACAACGACGGACTTCATGCAGATCAGGAGGTGGAATCGGCTGTGGCATTAATGAAAGGATTTCACCAGATCAGGATCGATTACTTTAATAAAACAGGCAGCGAGGGGCTCACTGTTTCCATCCGGAGCAGTACCCTGAAAAAGCAGGTCATTACAGCCGGAATGCTGATGCATTAGTAGCTGTCGGGTTGATGAGTTGATGAGATGTGAGATGTGAGATGTGAGAAAAATTCTTTACAAAGCCATCTTGTCCATTTCTACTTTGTCACTTTGTGACTTTGTGACTCTGTGACTTTGTGACTCTGTGACTTTATAAACTTTATAACTTAATTGTGAGAAAGTTTCTGATCTTATTGTGTGCAGTAATCTGCAGCCTGCAATTGCCTGCCCAACAGGAGACTGCCTGGCCGGGAAAGTTCTTCAAAGGGTATTCACGATCGCTGACAACCGGTAAGTTTTCCTATCATTCTCCTCAGCCTGATGTTACAGAATCGCTTTTGCTACGCTCCATCGATTCGGCATCTTTTATTTCGTGGGAAACCGAAACAATCCCGGGTGACTTCAGCGATCCATTTGCAAACTTTGTCTGGATGTTCGGCATTGATGCGAATCCCGACAGTCATACCTACCGGCTCTATGTTAACGGATCATACTGCCTGACTTTCGCCAACCCTCTTGTCTCGGAGATAAAGCCATGGACCGTTTCAGCCGATAATGGAGCTTCCCTTAGTTTCCTTACCACGCTGCTTGATAAGTACGATGACCCGATGGGATATGCTGTTCTGAAGCTCCCGTCAGGAATGATCCGGAAAGGAGAACCCCAGGTCATCAGAATTGTCGGTGAATCGGCAGGCAGCAATGTCTGGTATATGACTTTCGAGTCGGCAGTCGGGGAGAAGCTCGATATTGTACAGGAAGAGGCGGTTGTAAATAATGGCGGGAACCCCTGCTTTTCAGTTTTATTCAACTTCGTCCATCTGGGTAAGGAGACTCCCGGAAAGCTGCAGGTCGCATCCCGGCCTGCTGTCTCATTCCCTCTCCGGCCGGGCTTTACCAGTGTACCGGTCCTGATTCCATTGACCCGAGAATCCTCGCAATATACAGTGACGATTGATCTTGAAAATAAGCCTTCCGTTCAGTATAATTTTACGCTGCACCCCGTCCGGGAGTGGACGATCTATCTTGTACAACATGCGCACACCGACATCGGGTATACGCGCCCGCAAACAGAGATCCTTCCTGAGCACCTCCGGTATATTGATTATGCACTGGACTACTGCGACCAGACCGATTCGTTACCCGAAGAGGCGCGGTTTCACTGGACATGTGAAACATCCTGGGCGCTGAGCGAGTACCTCGCTTCACGTCCGCCGGCCCAGATTGAACGGCTGAAGAAAAGAGTTGCGGAAGGAAGGATCGAACTGACTGGTCTTTTCCTGAATTCTTCCGATCTGTCGGACGAAGCTGCAATCGCCTCTTCCCTTCAGCCGATAAAACAATTCCGCGATGCCGGAATGCCTGTGGCAGCTGCGATGCAGGATGACATCAACGGGGTTCCCTGGTGCCTTGTGGATTACCTTGACGGATGCGGGGTCCGGTTTCTTACCATGGGACAGAATGATACCCGGGCACTGAAGCCATTCAGCCTTCCTACTACTTTCTGGTGGCAATCGCCATCGGGGAAAAAGATCATGGTGAACCGGCCGGAGCATTATATGTGGGGAAACTCACTCGGCATATTGACTAATCCGGGAACATTCGGAAGGAACCTTTTTCAGCACCTCTCCGATATCATGAAAAAGGGATATCCCTATGATCACTATGCCATCCAGTTCAGCGGTTACCTTACCGATAACTCGCCACCGTCAACAACAGCCTGCAAGCTGGTCGAACAATGGAACAAACAATATATCTGGCCCCGGTTACGACTTGCCACGATCAGTGAATTCGGAAACTACATGGAGAAAGAACATGCGGCGACAATCCCTGTTTACCGCGGTGCATGGCCCGACTGGTGGATGGACGGTTTCGGGTCTGCATGCATGGAAACTTCCTATACCCGCTCAGCACATGAAGATTTCATCACCAACCAGGGGTTGATGGCCATGGCGGTGATGCTGGGTACCGGAGTCCCGGATCATCTGAACGACCTCTCAAAAGAAATTTCATCCGACCTGGCATTTTATGATGAACATACTTTCGGAGCTGCCGAGAGCATCAGCGATCCGCAGACCGAGAACAGTGTTGTACAATGGAATGAAAAAGCTGCTTATACCTGGGATGCAGTCAAGAAAAACGGGATCTTGAGAGAGGAGGTCCTTGGACTGATCCAGGATAAATCAGCACATGTGAATGTTCCATCGATTGCTGTTTTCAACACGCTCGGCTGGCAGCGTTCCGGGGTCGTGAAAGTTTATATTGACCATCAGATTCTTCCTGCCGGAAAGACATTCATTGTCAAAGATGATATCGGGAACCCGGTGCCCATGCAACTTCTGGCATCGAGGGAAGAAGGATCGTATTGGGCGCTGTATGCAAAAAATGTCGCTCCCATGGGCTTTTCATCGTACCGGATCCTCGTGGGGAAGGAAAGTAAAACGGAAAAAAAGAAACCCTTCTCAGGTCTCCTGGAAAATGAGTTTTACAGGATTCAGTTCAATACTGTGAACGGCACCATTGAAAGCCTCTTCGATAAAGAGATGGGAAAAGAGCTGGTGGATAAAAATTCACTCTATCAGCCCGGTCAGTTTATTTATGAACGACTCGGGAAAAACCGGCACCAGCTGGAGGTACTGAAGCTCGATGAAGCCACACGGACGGTTCTCAGGGATGTTCGTTTTTCACCGGATGTGACGGAAGGACCTGTCTGGCAAAGTGTTTCCCTGCATGGATCAGCATCCGAATGCGCTGAAAAGGATGGGATCACCTGTGAGATCAGGCTCTATAAAACCGAGAAGAAGATCGAGTTCCGGTATTCGATGAAGAAACTTCCGGTGACGGATCCCGAAGGCGGATATGTGGCCTTTCCGTTTCAGCTTGAGAACGGGCAACTCGTCTATGAAACCCAGGGCGGGAGCGTGCGGCCCGGGAAGGATCAGCTGGAAGGTTCAGCCTCAGACTGGAACGGCATCCAGAATTATGTTGCGGTGAAAAATGCAGATGCACAGATCGTGCTTGTCAGCCCGGAGATCCCGCTTGTTCAGCTTGGCGGTCTCAACCTCGGGCAGTTTTCAAGGATCGCACACCCGGCAACCAGCTCAATCTATTCATGGGTGTTCAATAATTACTGGACCACCAACTTCAGGGCATCCCAGGAGGGGGAATTGAAATGGAATTATGAACTGACCTCTTCAAAAGATACCACTGCCGTTTTTTCAACTACCTTCGGATGGAACGAAAGGGTTCCGATGGCGGTCAGGGTATTTCCTGCCCGGGGCATGGATACTGTTTCGCTGCGCCGTTCCTTTATGGATCTTCCCCGCAATCTTTTGCTCATCAACGCGAAACCTTCATCCGATAAATCGGGCATCGTACTCCAGATACGGGAGGTGGCAGGAAGCAAAACATCCCTTACCTGGTATGATCTTCTATCCTCCCAGGTGGGTCTGAAAAGATCAACCGGAGCAAGGAATGCATCCGAAGTAAATGTCCTGGAAGAAACTATTTCTGATGTTGACAAACAAATTGAATTTAATCCTTTCGAAACCAAATTCGTGAAGATTGTCTTTTGATCCGCGAAGAGAACCTGTTAAAACCGGAACCTCACCTGGATCTCAGCCTCCGATTTTGTGTCACCGTTTATAGCATCAAGCCCGGTACCGACGATGTTGCGGTCGGCATACCAGGTGCGTGCATACCGACCCCATAAATCCATCCAGCGGAATGGCGACCACTGAATCAGGAGAAGGAACCGCAATCCCTTCCCATAATATGCAGGAACAGAATAGCTGTAAAGCACATCGCTCTCATAGGCATAGATCCGTTCGTTGTAAGAATCGGTGTCGAACAATGCGTAGAGAAAAGCCAGCGAAAAACGCTTCCCGGGATGTTTGTATGAAAAGTTCTCGCTGAAAAGATAACCGTAGGAGGGATCATTGGCCCCACTGCGGTTTCTGAGCCATTCAAACCGACTCTTCAGCAAAAACAATTCAGAAACCTGCCAGTCGGCCTGGTAACGCAATGTCATCGATTTCTCTTCCTCCAGGATGTTCACCGGTCTTGTCGTTTCGGGAACGTTGACTTCCTTCGAACGGATCCTGAACCTCAGGTACATTTTCAGGGATTTCACTGACAAATAATCGCATTGCAGCTGGTATTCGCTTCCCCGGGATGGAGCATCCGTCCTGTATTTTACCCAGGGAAACCGGTAAAGATCCGCATATCCTGTAATGACAATTCCCGGACTTATCCCTGCATTGAATGTAAAAAGGCAACCCTGTTCGTTTGCATTAAGACTATTCTGTCCGAGGGCATTTGAGAGAAGGTCCTGGTAGTTTCGCTGATAGTTACGGAACGAAAGCGAAAATATCAGTCTTGGATCCGGATTTACCTGGATTCCCGTTAAAAAAGCCATTCCCCCGTTGCGGCTTCCCGAAACTTCACCAAACAGGAATGCATTTCGTACCGATACCTGGAAGTCAATCCCGTAATTCAGGTTCTCACATCCTCTGAAATTAAAGATGGTGTAGGAAGCTTTCCTGGGTTCCAGTTTTGCACTCCAGTGGCTGTGAAAACCAGTGAGGCCGAGGGATAAAAAAGAATTCCTGAAATTCAGATTTCCACCTTCGATAACTTCATGGATTGCATTCTTGTTTTCTATCTCACCGGGCATCCGGTGATATCCCGTTTCCGTAAAGGAGCTGAACGACCTTGACTCTCCCGCAAGGGTATCGGCCGCGATCATGTTTGCATCACGCCGGTGATTTGAATAAAAGAGGGAAAGCCTGAAATTCCATTTTCTTAAATCGATGGCGACTCCTCTCAGGTAGTTTCCTTCATTGGTCGACTGGCTTGGTACGATACCCCGGGAATACCTTCGGATATTTCCTGTCCCGGGAATGGCTCCGGCAGAAATACCGGAACTCAAGGTCAGTCCCTGTCCAAATTCTGCATTGAAATTCCCGAGGATGACCTTTCTCAGGATCCCGGTATTCTGAAGGCTGATATACCCGGAATAGAAATCCATCCCGTACTTCTGGAATCCCCTGAAAAACTGCTCCCCTGCATCCTTCTCACCGCTGATCCCGATTGAAAGCCGGTTAAAGAAAGTATAGGTGTAACGGAAAAATAGCTTCTCAGGGCTTCCTGCATATCCTGCATCGGGATTCTTTTCAAGAAGGGAATCCTCAACACAGTAACCCGCTTGCTTTTCAATGACCCTTTCCACCCTCAGCAGCAGCTGGCTCCTGCCCGATTTCAGAAGATCTTTAAGACGGAGAGGATGCTTTTCGATCTCCGGTCCAATGGCTACATACGGCAGCATCTTCCGGATCGTGGATGTGTCAAATCCATCCACGACTTTGAGTTCAAAGACTGAATAGAGTGTACCATAGGTCCGGATATAGATGATCAGGTTGGTGATCTGGCGATCATCCAGGAAGAGAAGCTGGCTGAGCTCTTCAGGATTGGTATTGTTGAGGTTGATCGGGTGGTCCCGGAGCCGGTCGAGAACATCGGAGACATCGGAGAAGTCGATCGGCTGGCTTGAAATTTCCGACACCTTTTCTGTGGTCCTTTCGATAAGATCAGCGTTTTCATTTTGTGAAATGACTTCTGAAGGAGTAATCAGGATAATGCAAAGAACGAAGGCTGGAAACAGGAGGTTATGCCGTTTCCTTCTACAGGTTTTTGGCATCATTGTTCTTTATGGTTTATTCTAAATCCAATTGTCTTTCGTGGATTATCAGGTGGTTTTTGACTCAGAGCATCAATTCTTTTAAGTAAGAATTTGAATATTTGATCTATTTTCTCATCTAATACCCTCAATTCTTTTCGGAATTCTTTACTCTCAAGTAATAAGGCCCTGTAATTTGCAAAAGCTCGCATGATCTCGATATTTACCTGAATTGCTTTCTCTGAGTTTAGCACAGATGATAGCATGGCAACCCCTTGTTCCGTAAATGCCATTGGAAAATATCTTGTGCCACCTCTTTTTGAGGTCGCAATTTGCGACCTCAAAAAAGTAAATTCGTCCTGGTTGATCTCAAACATAAAGTCTCCCGGAAACCTTGAAATGTTTCGTCGTACCTGTTCCTTCAGCCTTTTTGTTTCAACACCATAAAGGGATGCTAAATCATAATCAAGCATGACTTTATACCCGCGAAACTCATAGATCAGCGTTTGGTAATCAGATTTTACGGGTAAAATATTCATGACTAATTATCGTATTAAAGTATTAATTATCAACTCCATAATTCCTGACGCCCAACCCGATCCTGATTCATTTTTTTCCAAATAACCAGGAGATCGAAACCTGCGGTGAATATCCCAGCACCATGTGGTACGAGGAGGCCACATCCAGATGCAGGTTTCCGAGTTCCAGTCCGGCCCCGAAAGTGAAAGTTGCCGGGTTTGAAAGGAACCCTATCCGGATGAAAAGGGGTTTTGCGGGGCGGTACTCGATGCCTGCTTTCAGGGATGGCTTGCGAACAAGGTTTTTTTCCACTTCAGCTTCGGAGGAGAGGCCCTCTGTGATTCTCCAGCTCAAACCGAAACGGATGACAGCAGGGATCCTTTCCCCGTTCCCCTGAGAAAGTTTTACCGGCACAGGGTTGGCCATATGCAATCCAAGCCAGAGGTGTTCACCCGCACGGAATTGCAAACCGATCTCACAGGAAAAAACAGTATTGTCTTTGAAGCCGTCGGCCACATGCAGACGCAGGTAATCGGCCTGTATCCCGGCTGAAAAGTTTTTCGTCAGCCGCATCCCATAAGCGATTCCTGCATTCATCTCCGAATAGAGGGAAAATCCGAAATGGTGAAAAGAAACACCAAATGCACCTTTGTTCACAGGCAGTGTCACTGCCAGTGCTTTTTCACTGACCTCCTTCAGCAGGAACCGGTTCTCAAAATAGATACCGGCACTGAACCTTCGGCACCAGGCCAGCCCGGCCTGGTTATTGAATGCCGACCATTCATCCGACCTTGTCACCGCAGTGTATCCCAATGCGGCTGCCCTGCCGCCAATGATAAGCGGATCACCTGCAGAATACGAATCATTTGAAATAAGAAAAATGAAACAGAAAATAATACGGCCCCTCGATCCCATCGTTGTGTGTTTTCTGATTAATCGGCTGAAATGGAAAAGGTGATAACTGATCGTGCATTTTATTTTTGAACTGGAAGGTATTCGGAGGACAGAGGTCGGAGATCAGAGGTCGGACCTCTGTCCCCGGACCACTGACCTCCGAACTTTTCATCCCTGCAGTATGAAATATTGCCTTTCCGTTGTATTTTTGAACTCGTATTAATTAGATAACAGATGAAAACAACCATCATCGATTTTTTAAAGGAACTCGAAAAAAACAATAACCGTGACTGGTTCCAGGCAAACAAACCCTGGTATGAAGAAGGAAAGAAGGAGTTTGAGGAGTTTATCAATTCCCTGCTTCCCGCCATCGCCAAATTTGACGATTCCATCCGTTTTCTTACGGCAAAGGATTGCATCTGGCGGATTTACCGGGATGTGCGTTTTGCCAAGGATAAGTCTCCTTATAAAACCAATTTCGGGGCATTTATGGCCAGGGGCGGCAAGAAGAACCACGGACCGGGTTACTATTTTCATATCCAGCCGGGAGAGTGCTTTCTTTCAGGGGGCGTATGGATGCCGGAACCGGAGATCACAAAAAAGATACGGAATGAGATCTATTACAATTTTGAGGAGTTTAAAGCCATTCTCAACCATAAAGATTTCAAAAAGAATTTTAGCGGTATCGATGACTGGGACCGTCAGAAGCTTCCTCCCCGCGATTTTCCAAAGGATTTTCCCGGGATGGACCTGCTCCTGAACCGGAGTTTTACAATCTCCCATCCGATGACTCAGAAAACGTTATTCAGTGAAGGACTTCTGGAATCTACCGTGATGGTATATAAGGCGATGGTTCCTTACAACAATTTCCTTGCAAGGGCAATGGAGGGGTGACAAGGGAGCAGAGTCACAAAGTCACAGCGCACTAAAAAATCTTTGGAAATCGCCAGCTCATCAGCTCATCAGCTTCTTATAACTTCCCGATAACTGTCTGCTTTCCCCTGACAACCTGGTTAAGGGCAACCTCCAGGTTTGTATCCAGCGGAAGCAGCAAATCGACCCGGGAACCGAATTTGATGAATCCGAGTTCGTCGCCCTGGACCTCCGGCGTTCCAACCCGCGGATAGGTGACGATTCTTCTTGCAACGGCTCCGGCTATCTGGCGTATCAGGATCTCTTTTCCGTTGGCTGTCTGGATCACCGTAGTGGCCCGCTCATTCTCAAGGGATGATTTCGGACTAAATGCGACCATGTGCTTCCCGGGATGGTAAAAATAATATTTGATCATTCCCGAAACAGGGAACCAGTTGATATGAACATTTCGTGCCGACATAAAAATGGAGACCTGGATACGTTCATCCTTGAAATATTCGGGTTCAAATGTCTTCTCAATCACCACAACTTTCCCGTCGGCAGGACAGGAAATGATGTTCTCTCCTGCGTTCAATGGTCTTTCAGGCGAACGGAAGAACCTGACGATCATGATAAAAAACCAGAGTCCCACCACATAGAGGGCGAGATGGAACCATGTCTGCCCCGGAAATATGTGGTTGAAGGTCAGCAGCACGACGGCTACAAAAAGAAATGCAATGAAAATGGTTGTGTATCCTTCTTTGTGAATGGTCATTTTTTTATCTTATAGAATGATCTGAAAGACGAAGTACAAAAATACAAAAGGTGCTGAAACAAACAGGGTGTCAAAACGGTCAAGAATTCCTCCATGTCCGGGTAAAATCTTCCCTGAATCTTTAAGGTTCAGGCTTCTTTTAAACAACGATTCTGCCAGGTCGCCGAACGTGCCGAACAGGATCACAAGAAACGTCAGCACGATCAGGTGGATCAGCCGGATGTCTTCAGAGATAAAGAAAAAACCGGTGGCAGCGGCAATCGCTATTGTGGCTCCGCCGATCGTCCCTTCCCAGGTTTTTTTTGGCGATATTCTTTCAAAAAATTTATGTTTCCCGAAATTTTTTCCCACGAGGTAAGCCCCGGTGTCATAAATCCAGGTGATCAGGAAATAGGCTGTGAGGTATGCCGGGAAATGAAGAAGAACCGTTCCCCCGTCGGAATTGTTCATCAGGGGAAGCAGGGAAAGCGGCACAGCAATATAGATCATCCCGAAAATTGTGACCGCAGCATTGATCAGGGGTTTTTCTTTTTTCCGGTAAACTTCAATGATGATCGGGATGAAGAAAACCGGAAAGATTACAACAGCAGAGAGAAGGAGTGCATCAAATCCCCGGAATAAAAATAATCCGGTGATCATCAGGTATACAATCGTTCCCAGGATGGTCCCGGTAATCTTCTGCGGTTTGCATTCTTCTGTAACGGTGATGGAATAGAACTCAAGGAGCCCCAGGACAGTCACGATTAAAAACAGTGCGGCGAAGAAAAAAATGTTGAGACCGAGGGCAGCCAGGATCAGGAAGACCATGGAGAGACCGGTGATGGTTCGTGCCCAGAAGTTACTCATTTTCAGCAGTGCTATCTTCAATGAGGAAAACATACAATTCCTTTGGTCCGTGAGCACCCAGGATCAATGTCTTCTCGATGTCGGCGGTTCGGCTCGGCCCCGTGATCAGGGAGATCAGCGAAGGGAAGTTATCCTCATATTTTTTCCGGATATTTTTCAGCGCATCTTTCAGGTCGGGGACCAGCTGCGAAGTATAGGCCACCACGATGTGGATCTCCGGGAAAACAGTCATCCTTCTTCCCGGTGAAATATGGGAAGATACCATGACGGTTCCCAGCCGCGCGATCAGGTATTCACAACGTGTGATCCCAAGCTTCATATCGGTGAATTTCTCCGGCTCAGATTCAAACGGTATACCTCCTTCTTTCAGCAGGGCCTGTAATTTCTCGTCATAACAGTACATCACAGGCCAGTCTTTCTCAAGGATATAAGACTGGAGAAAAGAAAGGAATTCATCTTCGCTCTCACAATAGCCGAATTTCCCGGCTACTTTGACAAGTTCCTGTGCAAAAGCCACATCCAGCGGCTCCGTCAGGGGAGTATAAACGGAACTCTCGGTGTCGATAATCGGATAGGGAGGATCCGTCTTCTCGATCAACGCATCACGGATCTTCTTAAGGACTTTTTCTTTTGATGTGCTCTCTTCCATGACAGGGATTGGATTTTTCAGGCAACAGTTCCCGGAAGGTCCTTCTCTTTATCATCCTTTTCTTTTTCAGTGGATTCAGGAAGAACAATGTTTCCGTCCACTACCGGCAGGATAGGCTCCTCATCAAAAGGCCTTTTTCCAAAGGTCTCTTCAAGATCTTCACGGAAGATCACCTCTTTCTCCAGCAAAACGGTAGCCAGCTGTTCCAGTTTTACCTTGTTCTCGGTCAGGATTTTCTTTGCCCTCTCGTAGGCAGCCTCAATGAGCTTGCTGATCTCCTGGTCGATCACTTCAGCAGTCTTCTCGCTGTAAGGTTTCTGGAACGAATATTCCGATTGTCCCGACGAATCATAATAGCTGATGTTCCCGATCTCCTTGTTCAGTCCAAAGTAGACGACCATGGCATACGCCTGTTTGGTGACCTTTTCGAGGTCGTTGAGTGCGCCGGTAGATACCTTTCCGAAGTTAACTTCTTCGGAGGCGCGGCCGCCCAGCGCGGCTGTGATCTCATCATACATCTGTTCGAAGGTAGTGATCTGCCTTTCTTCCGGAAGGTACCAGGCTGCACCCAGGGCCTTGCCCCGTGGTACGATGGTTACCTTCACCAGCGGATGTGCATGTTCCAGTAACCAGCTTACCGCAGCATGGCCGGCTTCATGGAAGGCAATCACCTTTTTCTCATGCGGGGAAATGATCTTGTTTCTCTTCTCGAGCCCGCCGATGATGCGGTCGATGGCATCCATGAAATCCTGTTTTCCGATAATGATCTTGTTTCCTCTTGCTGCGATCAACGCAGATTCGTTGCAGACATTGGCAATATCGGCACCTGAAAATCCGGGGGTCTGTTTGGCCAGGAACTCAACATTGACAGAATCATCCAGCTTCAGGGGCTTCAGGTGCACCTTGAAGATGGCTTTTCGTTCTTCAAGATCCGGTAATTCAACATGGATCTGGCGGTCGAAGCGTCCGGCCCGCATGAGCGCCCGGTCGAGGATGTCGGCTCGGTTGGTTGCGGCCAGGATGATGACACCGGCATTTGTGGCAAAGCCATCCATCTCGGTGAGCAGCTGGTTAAGGGTGTTCTCGCGTTCATCATTCCCGCCAGTGAGTGCATTGCGTCCGCGTGCACGTCCGATGGCATCAATTTCATCAATAAAGATGATGCAGGGTGCTTTCTCTTTTGCCTGGCGGAAAAGGTCACGTACCCTTGATGCTCCTACACCGACGAACATCTCAACAAAATCTGATCCTGATATTGAGAAGAAAGGAACTTTGGCTTCTCCGGCAACAGCCTTTGCAAGCAAGGTCTTTCCGGTGCCCGGGGGGCCAACCAGCAAAGCGCCTTTGGGTATTTTTCCTCCGAGGGTGGTATATTTTGAAGGATTCTTCAGGAAATCAACGATCTCCATCACTTCAACCTTGGCCTCCTCCAGTCCCGCGACATCATTGAACGTGATGCTGACGCTGGTGTCCTTGTCGAAAAGCTGGGCTTTTGACTTGCCGATGTTGAAGATCTGTCCGCTGCCTCCGCCGCCTCCGCGACTCATGAGCCGCATGATCAGGAACCATACGCCGATCAGCAGGATGATGGGGATCAGGTAGGTCAGGATATCACCGAATATATCTTTCCGGGTATTGAACGATGGCGGATAAGGGTACTGCTTGAGAAATACCTGAACCTGTTCAATGCTCCTCCCTGAACGGATCATCTTGGCAGAGATGGTGTCACGGGCTTCCTTCATCAGGTCCTTGAAGCTTTCTTCCGAACCGATGTTGTAAGAGAACTGGGGATTGTCCCCGATGGAAGTGGAGAAACTCTTCTTGACAAAATCTTTGTAAGCAGTATCCTTCGTGAGCCTCTCTTTCTTGATGTAGATTTCCGCTTTCTCCTTGTTGACCACCACGATCTTCTCAACATCCTGTTTCTCCAGCATTCCATAGAGCTCGTTCCAACTTGCGTCTTTTTGCGGGCTGTTATAATTAAAGATCTGTATCCCGATGAAGACAACGGCCAGAATAGCATAGATCCAATAAAAGCTGAATTTTGGCTTGTTCTTCTTTGGTGAAGAAAAATTGGGGGGTAAGTTGTCTTTATTTTTATTTTTATCTGCCATTCTGTCTGTCTCTTCTGGTGCGAATAATTATTTCTTTGGGTTTGAATCGATCTTCGTTATATCTGCATCAGCCCATAATTGCTCAAGGTTGTAGAATTCCCGTTTTGATTCCTGGAAAATATGAACGATGATGTCGCCATAGTCAATCAAAATCCATTCCGCATTTTCAAAACCTTCCCTGTGGAGGGGGTTTAGCCCTGTTTTCTTCTTAACATCCCGGATAACACCTTCAGCCAGTGAATCAACCTGGGTGCGGGAGGTACCATGGCAGATGATAAAAGAATCGCACAGGGAACTGTCAATCTTACCGAAATCCAATATCACCGGATCTTTTGCCTTTTTGTCGACCAGTGCTTCTGAGATTGCATCCGACAGCAGGTCTACCGGGTTTTTTGCTTTCTTTCTTGGCATTCAATGTGTTTATTATCAGACAAAGGTACGATAATTATGATTGTCTCCCACTTACGGCAGCGGGTTCAGAAGTTGGGCTTCAGTTCATACTGGCTGTAGAAATCGTTTATGATTTTTACAGCCTCGGCAGCATTGTCAGCTACAGAGAAAACAAAAAGATCTTCCGCAGAGATGTTCTTTTCATTCAGAACGGTTGTTTTCAGCCATTGAATCATTCCATCCCAGTAGTCTTTGCCAACCAGGATGATGGGGAACCGTACAAGTTTCTGCGTCTGGATCAGGGTGATGGCTTCGGTCAGTTCATCCAGGGTGCCGAACCCTCCCGGCATCGCAATAAAACCCATTGAATATTTCAGAAACATGGTTTTTCTGACGAAGAAATAATCAAAAGTAAGGAGTTTGTTGCTGTCGATAAAGGCATTTGGCCTCTGCTCAAAGGGTAAAGCAATGTTCAATCCCACTGATTTTCCTCCGGCAAAATGAGCGCCTTTGTTGGCTGCCTCCATGATTCCATGTCCCCCGCCGGTAATGATGCCAAACCCGGATTTCGTGAGCAGGTAGGCTATCTCTTCCGTGAGTTTATAATATTTGTTGTCTTCAGTTGACCGTGCAGAGCCGAAGATCGAAACGCACGGGCCGATGCGGGTCAGTTTTTGAAACCCTTCCACCATCTCTGCCATCACCTTGAAGATTTCCCAAGTATCCTGGCTGATGGTTTCCGACCATGTCTTCGGGTGAATGTATTCTTTGATTTTTTCGATTTCCTTGTTGTCCATATGAAAAGAAAAAGGATTGTTTCTGTAAAATTAGGATTTATACCGGTTCAAGCAAAGGTTTTAAATACAATGCGGTCAGACTGGTAGGGTGATGGATGATCTCTTCAGGAGGGCCTTCGCAGACAATTCTTCCGCCTTTTTCCCCGCCTTCAGGGCCGAGGTCTATGATGTGGTCCGCCACCTTGATCACTTCGAGATTGTGCTCGATGATCAACACGGTATTCCCTTTGTCAACAAGTTTATTCAATACATGCAGCAATACCTTGACATCCTCAAAATGCAGACCTGTGGTTGGCTCGTCCAGGATGTAGAGGGTATTCCCGGTATCATTTTTTGATAGTTCCGCTGCCAGTTTTACCCGTTGCGCCTCGCCGCCCGACAGGGTTGTGGATTGCTGACCCAGCGTGATATAGCCGAGACCTACTTCATGCAGGGTCTTGATCTTGTGAAGGATTAACGGGATGTTTTCGAAAAACTCCACCGCCTGTTCAATGGTCATGTTCAGAACATCGTTGATCGACTTTCCCTTAAACCTGACTTCGAGCGTCTCCCGGTTGTATCTTTTTCCGTTACAGGTCTCGCAAAGAACGTAAACATCCGGAAGGAAGTTCATCTCGATCATCCGTAGTCCAGCTCCCTTGCAGGTTTCACAACGTCCTCCTTTCACATTGAAGGAGAAACGCCCGGGTTTGTATCCACGGATCTTCGATTCGGGAAGTTCGGCAAAGAGCTTCCGGATCTCATCAAATACCTTGGTATAGGTAGCAGGATTTGAACGGGGTGTCCTCCCGATGGGCGACTGATCAACTTCCACAACTTTGTCGATATTTTTTATTCCGTCGATCGACAGGTAGGGCAGGGGTTTTTGGTCAGATTTGTAAAAATGCTGACTCAGGATGGGGTAGAGGGTTTCATTGACGAGCGAAGACTTTCCGCTTCCCGATAAACCTGTTACACAGATCAGCTTTCCGAGAGGAAGTATCAGTTCCACATTTTTCAGGTTGTTTCCGGAGGCCCCGTGAAGGATCAGGGATTTGTCTTTTCCTTTCCTTCGTTGTTTCGGGATTTCTATGGATTTCCGCCCGGTCAGGTAATCGCCGGTCAGGCTGCAGGAGCTCATGATCTCCCCGGGCGTTCCTCCAATGACAATCCTTCCCCCGTGAACGCCGGCCCCCGGACCGATATCCACGACATAATCCGCTGCCAGGATGGTCTCTTTGTCGTGCTCAACAACGATTACCGAATTACCCGTATCCCGCAGGTTTTTCAGCGCATTGACCAGCCGCATGTTGTCATGCTGGTGAAGACCGATGCTCGGTTCATCAAGAATGTATAAAACGCCGACCAGTTGCGAACCAATCTGTGTTGCCAGGCGGATCCGCTGTGACTCGCCGCCCGAAAGGCTCCTGGCGGTCCGGTTCAGCGTAAGATAACCGATCCCAACATCGAGCAGGAAACGGATCCTGTTGCGGATCTCACGGATGATCTCATAGGCAATCACCATCTTCCGCGGATCCAGGAATTTCTCCGGATCCGTGAAAAAATCATTCAGCCGGAACAGATCCATATTTGAAAGATCAGCAATGCTGAGATCCCCGATTTTGAAATGGAGCGATTCCCTCTTCAGCCGGTCGCCGTTGCACTCCGGACAAATGCTTTTGTTCATGAAGCTGCTGATCCATTTCATGATCCCCGAAGGTGCCGATTCGGCCTGCTGGGAGTTGATAAAGCTTACGATCCCTTCAAAGTTCAGGGCATAGGTTGACGTCACCCCGAGGTAATCATTTTTTACACGGAAGATCTCATCGGAACCGTTTAAGATCACATTGATGGCAACATCAGGGATCTCTGCGATCGGGGTGTTAAGGTCGAATCCGTATTTTTCGCCGATGGCCTCCATCTGTTTGAAGATCCAGTTGTTCTTGTATTCTCCGAGGGGGACAATGCCTCCTTTACGGATGCTTTTTGAACGGTCGGGGATGATCTTGCTGATGTCGATCTCGGAGATGATGCCGAGCCCGTTGCATTTAGGGCAGGCGCCGTAGGGCGAGTTGAACGAAAACGTATTGGGTTCCGGTTCATCATAGGAGATACCCGAGGTAGGGCACATTAGGAGACGGCTGAAATGACGGACCTTGTCGCCGGAAGTATCCAGCACCATCAGCATGTCTTTTCCGTGATGCATGGCCAGGTTGACCGATCCGGTCAGCCTGGCCTTTGAATCGGACTTTACCGTGACCTGGTCAATCACCGTTTCAATATCATGGATCTTGTACCTGTCGAGCTGAAGTCCGTGGGTGATCTCCTGGATCTCCCCGTTGATCCTGACTTTCAGGAATCCCTGTTTCCGTATCTGTTCAAAAAGTTCGCGGTAGTGTCCCTTCCTTCCTTTCACCATCGGCGCCAGGATCAGGATGGTCTTTCCCTTGAACTGAGAAAGGATCAGATCAACGATCTGCGTTTCCGTATACCTTACCATCTTTTCTCCGGTAACATAGGAATAGGCATCGGCAACACGGGCATATAGGAGGCGGAGGAAATCGTAGATCTCGGTGATCGTACCCACGGTGGAACGGGGATTGCGGCTTGCCGTCTTCTGTTCAATGGCGATCACGGGGCTGAGTCCATTGATCTTGTCAACATCCGGTCGTTCAAGATTCCCGATGAACTGCCGTGCATAGGCAGAAAAGGTTTCCATGTACCGCCGCTGACCTTCGGCATAGATGGTATCGAAAGCGAGTGAAGATTTACCGCTGCCGCTGAGTCCGGTAAACACCACCAGTTTGAACCGGGGTATTACCAGGTCGATGTTCTTCAGATTATGAACCCTCGCTCCAAAAATTTCAAGGTTATCTTCCACAGCGTTCCGGAAAGTTTGTCAGGTTAGTTGGCCAGGCTGATCTTCAGTGTATCATTGAAGTAAGTTTCAGACTGGGGAATTGTTTTTTTCAAAAAGTCCCAGTCGAGCGATCCTTCGTTGGGCAGGGTCAGAAGGTATTTTTTTGATGATTTGTTGGTCAGTGTATATCTCCTCAGCCAGGGATTATATTCCCTGAGGATCCGGTAATTGATCTTCAACTTCAGGGCAAATGCCGGAAGGTCATTGATGGTTGAATCAACTGTGATGGTATATGTTGGCAGCGGAGAATAGAAATCACTTTGCCGGAGATAAAAACCATACCGGGTCGGGTTGTTGTAAACCTGTTTCATGGCGACAATCCGGTAGACATAACGAGCGGTTTCATCCACAAGGGAGAGGTTGTAATAATCCTTGATATGCTGGTTCTCAATGGCTTTGCTGACCCCGTCGATCCCGCGGTTGAACGAAGCGGCAACCATCGTCCAGTTCCCGTATTCCCGGTAAGCTGTTCTGAAATACTGGCAGGCAGCCTCCGTAGCTTTCGCCACGTTGTAACGCTCATCCACCTCTTCGGTTATCTCCAGTCCGAACTTGGGAGCAGTTCCCTTCAGGAACTGCCAGAACCCTTCGGCCCCGGTCGGAGAAACCGCATTGGTGAGATTGCTTTCAGCCAGTGCGAGAAATTTAAAATCATCGGGGATGTTGTTCTTTTTCAGGATCGGTTCGATCACAGGGAACCACCTCCAGGCCCGCTTGAACATCAGGATTGTGGAGGAATGCATAAACGTGTTTGCCAGGATCTCCCGGTCGAGGCTCTCCCTGACGTAAAATTTGTCGAGCGGGACTTTTTCCCCTGCAAAATCAATTTTATCCGGCAGTTCGGGAACATAAATCCGGTAGTACCGGCTGAACTGGTTCCGGTAATCCTTCTGTTGATCCCTGACTTCCTTCACGGCATAAATACAGGTTCCGCAAACAAGGATAACGGCACTGATCAGGATGATATATTTGAGGGTTGATTTCATTTTGAACGGGGTTAAAGCAAGAACAGATTTTAATCAGATGCTGGATTCTGGATTCTGGATGCTGCATTTACTTTCACTGTTTCGCTATTTCACAATTTCACTCACCAGCTCACCAGGTCGCCAACTCATCAGCTAAAATGGGCTCACAAAGTCGCGGAACTTTTCGGCAGTTTTATCTTTTTCTGAAACAAGGGGGTTATTCGTTCCCCAGTCAATATTCAGATCAGGGTCGTTCCAGGCAATCCCCTTTTCCGATTCCTTGTGGTACAGCTGTGTGCATTTATAAAAGAAAACGGTGTTCTCTTCCAGTGTCAAAAATCCGTGTGCAAAACCGGCAGGGATCCAGTACATCCATTTGTTGGATTCGGAAAGCCTGATCGATGCCCATTTCCCATAGGTCGGAGAGGACCTCCTGAGATCAACCGCCACGTCAAGAGCTGCACCTTTCATCACACGTACCAGCTTTCCCTGCGGATGAGGAGGAACCTGGAAATGCAATCCCCGCAACACACCTTTTCCCGACTTTGATTCATTGTCCTGCACGAACTTTACATCAATCCCCAGCTGTCTGAATTTTTCTTCGTTGTACGACTCAAAAAAATATCCCCTGGGATCTTCAAATACATCCGGTTTAATAACCAGGAGCCCGTCAATATGGTTTTTCTCTATCTGCATTCTTCGATCATTAATTTACCAGAATTTTCATTCGTAATTATAGATTAACGCATTCCCCATACGCCTGTGCAACTGCTTCCATGACGGCTTCCGACATGGTAGGATGGGGATGAACGGCATCGATGATCTCCCTTCCGGTGGTTTCGAGTTTCCTCGCAACCACAACCTCGGCAATCATTTCGGTCACATTATCTCCGATCATATGAGCGCCCAGCCATTCGCCGTATTTAGCGTCAAAGATCACCTTGATCATCCCTTCCCGGTTGCCGGCTGCGGTGGCCTTTCCGGAAGCAGTAAATGGAAACTTCCCGACCAGGACTTCATATCCCGCCTCCCGGGCATCTTTTTCCGACATTCCCACCGACGCTATTTCCGGCTGCGTGTAGGTACAGGCTGGGATGTTTCCGTAATCCATCGGTTCCACCTCCTTCCCGGCGATCTTTTCCACGCAGATGATGCCTTCGTGCGAAGCTACATGCGCGAGGGCAGGCCCTTTCACGATATCTCCGATGGCGTAATACCCGGGAACACTGGTCCGGTAAAATTCATCCACGACAACTTTGTTTTTTTCGGTTTTGATGCCTGTTTCTTCGAGTCCGATCCCGTCAAGGTTTGTTGCAACGCCGACAGCAGACAGTACAACATCCGCTTCAATCACTTCCGATCCTTTTTTCGTGGTCACCGTTACTTTACAGGTATCGCCTTTGGTATCCACCGATTCAACGGAAGAACCGGTCATGATCTTCATCCCGGCTTTTTTGAAGGAACGTTCCAGGGTCTTGGAGATATCCTCGTCTTCCAGAGGAACCACATTTGGAAGCACTTCGATGAGGGTTACCTTTGTCCCCAGGGAATGGTAGAAAAAGGCGAACTCTGACCCGATGGCTCCTGAACCCACCACCACCATTGATTTTGGCTGAACAGGCAGCGTCATGGCTTCCCGGTACCCGATGATCTTTTTCCCGTCCTGCTTTAGGTTGGGAAGCTCTCTTGACCGTGCACCGGTGGCAAGGATGATATGGTTTGCAGTATGTTTTGTGGTTTTCCCCTCAGAATCGGTTACTTCAACGGTTTTTCCCGGAAGCACTTTCCCGGTTCCCTGGAGATGATCAATTTTATTCTTTTTGAACAGGAACTGGACCCCTTTGCTCATCTGGTCGGCCACAGCCCTGCTGCGTTTCACGATGGTTCCAAAATCGGGTTTTGCCTCTCCTGCAGTGATCCCATACTCTGCAGCATGATGGACATAGTGGAAAACCTGTGCGCTCTTCAGCAATGCTTTCGTCGGGATGCAGCCCCAGTTCAGGCAGATGCCACCGAGTTCGGCCCGTTCAACAACACCTACCTTCAAACCCAGCTGTGAAGCCCTGATCGCGGCAACATACCCGCCCGGGCCGCTGCCAATAATTATGATATCGTAATTCATTTTTTTGCGATTTTTTGAATCCGCGAAGTTAGGAATATTTCGTCTTTCGGACAAGTATTGCCAGTGATAATAATGGAGACAATCCTGCGGATCATCCTGCTGAAAAACAAAAAAATTCGAATAAATGGAATTTGGATTGAAAATAATATATTTTTATATTTACAATCTCTATATTTTCTAAGCGGCACCTGTAATTATTAACCTCTAATTGTTTTTAATTATGAAAGGAAGATATTTGTTTGTCAGGCTTTTCCTGATAGCTTTCGGGATTGCCCTGTTCTCCTTGTTGAATCAGGGATGTAAAAAATCATCCGATACTTCAACGGGGGGAATAACACCGCCACCTGCCGGGATGGTGCAGGATGTAGACGGGAATAACTATCATACGGTTACGATTGGAACCCAAACCTGGCTCGTTGAAAACCTGAAGGTAACCCACTACAGGAACGGGGATGCCATTGTTGCCGGGACATCTGTGAATAAAGGGAACGCAGGTATTGGCCAGGGTGCATTCTGGAATTACGGCAACAAGGATAGCCTGGGTAAAATCTATGGACGTCTTTATAACTATTATGCACTGATCGATTCCCGGTTCCTTGCACCCCTGGGTTGGCGGGTAGCTTCCAACTCCGACTGGAATGTCCTTGCTAATTTTCTCGGTGCTGATAGTATTGCTGGCGGTAAGCTCAAGGAATCAGGGACTTTGCATTGGGCCAATCCAAATATTGGCGCTACCAATTCGAGTGGCTTTACAGCTCTGCCGGGTGGCAACTATAATTCTGTAACCCACTTTTTTTCATTCCTGGGGTATGGAACTTCATTGTGGACAAGTACGGAAATTGATGCTAATGAGGCATATGCATGCTCCATTTTCAACAACTCTGCCACTTTTAACCATGGCATTGGTATGAATGTTCCAAAATTTGGTGGATTGTCGGTACGATGTGTCAAGGAATAAAGGTAAGAAACATTCTGACCGGGAATTGTTGGGTTCATAAAGTTGAATACCTGAGAAGTCACATCACAAAAAGCAGGATATGATCTGACTTTGTCCTTCCAAATAATATAAAATGAACTTTAAAGATAAAGTCGTTCTTATCACAGGCGGTTCACGCGGTATCGGCAAGGCCACTGCGGTCGCTTTCGCAAAGCATGGAGCATCCGTTGCGATAACATACAGCATCGATGATAAGGCTGCTCAGGATGCACTTTCTTCCCTGACGGGGAATTCACATTTTATGATAAAAGCCGATGTGCGGTTTGCACAGGAAAGTAAAGCCGCCGTCACCCTGGTCATTGAAAAATACGGGCGTCTCGATATCCTGGTCAACAATGCCGGGGTATATATTCCACATCCCATTGATGAATCGGGTTTTGATGAATGGGAAGAGGCCTGGGAGAAGACCATGGCCGTAAACCTTTTTGGTCCTGCACACATGACCTATTTTACCGTCAGGGAGATGATCCGGCTTGGCGGGGGAAGGATCGTCAATGTTACTTCCCGCGGAGCCTTTCGTGGCGAACCCGATCACCCCGCCTATGGTGCCAGCAAGGCAGCCCTGAATTCCTTCAGCCAGTCGATGGCAAAAGCACTCGGGAAATACCATATCTATGTCACCGCACTTGCCCCCGGTTACGTTGAGACAGAGATGACCACCGAACTGCTGGATGGACAATCCGGCATCGACATCCGCCTCCAAAGTCCATTGAACCGGGCCGCAAAACCAGAAGAAATCGCCTATGCAATCCTGATGCTTGCTTCCGAAGGAAGTGAATATATGACCGGAGCCATTCTGGATATGAATGGGGCATCCTATCTCAGAACCTGATCACCTGCTGTAAGGCTTTTAGTGACGCGTTACGCGTTACGAATTTTTCCTTCCCTGTTTTTTTTATTTGAAAATAATTCCTGCTACATTTGTTACTTGTCAGCATAACTACGAAAGTTAACCATAAACCCAATAAAAACCAGGAGGTTCTTATGCCGAAAACAGGATTCAACACCAAGGCTATCCATGCCGGGAATACAGGCTTTCAGCCTGATTCAATGTCAACCCCGATCTACCAGTCAGTCGCTTATCCATACCTGGATGCCAAAGAAGCTGCCGCCATCTTCTCCGGCGAGAAGCCAGGATACACCTATGGGAGATGGGACAACCCGACGGTGGAGGTTTTTGAGAAACGGATGGCTGCCCTGGAAAATACCGATGGTGCCATAGCCGCTGCATCCGGCATGTCGGCAATTTTTCTACTGACACACCACCTGGTTGGTGCAGGGGATGATGTGGTCTCCTCAAACCGTGTATATGGCGGCACCTTCGGGCTGTTCAATACAGGTTTGCCCCGCATGGGTGCGACGGTCACCTGGGTCACTAACCCCGATTCCATTGATGCCTGGGCTGCAGCCATTACCCCTAAGACGAAATTCCTGTTCGTGGAATCGCCCAGTAACCCGGCCTTGTTCATTGCCGATATCCCCGCCCTGGCAGCACTGGCAAAGTCGAAAAAGATCCCGCTGGTTGTGGACAATACGATTGCCACTCCGGCCCTGCAACAGCCCATTCTTCTTGGTGCCGATATCGTGGTTCATTCCACCACGAAATATATCTGCGGTAACGCAACTGCCCTGGGGGGCATCGTATGCGGTCCGCAGGAACTGATAAACGGGATCCGGCAGAACGGCATCCGCTACCTGGGCCCGGCCATGGCCCCGTTCAATGCATGGCTCAACCTGAACGGACTTGAAACCCTTGCCCTCCGCATGGACCGCCATTGCCATAACGCCATGGTGATTGCTTCCTTCCTGGAGAAACATCCGAAGGTAAACTTTGTGAATTACCCGGGGCTCGAATCAAATCCCTATCATCACCTGATAAAACCCCAGATGAAAGGATGCAGCTCATTGATGTCGTTCGAATTGAAAGGTGCCTACGAAGATGCTACACGGTTTATCGATGCTCTCATGATCATCACCCACGCTACACACCTGGGAACGGCCAAGTCCATCGTCACTCACCCGGCGTCGACCACACATTCTGTGTTGGGAGAGGCAGAAATGCGTAAGGCAGGGATCTCTCCTTCACTAATCCGTTTTTCCATCGGGATCGAGGATGAAACCGACCTGATCAACGATCTGTCGCAGGCGTTTGACGCCCTGGATAAAAAAGTGAAAGTCAAGGGCGACGGACCTGCAACCAGCTATCCTCAGGCTTATTGACAAGAGACCACTTCATTTCTGATCGCCATGATAAAACAGGAAACAAACCGTTACCTCGAAGCAGCTGCCCGCGCAAACCAATGGCACACAGAATACCGGAATAAAATGCGTTCCTGCCGCTTTGATACCATCGCGGTTCATGGAATTTATTCCATGCAGGAAGCCCTGGATTTCAACCAGGGGTCCATCATCGAACCCATCTACCTGTCGACCTCCCAGGGGTACCGCGATGCCGATGAGATGGAGCTGGCCCTCGGCTACAAGATCCCGACCTGGTGCTACTCGCGTATTGCCAACCCGAGCATCTATTACCTTGAAGGTGTTCTGTCACTCCTGGAAGGATATGGAGGCGATTTTGAAACCTCCTGTATTGTAACCTCCTCCGGCATGGCAGCCATACAAAGCGCCATCGATCCTTTCCTTGTGACCCTGCCGGGACAACCTCCAAAGCCAATGAATTTTGTCGCTTCGGCGCAAGTCTATGGAGGAACTTATCAGCAGTTCAGCATGCGCAAAGAACAGGACCGTTCCATAGAATGGAGAAAGGTGATCCATACCACCGACCTTCAGGAATGGGAAAGCCTGATCGATGAAAATACACGGTTCCTCTACGGCGAACTGCCCAGCAATCCTTGCCTCCGCTTTTTTGATATCCGGGCAGTAGCCGACCTTGCACATAAATACAACCTTCCGCTGATCATCGACTCAACTGTGGCGACTCCGGCGCTGATGAGGCCCCTGCTTCACGGTGCCGATATTGTGGTTCAGTCGGTGACAAAATCACTTTTCTCAAGCGGTTTCGGGATCTGCGGAGCAGTTATTGCAAGGAAAGAGATTACCTGCAACATCGATAATCCTGAAATGAAATCCGATTTTGCCCAGTACCTCAAACTGTGGCCCAACCGCGATAACGGCCCCAATATTTCGCCGATGAATGCGATCCTTGCCCTGAACGACATCCGCACACTGCGGTCAAGAATGGACCTCTTCAGCCGGTCGTCCGCAACGGTTGCCGGTTTCCTGGAGAAACATCCTCAAGTGGATTGTGTGGATTACCTTGGACTTGCGTCTCATGATCTGCATAACCTCTCCAGCCGGTATATGTTTTTGGTGGATTCTGAATTTGATGAGCAATTTGCGAAGAAGGTAAACCGGTACGGCCATCTGATGTCGTTCCGGATCAAAGGAGATGCAAAGAAAACCAGGGAAGTCTTTGATTCATTGACGATGATCTGGAGAGCTACCGACCTCGGAAGGATCAAAACGGTGGCCACCATTCCTGCTATTTCGACACATTCACAGCAGGGAGAGGAGGGACGGAAACTGGCCGGGATCCCCGATAACCTGATCCGGCTCTGCATCGGGGGCGAACATCCCGATGATATCATCAAAGACCTTGACCAGGCACTGTCGGTGCCCGGTGGTAAAAAAACAAGTGTCACGTTTCCTGAGTTTTCGGCCGGAGGAGCTTCATCAGGCCGGATTAACCAAGAAGAATAACAGTATGCCTGCACCGATCTTATTTTATTCAACCAACCGGAAGGCAACACCGGTGCCATTTTCACAGGCACTTCTGAAAGGGATTGCCCCCGATGGCGGATTGTTTATGCCTGAACGGATTCCATGCATAGAAACTGCCACCCTGGAAAAATATGCCGAACTTCCGTATCCTGAAATTGCATTTGATATCAGCCGGAGGTTTCTTCAGGGCCAGATTCCGGATACCGAACTGATGAGGATTGTCAGGGATTCCTACAACTATCCCGTGCCTCTTGAAAATGTGACAGGACGGAAATTCGTTATGCGGCTTGACCAGGGCCCCACTGCTTCCTTCAAGGATTTTGCCGCCCGTATGATGGGCAGGCTGATGCAGTATTACCTGCATCTTGAAAACCGGAAACTGCTGATCCTGACAGCCACCTCGGGGGATACAGGCAGTGCTGTTGCAAACGCATTTTATGGCCTGAATAACGTACAAACTGTCATCCTCTTTCCCGAGGCGGAGGTTACCGACCGTCAGCGGAAACAGATGACCACACTGGGGAAAAATGTGCACGTTCTGGCACTGGATGCTAAATTTGATGACTGTCAGGCACTGGTGAAAAGGGCGTTTGCCGACCCTTCGCTCGATTCACTTTCTCTCTCTTCTGCCAACTCCATCAACATCGGGCGCCTGATCCCGCAGATCGTCTATTATTTTTATGCATACAGCAGGCTGTCCGTTTCCACCGGGGAACCAATCATTTTTTCTGTGCCTTCGGGGAATTTCGGCGATATGATGGGAGGGGTGCTGGCCATGAAAATGGGACTTCCGGTCAAAAAATTTATCATCGCAACGAACGAAAATGATGAATTTCCGAAGTACCTGGCCTCGGGCATGTATGATAAGATTGAACCTTCCAGGAATTGCATTTCCAGCGCCATGAACGTGGGCCATCCCAGCAACCTGGCGCGGCTGGTTGATCTTTACGGAGGGTTTATGGATGAGAAAGGGAACATCGCGGAACCGGCCGAAATGCGGTCGATGCGGAAAGAGATCTGGTCTGCCAGCATCACGGATGAACAGACCAGGGAAACCATAAGAAACACCTATGATGAATATGGTGTCCTGCTCGAACCTCATGGTGCCGTGGGGTGGGCAGGACTTATGAAATACCTCGAAGAGGATCCCTCCATCAACGCTGATCAGTTATGTGTGTCGCTGGAGACCGCCCATCCGGCAAAATTTCCCCAGGAGATCCTGAATATCCTCAATGTCGATCCGGAATTGCCGGAGAGCCTGAAAGGACTCGAGGGAAAAGCGGAACAATTCGAAGAGATACCCAACGATTTTGAAGATTTCAAAAATTATCTGATTGAAAATTTTAAATAAGAGTTACGGTTTCAGATTTTTAATTTTCGATTAACGAATAAAATTAATTTTTCATTTTTACAACCTAATGCCTAAACCCCAATACCCACCCTATGTACGTTATCTGCTCCGACCTTGAAGGTGTTTTTGTTCCCGAAGTATGGATCAATGTTGCTGAAAAAACGGGCATACCCGAACTCCGCCTCACTACACGTGATGTTCCCGATTACAATGTCCTGATGCGGTCAAGGATCAAGATCCTGGAAGAAAAAGGGTTGAAACTGAAAGATATCCAGGAGGTGATCGCACAGATCAGACCGCTGGACGGCGCACTCGATTTTATCGGATGGATCAAGGAACGAACGCAATTCATTGTTGTTTCCGATACCTTTATCCAGTTTGCAGAACCGTTAATGAAACAACTGGGACGCCCCACGCTGTTTTGTCATTCCCTTGTGATCGATGAGGAGAACAGGATCATCGACTACAAACTGCGCCAGAAAGACCCCAAGCGCAAAACCGTAGAGGCATTGCAGGGAATGCAGTACCAGGTGATTGCCATGGGCGATTCATACAACGACATCAGCATGCTGAAGCAGGCGGAAGTTGGCATACTCTTCCGTCCGCCGGATAACGTGATCAAAGATCATCCTGAATTGCCGGTGGTTTATGATTACGAGGAACTTAAAAAGATCCTGGTCAAGTATATCTGAGATCAGATAACAGAGGTCAGATGTCAGAGATCGGATATCCGACCTCCGACCTCCGACCTCCGACCTCCGACCGCCACCCCCTCTATACCATGAGCGACACATTCGCCGGTCTCCAGGAAGGATGTTACCTCTATTCCCGCCACTGGAATCCCAGCAATAAATACCTTGCCGATGCCGTGGCCGCCATGGAAGGCACCGAAGCGGCCTGGGTCACGGCCTCCGGTATGGGAGCCATTACCAGCGCCATCCTTCAGCTTGTCAGTACCGGCGACCACATCGTTTGCAGTATCACCACCTATGGCGGAACCTTTGCTTTCCTGAACAACTACCTGAAAAAGTTCAGGATCGAAGTGACGTTTGTTGACATCACAGATCTTGAAGCAGTGAAAAATGCCATCCGGCCGAACACGAAAATCATCTACACGGAAACAATGACGAACCCGCTTCTGCAGATCTCGGATATCCCGGCATTGGCGAAGATTGCAAATGATCATGATCTCAAACTCATGGTCGACAACACCTTCACACCGATGATCGTTTCCCCTGCAATGCAGGGCGCACATATCGTTGTTCACAGCATGACCAAGTTCATCAACGGAAAGAACGACTGCGTTGCCGGAGCCATCTGCGGCACACAGGAGTTCATCGATGCACTCTGTGATGTGAACAGCGGCACCGCCATGCTCCTCGGCCCTGCACTCGACCCTTTGCGCTCATCCTCCATCCTCAAGAACCTGCATACGCTTCACATCCGGATGAAACAACACAGCAAAAACGCAAAGTACCTGGCTGAAAAATTCAGGGAAGCAGGAATAAAGATCATCTACCCTGGATTTGAGGATAATAAGGGTTATCCTGTCCTGAAGAAAATGATGAATGAAGAGTTCGGCTTCGGCGGGATGATCGCCATCGATATGGGTACATCCGAAATTGCTTCCCGGTTGATGGAAAAGATGGAAGGAGAGGGTGTAGGCTACCTGGCGGTAAGCCTCGGCTATTTCAAAACCCTTTTCAGCAATTCCGGCAAAAGCACTTCGTCAGAAGTCCCTGAAGAGATCCAGAAAGAGATGGGATTGTCGGAAGGATTGATCCGGTTTTCAGTCGGTCTCGACAATGATATCGAACAGACCTGGACCAGGATTAAAAGCTGCCTGGAGAAATTGTAAGTAACTCATTTACAACAAGTAGTTCTTTCGTTCCGGTTTCACCGTAGAAATTTGTGAATTTCACCGTAGAAATGGATGAATTTGTCCGTAGATATCTTTCAGTTTCTACGGTGAGAATTGTTCCCTGCAGCGCTTCTCGTTTTTTTTAATATCTTGTTCTGTTATTCCTTCACAAACTTTGCCGAATAAATTTTATTCTCAGCCTTGACCTTCACAATATAGACCCCTGACGAAAGCGTGGAGATATCGACCGGTTGTTTGATCGTCTTTATTTTTAACTCTCCGGCAGCATCGCAGATCTCAATTTCGTTTAGCTGAGCTCCATCATTCAGCTTCATTCTCAGTTTTGTTTGTGATGGATTTGGATAGACAAGCAGATGATTCTTCAGCCTGGACTCCTGAACCGAAATGACGGGCTGCGTAATTTCAACGACATGATTTCCCGGGGTGAGCGTTACAGTTGTTTGCAGAACTCCGTTCAGATCGGTGCTTACAGTCGATACAACCGCCGCGTCTATTTTTACATCGTACAAGCCTTTGGTCAGATCGGCGGCAAATATCCCGGCATTTCTGCCGCCGGAAACGTTGTTCAGCATGTGATATATTTTTCCGGTATCCGAATCAGCTGAAAAAAAGAATAGGGTATCATTCCAGTCTGTACCCAGGGAAATGTTGTTTTTTAAAAGAAGGCCACCGGCAGTCGAATGGTGAATATTATCTCCGACTTCAATGGTGTGAAAGAAAACTACGGAATCGTTGACAAACGCAGGTCTGACCTCGATCCTCCATCTGCCGGGGGTATAGTAATTTGTATCCGGCGTCACCAAAGGTTCGTAATTCGTTCCGTCAACCCAGTATTCATATCCTGTTCCTCCTGTCAGCGTGACGGTGGTATTTACGGGCACCAGGGTCCGGATCGACACGTTCCCGTTTCCATTTGATGCTGAATAATCTTTTCCGTCGTAAGTCAGGATGTGACCGGGAACGGTAGTGCTGATCAGGTTGCCACTGATTACCGGTTCATTTGCAAAATGAGCTATCCATTTCAGATCACGCTGCTTTGTGAGAACCTTTTTCAGATAGATATGGTCAAGTACGATTACCCGGTTCGGTTTGACATGCAATAACCGCCTTCTGAAATATCCCAGCTTCTCGGGATCATAGGACAACTGAGCATCAGAAATGTTGTATGAATAGTTGGTGCCGGAAGCCTGTTTTATCCACCTTCCGCGTTGGTTGTCACGCAGGAAGATATCATCATAATGCATCAGGGCGACAGATTCTATTTGTCCGCCATCGTTTGATGCAGGAGAGCCAAAACAGTTGTAGATGTCGGTGGAATCATAAACACAGATGCTGTTATGAGCAATGGTCCGCTGGTAATAGTTCCTGTAATGGGAACCTCCATATGTGTCATAATAGCCGGCATCAAGGAGAAGGGGTTTGTTCTTGAACAGCATAAATGAATTGTTGTCGCGGTGTTCATGAGCGGCTTTCTTGCTTGGGGAATCGAAAAAGGTTACCATGGTGGCAGAAGGATCCCAGGAGGAGAGGCTGACGGACAGTCCGACTTTATCCGACCACCAGTTCAGGGGATTGTCAGGCCGGCTGACGACAGGCATGTTGAAATCCTTATAGAGTAATTTGGTGTATTTATCCATTGTGTTCGGGGTCATGGAGGGTTGGGACCAGTACTGTGCCAGCCACAAGCTGCGGGGGTCGTTAAAGATCCGGGCATGAAGATAAACCACCCGGTCACCGTAGATTGTGGTCTCACCATCACCGAGGTGAATGCACTTGTTGTTTGGCTGGATGAAATAAATATACTGGTTGATGCTGTTCTGCACCCATGGCAGGTCGGTATAAAAATTTTTATCCGTTCCCACCCGCATGTTTTCAAATAGCTGGAACTGATCCACCAGCGACCACATGGCATAAGCCGCTCCCCAGTTCCAGCCGCCGTCATCATCACGATAGTAGGTCCAGCAGGGAATAAAACCATTGATGTGTTTGTCGTAAACAAACCGGAACCATTGGTTTACCGTATCTTTTTGTTGAACTGAGAGGCCGGATGCATCGTGAAGAGTCAGCGCATTCTGACTGCAGAAGATATTGTTCCAGGTATTGTGACTCGATACGTAACTGTTTCCGGCACTTGAATAAATAAAGGTGTTCATGAATTCCCGGTTCATCACGAAGATCCTCTGGGCAAGCTGATCCCGCAGAGCCGGAGGGAAATCGTCATAGCACCAGTCAATCAGGATATCGCCTGCATCGCTTAACGTGCGCAATAATCCCTCCTTGGCATACCACTCCATGGCTGCAAAGTCGGCCGTGTCGATCCGGTTGATAACCTGTTGCGCCACAAACCGGCAACGCTTCAATTCAAGCGGATCATTTGTGAGCTTGTATATCAGGACGGACAGGAACGTTTGCTGGGATGCCCATTGCGATGACCAGTCCCAATGCCAGAGGGTGGAATCGGATCCAAGCGTATAAAGCTGCGAATCATTGATCCACCAGGTGTAATAGGCATACGCCATGGAGGTATAGGTGTTCTGGCAATCACCCGGTATCGTGATAGCATCCTTAAGCCATGCCAGCCTTGTTGAATCTGCATATATGCGCGGCCTGTTCGCATTTATTGAAGGATACTGAGCGGAGGCAGAGCTGATGATGGTCAGCAAAAGCAACGGCAGGATTATTTTTTTAGTCAAGCCGGATGTTATTTTGACCTGAAATCCATCATTTGTTCCCATGACTGAAATGCTTTTCGAAGAACAGCAACTGATATTCCACGGCATTCTCCCAATACACCCAGTTATGAATGCCGGGCCTTTCAATAAAGTCATGAGGGATCTTCAATTTCAGCAATTTTTGATGTAACTGTTTATTGACTTCGTAGAAGAAATCTTCTGTTCCGCAGTCGATGATCATGGCAACCGGTTTCGCGGGATAAGGGCCGACCATGTTCACAATACTCAAATTCTCCCAGTTGCTTTTATTTGTTTCCGGGTCACCGATCCGCTTTGAGATATCCCATTGCGTGGGGAAGGGCCTCAGGTCAACACCTCCGCTCATGGAACCTGCCGCACCGAAAACATCGGGGTGTTTCAATGCCAGGTACAAGGCACCGTGCCCGCCCATGCTTAGTCCTGCTATTGCCCTGTTTTCAGGGTCGGGCCGGGTCTGGTAATGAGCGTCGATATAGGTAACCACTTCCCTGCTGACGTAGGTTTCATATTTATAGGTTGTATCCACAGGACTGTCAAAGTACCAGCTGCTGTAGCCACCATCTGGACATACAATGATCATTTGCATCTTGTCGGAATAATGTGTGATTTCAGGAACTCTTTTTATCCATGCATCATAGCGGTCGCCGTAACCATGGAGTAAATATACCGTCGGAAAATGAACCCGACCGGTTTTATAGGTGTCGGGCTTAATGATCACACATTTTATCTCCTTCTTCATACAGCTGCTGTAAACAACAACCGTATCAACCGATGCGGCTCTCCCGGTGAGGAAGGAAAACAAAACAGCAACAAGGATGATCTTTTGTTTCGTGCAGATGTTCACGATGATTTTACGAGGTACACTTTTTGAAACTTCTTCCTTTTTGGTTTCCATATCGCTGAATTTATGAAAAGTTGATTCTGTTATGAATGATCCTCTGCCCTTGTCTGCTATACCAGACCCATTCAGTCCTTCCTGAAAAAGGGGAAGAACCTGGAAACATGTTTTTTGTACACAGTATAGTCAGGGTACTTTCCTGCGCTGATCTCTTCACTGAAAGAGGAACTACCCTGGAAAAGCACGATCAGCAGAAGGCAGCCTGCAATGCTCCAGTTAAACCACTGTCCGGAGGCGGCCACACTGAAAAGGTAAAAAGACACCCAGATGGCCTGCTCCGCGAAGTAGTTCGGGTGGCGGCTGTAAGCCCAAAGACCTTTGTCAAGAAATCCCTTCTTGAAATTGCCTGTAAGCTCTCCTCCGGCCATAATTCTGCTCTTTTTCTCACGTTGGAAATTCCATTGCTGAATGTCAGCCAGTGTTTCAAAGGCAATAAAGAAGAGCATCAGGCATGCTGCGATGGAATCAAGGATGCCGAGTGGCACTGAATTGTTCTGAAGGGCAACCAGGGCAGGCAAGGTGAAAAGTAGGATCAGTACGTTCTGGTACCCGGAGATGAAAAACAGGTTAAAGAGGAACCATTTCCATCGTGAACTGAACTCGGGTTTCTGACGAAGCACCAGCCAGCGGTAGTCTTCCTCACCAGTCCAGAAACGCCATTGATAAGCACCTTTCATGGCGAAGTTTATCGTCAGCCTAATACCCCAAAGTGTCACCAGTGAACTCATCAGCAAAAGCCTGGGTGTATAGTTGCCGTAGCCGGCTATCACCCAGACATAAACAATGGGCAGGAGGCTCCAGAGCTTATCAACCTGGCTGTTGTTTCCTGTAAGTTCGCCGGCAATAAAGCAATAGGCAGCAAAAATCGCCAGGATCATGAGCAACGTGTTCAGCGCTTTCCACTCGGCAGGTCCAAGTCCGGTGCCGAAAAAGTAGCTGAAAACAGGAACTGCGACGAGCGTGAATCCCAGGAGGATTGCGGTGGTAATGATCTTCATGAGTCGGTTTTAGAATAGTTATATCGTCTCTCTCGGCTTTGCAGGGAAAATATTTTCATGCAGGTCGCCGGGATTCATGCTTGTGATTCTTTCATCCTTACCGGGATCCATATCTCTTCTTCCGATTCAGGGTCTTCATGTTTGTATTTCTGTCCCATTACTGCAAAATGAGGGCGGTTATCAGGTTCATAGCCGGACCCAGGTAACCAGGTTTCAAAAATATACCGGTAGGTCTTCGGGCCTTCGCTCGCAGCTCCCTTATGAAGAAAAACAACATACAGCCCCTCCGGCAGTATAAGGGTTTCCATTCCGTCAGGAACGGTTTGAAAATCGTTAACTTCAATGGCCGCCCACTTCTCAAATTCCTTTTCCGGATTGAAATTGTCAAAGAAGGCCGGAGCATAAATTTCGATTGAATAGAGTTCCGTACCGATGTTGTTCTGAATCTCTTTTCGCCTGGGCATAAAGCTGCTCCAGAGCTCGAATGTCCTGTTCCGGTTGAACGACATGATCATCCGGTTCCCGATCATTTTTTTTTGATGCAGTGTTTCGGTTCTCGGGTTCATCCGGACAAGGTTGTTTGTTGCTGGAAAAAATTCTGTCTTCCTCAGAGCTATTTCTTCTCTTTCTTCTTAAGGGAAGTAAGTTTAAAAAGGAAACCGATGTTGGTGCTGAGGCGGTTCCAGACAAACTGGGTATTCCAGTTGTCGGAATTGTAATCCTGGGTGCCAAGTTGATAACTGGTCTGGGAGATGACGTAATCGAGTGTATAGAAGAATCCAAACCTTCCCTCCGTATCAAAAAAGATGTTATACCCCAGTCCGATCACATTGTTGATATACATGTCGGTCTCTTTCCAGTTATAGGGCTGGCTGCTCCAGCTGTAATTGACGTCATAATTTCCTTTATAGCGTAAATACTGGAACATATAATGAACAAAAAGGTTTTCCCTCCCGAATACGTTGAAGATATAGTATTTATAACCGGCCGTTGCCCCCAAGCGGGGAAGAATGGTGTTGTCGGTGAATAATAATCCTTTGTTGCTTAACGGATAGAGGAAGCCGGCAGAAAACTCATGTTTGCCTGTCCGAACATAGGGGGCAAGGTAGAATGCCGTGTAATAGTCCTTCAGGTAGTTCTGATTCGCAGGGAAGTTTGAAAAGGTACCGGTGGTTATGCCAAACTCCTGCATATCGGCACTGGATTGAGAGAAAAGCTTACCTGAAATTGTTATTATAAATAGAGAGACCAGAAGAATTGCAATAAACTTTTTCATGGTTTGAATATTTAGGTTCGGATTGGTAGGGTTCTTCAATTACCTCCCGGATTCAAAGATACAGTTAAAAATAGCAAAGTAGCGAAAAAGCGAAGAAGCGAAATCCGGTTCACTTGTACCTGGGTACATGCTTGTCAAGGAAGTTCTTCACGGTCTTATTCCAGTCATCGAGAATCCGGCTCCGGTCCCGGTTGACCTCATTGTTCACCTTGTTGAACCGGCTCAGGTAAGGGTTGTATTCCGCGAGTGCGCTGTTGTACTGATCAACATCTTCGCGGCTCCTGGTGGATTGCGGTTTGGAATCGAGCGATTTTTTGATCTTCATGAATTTTTCTTTCTGCATGTAGAAATCGATGATGGTTTCCATTTTTACCGAAGCTTCAGCATGATAAAAGTCGAGGGAATTCTTGCAGGCATTGGTGAGGTTCTTGTCGTTTTTGTAGGGAGGGATGGTTTTCAGCTTCTCAAGGCTTTTGACGGACACCTCATCCAGGGCATTTTTATTTTGTTCCATCGCATTGATATCGTCTTTAATCATCGCATCGAGAAGATAGGCTTCCTGTTTGTAACATTTAAAAAAGATCAGGTATACCTGGTGATAATACTTCATAACTGCACCGGCCTTTTCAAGTTTTTTTGCAACCTTATCCTGGTTTTCTATCAGGTTAATATGGTTGCTGGCGGCGAATATCCGTTCCTGTTCTTCCATCCTTTCGCTGGCGCTGTCGAGCTTTGCATCGGCAAGCTCCTGTGCAAGAAGGTACGCTTCCATCTTATCGTACGACTGTTCCGCGATCTCTTCCATGTTCAGGATCTTCTCATAATCCTCTTTCAGGACAAGGTAATTGATGTTTAAAAAAGAGACAACGGAATCACGGTACTGGGAGCTGCCGTTGTAAGGTTGCATTTTGCTTACCCTCTCCATGGCCATTTTGGATGTCCTCACCAGGTCCTTTCTTTTGATTTCCACCATACGTGCACTTTTTCCATGTGCAACCTCACTGGTATAATCCCAGGTATCCACCATGATGGCATTCAGCTCCTTGTTGATTTTATCCATATAAAACAGGGCCTTGTTCTGCTGGGCATGGGCTGTTGTACCGGAGATGATGATCAGCAGTAAAACTGCTAGAGGAAGGGTGTGGAATTTCTTCATGGTCTATTTCTTTGATAAATGGATAAAGTCGGTCATGATTTGATAAACTTCTTCAATGTAAACATCTTCCTGAAGCTTTTTGATCAAGGCACTGTTCATCTCTTTTCTCCCGGGGTCTGCCATAACCAACGGTTCATCAAACCGGTTGTTCATGACCCTGTATGAAGGAACTTTTGTCCTGAGCAACAGGGTGATTTGGTTCTCAACATTTTTCCGTTGTTTCTGATTCTCACGGAATGAACCGGGGTCAAGTTTCAGGAAGCGGTTTTGTTTCGAAGCGAAGGTAAGGGAATCTGAAAGTTCTTTTATCTTGGGAAATACCTTATTCTGTTCAGCCCTGGTCACGCTTTTCTGCAGAAGTAGATCAACAGGAAGTGGAGGCAGGGGGTTGTAAAATATTTTTTTGTCTGTCCTGTCGCCGGAGATGGTGTACTTCTCAGAGGCTTCTTTTTCTTCCATTCCCTCCCAGAGATCCGGGATCGGGATATCGGGCGCAATTCCCTCCTTTTGAAGACTTGCCCCGCTGACCCTGTAAATTTTCTCCACCGTGATTTTAACAAAGCCTGACTTGTATTTTTCAGGAAGTGCAGTAGAAAGTGTAACTGTCGTGTCGAGCGGCAGAATTGCCTGTCCGACTCCTTTTCCGAATGTAGTGCTTCCGGTGATCAGCCCCCGGTTGTAATCCCTCAGTCCTGCTGCAACCAGTTCAGATGCTGAGGCGCTGAAACCATTCACCATGACGGCCAGGGGGCCGGTATATACGGTTCCGCGGTTCATATCCTTCATAATAGCAGGCTTCTGATTCCGCATTTTGATCATAAACAGCGGCCCTTCGTCAATAAATATACCCATCAGGTCGAGGGCTTCCCGGATCGACCCTCCTCCGTTGAAACGCAGGTCAAGGATGAGTGCTTCAATATTCTCCTTCTGAAGTTTGAGGATCTCCCTGGCGACATCATTGGCGCAACCCTGGGTACCGTGCCCGTCGCCTTCCATGTAAAACCCCGGAAGGGAAATATACCCGATCTTCGTCTCCCCCTGAAAAATAAAACCGGCAATGCGGTTCTCTTCCACATCAATGATCTCTTTGATCAGGGGGACCATTTGTTGGGAACCATTGTTTTTTTTAACGGTAAGTTTCATCCTGTCGTACCCTGACTGATTGATGACCTGGTCAACCTCCAGGTCGTCGGAACTGGTCAGATCGAGCGGCTCGTGTCCGGGCCATTGTACCTGCAATGGAATATCCCCCTGGTTCAGCTGGTTGGATTTCCAGGCAGGGCCTCCTGGAACAACGTACCCGATCTCAGCTTCCCCGTTCTTTCCTTCCCGGAAGGAGATTCCGAAAGCCCGGGCTTCTTTTGATACCGATGCCATGAAATTTTCTTTCCCTGTGGGAGAAAAGTATTGCGTATGCGGATCATAACGGCCTGCAATGGCATCCAGCAGATGCACGGCAACATAGTCCTCCAGTCCCGATGGGTAGTCCAGTATTCTCTGAAAGCTTCTCCTTGTTTTTACCATGAGCTTTTTCCTGGCATCTTCTTCATTCCGCATCAGTCGTTTATCATCCCATGTTAAGGGATCCTCTTCACCCGTTGGTGCAAAAAGAATGCGAAGCTCCGCGTACTTTAACCTGGATGACCAGCGCCTGTCGAGCTCCCTGTCATTGGCTGCAACAGGTTCTCTGTACTTCCCTGCAGAGGGGATACTGTCTTTACCTGTAAGGTCAATGGGTTTCTGAAGGACCGAACTGACCAGGGAATCCATCCTGTGAAGCTTTTTCCGGTAAAGGGCGGAAGTAGCCTTCACGAATGCACAGGATTCGTCACCGGATCCTGTATTGGATACCCTGGTTTTAAAAGGTGCCAGTTTGCTGATATCTTCGGAAGTGAAGATGATGTTGTCAGGGTCAAGCGATTCAATAAAATCACTAAAAATTTCTTCCGAAGCAACCTGATTCAGTTCAATGGGGGCATAATGGAATTTGTTGAGCATCCCGATGAGCATTTGGGACTGCTTGCACGGGTTGTCCTGTGCACTGACCACAATCGGGAAGATCAACGCACAGAAGAATACAAACCTGAATGCGTTATTCTTCAGCATGGTTTCTAATTACTCACACCTGCATACGAGGTTCCTGTCGCCGAACGCGTCATCGATCCGGGTCACCGTTGGCCAGTATTTGTCATCCCCCGACCAGGGCATCGGAAACGCAGCTTTTTGTCGTGAATAGGGGAGGGTCCATTCGTCGGCGGTGACCATCTGTGCGGTGTGCGGAGCTTTCATGATCACATTCACGGTCTTGTCGGCCTTGCCTTCCACGATCTCATCGATCTCCTTGTGGATGGCGATCATGGCGTCAACAAGCCGGTTCAGCTCAAAGAAAGGTTCGCTCTCGGTGGGTTCAACCATCAGTGTGCCGTGAACCGGGAAGGCTACGGTAGGTGCATGGAACCCATAATCCATCAGCCGCTTGGCAATGTCGATGGCACCGATACCGGAAATCTTGGTGATACCGTTGCAATCGACGATCATTTCATGTGCGCAACGACCCTTGCTTCCTGAATAAAGGATAGGATAATAAGGTTCAAGGCAGGATTTGAGGTAGTTGGCATTCAGGATGGCATATTTCGTGGCTTCGGTCAGGCCGGTGCCACCCATCATCTTGATATATCCGTAAGATATCGGCAGGATGAGTGCGCTGCCGTATGGGGATGAGGCTACCGCAGTGATGCCTTCCACACCGCCTGTGTTAACAAAGACATGTTTCGGAAGAAAGGGAACGAGGTGTTTTGCAACCCCGATCGGACCCTCGCCCGGTCCGCCGCCGCCATGGGGAATGGCAAAGGTCTTATGCAGGTTCAGGTGGCATACATCCGCACCGATGATCCCGGGATTGGTGAGCCCTACCTGTGCATTCATATTGGCGCCGTCCATGTAGACCTGTCCGCCATTCTCATGGATCACCCTGATAATGTTGAGGATCTCTTCCTCAAACACTCCGTGGGTGGAGGGATAAGTGACCATGAGAGCTCCCAGGTTGTCTTTGTATTGGTTGGCTTTTGCCTGGAGGTCGGGGAAGTCGATATTTCCCTTGTCGTCGCAGTCAACCACCACTACTTTCATCCCTGCCATCACTGCGCTGGCGGGATTGGTGCCGTGGGCGGAGCAGGGGATCAGGCAGATGTTCCGGTGTCCTTCCCTGCGGCTGAGATGGTATTCACGGATGACCATCAGGCCGGCATATTCGCCGGCTGCACCCGAGTTGGGCATGAAGGAGATCCCTTCAAAACCGGTGATGGTGCAGAGGTCCTTTGCCAGTTCCTGGATCAGGTACTGGTACCCTTCGGCCTGGTTTTTCGGGACAAAAGGATGGATAGCGCCAAACTCCGGCCAGCTGAGGTGGAAAAGCTCGGCAGCCGCATTCAGCTTCATGGTGCACGACCCCAATGGGATCATCGACCGGTTGAGCGAAAGGTCCTTGATCTCGAGTTTCTTGATGTAACGCATCATCTCCGTTTCCGAATGATAGGAATTGAAGACCTTGTGGGTGAGGTATGTGGAGGTACGCGTCAGGTTTCCGGGAAGGGTGGAGATCTTCTCACATTCCTTCGGATCACAAACGAATGCCGCGAAATTTTTGATGTTCGCCTGGGCAAAGATGGAGAGGATGAGGTTGATGTCTTCCAGCGAGGTTGTTTCATCAATGCTGATGCCGACGGTCTTCGCATCGATATAACGGAAGTTCATCTTGTTTTTCAGCGCCGTCTGTTTAATGACTTTTATAGAAGCTCCTTCCGGGAGACGGATGGCCAGGGTGTCGAAAAAATGAGCATTGATCTGGCGATAGCCGTATTTCTGAAGTTCCTGAGAAAGTACGCCGGTCAGGATGTTGATGTGACGTGCGATCTGGCGGATTCCCTTCGGGCCGTGCCATGTGGCATAGAACCCGGCCATGACCGCCAGCAGCACCTGGGATGTGCAGATGTTGGAGGTGGCGCGTTCGCGCTTGATGTGCTGTTCGCGTGTTTGCAGTGCCATGCGCAATGCCCGGTTTCCGTTGGCATCCACCGAAACCCCGATGATCCTGCCGGGAATCTGGCGCTTGTAATCTTCTTTGGTTGCAAAATAGGCTGCATGCGGACCGCCATAGCCCATCGGGACGCCGAAGCGCTGGGTGGAGCCGAAAACCACATCAGCCCCCCATTCGCCCGGAGGTGTAAGCAGGGCAAGACTGAGGATGTCGGCGGCAACGGCAACTCCTGCCCCGGCTGCATGTGCTTTCTCCGTGAATTCAAGGTAATCATAAACAGCCCCGAACTGGTTCGGATACTGTATCACGGCACCGAACACTTTATCGGTAAACTGGAATTCTTCATGCTTGGCGAAAATAAGCTCGATCCCCAAAGGAATCGCCCTTGTCTTGATCACATCAATGCTCTGGGGAAAGAGGTCCATCGAAACAAAGAACTGGTTTGCCTCCCGCTTGACGGCATCCCTTGAGCGGGCATTGAAGAGCATGATCATGGCTTCGGCGGCTGCCGTGCCTTCATCCAGAAGGGAGGCATTTGCAATGGGCATTGCCGTCAGGTCCGTAACCATCGTCTGGAAATTCAGCAGGGCTTCCAGCCTTCCCTGCGAAATCTCCGCCTGGTAGGGAGTATAAGCCGTGTACCAGCCCGGGTTTTCAAGGATGTTGCGGAGGATCACACCAGGGGTGATTGTATTGTAATATCCTAACCCGATCAGGGTTTTGAAGATCTTGTTTTTTGATCCGATGATCTTGAGATGATTAAGGTATTGATACTCATTCATGCCCTCGGGAAGATCCAGCGCGGTCTTCATCCGGATAGTGGCAGGAACGGTTTCGTCGATGAGCTGGTCAAGTGAACTGACTCCGATCTTTTTCAGCATTTCAGGGACCTGTTCTCCGAAAGGTCCGTTGTGTCTTCTTGCGAAATTGTTGGTAATCATGGTTTTTGTAGTTTTTAGGAAGGTTGTAACGAACTACAAAAGTATCAACATTCCCGCACAAAACAAAAAAAAGCTGCCTGCTTTTGCAGACAGCTTTTTGTATGAAAGCCGGAAGGGCTTACCTTGATTTTATCACCTTCTTTACCATGTTGATCCCCTCTTCCGACTGAATTTTGACAAAATAGATCCCTTCATTCAATCCGCCGAACGGCAGGGTTATTTTTGTCTGCCCTTCCCTTACCGGTTTAAAATCTGAGTAAACTACCTGTCCTGTGAGTGTACTTATTTCAACCCTGATCACGCAGGATTTCTGGAGGTTAACCGACAGGGTAAGCTGATCAGTAACCGGGTTTGGATACACGATCACCGATTCTTCCCCTCTCTTGAGATCGCTCGTGCCGAGGATATGCCCCCCGGTGAATGTCAGCGTCACATCTGCATTGGGATTTGACTGTGCAAGTACCACCTTGATCACATCACCCGGGCATCCCGGCAATTCTGGAACAAGATAATAGGTACCATAGGCCAGTCCTGTGAAGTTGAAATTGCCGCCGGTATTGACCTGCACGGATGACAATACCACACCCTGTTCACTTCTGATCAGCATCGAGATCTTGTCAATGTAAGCTTCGATGGACTTCCCCGAGTTGATGTGGCCATTGATATTGCCGGGACCACTGGTATATCCGGGTGCGGGAATGAGGTGGATGTTGTAAGGATTATCGGGATTGCCAAGTGTGAACGGTGTGGCCTGCTCCCAGTAAACAACATCCCCGAAGTAGGTTGGAAGGTAATCGTTAGAGTTAGGAATGGCCCAGATGTAGTAACTTCCGACAGGCACATAAAGAAATTCATAAACCCCGGCGGAGTCTATGGGGCTGACGTGGGAATAAGGAAAGTAGACACCGGTTGAATCAACGGAGAAGATCATTACCTCACCGGTGTCGAGCGGGAAATTGCCGGCAAACACCTGCCCGTATACCTGCTTGACAACTGCAGTATCTCCGACCTCTAGGTATTGCATTGTAATGAACTGGCACTGGGAGGAGTCACGCGTAGTGAGCTGAACAGGATAAATTCCGGGCTGGGCGTATGCATGGGTCACCATCTGTCCTTGCCCCGTACTTCCGTCGCCGAAATCCCAGGAATAGGTTGCCCAAACCCAGCTGTCCATATACCCGGAAAAGTTTACATCCAGGTTAACGGCATAGTAAAAAAAATAGCTTTTGCAGCCAACGTTGTCAACAAATACACTCTGGGTAATGGAATCGTGACAGGTGACATTTCCTAAAGAATCCCAGTCAAAGATAGATAGGGTCACATCATAAGTTCCGACAATCTGATACCTGTGAGTAGGATTCTGTTCCCAAATACTGGTTCCGTCTCCGAATTTCCAGATAGATGCTGTAAAACCTCCGGTTGATTCATTTGTGAAATTAATGGTCCCTGGATCGTTCTGCTCCGGGGCGTGAGAAAACGCGGCGTGGCACTCCCCGAATGATCCAACGGAGATCGTCTGAAATGTCGTGTCATTACAGGAATTATAACCCAGGGAATCCCAGGCAAAAATAGCTAAGGTTACAAGATAGGTCCCTGGATGTGAATAGATGTTAACAGGATTGAGCATCCAACTTTCATGGCCGTCACCAAAATTCCAGTGACACGAAGTGTACGTTCCGGTCGACTGGTTTGTGAACGTGATAAACAGTTTATTGCCCCAATCTGGGGTATAGGTGAAGGATGCAGTGCACGGAGACGTAGTGCAGATCTGGAGGTCAGCTGCATACGAATAAACTCCCGGAACATACGTAACGCCCTGATGGCGAAAAACATTGTTGCAGTCATACGTACCAACAGTGCATCCAAAAGTGAATGCGTAAAAATAGGCCGATGGAATTGTATCTGCATATTCACCTGTTTGGTTGGTGTAGACCGTATGCTGATAGTAGGGAGGATTTATCGAATCGCACCAGATCGTGACGGCATGATTAGCGACGGGATTGCCATTGGCTGCGTCGGTTATCATTCCGCTTATGTAGACCGGCGTTTGCGAAACTGCTGAAAAGACGATCAGCAATAAGATAAAGTGAAGGATCAGCTTTTTCATGTTCTTTGTTTTAATTGATGAATAATCCGTTACGTTGTTTTTCGAATCATTCTCCGGAAATGTTCTGTATCATAAACCCGGCCGTTGGTAAAAGTTGCCTGCCGGGATTGCAACCCGTTTTATAGAATAACGATGAAAGCCCCGCGGATTCCCACCGACCATGGCTTTTTATTGCTCGTGCTTTTTTCATAAACCGAGTTGAAATAGTACCTCACCCCGGGCTCAAGTTCAAACCCGAGCCGGCGTGAAAAATGAAAGGTTGCATTGATCCCCCCGAGGAGCTGCCAGTTGGTTTGAATCCTCTCCGGTGCGATCTGGTTCACCAGGATGATTTTGTTTTTACCGGGATCATAATTGTCTGACAACTGCTCTGTCCTGAGCAAGATGGAAAGGATCGGCCCGGCCCGGAAACCAAAGGAGAAATGTTCATTCGCCCAGAAATCATATCCAAGGATCAACGGGATCTGGAGGTAGGTATATTGTTTCACAATTTTTGCATCGGCTACCTTCATCAGGCTGTCCCAGACATCCTGAGTCGAAAAATAAGTCGTTGGAACGTATTTGTAATGTCTATTATCCCATTTGAAATTCATTGAATCAAGCTTCTGGTAGCTCCCGAGGTAATCATTGTATCCGATGGAGAGTTCGTTTGTGCCTTTTGTGATCGATAATCCCGCTCCAGTTCGGATCGAGTAACGTCCGAAATGGAATGTTCCTTCGATCCCGAAATTATTTACATATTTTTCACCTTCCAGCGTATTGAACATCCATTCGGGTGCATAGTAGGCTCCAAGACAGATGTTCCACATCCTCGGAGGAGCACCGGATGAGGGTGTTGCTTTTTCTTTCTGGCTCTGCAAAGGTATTGTGTCAGTCGTTTCCGGGGGGACGTAAGGCGGTGAATACTTTCCGGATGGACTCTCTTTGATAGTCTGGCTGCTGACCTCGGCGGGCAACGCAGTCGTTGGCTCGGCTGCTGTTTTATCAGGAGATGGATTAATGGATATTCCGTTCTCCGGAATTGATGGATCAGCTATGCGATCGGGAGTTTCATTTTGTCTGGTTATGGATGCTTGTGCAGCAGGTTCATTTTTCCCCGAGGATTGCTTTTTATTCGTGGGGCTTGTTTTCTGAACCGGATGAGGAAGTGGATTTGCCTTTTGATTTTCTTTTACGGCAGCAACTGACGGCTGTTGCTTGTTAAGGCTGGACGATAGATTGGTATGCGGTAGGGAGTTTTTAATGATTCCTGATGAAACCGGAACGGATGTAATTTTAGCATCCGGATCCGTGCGTAGCAGGAAATAGCCTGCGCTGACGGAAATAAGCACAAGGACTGCTGAAAGGAAAAATATCCATTTCCTGTTCAGATGACCGCTTTCTTCCAGGGAAGCTGCTTCCTTCAGGAATGCCTCTTTTGCAGACGCTGAAGGAATTACCGTGTGCTCCTTTAATACCTCCCTGAAAAAATCATCAACTTTGTCTGGTTGCTTTTTCATCGGATTCAACTTGTTTACAATAAAAATGATCCAACTCTTTCCGGAGAATTCCCCGGGCTTTTGATAACTGTGATTTCGATGTGTTCTCGCTGCAATTCAGGAAGTGCGCAATCTCGCGGTGTGAGTACGATTCGAAAACATACATGTTGAACACCGTCCGGTATCCTGTTGGCAGTTCACAAATCAGTTCCATCACCTTATCCGGATTGACCTTACCTGCAAGTTCATCAAACGAGGTCTCTTCAGGCTCGTCGTTGTTGATACGCTCACTTATCGGATCAATGTCAAGAAACTTCCTTTCCTTCGCATGATCACGGATGTGATTCAGGGAAGTATTTACCATGATCCTCCGCATCCATGCTTCAAGACTTCCCTGCGGCCCGGGCCTGAATTTCGGAAGGTTCCGGATGATCTTGATAAACCCATCGTGAAGTACATCCTCAGCATCCGCCAGGTTCCCGCAGTATCGCAGACATACACTCAGCAATGCCGGGGAATATCTGACATACAATGATTCTGCGCTTTCTTCCTTACCGTGGTATGCTTTCATCTCACCGGATCAGCCTTCGTACTACATCCTTACATAGTAGTAACACGCAAACGGTGAATGGTTGCCTCGTACCTGAAGATAAAAAAAAAGAGGCTGCCAAATCTTGCAACCTCCCTTTTTAATTTCGGTACTTCGCTTTTCGCTGTCTCTCTATTTTATTTTCGGATCCTCATCTTAAAGAAGGAACGGTACACAAAATAAAGGGCGACGCCAAAGAAAACGATGCCGATGTAAGGGGCGATGGCATAGAAATTTGGTGAAATCGCAATTTCCATGGCCAGCAGTCCGAACAAAGTCGTGAATTTGATAATGGGGTTCATGGCAACCGAGGAAGTGTCTTTAAACGGATCACCAACAGTGTCTCCGATCACCGTTGCATCATGAAGCGGCGTTCCCTTTTCTTTCATGTCAACTTCCACCACTTTCTTGGCATTGTCCCATGCGCCGCCGGCATTGGCCATGAAGATGGCCTGGAACAATCCGAAAAATGCAATGGAGATCAGGTAGGCTACAAAAAAGGAAGCAGCAGCATACATTTTGTTGGGATCTGCTTCCCCCGTATCACGGTACCCTGACAAGAATGCAATCGCAAGTGCAAAAGAAAAGATGGCGATAAAGATGTTGAACATCCCGGTCTGGGCATATTGCGTGCAGATCTTCACCACTTCCTTGGAAGTTTCAATGGAGGCCTTCTTTTCTGAATTTTCATCCAGATGGATGTTCTTCTTGATGTATTCCACGGCACGGTAAGCGCCGGTGGTAACGGCCTGGATCGAAGCGCCGGTAAACCAGTAAATCACAGCACCTCCCATCAGGAAGCCGAGGATGGTGTATGGATTCAGGATGTTCAGGATCATCTCCGGAACGATTCCCAGTTTTTCCTTGATCACAAGGATGAGGGAGAAGATCATCGTCGTGGCACCCACAACAGCAGTTCCGATAAGGACAGGTTTCGCCGTTGCCTTAAACGTGTTGCCGGCACCGTCGTTGGCTTCGAGATAATGTTTTGCCTTTTCAAAATCGGGTTTAAAACCGAAATCCCGCTGGATGTCAATGGTTGCCTGTGCCTTGTCTTCTTCAATCAGGGAAAGTTCGTAAACTGATTGTGCGTTGTCGGTGACCGGCCCGTAACTGTCAACGGCAATGGTTACCGGACCCATGCCGAGGAATCCGAATGCAACCAGGCCAAATGCAAAGATCGATGGATAGATCATGAAATAAACCAGGCCATGTGTACTGGCCATATAAGCGACAAACATCAGCACCAGGAAAACCATTCCCTGCCAGAATGCGCTGAAGTTACCTGCAACGAGACCCGACAGGATGTTCAGCGAGGCCCCGCCTTCTTTTGAAGCCGTTACCACCTCATTTACATGTTTCGATTTTGGGCTGGTGAAGATCTTGGTGAATTCAGGGATCAGTGCCGCACCCAGGGTCCCACAACTGATGATGATGGAAAGGGTAAGCCAGAGGTGGTTGGCCATATCACTGATCATGACATAACTTGCAACAAAGGTTACAATGATCGACAGGATCGAGGTGATCCATACCAGGTTGGTAAGCGGACGTTCAAAGTCAATGTCATCCTGCTTGCTGTAAAGTGCGTTGCTGAGAAGCTTGTTAATATAAAAGGAAGTGATCGACGTGATTACCATCAGGATACGCATCACGAAGATCCAGGTAAGCAGCTGCATCTGATCAACCTCTTTGAAAACTGCCAGGACGATGAAAGAGATCAGGGCAACACCGGTCACGCCATATGTTTCAAATCCGTCGGCGGTCGGGCCAACACTGTCACCTGCATTATCGCCGGTACAGTCGGCAATGACGCCGGGATTTCTCGGGTCATCTTCCTTGATCTTGAATACCACCTTCATCAGGTCCGATCCGATATCTGCAATCTTGGTGAAGATCCCACCGGCAATACGCAATGCGGATGCACCGAGGGATTCACCGATGGCAAAACCGATAAAACTGGCACCGGCCAGGTTCCGGGGTACGAAAAGCAGGATGATCAGCATCATGATCAGCTCCACGCAGATCAGCATGACGCCGATACTCATCCCTGAATCGAGGGGGATGTTTAATAATTTGATGGGTTTCCTTTCCAGGGATGCAAAAGCCATACGGCTGTTGGCCAGCGTGTTCATCCGGATGCCAAACCATGCCACACCATAAGAACCCAGGATGCCGACTACGGTCCAGCTGAGGATCAGAAGGACACCGCCAAAGGAGGTTCCCTGAAGTCCGCCGAAATAAAAGGCGATACAGAGCCCGATGAACAGAAACAGGATAACCAGGAATTTTCCCTGCTGGATCAGGTAGGTCTTGCAGGTTTCGAAAATTACCTTGGCAACATCAAGCATCGATGAATGTGCCCCCAGTTTTTTGACCTTGAGATATTGATAATAACCGAAGAGCATTCCCAGGAAACAGATCAGGAAACCAAATAACAGGATGTTATTCTGGCTCGCCGACAGGTTCGGGATCTTCAGATCTGCCTCACTGGCAAATATAAAAGCCGGCATCAGGAGTGTAACCAGCAGAAAGATGATTTTCTTCATATTCAGATATTTAATTTGATTTCTATATTGGAACGGTTGCAAAAATATTAACTATTTTCCAATTGACCAGATTTTTTTAACTTGATTTGTCACTTTGAGAAAATTCATGTAGGTTTGTATTAGCAAACGACACAGAGGAAATGGAAAAGATCCGGCTTGAAATTATTGGCATGTCATACAGCCAGTCACAGAGTGGAGCCTATGCGCTGATCCTGGGAGAGAAGGACGGAAAACGCCGGTTGCCCATCATCATCGGGGGATTTGAAGCGCAGTCGATCGCCATTGAGCTGGAAAAGATCAAAACGCCGAGGCCGCTGACCCATGATCTTTTCAAAACCTTTGCGGAGTCGTTCGATATCGCGATCTCTGAGGTTATCATCAATAAATTCAACGAGGGTGTTTTCTATTCAGTTCTGATCTGTTCCGATGGAAAGAAAGATCTGGAGCTCGATTCCCGTACTTCCGATGCCATCGCCCTTGCCCTTCGCTTCGGCTGCCCGGTCTATACCTATGAAAGCATTATGGTTGCCGCGGGTATCCTGATGGAAGAAGAATCGGAAACAACCCGGCCCGGTGATGTTGCCGAAGATGAATCAGTGCCAGAAGAAACTTCCTTCTCCGAACAAACCCTTGAGGAACTGAACCAGATGCTCCAGTCGGCGGTTGAGAACGAAGAATATGAAAAAGCAGTTCGCATCCGCGATGAAATCAAAAAACGGAAATAATACTCACGACTTTCCTAAACCCTCTCCAAAACGATCCTGATGGGAATAAAACAACGTTTGATCATCCTTAATTTTTTGCAATTTTTTGTCTGGGGATCCTGGCTGATTTCATTAGGCGGTTACATGATCGTGACCCTTAAATTTACGGGCGGTCAGGTGGGGAGCATCTATGCAACGATGGGATTGGCATCCCTGTTCATGCCGACCTTATTGGGAATTGTCGCCGACCGGTGGGTCAATGCTGAACGGCTGCTGGGTTTGTGTCACATGGTGGGGGCCGTAATGCTGTTCTGGGCTTCAACAGTGACAGATCCCTCCTTGTTCTATTGGATCATGTTGCTGAATTCAATGGCTTATATGCCAACCATAGCACTGAACAATACTGTTTCGTACATCGTTCTTGAACAAAAAGGATTTAAAGTTGTGAAGGATTTCCCGCCCATCCGCGTGTGGGGAACCATCGGATTTATTCTCGCCATGTGGATGATCGACCTGGTCGGATGGAAAGTCAGTCATGCACAGCTGATCTTCAGTTCCTGCGCATCCCTGGTGCTCGGAATCTATGCCATGACAATGCCCGCCTGCCGTCCATCCAAAATAAAGAAAAAAGCCTCAACCCTCAACTCTCTTGGACTTGATGCACTGGTTCTCTTTAAAAAGAGAAGGATGGTCGTTTTCTTCATTTTCGCATTGCTGTTGGGTGCGGCACTTCAGATCACCAATTCATTTGGCCAGCCCTTTCTGCTCGACTTTGCAAGCCGTTTTCCGGATACATTTACCGTCAGACATCCCGGGATTCTGATGTCGGTATCCCAGATATCAGAGACACTCTTCATTCTTACCATCCCCTTCTTTCTGTACAAGTTCGGGATCAAGAAGGTAATGCTCATGAGTATCTTTGCCTGGGTCTTTCGTTTCGGACTTTTTGCCATCGGCAATCCCGGAAATGGATTTGTCCTGTTGGTTTTATCCATGATCATCTATGGTATGGCTTTCGACTTTTTTAATATCTCCGGTTCCCTGTTTGTCGAAAAAGAGGCCGATATCAACATCAGGGCAAGCGCCCAGGGGCTATTCATGCTGATGACCAATGGCTTTGGCGCTTTTCTTGGCGGAACAGCCAGCGGATGGGTTGTCGATCATTTTACACGTAACGGGGTAAAAGACTGGCCGAGCATCTGGTTCACATTCGCCGGATACGCACTGGTATTGGGTATCTTATTCCCGATATTCTTCAAGTACAAGCACAACCCGAAAGAGGTTGAGATCGTTCGGGAAGAACAGATGACAGAGAACAGGTGACAGAGATCAGAGATCAGTTAAGAATTATCCTGAAACCTGACACCTGATGCCCAATGCCCAAGGGCTAATGCCTGATTAAATGAGACAATACCTTGACCTGATCGACCACGTCCTGAAAACGGGATATCAGAAAGCCGACCGCACCGGAACGGGAACGCTCAGTGTTTTCGGCTACCAGATGCGGTTCGATCTCCAGGAGGGATTTCCGTTACTTACCACAAAGAAGCTTCACCTCCGTTCGATCCTTCATGAGCTCCTCTGGTTCCTTCAGGGGAGCACCAACGTGAAGTACCTGCGTGAGAACGGTGTGACCATCTGGGACGAATGGGCCAAACCCGACGGGGAACTGGGCCCGGTGTACGGATCCCAATGGCGCTCCTGGCCAAAGTCCGACGGAACTCATGTTGACCAGATCACCGGGGTTGTGGGATCCATTAAAAAAAATCCGGATTCAAGAAGGCACATCGTGAGTGCATGGAATGTCGGAGAGATTGAAAAGATGGCCTTGCCGCCCTGTCATCTTCTTTTCCAGTTTTATGTTGCAGGAGACCGGCTCTCATGCCAGATGTACCAGAGGAGCTGCGATATCTTTCTTGGCGTTCCGTTCAACATCGCCTCTTATGCTTTGCTGACAATGATGATGGCTCAGGTTACCGGCCTGAAACCGGGTGAGTTCATTCATACCCTGGGAGATGCCCATATCTACCTGAACCACGTTGAACAATCGAAGCTTCAGCTGACCCGTACTCCTTACCCACTTCCCAGGATGATCATCAACCCGGAAATTAATGATATTTTAGGGTTCTCATTTTCAGATTTCAGCTTGCAGGATTATCAGTCCCATCCGCACATAAAAGGACAGATCTCTGTGTAAACAACCAATACCATGATCTCGATCATCGTCGCAATTGCAGAAAATTATGCCATCGGGAAGAACAATGACCTGTTGTGGCACATCCCTGAGGATCTGAAAATGTTTAAGAGGATCACTTCCGGGCATACAGTCGTCATGGGGAAAAAGACCTATCTGTCCTTGCCTTTCAGACCCCTGAAAAACCGTGAAAATATTGTCATTACCGATTCCCCTGCGGATGTTTTTGAAGGATGTACCCTGGTTTATTCCATCGCAGAAGCCATGGAAAAATGCAACGCGGAGGAAGAGAATTTTATCATCGGGGGTGCTTCTGTTTATGCCCAGTTTCTGCCTTTTACCGACCGTCTCTACCTTACCTGGGTAAATAAAAAATTTGAAGGAGATGTCTTTTTCCCGGAAATTGATTTTGAAGAATGGGAGATCATTTCCCGGGAGGATTTTCCTTTGGATGAACAGTTGGGATTTTCCTATTCATACATTGTGTATGACCGCAAGAAAAAATAGCCGGGACAAATCTGAGGTCCATAGCTCGGGGATGAGAAAATTTTCAATTCTGGCAGCCGGAATAATTCTCCTGCTATCCTATGGCTCCTGCAAGAAGAATAAATCCATCGATCTGAACCCGGATGTAAATGCTGCCAACGATGTGATCCTCTCCGTCAGTTCCTATACAACGATATTCAACCTGATGATCAAAGCACGCCTCGATCATGACCTTCTGACTACAGGCATGGCCATGATCGACAAAGCTGTTGCCACCTTCGATCCTGAAAAAATGGAGTACGGGTTTACGTTCTTAGGAGATATCTCCCCCGACAGTGTGAGGCGTTCAGGGAATATCCGGATAGCCTTGTCGGGTGACATCCTTCTGAAAGGTTCATCTGCCCTGCTGACGTTAAAAGATTACTACGAGGATGAGGGGCTGGTTGGCGGAACAGACAGCATTTTCAACGAAGGGGTAAATGGCACTGGCCATCTGGTGTTTTCAAACCACGTTTCCGGGGGGGTGATCAACAAGGCTGTTGAAGGAGGAACGATTCATGTAAGCATGGTCCTGTCCTTTTCGGCACCCTCTTCTTCCCTGGTTTCAGGGCAGGATATCCTTTTTCTGGAACAGGGCACTCTTTCCGGGCTTTCTTCAAAAGGGCACTCCTTTTCAGCCTCCTTCCGAGATGCTCTGCAGGATGCTTTGAGCTGTCCATGGCTAAAAAACGGGATCATTGATCTGCAGGTCTCCGATACGGATTTACCCGATGGCATGATTGATTTTATGACAGCAGATGGCTGTTCGGATGTGATCTGGTATTATTTCGGGAATTCGGAGTTTAAAGTCAGGAAGAACAAGTTCTTTCTGAAGAACTAGGAAGCTCAGGTTTTTCTTTTTTCCTTTTTTGCCGCAGGGAATAACACGTTGTTCAGGATCAGCCTGTATCCCGGTGAGTTGGGATGAAGGCTCAGGTCGGTGACAGGATCCCCGACAAAGTGCTGGTAATCCTCCGGATCATGGCCCCCGAGGAAGGTGAATGTGCCTTTCCCGTAATCTCCGTGAAGATACCTGACTTCACCGTATCCCTTGTTTTCCCCCATTACCGTAACCGATGATTTGACAGTCTTTGTATTGAAGGCAGTGGTTTGTCCCATAAACCCCTTGATCACCGTTTCATGGTCCTGGCAAAGCATCGAAGGAACCGGATCCCATTTGGCGGAAAACTCGAAAAGGGTAAAAAAGTCATTGGATTCATTCAGTCCTTTGGGGCGTGTATTGGTAACATCGATATTCGATTTTTCATAAACGTAAGGGTTCATGGTAAGTTTGAAGTTCTCAAATGCAAAGCATTTGCTGAAATCGAGTTTTGCCTGGGCATTCGCGTCGGGCGGGTCGCCATCGTACATCACATCGCAGATGTCATCTCCTTCGGCGGCAAGCGCAATATCATAACTGTCGGGAGCCGAACACATGGCGAACATATATCCTCCTCCGGCAACGAAATCGCGGATCTTCTGGGCAACGGCAAGTTTCAGCTGCGAGACCTTTGTAAATCCCAGCTTTTGGGCGATTTCCTCGTTGGTCCTCACATCTTCCTGGTACCAGGGATAGTTGCGGTAGGCTCCCCAGAATTTTCCATATTGTCCGGTAAAATCCTCATGATGCAGGTGAAGCCAGTTGTAAAGCGGCAAAACCCCAGCCATGATTTCCTCGTCATACAGGACGTCATACGGGATTTCGGCATACGTGAGTACAAGGGTAACGGCATCATCCCAGGGCAGTTTGTTCTTTGGAGAATAGACGGCGATCTTCGGAGCTTTGTGCAGCTTCATGTTTTCCATGTTGACCTGTGGATCGGCAATCTCCTGAAGGATGGCCGCAGCCTGGACATCTGCCAGAACTTCAAAGGTAACACCCCTTACCACACATTCATTTTCAATGGATTTTGAATACTGGGCAAGGAAACTTCCGCCGCGGTAGTTCAGCAGCCAGTCTACTTCCACATCATGTTTCAGGATCCAGTAGGCGATTCCATAAGATTTCAGGTGATTCTTCTGGGTTTCATCCATCGGGATCAGAACATAGGCTGCCTGCAGTCCCTGAACAAGGAACAGCAAGATAACCAAGAGTGTTAACCGGAAACGTTTAAAAGGCCGTCTCATTCCTGTCGTCATCATTCATTTTTGACATGACCGTACGGGTCCGTCCAGGAGCATCAAACGATGCACTCGGGGATAAAGTATTCAGGGCGGAATAATCAATCTCCAGGTCCGTGAATTTTGCAAACCGTGCCACGAATTTCAGCTTGACATCTTTTGTTGCGCCGTTACGGTTTTTGGCGATGCTGATTTCTGCAACCCCTTCAACCGGGGCCTCATAAGCGTCTTCATCGATCTTATAATATTCAGGCCGGTAAATGAATAAAACCATGTCGGCATCCTGCTCGATGGATCCCGATTCACGAAGGTCGGATAGGATGGGTTTCTTGACAAGCCGCTTTTCAACTTCACGGCTCAGCTGCGACAGGGCAATGATCGGAACGTCCAGTTCCTTCGCCAGTGCCTTCAGCGACCGGGAGATGTTGCTGATCTCCTGCTCGCGGTTTCCCTTGTGTTCAGGTGCTCCCTGCATCAGCTGCAGGTAGTCGAGGATGACGATCTGGATATCATGCTGGGTCTTCAACCGCCTGCATTTTGCCCGGAGTTCAAAGATCGTCAGGGCCGGTGTATCATCAATGAACAGGGGGGCATCGATCAGGGTGGAGATACGCGAATTGAGCTGTTCCCATTCATAATCTTCGAGGTTACCGCGCCTTAGCTTTTCGGCCCCGATTTCCGTTTCGCTGGCAATAAGACGTGTCACCAGCTGAACAGCCGACATTTCAAGGGAGAATAAGGCCACGGGCTTTTTAAAGTCAACGGCGATATTGCGGGCCATCGTCAGTGCCAGGGCGGTCTTCCCCATCCCCGGACGCGAAGCAAGGATGATCAGGTCAGATTTCTGCCATCCGGAGGTGATCCGGTCGATTTCTGTGAAACCTGAACCTACGCCGCGCAGGTGCCCGTCGTGCGACCGGCCGGCCGCAATTTCTGCCACTGCTTCTTTGACCAGCGATTGCATGGTCCTTACATTCCTCCGGATACTGGTCTCGCTGACGTTAAAAAGGCTCCCCTCGGCCCGGTCAAGGAGTTCAAAGACATCCGTTGTATCTTCGAATGCATCCTTGATGATGGCGGATGAGATACGGATCAGCTCCCGCTGGATATGTTTCTGAAGAATGATTCTTGAATGAAATTCAATATTTGCTGAAGACGCCACACGGTTTGTCAGCATTGCAATGTAATAGGGGCCGCCAACCATTTCCAGTTCGCCCGATTGCCGCAGTTCATCAGTCACAGTCAGGATATCCACCGGTTTGACGGCAGCGAACAGACGCATGATCGCTGCAAAGATCACCTGGTGCTCGCTCTTGTAAAAAACCTCCGGTTTTAGCAATTCAATAACAGCAGCAAGCTTGTCTTTTTCAAGCATCATGGCCCCGATTACTGCCTCTTCAAGATCTACCGACTGGGGAGGAACCTTGCCATGCTCATAAATAAGATCAGTCCCTGGTGCCTTTCTTGGCTTTTTTCTTACTAGCCCCTGTCCCGAAGAAGGAATGTTTCTGCCAGAGTTACCAGGTTCTGCCGCGTTGTTGTTAAAATCTTCCATCTTTCAAAATTAGAACTTATTCGCAAGGTAAAGACAATTTGGCCGCACTTTATTTTTCAACAATCAGATCCCGAAGGTCACACCGATATGCATCCACTTGTGCCATGCGCAGCCATGAAATTCGGGGCTCAGGAGGTATTGCTCGAAATCCAGCCGTATGCCGGCATACGAGAGCGTGAACCCAAGCGTACCCTGGTAAACGAGCGGGTAAAGATCACTGCCGCTAAGCGTGTAAACACTCGATTTGTTGAACATTCCGCCTTGAAGCGTTGCATCGTAACCGACCAGTTTTACATCTGAAGTAATGAAACCAAAGGCCTGGAATTTTGAGTATCCTTTCACTTTTTTCACCATCATCCTCGAATAGCCGTAAGAAGCAAAATAGGGATTCATAACTCCGGCCCTGAATTGAAAACCGCCGGCTATATTTGTATAAAGTGTTCCCAGGGCGCTGGTGGCATTCAGGTTCAGTTCCATGCTACGGCTGCTCACGATTCCTTTCTCAAAAGAAAGGTTGTAATTGAGCACAAGGTCATTCTGTATCTGGTTCTCCCATCCGAGCGGTTCGTTGTTTGTAGGTACACTGTTATGGAACGACTTCTGCACAAAATCGCCATAGGAGGAGGGGCCGATAACACCGAGGTCAATCTCTGTGGTCTGTCGGAACTTCCAGCCCCGGTCGTTCGAGATCTTGAAACCTCCGATAAAAAGATATGCAGCATAAGGCCTGTCACCCTCGTGAATGCCGCCGACTTTTGTAGTATAGGGCGTATACATGTTCTGGCAGATCGAAACCCCGTAATAATTCATCCCTTTTCCCCAGTAAGGAACCATCAGGTAAGAGAGGGGAGATTGCCTCAACACCGGGCTGATAAAATCAAAACGGATCCCGTTCGTATAATAACGGTCGGTATTATCAAAGATGTCGTTGTCGAAATTTATTTTCACCGACCGGTCATGGCTCAGCAGGATCATCGATTCAAAATCAGGATTTTCAATGCCAGAGAAGAGATACTCACGGCTCACCGGCTCCCGGAGATCGATCTCCGGCTCCGTACTTTGCAACCGGATCAGTTTTTGGATAAGGGAAGTATCAATTGTCGGCAGTCGGTGGTCGGCAGTCGGCGGTCTTTCCATGCCAATCGTCAGTTTCCGGCGGGATTTACTGAGTCGGACCTCTTTTGTTTGCTGACTGCTGGCTGCCGACTGCTGGCTGCCGACTGTATTTTTATACTTAGTGTCAATGACTGATTTTTTCAGCCTGACAGATGGAGAAGCAGGTTTTTGCTCTTCCTCCTCTCTGCACCCGGCGAAAAACAGCACAAGAAGTAAAAGGGTAAAGTACTTCTTCATAAGAGAAACAAAAGTAATCAATTCTCTCCATGCGTTTAATAGATCCGGGATTTGACTTTACTACCTGTATTCCTCGCCTTCAGCTGATCGGATTCATGGTGCAGATGATAAATTTTATACCCTGAAAGTTGTAAATGATAAATTCATATATTTACTGATCGATAAACCAGATCCCACATGAAATCACCCTTTATCCTCCCGGTATCAGTTGCCATCCTGATGGGTACGATACTTATCCTTCAGCCTTCGTGCAAAAAGAAGGATGCTGCCGAACCTGATTATCTGACCGTTGATCTTCCGAATTCAACATTGCAAAATGATCTTTATTATTCGGTCAATGAACATGTACGTTACATTGAAATGGAATTCAGCGAATCGATCGACAGCACAACCGTACAAGGAAACATCTCATTCTCCGACAAGGGTTCCAGCCTCGATAATTCGGTCTCTCTGGAGTCTCTTAACCGTATGGTAGTCCTGAAGTTTGATACTTCTTTTCACCTTAAGAACGGATGGCAGTACCATATCACGATCGGCACAGGACTCCGTTCAGTTACCGGGAAGACATTTGCCTCCCAGAAGATCATTGACGTCAGGACCCCTTCCTTCTCCCTGTCTGATGATATCACAACGCGGAATGCAATCCTTTGTATAAGCGATATTCATATGGGGGAACAGCGGGCCACACTGAATAAATACAGCTGGTTCAATAAAAATGATTCAGCCCTGACCCATCTGCTCGATTATGTCCTTACTTCGAGCCAGGTTAAGCAGGTGGTAATTCTTGGCGACCTTTTCGACGAATGGGTTATCCCCTACAGATTCCCTCCATTTGATCCCGGGTTAGGAGTGACAGACTCCAGGGGGTATTTTCTTTCTGTTGCAAATTCACCTGTAAATATTCCAGTCCTTACCAAGCTAAAGGCCATAGCCTTGCGCAGCGATATCCAGCTCATCTATGTCCCGGGAAACCACGACATGCTGCTGACGCAGAGCGTTCTCCAGGAGATCATCCCGGGGATCATCTGGAAAGGGACTGCAAACGGGATGGGAGAGGATTTCCCGGTGGATGAGATTGTGATGGAACATGGTCACCGTTTTGACCTGTTCAACTGCCCGCAGCCCCTGGTCAATCCGGGTCACATGCTGCCTCCCGGCTTCTTTGTATCAAGACTCCAGGCAGAATGTTCGAGGACCCATATGGGAACCATGATGAAGGAGGCTTCCGATGCAAAAACCTCTTATTTTTTCAGCCCCGCCTGGAGGGTTGCGCTCGATTATCTTGAACTAACATACAATTTACCGGTAAATGAAGATTCTGTGAATATCCAAATGAGTGGAATCGACGGGTATACTTCACTATTTTCGTACAACTCAGCAAAGGCTATGTATGAAGCCAACATAGAAGATAACTGGGCAAATACACAACGTTACACTGGTGTCCCTGTCAGCTTGAATGTACTGGAAGGAATCCTGGATGGTCAGATCGACCTCTATTCAACAGTCTGTCATGAATACTTTTCTGCGGTTGCTCCTGTTAAGTATAAAATGGCTGTTCTCGGTCACACCCATAACCCTGAAATCAAGGTTTATCCTGCCGGTAAAAACTACACGGCAATCTATGCTAACTCAGGTTCATGGGTCAACGAAGAGTTGTCGACAAAGAAAGTAAGGACCTTCCTGCTGATCTGGCCCGGACAATGGAGCGGCTCACCCCTGGATATCGTTTCACTCTACCAGTATAACCTCGATAGCGGCAGCGGCCTGCCCGATCCCGGTTATATCCCCGTCCTCCTCGCGGAAGAAAGCATACTAAGAGGAAATTGAGTCGAGTGATTTCCATTCAGCAGGGACTTTTCCTGATTCCGAGTTGACAGTAAAAATCCTCACATTAGCATCAGCTTCACATCTCATGAAAAAACTGATCCTTGTACTTGTCTTCCTGGCTTCTGTTAACGGAACCTTTGCCCAGCTGACACTGGTTCTTGAAAAGATAGGCACTCCCAGGCGCTATGCATTCCACCTTGGCGATGACATGAAGATCCAGACGATAAAACTGAACCAGATTCATAAAAGCTATCTCTGGAATCTCACCGACAGTACCATGACCATAGGCCCGCGAACCGTGGTTCCCTTGTCGGATGTTGCTGCTGTTTACAAGAACCACCATTTTCCGAAGATCATGAGCAAGTTTCTGATCATCATGGGAGGGGGCTATATTGTTCTGGATGCTTTCAACAACATAATCAACCACGACCAGGTGTTCAATTCACAAACCCTGATCATCGGAGGTTCCATCCTCCTTGCAGGTGTTGCCATCATCCCTTTCTGGCAAACGAAACACAAGATCGGGATAAAATGGAAACTGAAAATTATGGAAATCAACCTCGAGTAGGTTCAGTCGATCGTTGCGATCAGCTCCTTTAATATTTTCGTCATCCTGGGCTCGGCATTGCTCGCTGCCATGATCACGTCATGGTGTGTGATCTCCACGATCTTGCCCGGAACCCCGAGGTCTGAGATCACTGAGAAGGCAAAACAGCGCAACCCCATATGACGGGCTGCAATCACTTCCGGTACCGTTGACATTCCCACCGCGTCAGCACCGATCGAACGGATATACCGGTATTCGGCCGGGGTCTCAAAGGTAGGTCCCGACACGGCAGCATAGATTCCTTTCTGTAAAGGAATGTCATGCTTTCCTGCAATAAAAAATACTTTATTGATCAGTTCGTGATCGTAGGCATGGCCCATATCCGGGAACCGGGTTCCAAGTTCATCCTCATTCCTGCCGATCAGAGGGTTGTCCTTCATCAGGTTGATGTGATCTTCAATGATCATCAGGTCGCCGACTTCAAACGAAGGGTTCACCCCGCCGCTGGCGTTGGAGACGACCAGTAAATGGATGCCAAGCAGTTTCATCACCCGAACCGGAAAGGCAACCTCCTGCATCGAATATCCTTCATAATAATGAAAACGTCCCTGCATGGCAACGATGTTCTTTCCGCTCATTCTACCGAAGATGAGCTGTCCGGTATGCCCTTCAACCGTGGAAACCGGAAAGTTAGGGATCGTGGCATAAGGAATCGTATGGAGTATCTCTATCTCGCTTACAAGCCCGCCCAGGCCAGTTCCAAGTATAATTCCGATCTCCGGCTTCGCCGAAATCCGGGTTTTTAGAAATTCAACGGTTTCTTTGAGTTTGTCCAACATAGTCTGTTATCAGTTTGTCAAATATCTGCTTGTCTTTATCATGAAAGTTGATCTCAATGGGAAGGTAAAATAACGGAAGGTTTTTCAAAAAATTACCGAACTCAGGGATTTTCAGCCGCATCATATCCTTTTCAGTGGTCAGGATAATCTTTTTCCTTGAAGGCAGATCATCGAAACGGGTCTTGATGAGTTCGAGGTCTTTCATTTTATAAGGGTGGTGATCTGGAAATTTGATCAGGCTGAGTTCCGTGCATTTCCTCTTCACCTCCTCCTGCAGCGGGTAATCATTTGCAATGCCTGTAAATAACAGGATATAGCTCAGCTTCTGAAGAATTGCCATGTTCTCATCCTCATTCATAGGAAGGGGCGTTCCATAGGTGATGTAGGAAAAGAAAACCTGCTGAAAAGGTTTTGGTTTAAGGTCTTCCAATATCCTTCTCCGTGTGATGGGTGAAAATACCTTCGGGGTTTTTGTCACCACGATGATGTCTGCACGCTTTGCACCTGCCCGGAACTCCCTTAACCGCCCCGAAGGCACAACATGATCTTCCGTGTAAAGATGATGATAATCCGTAAGCAGAATGGAGATACCCGGTCTTACCCGGCGGTGCTGGAAAGCATCATCCAGCAGGATCAGGCCCAGATCAGGGAACTTTTCCGTAAGTTTATGAATGCCCCTGACTCTTTTTTCGTCAACGGCAACTTTTATGTTTTGAAATTTTTTGATAAACTGCATCGGTTCATCTCCGATGTATTTTACGTTCGACCTTCGGGAACCCAGGATAAATCCCTTGCTCTCCCTGCCGTATCCGCGGCTGAGGGTGGCCGTAAGGACACTGTCGTTGAGGAGTCGGATGAGATATTCGATGTGCGGGGTTTTTCCGGTTCCCCCGAAAGAAAGATTGCCAACCGAAATAACAGGAAGTGGGAATTTTTCAGAACGGAGGATCCCGAAGTCGAAGAGAAGGTTCCTCAACAGCATGATCATTCCGTAACAGAAAGAAAATGGGAGTAAGAGTATCTGTAAAAACCTCATTCCTAAGAAAAAGGCTAAATTATAAAAAAAAGTTCAGCCGGACCTCTTCAGGGTATCTATTTTCTTGCTGAGAGAATAATTGGTGAAGGTGATATTAATTCATCCTGCTCTTTTCACGGAGAAGAAACTCCATGTTTTTAACAAGCTCCTGTATCCACAGGTCCATGTTCCCCGATGTCTGGATATAGTCTGTAGCCCCCTTTTCCATCAAGTGTGCAACAAGTGTATCATCCGCGAAAGGAGAGAGAAACAAAACCCGTATTCCGGGGCAGGAATGAAGAACAGTATCCAGGAATGATTCTGCTTCGATTTCCGGATGGCCAAGATCAGCGATGAGGAAATCAGGTATTGATCTTTTTCGCATGCAATAAAGGCATTCTGATACCGAAGGAAAAATCTGGACCTGCTTCACCTGGTGAGCAAGCAGGTGATACCTGATCATATTCGCAACGGGTGTCTCCTTTTCAATGATAAATGCAGTCGTATTTTTCATGCCGGAATCGAAATTACTTGCAAGGTCCAAAGTTTGGGAAATTTGGTCCCTGAAATTACCGGATCATTGAAAACTTTCTAACAACATATGAACAGGAGGGATTCCCCAAAAAGAAGTGTATTTTTGTAACAGAATATCACATATCTCATTCCAATGACCATCAATGATGTGACCCGGGTTCTGGAACAGTATTCACCGCTTGAATTCCAGGAAGAATATGACAATTCAGGCCTTCTCATCGGCAAGCCGGATACGCAAATTTCAGGCGTTCTGATTTCTGTTGACATCACCGATGAAGTCCTGGATGAAGCGATTCAGAATAACTGCAACTTCGTCATTTCTCATCATCCATTGATATTTAAAGGGCTGAAGCGGCTTGTCGGAGAGAATGCAACCCAGGAGCTTGCCGTGAAGGCGATCCGGAATAACATTGCCATTTATGCCATGCACACAAACCTTGACAATTCCGTTAATGGATTGAATTCCCGGGTATGTGATCTCCTTGGATTGAAAAATTGCAGGATTCTTTCTCCGGGAAAGGGATTGATATCAAAGCTGGTGACCTTCTGTCCTGTTGACCATGCCGATCGCGTGAGGCAGGCCCTGTTTGAAGCCGGTGCCGGACATATCGGTAACTACGATTGCTGCAGTTACAACATTACCGGGCAGGGCTCTTTCCGTGCATCCGATAAGGCGAATCCTTTTGTCGGCGAAAAAAATGTTCTCCATTTTGAAACCGAATCGCGCATCGAGGTTATCTTCCCCCGGTTTCTTGAACACCGGCTCATAGCATCACTTCTGGAAAACCATCCTTACGAGGAGGTAGCCTATGATATTTACCCTCTTTCCAATTTTGCAGGATTTGCCGGCAGTGGTTTAATCGGCAAATTGGATGAAGCCATGACCGAAGAACAATTCCTTGAAGAAGTAAAAAGGAAATTTGAGATCCCTGTCATTAGGCACACAGAACTGACTGGGAAACCAATCTTCCGGGTTGCCATCTGTACCGGGTCGGGTTCATTTCTGATCGCTGAAGCGAAAAAATCAGGTGCCGACGCTTTTCTTACTGCCGACCTTAAATACCATGATTTTTTTGATGCGGATGAACAGCTGCTTCTTGCGGATATCGGTCATTATGAAAGTGAAAGGTTTGTAAAAGATTTGATTTATGACATTTTGATCAAAAAATTTCCTACTTTTGCATTCCTTATTTCAAAAACCAACACAAACCCTGTATATTATTATTAATTCTGCATATTTATGGCAAAAACAGCAAAACCGAATGTTGCCAAAACAACTCCCAAAAAAGCGGTAAAACCGGCTTCTCCCGTTAAGAAAAAAGAAGCTGTTAAGAAAGAGGTGGTAAAAAAGGGAATTGCTAAGCCGATAGCGGCCAAAACACCTGCTAAAAAGGTTGCCGCAAGACCGGCTGCGAAAGTGGCAGCAAAACCAGCAATAAAGAAAGTGGCAGCAAAACCAGCAATAAAGAAAGTGGCAGCAAAAGCAACAATAAAGAAAGTGGCAACAAAGCCGGTTGCGAAAGTTGTAGCAAAACCAGCAATAAAGAAAGTGGCAGTAAAACCGGCTGCGAAAGTGGCTGCAAAACCTGCAATAAAGAAAGTTGCACCCGCAAAGCCGTCTGTGAAAATTGCAGCAAAACCAGCAATTAAAAAAGTTGCACCCGTAAAGCCTGCACCTGCTAAGTCGCCTGTTAAAAATGTGGTCACCAAGGTGGTAGCCCCTAAACCGGCAGAAAAACCAAAAAAGGAATCGGCTCCTTCGACAGGGAAAAAGGTAACAACAAGTGCTAAACATGAGCAGCCACCTCAGGATTTGAGCGAGGTAACCATCGAAAAGAAACTTATCGCCCTCTATAGTCTTCAGCAGCTTGATTCCCAGGTTGACAAGATCAGGATTATCCGTGGTGAACTTCCGCTCGAAGTTCAGGATCTTGAAGATGAAATTGCCGGATTGGAAACCCGAATTGAAAACTACCTGCAGGAAAACAGCGTGCTTGAAAAATCGGTATCGGAGAAGAAGATCGCTATCAAGGATTCACAGGCCCTGATTAAAAAATATGAAGAGCAGCAGATGAATGTTCGGAATAACCGTGAATACGACTCTCTGACCAAGGAAATCGAGATCCAAAGTCTTGAAATTCAGCTTTCGGAAAAACGCATCCGCGAATTTCAGCAGGCTTTGGAAGCCAAAACAGAAGAGATCAACCAGTTTCAGAGTGTTTTAGCTGACCGGAAAAACGATCTGGAGATCAAGAAAAATGAGCTGGATGATATTATTGCCGAGACTGAAAAGGAAGAGAATGAACTGATCCGGAATTCCGAACTCAACCGTAAGTTTATTGAAGAAAGGTTGATTACCGCCTACACACGGATCCGAAAAAATGCCCGTAACGGACTTGCCGTTGTTCAGATTGAGAGGGATGCCTGCGGCGGCTGTTTCAATAAGATCCCGCCTCAGCATCAGCTTGATATCCGGATGCATAAAAAGATCATTGTTTGTGAGTATTGTGGGAGGATCCTCGTTGATGACGGGATTGTCAACACATTCCACTAATGCACTTTCGCCACCGAACCGGCAAAGCATTGGGCAGAAAACAGGTGTTTCTTCTCAATGCTTTGTTTTTTTTCCCCCTCTTTCTTTTTGCACAGTACGACTTTAACAGCAATTGCAGGGAAGCCTACCGTTCAATTCTTTCTCTGAATTTTACAGAAGCCGGGAAATTGCTGGATTCCGAGAGATCTGCTCATCCTTCCAACCTTATCCCAGTGTACCTGGAAAACTACATTGATTTTTTTACAGTTTTTATCGGGGAAGAACCGGCTGAATTTGAAAAATTCCGGAAATCCGGGGAACTGCGTCTGGATATACTGAAGAAAGGGAATAAAGAATCGCCCTGGTACCGGTATTGCATGGGAAATGTACGGCTTCAGTTTGCTATCTGCAGGATGAAATTCGGGGAATACAAATCGGCTGCCCTTGATGTCAGCCGGGCTTTCAGCGACCTGAATGAAAATGCACAGCTGCATCCGGATTTCCCGCTGCAGGGTTCAGGTCTTGGGTTGATACATGTCCTTGCCGGCGTTATTCCCGATAATTATTCGTGGGTTCTCCGCTTGCTGGGCCTTGAGGCAAACGTTCAGAAAGGGCTGGATGAGATTGCCGGGTTGGCTTCCTATTCCGGGAATAACGAGACATACCGGCTGTTCGGCATTGAATCCATGTTTTATCTTGCATTTCTGGACGCGACGCTGGGAAAAGATACACGATATGCACTCACGATCCTGCAAAAATTCGAAGCCCGGAAATCAACATTCCCGCCTTCCTCAAATCCGCTCCTGATATTTGTACGGGCATCCATCCTGGCCAAAGCAGGAAAGACCGATGAGGCCATTCTCAGCCTTCAGGAATTTACGGTCGGGAAAGACACATACCCATTCTACTACCTGGATTACCTCACCGGGTTAAACAAACTCAACCGCCTGGATCCCGATGCAGATCTTTACTTTATCCGGTTCCTGAAAAGTTACAGGGGGTTGAATTATGTAAAATCTGGCTACCAGAAACTTGCATGGACTTTCATCTTAAAAGGGAATATCCCCGAATATGAAGAATACATGGGCAAGGCACTGACGCGCGGCTCACTGCATGTGGATAGCGATATCCAGGCAAACAGGGAAGCAAAATCGAAAGAGCAGCCCAATGTCGTTTTGCTGAAAGCCAGGCTTCTTTCGGATGGGGGGTATGACGACCGGGCCCTTCATCTTCTTTTGGATCAGAATATGAGGAATTTCATAAAAACCCCAAAGGATCTCCTTGAATACAATTATCGACTGGGCAGGATCTATCAGCATTCAGGTAATCAATCCGATGCACTGAAATATTTCGGGATCACAATTCATGATGGTTCAGATAAAGACTGGTACTTTGCCGAAAATGCTGCACTTCAGTCGGGTATCATCTACGAGCAAAAAAATGATCTTTCAAATGCTGCCAGGTGTTACAAACTGTGCTTGTCAATGAATAACACGGAATATAAAAACAGCCTGGACCAGAAGGCCAGGCTGGGACTTAAAAGGATCAAAACCGCTCCTCATTAAAACCGGAAGCCGATTGTGGTAGTGACGGTGCTGGTAGTATACCTGTTCAGGGAAGCATTCACCATGGTCGGGTCGTACAAATAGTAATTTTCTTTTGTCTGAGTCCAGAAGTAACTCAGGTCACAGAAAAAGTGCTTGACCCGGTATCCCAATCCGAATGACCCTGTATACATCTCTCCTGTATTGATGCTCGATTGGTAAGGGCTTCCGTAATAACCGAACCCACCCCTGATCATGAAACTCCGAATTCTCCATTCGGTTCCTACCCTCAGGTTCATGGGCGATTTATATTTGTTCTGGATCTCTTTATTCACATCCGAAAAACTTGAGCTGCTTGAGTACAGCCTGGCCTGATTGTAATTTACATATTCATATTCTCCGCTGATAAGGCCGAAATTGCCGATAATGAAGGCAAGGCTTCCGATCGCCCGGAAAGGAGTTGTAAGCTGGTAATCAAACGAACCAAGGGGCGAGGATGATGTATAGGTGCCGTCGTCAAATTCCCCGACCATGCTGCTGTTCCAGCTGTCTCTCATATTCCCGTAATAGGTTGGTGTGTGAACCGCTGCCCCGATCCTGACCCAGTTCGCCGGCCGGTAAATAAGACCGACCTTAAAATTGATCCCCGTTCCGCGTGTCTGAAGTTCCTGATCGTATGTCATGGACCGGAAATAATGGACCTTAGCCGTATCATTGTTGGTCTCTGTATAATGGGAAAATTCGTAGTAGTTGAGAAGGGGAACGCCAATGGTGGCTCCGAAATAGAGCCTGTCGTTAAAATTGGCACCAAACGAAAAATTGAATTCATTTATTGATCCTCTCGTATTAATTGATTTTGACTGGATCACACCGCCATTTGGAGCATCATTTTTGTAAATTAAATTGGCACTGTCTGATAGATAAAGCAGGTTGGCATTGTATGCGGGGGCAATGTCAAATGGATACTGATCATTGATCATCTGTGGAGTCATCCCTCCGGGTGTATTGTTCAGGATGTCGGCATATTCTGTAAGGAGCGAATTTTTGTTGTTGACTCCTTCAATGAATACCCTGCTGTTGAAATCATTCTGGCGGTTCATTCCAAATCCGATGTTGAAACTTTTAAACCCGCCGCTGTTCTTGCCGTTGCCCGGAAGATGAAAAACCATTCCAAGGTTCCCCATCCCTACGCTGAATTTATTATCCCTGTTGACTTCAGTATTATAATCAGCATTTGAATACTCCAGCCGGAAAGAGGGGCCTAATGAAAACTCGCTGCTGTTATAAAGGCCAAGTCCTGCGGGATTGGTTGCGAGGGAAGAAAACTCAGCACCAACAGCACCAAAAGCGCCGCCAAGCCCCTGGAACCGAGCAGATCCACTGTAAAGGATCCGGGAGTAGCGCAAAGCATCCGATGAATTCTGTGCAAACAGAGCAGACAAGGAACTCATGAAAAAAAGAATCATCAATAGTCGTTTCATAGGACAAAACAATTTTGAATTCTGAACTTATTTGTTTTTCGTCTTTTACGTTTTTCTCAGAATAAACTATCTTCTTCTTCCGCCGCCACCGCCTCCCGAGCTTCCGCCGGAACCTGAAGGTGAAGAGGACCGGGACGGAGCAGAGTAACTCGGGCTTGATGACCTGGACGGGGAGGAGTAGGATGGTGAGGAAGACGACCTCGATGGGGAGCTATAGCTGCGGCTGCCTCCTGAAGGATTTGAATAGATCCTTGAGTTGCCTCCTGTACTTCCCGGTGTTGAGTATTTTCTGCCTGAAGAGGAAGGATTGTTATACGTTCTGGTCCTTCCTGAATTATCAGAGACACCACCTGAAGGGCGACCCTGCTGAGAACGAGGATTGATGTATTCCTGGCTTGATTTGGGTTGCCTGTAAGTGGGTGATGAGTAGGTCTGTGCTTCTGAACGTTTCCCCTGCTGCTGGACTTCAGGCCTTACATACCTGGGTGAGGGTTCCTGGCGCTGAACATAATTACGTCCCGAACGGGTATTGGTATTCTGGGTATTCGTATAAACTCGTGAATTCCCCTGGGTCTGTGTCTTTGAACGGGTGTATGTATAACGCTGCTTGTCAGGAGCAACCCGCGTCACTTCACTCCGGCCTGACCGGGTTTGATCGGTTGTACTGTTTGTTCCCCCGGGTAGAGTTGTACGGGTGTTTTTTACCTGTCCTGTCCCGGGGGTTGTCTTATTTTCTGCGGTTCTGGAGTTCCGGCTGCCATCGCTGGAGGAAAGTGACCTTCTCTGTCCATAATATGAGCCGTTGTTGCCATACCAGTCGTTATATCCATAGTATGGGTATCCATAACACCCGCAGCAGTATGGATAGTATCCGTAGTAAGGGTATCCCCAATAATATGAATCATACCAGTAATACGGATAACCCCAATAATAGGGATACCCGTATCCGTATCCGTAATCGCCCCAGCCGTATCCAAACCCGAAGGAGAAAGAGGGTGCTCCCCACGTAGTTCCAAAATAAAGATTAACATCGGGTGACGATTCTCCTGACATGTACGAATCAGAGGAACCCGACTGAGTATCACTGTTGTAGTCCAGTCCCGAAGAGTTGCTGTGAAACTTTTTAATACGCTCCTCATAAGAGTTGGCACTGTAATCTTCGGCAGGTGCTGCCGTCGACGCCAGTTTCGTGGAAGAGCTGTCGGATATTACAGCCTGCTGTGACCCTGTAAGATCTTCATTCTGGATCTTTGGTTTTGAATTGATCTTCACCTGGTCAGACTTTGTTGAATAAACATCATCATATGTGTAGCCGGCAGTTTTCTGCTGTGTTTTGCAACCTGCCAGAAGGACTGTGATGATGGCGCCGAGGATGATTAACTTTTTCATATGCGGTTCTCCTTTTGGATTTTGGAATAACTGAAGTTCTTTTGGATCGTGATAATTTTATTACTTTTGTATCATTATTCAAAGCCTGAAAAGCTGCAAATATTATACCATACTCGATAAATGGCAAAAGATTTTCCAACAAGAAGTGAAAATTATTCACAATGGTACAATGACCTTGTGATCAAGGCTGATCTGGCTGAAAGTTCGGCGGTTCGCGGATGCATGGTAATAAAACCCTATGGCTATGCGATATGGGAGAAAATTCAATCGGCTCTTGACAAGATGTTTAAAGATACAGGCCACAGCAATGCCTATTTCCCGATCTTCATTCCGAAATCCTTTTTCAGCCGCGAAGCGAGCCATGTGGAAGGTTTTGCAAAGGAATGTGCAGTCGTTACCCATTACCGTTTGAAGGCCTCACCGGATGGAAAAGGAGTGGTAGTGGATGAGACTGCCCGCCTGGACGAAGAGCTCATCGTACGTCCAACCTCCGAAACAATTATCTGGGATACTTACCGGAACTGGATCAAGTCATACCGTGACCTTCCTATCCTGATCAACCAGTGGGCAAACGTTGTGAGGTGGGAAATGAGGACCCGTCTCTTTCTCCGGACAACGGAGTTTCTTTGGCAGGAAGGTCATACAGCCCATTCGACGCGTGATGAAGCAGTCCATGAAGCAGAAACCATGCTGAACGTATATGCCGATTTTGCGGAGAACTGGATGGCGATCCCGGTGATTAAGGGAACCAAGAGTCCGGCCGAACGTTTTGCCGGTGCAGTCGAAACATACGCCATTGAAGCCCTTATGCAGGATGGAAAAGCCCTGCAGGCCGGAACATCGCATTTTCTGGGAGAGAACTTTGCAAAGGCCTTTGATGTTAAATTTCTGAACCGGGAAAACCAGCTGGAATATGTTTGGGCTACTTCATGGGGCGTTTCAACACGGCTGATGGGGGCGCTGGTTATGTCTCATTCAGATGATAATGGACTCGTATTGCCACCCAAACTGGCCCCCATTCAGGTAGCTATCGTCCCGGTCTTTAAAACAAAAGAACAACTCGACCTGATATCAGAGAAGGTAATTCCGCTGAAGAAGGCTCTGGAATTGAAAGGGATATCTGTAAAATATGATGACAGGGATACTCATAAACCAGGATGGAAATTTTCAGAATATGAGTTCAAGGGTGTTCCTGTGAGGATCACCATCGGTCCGCGCGACATCGAGCAGGGAACGGTTGAAGTTGCCCGTCGCGATACCCTGGAGAAAGAAGTATTCCAGATGACAGACATTGAGAATAAGGTCATAAACCTGCTCGACCAGATCCAGAAAAACCTCTATAATAAAGCCCTCGACATGAGGGAGAACAATTCTCACCGTGTGGATGACTGGGAAGAATTTAAGCGGGTGCTTGATTCCACTGGCGGGTTCATTTATGCCCATTGGGATGGAACCACTGAAACGGAAGAGAAGATCAAGGAGGAGACAAAAGCCACAATCAGGGTTATTCCTCTTGATAATCCTCCGGAGGCTGGAAAATGTATCTATTCTGGTAAGCCTTCTTCTCAAAGGGTCATATTCGCCAGAGCCTACTGATCAGAATTCGATCAGCTCTCCCTTTCCGGTAATATGCGTGCGGATCGTATCGGGTTTCCCGGTATAATAGATATTGCCGATCGACTGGATCGTTGCATCCAGATATTTGGCTGACCGTACATAGCAGTCGTTGGTCCCGCTGTTTGAGACATAGGTGTAATCTGTATTCAGATCTTTCAGCTGCAGGAACCCAAAATCCCCGGAAACAACAGAATTGTAGGTCGCCCTTCCACGGATCGTAATATCGGCAGTGCCAAGATGCTCATAGATGAAACCCTGGTTAATATAGAGGGAAAGGTCAATACTACCACATCCACCCCATACATCCAGCATAAATGTGTCGTTTATCAGAACATTGGTCGAAGTGATATTCCCGGCCGAGAGGTAATAGATTTTCCTCAGGTTTTTTACATGGACATAGACATTCAAGGGCTTATCATAACTGCGAACCCAGTTGCATGTGTTGGTGTTGTCAATTAAAAGCTGGCGGTTTTCAATCCCTGTTTTGATTCCACTGATTATATTCTGGCCAGCTTCAACAACAATGCTGTTGATTGTATCCTGTGTAAGTATGATATCGACATTCTCCCTGGCAACGATGGTGTCGAAGTCTGAAACCATCCTTGATTCCCGGATGATTGAGCCGGTATTTGTAAAACAATTCGTTCCGGATTTTTTGCAGGAAAAAATCACGCAAATCATGGCCAAAAGGATCAGACCTGCAAGGCAAAAACGTTTCACCGGATCACTTAACTTTTTTCCCATAAAATTGTTCGATGTGAAATCCCATACCCCAGCCAATATAATCAGCACGCCCCCAGTGAACTTTCAGCATGACATTGGCAAAAAGGTATTTGGCAAAATTATACTGAAAAGAGATCTTCTCATAGAACGGACCATTGCTGTTCTCTTGTCCGCCGAGATAATATCCTAGATTAAAGATGAAGTTGAGTCGTGAAAGAACAAGCATATAAGCACCATTGATCCCCGGCCTTATGATTTTAAGATTATTTGTTACAACGACCCCATGGCTCTCAAGTATTTTAACGTGTGACTGATCATACGAAAAATCCAGCCCAAATCCCCATTTGCTCTTCCTCTCAACAGGGAAGAACGTGTTTTCGTACAAATGGTACACCATGAAGTTTTGCCCGAGTACAGCCTGCATATTTTTCCATCCGAGGGCGAACCCGACATCAAATTCGAGGCTGTGCCTTAAGATTGCAGAATAAGGTTCCGTAGGGGGGAGGAACCGGTCGCCGATGGATCTGTTTTCTCTTGCAAGCCGGTATGCTACCCCGGCATTTACGGCCGGCACATTCAAACCGTAATTCGGAAGTTTCAGAGAACCGTTTGAAAAGTGCTGAAGCCCGGCCCCCAGCGACAATGTTATTCTTTCGGTCAGTTGATAACGGATGTCGAACATCATGTTAACAGAGGCGTTGATGTGTGACCCGATTGCAAGGTTTTTATAGTTGGTGAGACGGTCGAAGGGCTTTGTGAGATAAGCGGCTCCAAGTCCAAACCGGAAGTTGAACATGAAATTCCTTCGCCGTATGATGGGGAAATCAATAAAAGGAAAAACGGAATAGGCCGAACCAAGCTCAGGCGATTTCCCAAGACTGGTGTACAGAAAACTAATCCCGATAATGGGATAGGCAAAAGCCCTTTCCCATTTGTGTTTTCCATACGTTTCCTTCTGAAGGTTTATTTCAAACATGGGGAAATGGCTGTTATACCTTTCCAGTTCAATGTGCTGGGCATACAGAAACCCATAATAGAACCGGCCTTCCACCAGCATGTTCGAGGTGAAGAGCTTGTGCTCATACTCCTGACTTCTGGCCTCAGAGGAAACCAAACACAATAAAATACCCGATAAAATGAGAATGTGAGATAAATAAGTCAGAGGTGTAGAATTCGTTCGCAAGCCGGGTATCATTAAGTCGTTCTCTTTATGCAAAGGTAGGAGGTTTTCTACATCAGCCGTGAGGCCTCTGGGGTAAGTATATTAACGTGAAAACCGATAAATCCTTACTTTTGTAAAAAAATAAATATGGAAGAGCGCGTTGCCGCATTCGGTCGTTTACTGGAAATCATGGATGAACTGCGGATAAAATGTCCATGGGACCAGAAACAGACGCTGGAGAGCCTGAGATATCTTACTATCGAAGAAACCTATGAATTATCCGATTCCATCCTGGAAAAAGATATGGATGGCATCAAAAAAGAACTGGGAGACCTTATGCTTCACCTGGTTTTTTATTCGAAGATCGCCTCTGAATCAGGATCTTTTGATATACTGGATGTCCTCAACAATATCATCACAAAACTGATTCACCGTCATCCCCATATTTTCGGAGATGTCAAGGTTACCAATGCCAAAGAGGTCAGGGATAACTGGGAAAAGATCAAACTGAGTGAAAAAGGAAATGAATCGGTTCTGTCCGGGGTTCCAAATTCGTTGCCTGCGATTGTCAAGGCATACAGGATCCAGGAAAAAGCCAGCGGTGTCGGATTTGACTGGGAAAAACCGGAACAGGTCTGGGACAAGGTACTGGAGGAACTGAATGAATTGAAAGCGGAAGTCAGGAATGGTTCATCCCCCGAAAAAAAAGAGGATGAACTTGGCGACCTGTTATTCGCCATCGTCAATTATGCCAGGTTTATTGAGGTGAATCCTGAAGATGCCCTGGAGCGAACCAACAGGAAATTCATACAACGGTTTCAATACCTGGAGGAAAAAGCAAAAGAGAACCAGAAGCCGCTGAATCAAATGACGCTGGATGAGATGGATGTATTCTGGAACCAGGCGAAGAAGATGGATAAATATTCCCCCGAATGAAGAAAAGGTGGATCGCAATTATTGGAATTGCCTTGCTGGTAAAGCTGGTTTATTTCGGTTTTGCGGTCATCCTTGAGAAATCGGGCGATACCGGTGCGGATCCATTGTCATTCAGGGCATTTACTCAGATCTTCGAAAAAAATGATTCAGGCTGGTATTTAAATATTGCCGATTCATGGTATCCAAAAGTCACTTCCAGGATTGAGCTCGGATACAGTCATGACGCCGATTACAGGCAAAGTCCGTGGGCGTTTTTCCCGATGTATCCTTTGCTGCTTCGTACAACGCATCTTTCTACAGGGATGAGTGTACACCTGGCAGGGTTTTGTTGGGCAATCATTTTTTCACTCCTGAGTTTTCTTTTGTTTTATCAATTGTGCCGGGAATTTGGCATTGAAGAGAAGGAGTCATTTTACCTGACGCTGGTGATGATATTTTTCCCTTTTCATTATTATTTCTCCGTGCTCTATACGGAAGGCATCTATTTTACCTTTCTTGCCCTGGGTTTCCTCAGCATTAAATACAACAGATATTTGCTGTTCTCACTGATTATAATGGTTCTGGTGATGATCAGGCCCAACGGGATTTTTATGATGGTTCCGCTGGGCCTATATTTTCTTGAGAACAAAGGAATTCTGGAAGGTTATAAACTCAGGAGGGAGAAAATTGACCGGAAATCACTGTATCAGTCCCTTTCATTTCTTCCCGGATTTCTTATTTTCATTGCGTATTGTCTCTACCAGAAGCAGATGACCAATGAATATTTCGCATTCAGCATTGCACAGGCAGGTTGGTACAGGAGATTTATGTTCCCGTTGCTTGCATTTTTCCGACAGGGGAATTTTGCAACTCAGTTCAACTCGGTTTACGGAATTGCAATGATGATTATTGCCATACTAGCCTGGAAACGATTCCCGCTGAGTTTGAACCTCCTGATCTGGATCAGTCTTATCATTCCGCTCTGTTCAGGTTCTGTGACATCCATTCAGCGGTTTATCAGCGTCATTTTCCCGTTGACCATCTTTTTCGGATCATGGATGTACAAGTTCCGCGGCAGGAACTGGATCCTGGCGGGATTGTTCGGTTTACAATTGTTCGCCTTTTATTTCTGGCTGATCCAGGATCCATTCAGCTATTAGAACAAAGCAGGTCAGGTGAAGGTTGGCGGATTTTCCCCGGATCAGTGTTTCGACAGGTAGCTTGCAACGCTGTCGGATGTTTCCTTCATTCCCTCATCACCTTTGTGCCAGTCGGCTGGACAAACCTCACCATTTTCTTCATTGAACTGAAGTGCGTCAACCATACGTAAAGCCTCATCAATGCTGCGTCCCAAAGGAAAGTCATTGACCACCTGGTGACGGACAATACCCTGCTTGTCGATAAGAAACAGTCCCCGGTAAGCCTGCGGGGTTCCGTCAAATTCGAGGGTGCCATCTTCATTGTATATCCATTCGCCGGCAAGCACATCATAGTTTGCAGCGATGGTCTTCGAAAGGTCAGACACGATGGGGTACTTAACGCCTTTTATCCCGCCCTTATTTTTCTCGGTATTCAGCCATGCCCAGTGCGAAAATTTTGAATCGATGGAGCAGCCTACGACGGCTACATTCCTTTTTTCAAATTCCTGAAGTTTTTCCTGGAAAGCCAGAAGCTCTGTGGGACAAACAAATGTAAAATCGAGGGGATAGAAGAAAAAGACGACATGTTTTTTTCCGATATACTGTTCCAGGGAGAATTTTTCTACAAATTCGCCTCCGTTCACAACGGCAACACTTTCAAATGAGGGAGCTTTTTTTCCAACTAAGACTGACATAGATTTAAATTTAAATGAAACTTTGTTTTTGCAAAGATAGAAATTATTTAGAAATAGTATTGATAATAGTCGGGACTCAGGGTTTGACATCCTGGAAATTGAACTGAAGCTGTTGCTTCTTCTCGAAATCGTAGAGGGTCATCTTACGTAAACCATAATACCGCTGCCAGTAAGTAAGCAAAGCGGAGAAGAATGCATTCTCGGAGTTATCGGCGGCCGTTTGAGCCTGGTACAACTCCTGGAAGTCGGATATTTTCCCGATCATGTAACGGTCCTGCGTGATCTTGTAAGATAGTTTTGCTACAGTATCGGCTTTGGCTGCGATGGTAAGCTGATTTTTCTGGATGTTGAATTTCATGACTTCCCGGTAAACGTTTTGTTTGAAGTCGATCATCTCCTGTTCCACCTGGCTTTTGGTGATTTCGCGTTTGAATTCAGCCATTTTTATCTTCCCGCGGGCCACTCCCCAGTCAAGAATAGGGACATTCAGCTGAAGGGTAACCTGTTCCAGATCCTGCGGGTTTTTATAAGCATCGGGCAACTTGGCTGCCGTCTGGTTATAGCCAAAAACAGCGGAAAGGTCGGCATCAAACCTGCCGTCCATTTTTGCCATGTTCACACCCATGTCGGCTTCCAGCAGCCTCCGTGAGAAATCGCCGGAAGCTGATGAATTAACCGATGCTTCCTCAATGGCTTTCACAGGGTTAACGGTAAAAAAGGTGATGTTAACAGGAGGTTCAAGGATGATGGAATCGGAATTCTGGATCCGCAGGTAGGATTTGAAACTGAAAAGAGCATCCTCAAGCGAAAGATCTGCATTTTCTATGGATAGCTTGGCTGTTAAGAGCTGGAGTTCATACTGGAGGAGCTGGTTTTGCGGGATCTTCCCTACCTGGAAACGGCCGTGGCTTATCTTGTAAAGTGTATCATAATTTACATAATTCGTTTGTGCGATTTTTTTCTCAACCTGAGCCCGCAACAAGGCAAAGAATAAATTCGTCGCAGCCATGTTGACGTCTTCCATATCTTCAAGATACTTCCGTTTTGCCAGGTCATATTGCAGGGGTTTTATTTTGCGGTCCCACCGGTAGGAATTGAACTTGAAAATGGGTTGTGTGTATTTGATATTGATGGGTGTACTTACATAGGAAGTAAATGTGGAGTCACCGAGGTTGTCGGTCCGTGTCAGTCCGGAATTCAGAGAAATATTACCTCCGGTAAACCCGATCTGCTGGCTCAGGCTCAGGTTTGCCCCGTAGTTAACATACTGCTGAAGCTGGTAGATCTTGGTACCTTCGCTTGTGGTATAAGCATTAATACTCCGGTTGAAATCAGGAATTGCGCCTCCGGCAGTCAGCTGGGGGAGATAGGCTCCCCGGAATGTCTTATAGTCCCAGAAACTGACCTGGAATTGCTGTTTGGCAATCAGGGCCTGAATCGACCTTTCTTTTGCCAGCGCAGTGGCTTCCTCCAGTGACATCCTGATGGTCTTCTTCTGAGGAAGAGCGTGACAGGGTGAAAGTGAAAAGATCAGCGCCAGTATCCAGATATTCAATAGAGGTCTGTGCATAGAATGATTTTAGCATTATTCATGTCTCAGTGAAGCGACCGGTTCCTGCTGTGAAGCCCGCCGGGCTGGCATGAATCCGAAAGCGATGCCGACGGTTGCCGAGACTCCGAATGAGATTACGACAGACCAGGGCGAGACGATGGTCGGGATCTGGGTAAGTTCCATGATCAATTTGGAGAGAACGATTCCCAGAATGATCCCAATCAGTCCGCCTGTAATGGATATCATGGTAGCTTCGGTGAGGAACTGAAGGATAATGTCGCGTTTTGTTGCCCCGATCGCCTGGCGGATACCGATCTCCTTGATCCTTTCCATCACCGAGGCAAGCATAATATTCATGATGCCGATACCTCCGATGAGCAGTGATATGCTTGCGATAGCGCCAAGAACCATGTTGAAAATATCACGCGTACGTTCTTCGTTTTTTAGCAACAGTTCGGGTACTTTTATCTCAAAATCCTCTACCCCGGCATGACGGCGGAGCATCATCCGTTTAAGGACTTCGGTTGTCGGCTTCACCATAGCGCTTTCTTTGATCTGAACCACAATTTTATCAACCTGGTTTCGGTTAGCGGCATTCCCGGATTGATCCGAGAAAGAGACGGCCCCCCTGTCGAAAAAAATGGTCGTTTCATTCTCAAGCGCGTTCTTGTTCACGATGGAACGGTCTTTATAGCGAACCAGCAAGGTCTGGATCGGGGCATAGATGGTGTTGTTGTAATCGGAGATGCCGAGGTTTTCGAGGGCCTGCTGGTTTACTTCGCGGTTTCTGATCACGCCGATAACAGTAAGCCAGATAGGGCCGCATTTAATTTCTTTCCCGAGTGGATTTTCTTTTGAGAAGAAATGGGATTTTATGGAGTTGCCGATAATGCAGACTGCTTTTCCCTCTTTCAGTTGTTGCTCATTGAACATTTCTCCCTGCAACAGATCCAGGTTAAATACATTGAAGAAATCAGGAACGATACCCGTCAGTTTTGTTGCAGATTTTTTTCCTCCCCTGATCACATCCACTTCATAAATCACTTCCGGGCTCACTTTGTCGACAGTAGGAATCAACTCTTTGATCCCAACAGCATCCTGTAAGGTCAAACCGGGCGAGAATTTTTTAGATTCCTTGGAGTCGGAATTGTCTTTTGCCTGGCTTTGGGATGAATTATCGTTCTTCTCCGGGGATTTTTTATTTTCTGATTTTGATGCGATAACGATATTATTGACGCCTACCAGTTTCATCTGGTCGAGGATCTCTTTCTGTGCCCCTCTTCCAATGGCCATCATTGCGATCACCGCTGCCACCCCGAAGATGATCCCAAGGGCAGTAAGCATGGAACGGAATTTGTTGATAAAAACCGCTTCCAGTGCAATGTTGAAGATATAGAAGTAACGTTCGAACACGACGGTTGAATTTGTTGGAAGTAGTGGTTTTATCTTTTACTTGTGATTTTCGGCTTGGACTGAAGGGTGGGTTTGGATTCCGGTTTTACTTCGAATTTTTTCAATTCTTCGGGTGACAGTTCCGTCAGCTTTATTTTATCTCCATTCTCCGGGGGAAGAAGCAGGAGTTCGTCGTTCTCTTTTACACCGGCCTTCAGGATGATCTCGTTGTCATTGCTTTCTCCCGCAATGACCTGTTGCTTGATGATGCTGCCGCTTTTCTTCTTAAAGACGTAGGTGACGCTGTCTGTGCTGATTACCGCTTCGATGGGGGAGAACAACACATTGGAAATTGAGGAGGTAACGATGGTATTCTTGGATGTCATGGAAGGTCGCATGACGGAGTCAAATTCATTGATCAGGATATTGACTTCAAAAACCTTTGCGTTGGTATTTGGTAGCTGTTCACCAACGTTTGCAACATCTTTTACCACCCCTGTAAATCGTTTGTCAGGAAAAGCATCAATGCCGATCTTTACTGTTTGGCCGACTTTGATCTTGCTGATATCGATTTCGTTGACATAGGTTTTGGAAATCATTTTTGACAGGTCTGGCAATTCAGCCACTGTGCAGTCTCCCCATGTATCTACCGTTGACCCTTCCAGCTGGCGTGCGCCATTCCAGTTCCGGGAGTAGATGACCATCCCTTTCTTGGGGGCAAAGATGGTGAACATCTTGATCTTATCCTGCATCTGTTCAAGTTTCCGCTGAGCCTGGCTATAGGTGGCATTGGCATCATCCATGTTGGCGACTTCCTTCCTGTACTGAAGTTCATAATTTTTCTTTGCCTGATCCAACGCCCGTTCAGCCTTCTCGACATCATTTGCCACCTGTTTTTTTGTGGCATCCGGCTCATAAACCGATTGTTCCTTGATCGTTTTTTTCTGTTCAAGGTCATACTTCAGGTTGATCTGATCATCCCGGAGCCGCCGGAGGTTGAGGGAACTGTCGAGTTGCCGTTGAGTAAGCTGTGTCAGGGCCTTGTCGCGGTTGGTTTCGATCTCCTTCATCTTGGAATTGATTTCACTCTGGTCAAGTGCGGCAACGAAATCCCCTGAATCAACCTTGGTCCCTTCCTGAACCAGTTTCAGGATCTTTACAGAATAGATCTGCATTTGATTGAGGCCGATGGGGCCCCTGATCTTCTCGGAAGATTTTGCAAAGAGTTCACCGGTGGTTGTAACCTCTATCGGGAAGGTGCCTTTTTTTACTTTTACAGTAATTTGCTGGCTTTTATCATTCCTCGAGAAAATGAAATAGGCCACAATAGCAAGTATGAAAAAACCTCCTAGAATGTACCCGACTTTTTTCTGCTTCATGGAAGGATTTTTGAGGTGAATTAGACATCGATTTTTGCATATTTTGCATTGCGTTCGATGAACTCGCGACGCAGGGGTACATCATCACCCATCAGCATGGAAAAGATCCGGTCAGCTTCCGTACCATTCTCAATGGTCACCTGCCTAAGGGTCCGGAATTCCGGGTTCATGGTAGTATCCCACAGCTGTTCAGAGTTCATTTCACCCAGGCCTTTGTACCGCTGGATATGAACGCTGCTCTCTTTGCCATTGGCGGTAAGTTCAGCAACGATCTGTGCACGTTCTTCTTCTGTCCAGCAGTATTTCCCGGTCTGCCCTTTTTTAATGAGGTATAAGGGAGGTGTGGCGATGTAGACATGCCCGTTTTCGATCAGTTCTTTCATATACCTGAAGAAAAAGGTAAGGATGAGGGTTGAGATATGACTTCCATCCACATCCGCATCCGTCATAATAATTATTTTATGATAACGTAACTTCTCCAGGTTTAGTGCTTTGCTGTCCTCTTCAGTGCCAATGAATACGCCGAGTGCCGTAAAAATATTCTTGATCTCTTCGCTTTCAAAGATCTTGTATTGCATCGCTTTTTCAACATTCAGGATCTTTCCTCTCAGGGGAAGGATCGCCTGGAATTTGCGGTCGCGGCCCTGTTTTGCGGTACCGCCGGCGGAATCACCCTCTACAAGGTAGATCTCACAGAGACTTGCATCCCGTTCAGAACAATCGGCTAGTTTACCCGGGAGACCTGATCCGCCAAGGACTCCTTTCCGCTGAACGAGTTCCCTCGCTTTCCGGGCGGCGTGCCTTGCAGTTGCTGCAAGAATGACCTTGTTCACAATGGTTCTTGCTTCTTTCGGATGTTCTTCGAGGTAGTAGGAGAGCAGCTCGCTGACCAGCTGGTCAACCACTCCCATCACTTCGTTGTTGCCGAGCTTTGTTTTTGTCTGTCCTTCAAACTGGGGTTCCTGAACCTTTACCGAAATGATGGCGGTAAGTCCTTCACGAAAATCATCCCCGTTGATATCAAACTTCAGTTTAGCAAGCATCCCGGTCTTGTCAGCATAACTTTTAAGGGTCCGGGTAAGTGCCCTGCGGAATCCGGAAAGATGGGTTCCCCCTTCATGCGTGTTGATATTGTTAACGTAGGAATGTATATTCTCGGCGAAGGAGGTGTTGTACTGCATGGCGATTTCCATCGGGATCCCGTTCTTTTCGCCCTCGATGGATATCGGTTCCGGCATCAGTTTCTCACGGTTTGCATCGAGGTAGTCGATAAAATCCCGGAGTCCGTTTTTAGAGAGAAAAGTCTCAGAAAAGAAATTCCCCTGATCGTCTTTTTCCCGTTCATCGGTAATGGTAAGCGTTATTCCTTTGTTGAGGAAGGCAAGCTCCCTCAGGCGTGAAGTCAGGATCTCCGAATCATAATGTTCGGTAATGAAAATGGAGTTGTCGGGCTTAAACGTAATGATGGTTCCGTTACGGTCTGTCTCCCCGACTATTTTTATCGGGTACATGGGTTTCCCGTACTGGTATTCCTGCTGAAAGATCTTTCCACCGCGGTGAACCGTAACCAATAACAGTTTTGAAAGTGCATTGACAACCGAAACGCCCACACCGTGCAATCCGCCGGAAACCTTATAGGTGTCTTTGTCGAATTTTCCTCCTGCATGCAAAACCGTCATAACCACTTCCAGTGCCGAGCGCTGCTCTTTTTCGTGAAAATCCGTAGGAATCCCCCTGCCGTTATCTATCACCGTGATGGAATTATCCTCGTGGATGATCACATCAATTTTATTGCAGTAACCTGCCAGGGCTTCATCAATTGAATTGTCAACAACTTCATAAACGAGATGGTGCAATCCCCTGATATTCACATCTCCGATGTACATTGCCGGCCTCTTTCTGACCGCTTCCAGCCCTTCCAGAACCGTGATATTTTCAGCAGTATAATGCTGGCTGGCGATCTCTTTTTCTATATCATTCATAATCAAGCAATTAAATTTTATAATGTGATAACAAAATTACGAATTTTTTCCGGATAAATCTGCATTAAAATGCAAGGAAAATCAGGGATTTTATTAACATTTTACGGTTCAAAAAACAGGATGAGAAAAATGAACAGGATGGGAAGAAAAATAACAGCAGTTCTGTAAGCAGGATTCTGTTGAATTCTATCATTTATCTGAGCCTGACGTCACCGTAAGGCTTAAGCGACCTACCCCCCGGCATTGGGCGAGCAACCCTTGACAACCGGTATACATGGTCTTTCAACCCATAAGGTTTACCCCTCCTGCAGTCACCTGCACGGATCGTGAGCTCTTACCTCGCGTTTTCACCCTTACCTCCCCGGGAACCCGGTGAGGCGGTAGTTTTCTGTGGCACTGTCTGTCTCCCCGGCCTTTGTATCCGGAAAGCCTTCCCGTTAGGAAGTATGGTGCTCTGTGTTGTCCCGACTTTCCTCCATACCAATGGTACGGCGATAGAACGAACTGCTGTTGGTGCAAAGGTACGAAATCCGGCCGATAAACGCTACCTTTGCGGTTCACATAAGATTCAAGGATGAAGGATTTGACCACGGGTAATGAGGGTAAACTGATCCTGAAATTTGCCATCCCGATGTTACTTGGAAATGTTTTTCAACAACTGTATAACGTTGTTGACAGCATCGTCGTTGGTAAGTTCGTCGGGAAAGATGCACTTGCTGCCGTGGGAACCTCCGGACCGGTAATCTTCCTCCTGATCTCCTTCATGATCGGGATCACGATGGGTTTTACGATTGTGATTTCACAATATTTCGGCGCCAAAGAGATGGATAAGGTAAAGAAAGCCATAAATACAATGTATATCTTTCTTTTCTTCATATCCCTGTTGATGAGTGTCGCAGGGATCCTTCTCAGCGGAGCCATTTTCAAACTGATCAACCTGGATCCGTCAATCATCCCCCAGGCTCAGCTGTTCCTGAACATTTTCTTCGCCGGACTGGTATTCCTTTTTGGCTATAACGGAACCAGTGCCATTCTTCGCGGGCTGGGTGACTCCAAAACGCCTCTTTATTTCCTGATGGGGTCCGTTGCAATGAACATCGGACTTGACCTGATCTTCGTGCCGGTGTTGCACTGGGGCATAGCCGGTGTAGCCTGGGCAACCGTGATCTCCGAAGCACTGGTTTTCATCGTTCAGATTCTGTACCTGAATAAATTCCACAAAGTAGTGAAGTTCTCCTTAAAGGATCTGAAATTTGACTATCCGATATTTGTAAAAAGCATCCGTATCGGGCTTCCCACCGGTTTCCAGCAGACCTTTGTTGCGGTTGGTATGGTTGCCTTGTACTGGGTCGTAAACCGTTTTGGAATTGATGCCAATGCTGCATACAGCGTTGCCGGAAGGATCGATAATTTTGCAGCCATGCCGGCCATGAGTTTTGCCATTGCGCTTTCCACCTTCGTCGGACAGAACATGGGCGCCAATAAACCTGAAAGGGTGAAAACCGGACTTCGTGCAACTTTCTTTATGACAAGCATGGTCACATTGACAATCTCTGCCATCATCCTCTTTTTTGCACGCGGACTGATGCGTCTCTTTACAGATGATGCTGTAGTAATCGAACTGGGGCGGGGTTATCTTGTCGTGATCGGGATCTTCTACATCCTTTTTTCAACGATGTTCGTGCTGAACGGAGTTCTCCGGGGAGCAGGCGATACCGTTATACCGATGTTCATCAGTTTGTTCTCCCTTTGGATTGTCAGGATCCCGGTAGCCATCTGGTTGTCAAATATCCCATCGATCGGGGTACATGGGATCTGGTGGTCAATCCCTATTGGATGGTTTTCAGGCCTGGTGGTCTATTACTTTTATTACAGGTCAGGCAGATGGAAGAAAAAGGGAGTCGTCAAGTATGACAGTGAGGGGAAGAAGATCTGATCTGCTCCTGTCCCGGCCTTTACATCTCTTTTTCGATACAGGCGATGATCCGTTCCGCAGTATGCCCATCCCAGAGATCCGGAATTTTACCTGTTTTCCACTTTCCTTCAAGGATCTGGCTTGCAAATCCGACGATCTTTCCGGTATCTGTTCCTGCCAGTTCATTTGTGCCTTCCAAGACTGTTATTGGTCTTTCGGTGTTTTCACGGATGGTGATGCACGGGATTCCATATACCGTCGATTCTTCCTGGATCCCGCCGCTGTCGGTAATCACCATGCGGCAACCGGCAACCAGTCTGCCAAAATCGAAATATCCCAGCGGATCACAAAGGATCAGGCGGTTCATGCTGCTTGTAATTGCTTTCAGTTCGGGATCATCCAGGATCTTGCGGGTCCGGGGGTGAACCGGGAATACAACAGGCAATTGTTGCCCGATCTTTGCGAGTGCCAATAGTATCCTTTTAAAATCAGAACTGTTATCCACATTGGAAGGTCTGTGAAGGGTGACCAGGGCATACTTCTTCTCCTCAATTCCCATCTGATCAAGAATCGTTGATTGCCTGATCCGCGACTGGGAATCCATCAGGGTATCGATCATAATGTTGCCGACAAGGTGGATTTTCCCCGGCGAATGACCTTCCCTGAGAAGGTTGTCAACAGCATCTTTGGATGGCGGGAGCAACAGGTCTGCAATGGCATCGGTGACCATGCGGTTGATCTCCTCCGGCATCTCCCTGTCGAAACTGCGGATCCCGGCCTCCACATGGATGATTTTTATTCCTTTTTTAGCTGCAACCAGCGAGCATGCCATGGTTGAATTCACATCGCCCACAACAAGGATGCCATCAGGTTTCCGGGTGTCGCATACATCATCAAAGCGCTCCATGATGCGGGCAACCTGCCTGGCATGTGTATCCGAACCCACTTCCAGCGAGATGTCGGGGGAGGGAATGTCAAGCTCTTCGAAAAACCGTTTTGACATTTCGATGTCATAATGTTGCCCCGTATGCAGCAGAATGGGCTCAATGACAGATGACTTCCGCATTTGGCGCAGGATGGGGGCAATTTTTATGAAATTCGGACGTGCTCCGACGATATTGATGATTTTCATGTTTTCAGATAATGTTTCTTTTATCGGACCTCCGTTAACTCGTTAAGAATAGATGAGATTTTTCCCGTCAGGCCTTTCCTGGAAAAAGCTTCGATCTCGCCTTCCTGGTTTTGCAACAATCCCTGTTTATATTTATCATACAATAGGAACAAGGCATTTTTCATGGATGTTTTATCCTCAAAGTTGCAGGTGATCCCGGCATTTGCTTCCCGGATGATCCGGGCGCTGTCTCCATTGGTGGGTCCGATACACAATACTGGCCGGCGTGTTGCGAGGTATTCAAATAGTTTACCGGGAACAATCCCCATTACATTTGGCGTGTTATTCAGGAGCAGCAAAAGTACCTGTGATCCTGCCGATTCTTTCAATACCGCTTCATGGGGCATGTATTCGATCTTTTCGGCATGTGAAACCAGGTTGTATTTCTCGAGATCCTGAAACAATGTGATATCGCATTTGCCGATGAACCGCAGCCGCAAGTCATCCCTGAATGCTTCGTTTTCGGAACAAATTTCTGCTAGAACCTCCCAGAGAAGTTTCGGGTTACGGTCTTTGTTCAGTGAACCGATGTGCGTCAGTTCAAATGTTCTGGCAACCTTCGGGTCGGGAATGATAAAATCATCCGGATCAAATCCATTCGTGATTACATCATACTGACGCGGATAGATCTGGTTGAGATCCAGTGCCCAGTTCCAGCTGACAATCGTGACTCTGTTAGCTGTCGAGAGTACCAACCGTTCCATGTCGTGGTGTTTTTTATCGGCCCTTTTTGTCAGCCGGAGCTGATGATAAAAGTCAATCTGCGTCCAGGGATCCCTGAAATCTGCGAGCCAGGGTATAGTGAGCTTTTTTTTCAGGCCAAGCGCGATCATATGCATACTATGAGGTGGGCCGGTTGAAATGATCGCGTCGACGGGGTTAGCCGTCAGGTATTTTAAAAGAAACCGGATGGAAGGCCTGATCCAGAATTTCCGGGCGTCGGGAATAAACAAATTCCCCCTGATCCAGACGGAAATGCTTTCGACCAGGGGATTTTTCTTTTTTACCGAGAGGAATCCTGCCTGGATTTTATCTTCTTTCTTCTGACCGATAAACCGTTTATATGCATTGTACGGCTCCCATATAGGTGTTCTAATCACTTCAATGCCTGGAGGGACATCTTTGAACAGGGATTCATCGGAGTCAGGAAATTCAGGATTTTCGGGGGTAAAGATCACAGGTTCCCAGCCGTAACTGCGAAGGTATTTTGTGAATTTCAGCCAGCGCTGAACGCCCGCTCCCCCGCTGGGAGGCCAGTAATAGGTTATGATCAGGACCCGTTTCATTTTGCGGAGGCAAAAGATCTCCGGATCTCCAGTGCTGCAAGTCCGATAACAACCAGGATCAGCAGGATGGAACTGATCAGCGAAATTTTTTCTCCTGTATGGTACACTGCAGGTTCGAATTTAAATTCAACTTTATGTTCTCCGGCAGGAAGTAGCATGCCCCTTAAAACATAATCTGCCTGGAAATGCGGTGTCAGTTTGCCGTCAACATACGCGTTCCATCCTTTCGGGTAGTAGATTTCCGAAAAAACAGCCAGTCCGGTATTTCTGGACTTGTAGCTGTATTGCAGGTCATTTGGCGCATAGCTGTCCAGGCGGATAAGGTCAGTGGAATCACGGCCAGGACTGAACCCTTTCACTTCTTCAGCGAATTTTTTATTGATAAGGGCTGTGGTTCCGGGGTTAATATTCCGGATGTTTTTGATTTCTTCATCGGCATTGTCAACCAGTTTGACCTCTTTCACAAACCATGCATTTCCCAGGGCTTTTGGATTCGGGAAAACAGCTGGCTGTCGTTTGTTGTCGGGAACGATGAAATATTTCGTATTCAGCATATTCAGAACGCCAGTGCTGTCTGTGCTCATACTCCGGGCAAAGACTTCAATATCCTTCTGTACTCCGGCATCATAAAGCTCCTGGTAGCGGCGCAGTTTAGCACCATGATATCCCCCGATTGATTTGTGGAAATAGGAGGTGCTGGCATCATTCATCGGGTCAACGGTGAGGTTCAGCACCCTGTAATCAAGTGCTTTATCCTGGAGGATCTGTTCGTCCGCAGGAGAAAGTTCATAAGGAGTGGCAACCTGTGATTTTGATCTGAAACTTTCTTCGTTGAGGTACCGCTTGGCAATGGGATACATGTCAACAAGGATCAGTACGCCGATGATCAGATAAGCATATTCCTTCCTGATTTTATTGTAAAGCACAGCGAACATGACTCCGGCCGTAAGGAAGATGAACAGCAATGTGCGCCATGCATCCGCCTGGAGCAGGCTCTGACGGTCGTCCCGGAGACCCTGCATAAGCCAATCGGGGAACCCAAGCTGTTTTGCCTTGTAGGCATCCGAGTGCCCGACGAAATCAAGGAAAATACTTGGAATCAGGGCAAAGATCAGGGCGATTCCGCCGGTAATCCCCGCAGCAATAAACAACTTTTTCGTTATTTTTTTCGGGTCCTGTTTTGAGTCAAAGAATTCTTTCAGAGCAAGCATCCCTAAAAGCGGTACAGCGAATTCAGCAATAACCAGGATCATGGTAACGGATCTGAATTTATTGTACCCAGGCAGGTAACTGAAGAAGAAGTCGGTTACAGACATAAAATTATGTCCCCAGGCAAGAATGATAGAGAGAACGGTTGCCGCCAGAAGCCACCATTTCAGGGGGCCTTTGACGATCAGCAAACCCAGAACGAACAGAAAGATCATGATGGCGCCGATATATACCGGACCGGCAGTAAAGGGCTGTGCTCCCCAATACATGGGTAACCGCTGGTCGACAAATTGACGGACATTCTCTTCCGGGACGTTATTGGCCCTGAGAGCCTTGGCTGTATTTGAATTGATGCTGAGTTTCTGATCGGTCCCCCCATAAAAGTTGGGGATCAACAGGGTCATGGTTTCTCCAACACCGTAACTCCACTGGGTTGCATAGTCTTTGTCGAGCCCCGAAGTGCGGTTGTGTTTATCGCTGGTCAGTTCGGATTTTCCCCGGATGGTGTAATTCCCGTACTCATAGGTTGCCCAGAGACTGGTAATGTTTGTTGCCAGGGCAAAGCCGCCTGCAAGGAAGATGATGCCGACGGCCAGGAAAAAGGGTTTGTATGTTTTTGACCGAATTGCCTGAACCAGTTCGCTGATTCCAAGAAGGAGTGCCAGCATGACAAGGTAATAGGTGATCTGGGGATGGTTTGCCTTCACTTCCAGCGAAAGGAAGACCGCTGAGATCAGCCCTCCCAACAGGTATCGCTTGCGGAAGGTCAGGATGAAACCGGCTAGCACGGGGGCCATATACCCAATGGCATGTGCCTGTGAATTATGACCTACATCGATGATGATGATGAAAAAGGAGGAAAACGCAAATCCGATGGCGCCGGCAATGGAGAGCCAGGGATCCACTTTCATGACCAGAAGGAGGAAGAAAAATCCGATAAAATAAAGAAATAACATGTCCGCAGGACGGGGTAGCCCAAGAGTAAACACTTTGTCAATATAGCCAACAAGATTGGACGTGTAATTGGCGGAGATCTGGTAAGCCGGCATTCCGCCAAACATGGAATTGGTCCAAAGGGGTTCCTGTCCGGTCGAACTCCGGTAATCTACGATCTCTTTTGACATTCCCTGGTATTGTGCAATGTCACTCTGGAAAAGAAGCTTCCCTTCCAGCAAAGGGCTGAAAAAAGCGAAGGTGATAACAATGAAAACCAGGATGGCTGCCAGGTATGGGGTGGCTTTTTGAAACGAAATGTTTTTCATAATGTCAGGGATGAAAGGTCAATAAATAAAAAAGAAGATAATTGCGAAATTACCTTCTTTCTTAAAACGAAATAAGAAAAATCTTTGAGATCAAATCAAAATTGTTATTTCTGATCCATAGGCTCATCGGAAACAGTAAGCTTTTTCCTGCCTTTCGCTCTTCTGGCTGCCAGAACCTTCCGGCCATTCGCACTTGCCATTCTTTCACGGAAACCGTGTTTGTTCTTTCTTTTGGTATTCGAAGGTTGAAATGTTCTCTTTGTCATTGTAACTTCAATTTGGGACGGCAAAATTACGATTTTTTTTAAATCCTGCAAGGCATTTCAAATATTTATTAGAACATTTTCCCACAAAAGGAAAGGGATAAATTCAAAAATCCATGCAGTATTCGTTTAAACGCTCGCCTTATCCGGGTTCAGCGACCGGTAATGAACAAAACCCGGTTAGTTACTTTTCAGGGTGCGTGCTTTCCGGTGTTTTCCCTGTTCGTACTTTGGTTTAACAAATTATGGAGAATTACCATGATTGGAATTTTTGACTAAAACCTTACTCCATCAAGCTTTTCATGTTTTCTGTACAGTTCCGGTTTTTCGCATCTTTAAAGGTGAAAGGGATGGTTATTGCCCTCATCCTCGTTACCGGGTTCTTCCATTCTTCTTTTGGACAGATCAAAGCCGCCAAAGCCGAAATGGCACAGTACAACTATTCCAAAGCGATAGAAATCCTTCACCAGTTTATCCAGAAAGCAGATCCTAAAACAAAATCGGAGGCGACCCTGCTGATGGCCGATTGCTACCGGCTGCAAAATGATATGCAGGATGCTCGTGCATGGTACCTGAGAGCCATTAAACTGGGAAACATTCAACCCCTTACCTATTTTTATTATGCCAAGGCATTGCGTGCCTGCGGCGACTATGAAGCTGCCAAAAAAATATTTCTCCGGTACGATTCGCTGATGCCTGAAGACCACAGGGGAAAGATCTATGCCAGCTTTTGCGACAGCGCAATGGCATGGGATGAAAAACCCTTCGCTTTCGAAGTGAACAACGCGAGAAACCTGAACTCCACAACTTCTGAATTCGGCCCCGTGTTTTACAATGATGGTGTGATCTTCGCCACCGACAGGATCATGCTGGCAGAGGAGGATAAAAAATCTGGCTGGGCCGGAAACGGTTATTTAAAACTCGTTTTTGCCAAACCTAAACAAAAAGACGATTACTACGGGGACTACAACCTTCCAAAACTTGTTCCGGAATTCTATAACAACGGTTCAAATGATGGCCCGGCTACCTTCAGCAAAGACGGAAATGAAGTATTTATAACCCGTACCGTCAAAGGACCTGATAAAACAAATGATGAACCTGTTGAGGGGCAGTCCAACCAGTTGAAGATCTTTTCGGGTACAAAATCGGGCGATAAATGGTCGAAGCTGAAGCCGTTTTTCTTCAACAGCAATCATTATTCTGTCGGGTATCCGGCACTTTCCCCCGACGGAAGTTCTCTCTATTTTGTCTCGGATGTTGACGGAGGCTATGGAGGAACCGATATATATGTTACGACGAGAGATGGAGCTTCCTGGAATCCCCCATCGAATCTTGGCCAGATCGTCAACACTTTTGGAAATGAGACCTTTCCATTTATAGCGGATAACGGTGATCTCTATTTTGCCTCCGACGGACATCCGGGATACGGGGGTCTTGATATCTATGTGACGCGAAAAGTCGGAAATGTGTGGCTGCTTCCACAGAACCTTGGCAAGCCAATCAATTCATCGTATGATGATTTTGCCCTGGCCATGTACAAGAACGATTCAGTCGGTCTTTTCAGTGCCGATCGACCGGGAGGAAGAGGTGAGGATGATATCTACAGCTTCAGGGTTGTTGGACCACTGCCTGCTCTTACTGCCCAGCCTGCAATTGCAGCTGTTCCTAAAGTCACGCCGAAAGAAGAACCCAAACCGGCAGAAGTTGTAGTACCCGTTCCCTCACCTGCGACAGCCGAAGTGAAACCACCAGCAGAAGTTGTAGTCCCGGTTCCCGCACCTGCAACCGCCGAAGTGAAACCACCGGCCGAAGAACCTAAACAGGAAGTAAAGCAAGAACCCCAGGCTGCTCCCAAGGAAGAGCCCAAACCGGCAGAAGTTGTAGTCACGGTTCCTGCACCTGTGACTGCAGAAGTGAAACCACCGGCTGAAGAACCTAAACAGGAAGTAAAGCAAGAACCCAAGGCTGCTCCCAAGGAAGAGCCCAAACCAGCGGAAGTTGTAGTCCCTGTTACCGCTCCTGTAAGAGCCGAAGTGAAACCACCGGCTGAAGAACCTAAACAGGAAGTAAAGCAAGAACCCAAGGCTGCTCCCAAGGAAGAGCCCAAACCGGCAGAAGTTGTAGTACCCGTTCCCTCACCTGCGACAGCCGAAGTGAAACCACCGGCTGAAGAACCTAAACAGGAAGTAAAGCAAGAACCCCAGGTTCCTCCCAAAGAAGAGCCCAAACCGGCAGAAGTTGTAGTTCCGGTACCTGCACCTGTGACTGCAGAAGTGAAACCACCGGCTGAAGAACCTAAACAGGAAGTAAAGCAAGAACCCCAGGTTGCTCCCAAAGAAGAACCCAAACCGGCAGAAGTTGTAGTTCCGGTTCCTGCACCTGTGACTGCAGAAGTGAAACCACCGGCTGAAGAACCTAAACAGGAAGTAAAGCAAGAACCCCAGGTTGCTCCCAAAGAAGAGCCCAAACCGGCAGAAGTTGTAGTTCCGGTTCCCGCTCCTGCGACAGCCGAAGTGAAACTGCCAGCTGAAGAACTTAAACAGGAAGTAAAACAGGAACCCCAAGTCGCTCCCAAGGAAGAACCCAAACCTGTGGAAGTTGTTGTCCCGGTTCCCTCACCTGCAACAGCCGAAGTGAAACTGCCAGCTGAAGAACTTAAACATGAAGTAAAACAGGAACCCCAGGTTCCTCCCAAAGAAGAGCCCAAACCAGCGGAAGATGTAGTCCCGGTTCCTGCACCTGTGACTGCAGAAGTGAAATTACCGGCAGAAGAACCTAAACAGGAAGTAAAGCAAGAACCCCAGGCTGCTCCTAAAGAAGAACCCAAACCGGCAGAAGTTGTAATCCCGGTGCCCGCGGGTGAAACTGTTTTAGGAATCATGGTTTCCGGCTGCATAAAAGACGGAACAACAAAAGAACCTATTCCTGCTGCAACTGTGTTCTTTCTGGATGAAAACAAAGGGCAGGTTATCATACATAAAGCAAGTACAAGCGGTTGCTTCAGGTCACAATTAATTACGGGGGACAGTTACCGGGTTAAAGCAATGAAAACAGGGTACACTTCCGATTGTATTCCTTTCTTCTCCACGCCAAATGATAGTCAGACTGAAGCTTCAATCTCAAATGATCTTCTACTCGAAAAGACCGGCATCAACCGTACCTACAGCGTGGGGAACATCTATTATGATTTTGACCGTTATTTTATCCGGCCGGATGCCGAGCCTAACCTCAATAAGCTTGTTCAGATCATGAATGAGAACCCGGTGACGGTTGAACTGGGTGCACATGCTGATTGCCGGGGATCCGCAGCATACAACCTCACGCTTACAGAAAAAAGGGCCGCATCGGCTTTACATTATATTGTGCAAAAAGGAATCAAGGGATCAAGAATCACCAGCAGGTGGTATGGAAAATCGCAGTTGACCAATAATTGTGATTGTTCCGAGGGTGTCCATTGTACCGAGGCCCAGCACCAGGCCAATCGCCGTACAGAATTTAAGATCTCCATTCCACCGGTTGACCTGTCTGAACCGCTTGTCAATCTTGATAAATACAGGGAAGGGGACACGGTGGATATCCGGTTGTTTCCTCCTGATTTCTTTAAAAACTGCAACCGTCGCATCCTGGGAGGTCCCCTGGCAGAGTTGCTGAGGGATGCAACGCTTCTTCCTCCTGACCAAAATTCAGGGCTGCTTTACACCGTTCAGATCGGTGCCTTTTCCTACCTGAAACCGCACTTTGACAACCTGAATGAGGTTATGAGTTGCAAAGGGTCGGATGGAATTGAGCGCTGTTTTGTGGGTACGTTCTCATCAAAAGAGGAAGCAGTATGGTTCCGCGATCATATGAGGTCCCGTGAATTTAAGGATGCGTTTGTGACGGTAATGGATGAAAAGCACCGGCCTGCTGATTCAGCACCGATGGTTTACCTGAGCAAGAGATAAAAAAAAAGGCCCTGGTAAAAGGCCTTTTTCTTATTTGCGTTTTTCTTTTTATTTTACAGGAACCTGTTTCAGGGTTTCAACAAGAAAATCCCAGAATTTCTGAACCGTTGCAATATTTACTTTCTCATCCGGCGAATGAGGGTAACGGATCGTCGGGCCGAAAGAGATCATATCCCAGTGAGGATATACACCGCCAAGCAAACCGCATTCAAGCCCGGCATGAATGGCTTTTATCTCCGGAATGTTCCCGTACTTTTTCTGGTAGATGTCCTGCATTGCTTTCAGGATCGGTGAATCAGGATTTGGTTTCCAGCCGGGATACTGACCATCAAATTTTATTTCAGCACCTGCAAGTTCAAAAACGGTTTGCATCATATGTTCAAGATCCAGTTTCGCCGAGTCGACAGAACTGCGCAGTAAACAATGAACCCGAACCGTATTGTTTTCTGATTTCACAATTGCCAGGTTGGTTGATGTTTCAACCAGTCCCTTCATTTCATTGCTCATCCGCATCACACCATTCGGGCATCCGTAAACAGCTCCTATCAGGTTGCGTTGCGATGTTTCATCCATCATGCTCTTCGGAACATCGATGGGCACCACTTCCATCTTCAGGTCGGGTTCAACAGCAGAGAGCTCTTTTCGTATCGTTTCGGTGAACCCGGGAAGGCATTTCAGGAAATCATCTTTTTTATCCTGAGGCACTGTGATGATGGCAAACGATTCCCTTGGGATGGCATTACGCAGACTGCCTCCGTCAACAGAAGAGAGGCGTAAACCATGTTTACGGGTTGCATGCCATAAAAAGCGGAAAAGCACCTTGTTTGAATTTCCCCTGCCCAGGTGAATGTCAACACCGCTGTGACCACCCTTCAGGCCGGTAACACTAAGTTTGTATGCTGCCACATTGGGGTCGGCCGGTACTTCTTTGACCGTAAAGGTCACGTTGGCGTTCGTTCCTCCGGCACAGCCAATGTACAATTCACCTTCATCTTCAGAGTCGAGGTTCATCAGGATATCTCCTTTAAGAAGTCCCGCTTTCAGTCCGAAAGCGCCGGTCATGCCGGTTTCTTCGTCACACGTAAACAGGGCCTCCACTGGTCCGTGGGGAATGTCTTTCGATTCAAGGATTGCCATGGCGGCTGCAACACCCATCCCATTATCGGCTCCCAGCGTGGTTCCTTTTGCTTTCACCCATTCGCCGTCGATAACCGCATCAATCGGATCTTTTACAAAATCATGAGCTTTGTCGCTGTTCTTCTGTGGCACCATGTCGAGATGTCCCTGAAGAATTACGCCTTTCCTGTTTTCCATCCCGGGGGTGGCGGGTTTGCGGATGATGACATTGCCGACTTCATCGGTAATGGTTTCGAGCCCAAGGCTCTTTCCGAAGTTCGCTGCGAATTCCTGTATCTGGACTTCGTGTTTTGATGGCCTGGGTATTTGCGTCAGGCTGTAAAAATTTTTCCATAAAGCCTTTGGCTCCAGGTTCAGAATGTCTTTACTCATAATCGATGTTCCTCCATTATTTATAGAAAGTTGTTAGATAATATTCTTCTCCAAATATAGAGATTTATTTTTGAGACTGATCTTTTTAATGTCGAAAAGTTGGAACAACAGAAGTCAGAGTCATCTCCCTGCCTGCGGAGGGATCATAAGCAGATCGTCTCATAGGGTTCATTTTGGGATCGGAATTACCGGTTCGTTTCCGGGAGGATTTCCCGGAATGTAATGTAACGCTGCTGGTAAAGCATCGAAAGGAACTCTGTCACCCTTTTCACGGTTTCATCCGGCGGCTGAAGTTTGTCCGGACGGGTTTCCTGCAGGTGCGCACACAGGTTTCCGACACGAAGTGTTCCGTCAATGCTGAGCCAGATTGCTGAACCCAGTTCATCAAGGTGGATCTGGATATACTCCTGTTTCCAGCGAGGCTGAAGTGTCTTTTTCAGAACCGGGTGTTTGAACCGTGGCATCAGGATATCCACTCTGCCGTCATCCCGTTTCTCATACTCCATCTGTCTGACGGGTGTAAGATCAAGGTAGTTTGCCTTTTTTAGGATTTTCCTGCGCTGAAAGAAGTTCACGGTCCGGAGGTTAAAAACAAGACCTCAAAGGTAAACTGATTCCTTTGAGGTCCTGGAAAAAAGTGGAAATTCTGTTTAAGTTCTACATTCCGGAAGCAGGAGGTGCGGGTTCATCCGGTTTGCCTGCATTCTTTAAAGGTATCTGGATCAGTACGTAAGCAATGATAGCCAGGATCACAAAGCTGATATAGAAGGTCGGTTCCTTGAAGAAGCTGAAATAATTGTAGAGGAAAATATTGAATACTGCGAAGATGGCAATCGCCAGTCCCATCAATGCCTCTCCCGCGATCAGGCCGGAGGCCAGCAGTACACCGGTGTTTTCAACCCTGACTTTCTGTGCTTCGTTGTATTTTCTCTTTTCCGTGAAGATGTCAACGCCACCCTTGATCAGGCCGCCTACAAAAATTGCAAAGGTTGTTTCGATGGGAAGGTACATACCTACGCTGACAAGCATGGGGCTTTTCACCTGCATCAGGATAAAGGCAGTACCCATGAGCATACCTGCAATGATCAGGGGCCATGCCATTTGTCCCTGCACGATTCCCCTCGATAAGATTGCCATGAGGCTCGCCTGGGGTGCCGGGAGATTCTTGCTTCCGAAACCACCCTGGTAGCCAAGGTTTTTACCGCTGGCAATGTCCCCGTCATTGAGGAAAGCCAGGACTGCAAACATAACGGCACCTGCTAGGATCACACCGAGGATATCGCCCACCTGCATTCTCCACGGCGTCCCGCCGAGGATATGGCCGGCTTTCAGATCCTGGAGCATCTCCCCTGCAACTGCAGCAGAAACACAGACGATCGCAGCAACACCGAGAACGGTGGCAACACCTGCATTACCGGAAACACCCAGGGCAACGAGGATGAGGGCTGTCACAACCAGTGCCGTCAGGGTTAAACCGCTGATGGGGTTGTTTGAGGATCCCATGATACCTACCAGGTAACCCGAAACAGAGGCAAAGAAAAATGCCAGGATGATCATTACCGTGGATGCCACAATGGCGATGAGAAGGTTGGTCTCAAAAATGAAATAGGTGATTCCGAAAGTGAGAAGCGCAACAGCAGCAATGCCAACCATGATCCAGCCAAAGCTGATGTCTTTTTCATTTCTGGGTACATGGGTACTGCTTCCGCTGGCGGCTTTCTTGACATCCGTAACCGAGCGTGCAATCCCAGTGGTAAGGCTTTTTCTCATTTTGAACAGCGTGAATGCTGCACTGACAAGCATTCCTCCGATGGCAATCGGACGGATGATAAATTTCCATATCTGGAAGATCTGGTAACTTGGATCAGAAACTTTGGCCAGGGCTGCGTCCATGCTCATGGTGGCATCCTTGCTCATCAGAAACTGTGCCCAGTCATTCAGGTTGATGCTTGGCATCAGGAAATACATTATCATCGGGGCCATCAATCCCCAGGCGAGCAAACCTCCGCTGAAGTTGAGTGCACCGAGCTTGGGTCCGATGATATATCCCACACCCATGTATGCAGGGCTTACGCCGGGAGAACTCAGCAGCATCCCGCCGTTGCCCTGGAAAATGGTACCGGTGATGGTCTGTTTTCCGAAAACAATAAACTTTTCCCACAGGTACTGGAATAATTTTAATTCACCCAGGATCTTGACAGCTGCGCCAAGTCCCATGGCTGCGAAAAGGAATTTCGATCCGCCTGCACCGGCCTGTCCGGCCTTGTGGATTTCAGATGCGGCAACCGATTCCGGAAAGGGAAGTTCAGCATCTTCCACCATCACCCTTCTGAGAAGGGCAACAAACATGATACCCAATATACCGCCGGCGATGAGGATCAGCGTGGAGGTGATATAGTGATTCGGTGTAAAAAACTCACTCCAGATGCCGGATACAAAAAAAGCAGGTAAGGTGAAAATGGCGCCTGCGGCAACCGATTCTCCGATGGAACCTACCGTACGTGCAAAATTTTCTTCAAGGATCGATCCTTTCATCAGTTTCAGGATCGCCATGCCCAGAACGGCAGCGGGATAGGTTGCGGCGATGGTCATGCCGGCCCTGAGTCCCAGGTAGGCATTGGCAGCCCCGAGTATGACGGCGAAAAACAAGCCAATGATCAGTGCCCTGACCGTAAATTCTTTCATGTTTGTCTCTGCCGAGACAAAGGGAATGTACTTTTTGTGTTCGGCCATAATTTTTCCTTTTTAGGATTAATGATGATGGAAATTTTCAGCTAATTAATGAAAAATCTGTGAGATTGACAATGAATATTTTTCCTTCCGTTTTTTCTTGCGGTACTATCGGGTTGACAACCAGGATCTAATGTCGTGATAACTCATAGAGGTGCACCATTTTCTTGGTCTGGAAAAAATCTTCAGAAAAGTAATCGGAAAGATGATAAACCGTCCATGCTGAAGTCAATCCGGCAAGCTCTTCATCAAAATTTCCACCTTTCAGGTAGATCATTCCGTTGGCGAAAGTATGCCGGGAATGTCCCGAAATCTTGTTCCTGAGTATCCTGTACAGATCAGGCAGCTTGGTTATCGCCCTGCCGGTGATAAAATCATATTCGCCCTTCATCTCTTCAAAGCGCATCCTTATCGTCGTTACATTTTTGAGGCCAAGTTCCGAACGGATCTCCTCTACAACCCGGATCTTTTTTTCAATCGAGTCGACAAGCGTAAATTCTACTTCCGGGAAGAAGATAGCCAGGGGCAGCCCGGGAAGTCCCCCGCCTGTGCCTGCATCCATGATCCGCGTGTCCGGTTGAAAGGAAAAAACCCTGGCGATGGAAAGTGAATGCAGGATATGGTGGACTTCAAGGTTGTCAATGTCTTTCCGTGAGATCATATTGATCTTTGAATTCCACTCCCGGTACAATGCTGAAAGATGCTCAAACTGGTGCGCCTGATGATCAGACAGGGAAGGGAAATAACGCTTCAGCATACCGTTATAAATAAAAACGCCTGGCAAATTCGCGGAGGCCAGACGTTTGATGATAAATTCAGGTTCGGTAAAAAGAACTCAAGAGTGTTATTCTTTTGCAGGTTCTTTCTTTTCTTCCGAAGGTTCAGCAGCTTTCTTTTTTGGTTTGACTGCTTTGGGTTTGGCTTCAGCAGTCTCGGCTTTCTCCGTTGTCTTTTTAGCGGCTGCTTTTTTTGCCGGGGCTTTGGCAGGCTTTACCTCCAGGGGGATTTCAACCTGGACAGGGACTTCAGCCTTTACAGGGACTTCTACCTTTACAGGGACTTCTACCACAGGTTCATTTACGACGATCGGTTCATTTACGACGATCGGTTCAATAATGACAGCAGGCACTTCTACAACTTTCTGTTGTTTCAATTCCTGGACCTTTTTGGGTTTTGACTTGGCAACCTGTTTTGCAATAACCACAGATTTCTTAATCCTGCGTGGCCTTCTTACGCCGAAGGAACCGATGTTAATTTTTCCTCTTCTTGATTTTTTATCTCCTTTTCCCATAGAATGTTCTGTTTAAAATATTTCAACTTTCTGTGCAAAAGTAGAAAAAAATAGTGACCCGGCGCATCTTTGTCAGGAAATTAGTTTTGACGATCAAAATTCCTTTGTGATACTTTGTATTTCCTTTGGGCGCCTTTGTGGTTTAATTTCTTTAACCGCAAAGAATGCAACGGCTCCTGTTACAATCGCAAAGACAAAATTGCAAATCTAAAATTCGTAGATCAGTCGCAGACGGTAAACTAGTTACCTCTGTCTGTTTTTCTGAAGAACTCCTTTTCAATCAGATCCGCTTTTTTAACTACGCTCTTAGCCCATGCGATACGAATGTCAAGGCTGTCTGTTTCAGATAACTGCCAGGGAATTCCGGAATTGCGAAGGCGCCCGGTGAGACTTCTTACGAGCAATGCAGCTGAGACTGATATATTCAGGCTTTCGGTAAACCCGTACATGGGGATCTTCACAAACCCGTCGGCCATCTCTATGGCCTGGGGCGTAAGTCCTTCCAGTTCGGTGCCGAACACAAGTGCTATTTTCTGATCCAGTGGAAGGGCCTCGGGAGTATGGTCATGCTTGTGCGGTGTTGTTGCAATGATCCGGTATCCGCTATCTTTCAGTTCTTGCAGGCAGCGTATGGTGTTGTTCTCCGCCGCTGAATATTTGTACAGGGTAAGCCATTTTGAAGAACCCAGTGCGACATCCGGGTTTATCTCGTATTTATTGTTGTTCTCAATGATATGTACATCCTGGATCCCGAAGCAGTCGCAGGAACGGAGAACCGCACTTGCATTGTGGGGCTGAAAGATGTCTTCAAGAACCACCGTAATATACCGGGTACGCTGCAGGATGATCTCTTCAAACTTGTTTTTCTTGTTTTCTGAGATGAACCCGGAAAGAAAGGAATAGAGTTGTTGTTTCTTTACATTACTGAGATTCAGGGTACTGTTCATTTTTCAATTCTTTGGAAATGAGCAACAAATGTAAAAAAATCAAAGGTATATGGCTTGGTGTCAAGAAAAAATATAATTTTGCACCTCAAATCAGCAAAATATTATGGCAAAGAAAATTGATAAAACAGAGGAAAGGATCGTAGCTGTTGAGGAAGCATTCGGCAAAACAGAACAATTTATTGAAAAGAACCAGAAGATCATCATGATCGTGGTGGGCGCCCTCGTAGTGATTGTTCTCGGATATTTCGGGTTTAAAAAGCTTTACCTTGCCCCGAGGGAGACGGAGGCACAGAGCCAGATGTTCATGGCTGAAAAATATTTCGAACAGGATTCTCTCACCAAGGCATTAAAGGGCGATGGCAACTACCTTGGCTTCCTCGATATCATTGATCAGTATAAATTCACCAAATCGGCGAACCTTTCCCATTATTATGCAGGGATATGCTACCTGAAGAAAGGAGAATTCCAGAATGCCATTGATCAGCTGAACGATTTCAGTTCAGGAGATGAGCTGGTTGGGCCGATGGCCATTGGCGCACTGGGCGATGCCTATATGGAACTCAACAATAGCGACAAAGCTGCTGATTATTACCTGAAAGCTGCTGATAAAAAGAAGAATGACCTCACCTCGCCGGTGTTTCTCATGAAAGCCGGAATGGCTTTTGAACTGGCCGGCAAAAATGACGAAGCACTTAAGGTATATACACGGGTCAAGACTGAATTCGCCAGGACCAATGAAGGCCGTGAAATTGACAAGTACATCGCCAGGCTGAATGGTATGCCAAAAAAATAAGTTCAATCATGAATTAAAATTGGTTTTTATTCATGATCTGTAAAAATGAAGTAAATTGCCTGTGAAAACAGGCATTTTTTTTATCCTGCCATGAAGAACCATCCACGCATCGTCTTTTACGGAACCCCCGCGATCGCTGTTGCCTCCTTACAGAGCCTCGTTCATGCCGGATATAACATCTCCGCTGTGGTTACTGCACCCGACCGTATGGCTGGAAGGGGACTCAAAGTACAATTCTCTCCAGTGAAAGAATTTGCGCTCAGAAACGACCTTCCAATTCTCCAGCCGGCCAATCTTAAAGATCCGGATTTTCATGAACAGCTGAGGGAAATGGATCCTGAAATCCAGGTGGTGGTGGCTTTTCGGATGCTCCCAAAGGAAGTATGGTCACTTCCCCGGTTGGGGACCTTCAACCTTCATGCTTCCCTGCTTCCACAATACCGTGGAGCTGCCCCGATTAACTGGGCCATCATCAACGGGGAAAAAGAAACCGGTGTGACCACTTTTTTTATCGATGAAAAAATAGATACCGGGAGTATCATCTTCAGGGAAACCCTTAGCATCGGACCGGAAGAGACCGCCGGTGAACTGCATGATAAAATCATGACGGCCGGTGCAATCCTTGTTCTTAAGACCGTGAAGGCTGTTGAATCGGGGACAGTTTCTCCTGTGGCGCAGGATGAAGTGGCCGACAGCGACCCGGGCGCTTTGAAGAGAGCTCCCAAGATTCAAAAAGAGGATTGCAGGATCCGGTGGGACCAGGAGGCAGTTGCTGTATATAACTTCGTTCGAGGGATGAACCCGCACCCGGGGGCTTTTTCAGAACTCACCAAATCGGATGGATCAGCTCTTTACCTTAAAGTTTTCAGGGTTCAACCCGAACTTTCATCCCATTCGCTACATCCCGGGACGGTCGTATGTGATGGAAAAACATATATTAAAATTGCAGTCCTGAATGGATTTATTCATCTTTGTGACGTTCAACCTGCTGGCCGCAAAGCCATGCATTCATTGGACTTTCTGAAAGGATACGGAATGCATTTTGTCTGAATGGCTTGTCAGGTAAGGCTTTCAGCGGTCTATTTATCAACAAAAAATTTGATTTATTAACATTTTCAATGGTTTTGAAAAAAAATCGCTTGACAAAAATATTTGATGGCTTATATTTGCAGGTGTTTTAAAATTAAGTATTCACTAAAAAATTAAACAAAATGAACAAAGCTCAGTTGATCGAAGCTATTGCTTCTGATGCAAAAATGACAAAAGCTGAAGCTAAGAGGGCTTTAGAGGCTTTCGTGACTTCTACCACCAAGGCAATGTCAAAGGGTGAAAGAGTAGCACTCGTTGGTTTCGGTTCTTTCTCAGTTTCCAAAAGGGCTGCACGTAAAGGGAGAAATCCTCAGAATGGAAAAGAAATCAAGATCCCTGCAAAAAAAGTTGTTAAATTCAAAGCAGGTGCTGAACTGACTAAAAAAGTAAAGTAAACCTTCATTGGTATATTCTTCTAACTGAAAGTCCCGCCCGGGTTATCCGGACGGGACTTTCCCGTTTACACCATACGGAAACGATAGGGGAGGAGGGCATCTTCACCGGCATAATCCACTCCGATCCGCGGCCCGGCGACGATGATTCCGCGAACGACTTCCCGTCCGTCATCTTCAAGCCATATACCCTGTACGGATTTTCCTGAAGGTTTTTTTGTAAGATCCAGCCCGGTATGACTAAAATGAATCCCCAGGATCTTTGATACCTTCCCGGGACCATTTCCGAAATCCTTCTCCATAGACTTCTTTCCTGAACGTGCTAGCATCGTTTCAAATCCCGCAACCGGCCGGATCGAACGGATCAGGACGGCATGAGGAACATCCTTTTTGTTGGTTACTACATTGAAAAGCGAATGGATTCCATAGCACAGGTAAACATATGCGGTTCCGCCCACCGCATACATCACTTCCGTACGCGGCGTCCGGCGGCTGCCGTAGGCGTGCGAAGCCCTGTCGGTAACCCCTTCATACGCCTCAGTTTCCACGATGATGCCACCCGTTACCACACCGTCAAATTGAGTATACACCACTTTCCCCAGCAGTTCGCGGGCAACGACAACAACGCGCTCTCTTTCATAAAATGACCTTGGGATGACCTGCATGGGCTTTTCGAAAAGGTAAATGTAGGAAATACTTGACTTTTCCTCGCTTTTTTACTAATTTCGGTCGTCTTTTTTATTCGTTAACCTAAAACCCGCAAACATGAACAAAGCTCAGATGATCGACAGCATTGCCAAAAGTGCAAAGCTGACAAAGGTAAAATCCAAGGATGCATTGGATTCCATTATGACCATTGCTAAGAAAACATTGGGTAAGGGTCAGAAAATTTCTCTCGTTGGATTCGGAACTTTCAGTGTATATCAGAAAGCTGCAAGGAAAGGCAGGAATCCCCAAACCGGGAAAGAGATCCGGATTCCTGCCCGGAAAGTTGTGAAGTTCAAGGCAAGTAAAAAACTGAAGGCATGATCAAGTGAATGAAAAAGAACAATGGCCCTGGTTTCCGGGGCCATTTCTTTTTAAGATCCGGCTGGTTCTGTTTTGTGACAATCAAAACAGGCATATGGCACCGACATCGTCAATTCCCCGTTTAACGAGGCAATCTTATTCATCTGTTCTTCAACATCCCGAAAGATCCCCGGATCACCAGTAACCTCTTCCCATGACCTCCGGAAAGCCCTCCGGATGAAAGAATGCTCCAGGAAGGCAGTTCCATTCATGAACCTCATCTTAAACCCATCCATATTGATCGAACGGATTGTAAAACCTGCTTTCAGGATCTTATCCTTCCAGTACTCAACCGGCTTCCGCTTTGTAAAGATGTGTTCCCTCAATCTGTCGGATTCTTCTGTCAGCCCCCTGGATAACAGCACCTGGTCATAAACATCATAGAACTCAACAAACGTATGGGGCAGGTTCATGGTCAGCACCATCTGCCCGTCAGGAACCAGAACCCGATGGCATTCTGCAAGTACTTTCCCTTCATCCTGAACATTGTTTACCCCGTTGTTAGCAACAATCAACCCGAAGAAGCAATCGGAAAAGGGAAGATCTTCTGCTGCTCCCCGGATGACCGAGGCGTTTGAAATCCCTTTCAGCCGCATCTTCTCCGTGATCATCCCGATGGAATCTTCTGATGGGTCGATCCCGTATACAAAGGATGTCTTCCCTGCTCTTTCAGCAATCTCAAGCATGGGGAACCCGGCGCCGCTGCCAATGTCAAGGATTTTTATCCCGGGCTTCAGAACCAGGGTGTCCATGAGTGTCAGCCCGAAAGGAGCCGACCAGAGCGGAAGCTCATCATAAATAAGAAACTGGTTGAGACGGGTCATCAGATCTTCCTGTGTTACGTGTTCTTCCACCGTTCGAGCCTGGGAATTCCCAGCGTGAAGAACCCGGTCAGAAAGCCGGGGAAGCCCAGCTCTTTCATTTTTGTTTTTACCAGTTCCTGCATTCCTGCGGCTGTGATATCCGGTCGTGTAAATCTCCCGTTTTCATAACAGCGAGAACAGTACATGCGGTTCTTTGTCCCGTCGGCGTTGGTCCCACCGCCTTTTTCATCCTTCTTCAGCGGCATTCCGCAGCTCTGGCAAAATTTATAGATCTTCTCCATGATCCTTTTTTTTACTTCTTCCTTCTAAATAGGAGTTTTAATTTCATAGCCGGCTCACTGAACGGTTTTGCAGTCAGATACGCCCAGATGGAAATCAGTGTTCATCCGACACGTTCCATGTCATAAAAATAGGTAAAAAAGTACAGAATAAACCCGATCCTGAAAAATCATTTTCTTGTTCTGCGCAACTCTTTCCTTTATTTTCATTCCGGTTTGCAAACTTCGCCACACTCTCCCCGGTCTGAAGAAAAGAAGTAAGGCTGCCTGCCACCTCTTCATATCATCAAGGGTAAACCCGTTTCGCTAAATCCTGTTCCGGGGGTAATTTCGTTCTGTCAATACAAAAAAACGTCATGGAAACAATGGTCATAAAAGGTGATTCCGTTAAAGAAAGGATCTTTGGCGAAGTAAAAAATGAAGTTGCCCTGCTTGAGGCTGAGTATCACCGGGTGCCGGGAATTGCCTTTATCGGTTTTTCCTGTATAGCACTCGCCAAGTATAACATCCCGCTGCATGTCAGCCTTGCAGAAGCAATGGGGTTCAAAGTACGCACGGAAATAGAGCCTGAGGATGTTACCGAAGAGGATGTTTTCAGGTTGATCGGGGAATTGAATGCCGACAATACCATCCATGCCATCGTCCTGCTGCAGCCGCTTCCTTCGCATCTTAACCCGATCCGGATCGTCAATAGGATTGATCCTTCAAAAGAAGTGGAAGGCTTTCATCCCCTGAATATGCTGAGCACGCTGGTACCCGACATTCAGACAGCAAAATACCCGATGTGTTTGCCGGAAGCCTTGTTTGAGATGTTCAGGGAAGCCGGGATGATCGTTGGGAAGGACAAGGAATGGGTTTTTGTGCTGGATGACGAATTCTTCTCCAACACCCTTACCAGTATGATCGTCAGGACTGCTGCTTCAAAGGTCGTACCGCAGGAAGGTACCCTGACTTTTATGAATAAGAACTCAGAGAAACTCATTGAACACTGCAGCCGGGCAGACTTTCTGGTGATCGTATCCAAAACCCCGGAATACATAAGGCCGGAATGGCTGAAACCCGGTGTATGCATCATCGATATTTATTCCAACCTGGTAAAGGAAGTGCAGTCAAAAAACGATCCGGGGAAACTTGTTCCCGTGATCAGGGGAGGTGTCAATCTGGAATCTGTAAAGCATATCGCCGGTGCCATTCTTCCCATTCCCGGTGGTCTGATGACCGTGGTAATGGCAATCCTTTTCCGGAATACCGTAATGGCATTTAAAAACAGTTTAAAAGGATTATGAAACCGGGGCTTGAAAATTCCGGAAATGATTCCTATATCATCTTCTCTATGCGGCAGCGCAGAAGCCTCACTTTCTCATGGAGGGCATTGAAAAACCGGTAGCGTTCTTTTGAAGAGGTTCCACTGATCATGGTCGATTTCTGCATCAGGTTTCGTAACGATTTATCGATCTGGTCACAAAAAACAGGGCTTGTTGTGATCAGCTGGTTGATCACATTATACGTGTTGTAGCAGACTTTCCGGTCGTCCATCGTCACCAGGATGGTGTTATCGTTTACCAGCACTTCATTGTGAAACAGTTTATAGCTGTTTTCAACTCCTTCGGGAGTCGTTCCCAGCATGAACTGAAACCCGTGCTCAGCCTGTGCCTGTACATGACCGAGCCAGGTCTCCAGTACATCGATGAGCCGGAAAACATCTTCGTTCCGTGTAAAAAATCCGGCTACAAAACAATATTCGATCTGACGGAGGACACTGGAGATGGTCTCTTCACTCCAGATCTCAATTACGGGGACCCTGACATAATAGGAAAGGAGCTGGCGCCCTGTTTTATAAAGGGTTTCCGGCACATCCAGCGTGAGCTTTTGATACATGGATCCTGCCGAAGGGATCAGGACCTGCTGCCAGAAGAAGAATTTGAAGGCGGCAATTTCAGGGAACTCGAAATAGTAGAAAAGGGGGATGTCCTTGGCTGCATAGATGATCTCCTGCTGTTTGCAGGGGTGTATCTTTTTAATTTCAACCAGCAGTGTCTGCAACCAGTTTTCTATGCTGAAACCCTCTTCCCCGATAGCCAGTGAGTTAAAACTGATATGACGGCTTTGCAGGCTAAAGAGTGTATCAACCGAAATGTCGTAGGCTTCACAAATGGTTTTGAGTTCTTCCAGCGTAAGTTCTTTTTCGCCCCTTACCCTCCGGTATACGCTGTCATAGCTTATCCCAAGCAGTTCGGAAACGGAATGTACAAAAGAAACATTAGGAGGGAGCTTTCCTTTGATTGCATGAAACAAGGTTTCCTGTATAGAAATGCTTTGATTCATGGTTGCAATATACAGAAAAATCCGAAATTCAGATAGTTCCGGCAATTTTTTATTCTTTTACAAACTTACCGGTAAGAATTCCATGATCTGTACTGAGCTCTACAAAATAGAGACCGGCAGGCAGATGGGTAACCTGGACTTCTGCCCGGGATCCTTCCGTTTTTTGCTTCAGGATCTCCTGGCCCCGGATATTTGTAATGACCAGGATGCCAGATGTCTGGGGTTCGCTTGTTTCGAGGATTATTTTATCTTTCGCCGGATCCGGGCACACCCTGATCTTCCCGTTTATGCTCTGGAATCCGGCTATTCCCGAGGGATAGAGATAGCCGACTTTCATCCCGTTGCCGAAACTTGACACCCACATCTCCTTCGCGTTGAACGGATTAAAAAAGACCCTTTCCGGCTGGCGGAAGGGATAGCTGTTCACCAGCTCCCAGGAAGGAAGAGCAGCATTCATGTCATTGCTGACCCAGAGCCCCTGGGTTTCGGTTGTCAGGTAGGCCTGGTTTTCGCTCGATGGATTGAACGTTACCGAGGTTACCCGGTCAAATTGCGATCCGGTCAGTTTTGTCCAGCTGTTACCCCGGTTGGTTGTTTTATAGATGCCTCCAAGCCCGTTCGGTGCTCCGCCCCAGCCGCTGTAAACCCCCACATACCAGGTGCTCTGGGTTTCATCCGACGGGTCGAGGACAAGATCACGTGCCCAGTAATGCATTCCGGCATCGCTTTTATCTGTCCAGCTATTGGTACCCGGGTTGTATAGAAATACTCCGCTGCTGGCGGTGAATGTACCTGATGGATTTATTCTTCCTGAAAATGTACATACCATGGTGCCATCATTCAAAACAATGATTGCAGCGGGATGGCCTTCTGTTCTCGGGGGGTTCGGCAATTTTGTCCAGGTGGAGGAGGTTCCGGCAGAAAGGTTGTTGGTGATGTAGATACCGCCTAGCTGGGCTCCCTGCGTACCACCGAAATGGATGACAGAGGCGTACATCCGTTCGGCGTTATTGGGATCGGAGGCAAGCCAGAATACAGGGTGCCCGAAGGAATGAAGGGTCGTCCAGTTTGCACCTCCGTCGGAGGAAGTGACGATCTTCCCGTTAGGATCCGAAGCATCCAGCTGCGCATCTCTTAAACGGGTACTTTCATACATATCGTGGATGTTGGAGCATGCGCCGTAAAGGTTTCCCGCGGCAGATTTTTCTATGCGGTAAAGTGAATTGACAGAAAATCCGTTGCAGGTAAAGCCCCATGTGCTCCCTGCATCCGTGCTGCGTATCCCGCCGATATCACTGAAACAGCCAAGGATATTGCCGGCATCATTCCAGAAAACCTGCCAGCAGGTCGTACTTTCAATGCCGATGCTTGTGTAGTTCTGTCTCGGCGGAGTAGTGGAACCGGCAGGATGCTGGTCACCACTGCTCACATAGGCCTGCCTCCAGGTTGCACCGCCATCGGTAGTAGATTCTACATTGCTGTAGCTTCCGAACAGTACTTTGTCGGAATTATCCGGCGCCACCGTAATTCCAAAACAGCTCTCGCTCCAGCTCCACTCCTTGTCGCCGCCCGATCCTTCCCAGCCGGTAATGATATTGGCGTTTCCGGCGGTATTGAAGACTTTATTCCAGCTGATGCCTGCGTCAGAAGATTTAAAGACCAGCGGTGCACTCAGGTTCTCGTCATGGCCGCCGAGATAGATGGTGTTGATGTTGTTCCCTGCCATGGCAGCATACATTATAAAATCGGTGGAAAAGTTGACTCCCGATGATCTCGGTACCCAGGTTCCGTTATCATTGTCCATCGTATAAATGCCTTTGGCAAAACCATAATATTCCCACGGGTTCACAACATTGTAGACATCGCCGGCATTGGCAGTGATGCAGACAAATCGTGTTGTTCCGCCGCTCCTGCCACCGGCAAAACTCCAGATTTGCTGTCCTGCAGTGATCCCCGTAACGGTCTGGACGGTAAAACTGGCTCCCGAATTTGTGGAAGTAATCAGCCCGTCGTTGGTCCCGATAAAGATGTTGCTTCCATCCCAGAAAACCCCTCCGATGACAAGTCCTGCTCCCATGCTGGCAGCATGTTTGACCAGTGTGAACGAACTTCCTCCGGTATTTGTGAAAAGGATATCGCCGTATCCGCCGATCAGCATCTGGTTCGGATCGGAATAGTTGGCAACCATCTTGTACACGGTCCCGTAAGTGCCCAGGTCGTAGGCGGTGATCCGGTTCCAGCTATTGCCACCATCTGTAGTCTTTACAGGATACCCGTTATTTCCGTTGTTGAAGTTGGAATAGGCAATGTCGGGGTTGCTGGTGAATTCATAGGTTGACTTGCTGAATACCTGCAATTTTGAATGATGAACCTGCGAGTAGGAGTACCCGAAATCAGTACTGTGAAACAATTCGCTCATGTCGCAGCTGACATAGAACTCATTGTCATTCGCAGGGTTTATCGTTGGAAAAAAGAGGGATCCTCCGCCTCCGACACCCCTCGGGGAAAATGAAGAGGGCTGCGAGGAAACGGATAAACTCAATCCGAGAAGGATAAGCGGCAGAAATAGTTTCATGGGACCTGGATTAAAATACCATTTCAGAATGTACATCGCTCGTTAACAAGACAAATAAGGGATGGCAAGGTTGTCTTTCTGGTATGGAAGGAGTTGGTATACTATTCCACAACGATCTTCCCTGTCCCAAGCACCTTTTCATTTTGAAATACTTTATAAAAATACAACCCCGCAACCATTTTTTTACCGTCCAGGATTATTTTATTGTTTTTGCCAAAGCTTGAACTGATGATGATCCTGCCTTCCGGATCAAAAACTTCCAGCAGTGTAATTTCTTGTTTTCCTGAAGAAGATATCTCTATCATGGTTTGCCTGTTCGCAGGATTTGGATAAACTTTCACTTGATTTTCAACGGACTTTGGTTGAGAGATTCCAGCCGGGGGAGCACAATGTGGCCCCGCGTTCCCCGTAGGATTGCGAAGGTAATTGATTCGCCCTGAGTCCGGGATGATGACATGCAGGACGCACCGGCTGAAGGCAATAAAGGGTGTGATGTTGGAATAACCCATATCGAAAGGAGGATCCCATGAACTGCCTCCATTCCCGGAGTGAAGGTATTCTGCTCCGACACCTGATTTTACATAGGTCATGTGTAAATCTGATCCATCCCTGACCATGTATGGGTAGTAATAAGTATTGGCAGGATCCTGGGTCAGATCCATGTCTGTAGCCCATGTCACGCCTGAGTTTGAAGATTGAACCAGATGGATCTGATAGTGCCCGGATGCAGCACCGGCACAGGGAATATCAACATTTTCGCCGTTCACTGATACCATCGTCCCATAATCAAAAGGAGGAATTACAACGACATCATCCCCCCAGGTCACTCCATAATCCCCCGAATGTTTATAGAAGATCTGCATCTGACCGGTACGGTTATCGTTCCACGACATATAGACATCCGGGCCCTGGGCAGCGATGGCTTCATCCTCAGAACGTCCTGTTGAAAAGGTAAGTTGCTGATGGGCTCCCCAGGTTGCACCATTGTCAGGTGAACGAAGAAAAAAGATCTCTGTATTGTAGGGAGAAGAGGACGTTACGATATCATTTGCAACATAGACTGTATTCCCTGATACTGCAATGGCGGGCCAGTCTGCAACAACGGTATCCAATACGACAGCTGTTCCCCAGGTATTTCCTCCATCCAGGGAGTGCCTGTACCACGATGTACGGTGCTGCGTGATCGTGTCTATTTCCCGCCAGACCACATGAACGGTTGACCCGTTAACCGCAATTGCGGGATTGAAGGCATTGCCATTTAGAGTTGAGATTACAACAGGGTTGCTCCATGTCAGGCCGGTGTCTCCTGATTGCACGTAATAAACGGCACCTGTTTTTAAAGTGAACCTGTCAGCATAAACTACATGCACTGTGTCACCGCTGACGCCAATGCAGGAACCCATGCTTTCATTCAATATTGCCGATACGGCCCCGGGGGAGATATTTACGGGTGTGCTCCATTGTGCGATGGAAAGTAAGGGAACTCCTGCAGTTCCGATGATCAGTGCCAGGATCCTGGCGGTAATTAGAAATCGTTTATTCATCATCTTTCTTGAACATATTTATTCTGTATAGCAAACCGGAGGAACGTGACCGGTCAATGAAGGTGTTGAGGGAGTTCC
>JAPLDI010000029.1:118984-166656 GCA_026391795.1 Bacteroidota bacterium
GATCAACCCGTATCAGTTTTTGCTTTCCGAACGTATTCACTGAACCCGGTATTTACCATTTGCAGGATCAACCCTGACTTTCAGCTCTGAAAGGTTCCTGGTAAATTTATCGTACCCCGTCTTCAGATCATTCCAGAATTCCAGCAGTGTCTTGTCTGCCTTGTACTGTTCCCTGAATTTTGATAGGTTGGAATCGGTAAACCGAAACGGAAAAATGTAAACCGGAATGTTGTTTTGACCGTTTTCCTTCGCCTGAATAGCGTAAATATAAAGTTCCTGGATCTTGTCATTCGTTATTGGCATACATCCGATCGTCACACATTCTCCGTGGATATAGATGTCTCCTCCCGGATTTCCTGATTTGCAGAGAATCCTGTCGGATGCGTTCGGGTAGCTGATACCCAGCGACAGATAATAGTCGCTGCAGGGATTGAATTTGTCAAGGAAGTAAAACCCTTCCGGGATCTGCAGGTCCCCCTGGCTTCGCTTTGGCCCCGGTTCTCCGGATGTCCGGCAGATCGCATAAGTTGTCAGCTTCCGGTAGCGTGTTTCCTGTTTCTGTTTTACATAAAGTTCAAGCTGCTTTTCATTCTTGTAGGCTACCAGAAGAATCTGAATATTGTCGAGCGAGAGATTCATCTCCTTAAGCCGGGACGACAGAAGGTCATGCTTTTCCTTGTAGGCTTTGGCTACTCTCGGATTCTTTTTCTGACCGGATAAAAAGTCTGAACCTGCTACAAAAGAAGTTGCTGTCAGCATCATGGCAAGTATAACTATCGTGACGTTCTTCAAGAGCTCAATTCTATTGCAAATTCTGGTTGTTTCCCTCCGGGTTCACGCAGAGGTCTTAATCATTAAATTCTTCTGTCATCCGCGATTTGTTTATCTTTTTCACGGCAAGGCTGAACAGCAATGCGGTCCAGAATGAAAACATGGAGTAAACCAGGGATGGTTTTACCATATCCTGGTTTTGAAGTAACGCTCCGGCAATGAGAAATGCCAGGGTTGTATTGTGCACGGCTGCTTCTATCGAAATGGTATAGGAATTCCGGCTCCCCAGTTTTGTGATCGCACCTGTAAGGTATCCTGCCAGCGCACAGGCAATGTTCAGTCCCAATGCCCAGGGAAGAATTTCCCGAAATTCATCCCAGGTGATACCTGTTCCGCCGCTCTTCTGACTTGCAAAAATTTTGACAATAAAGACAACCGCAAGGGCAATGATCAGGATATACTTTAGCGGTTTCTGGAGCTTTACAGCCGTTGCCGGGTTGAAGTACTTATAGATTACGCCAAGTGCCGCCGGCACGATGGTCACTACAAAAATCTGGACGACCGTTTCAAAGAAAGGCAGATGGATGATTGTCCCTTTTCCATAGTAATACTGAAGCGCCAGGTTCGTGATAAAGGGTATTGAAACCAGGGTCAGAATGCTGTTGATGGCGGTTAATGTGATTGCCAGGGCAACATTTCCTTTAAAGAGGTAGGTGATAAAACCCGCAGTTGTACCGCCCGGACAGGAGGCTAACAGAATTAATCCGATTTTATAGGGGATGGGCAGGTTTGAGATATTGGCAATCAAAAAGGCAATCAAAGGCAGTGCAATCATCTGTGCCGACAACCCGATGATAATGGATTTAGGGTGAATGGCGATATCCCTGAAATTCTGTGGTGTCAGCGACAGGCCGATCCCGAACATGATAAATGCTAAAACACAGCTGATAATGATATCGATGAAAGAATAGAAACCTAATCCCATGGTATAAAATTACAGTAAATTTCAATGTGGATTGTAGCAGCCTGTCTGGTGATAGCCTGTCAGACTCACCGGATCCTCTCATAAATAGTGTATTCACCTATGTTTTCGGAGATCCTGTAACCGGCAGTATCGGAGGGTGGCTGCATCCCGGAAGGTAAAATGCAATAGTCCTGTCTGGCAAAGGCAGACTTGTTCAGCATGATCCGGAACCCCGGGTCCGGGTATTTTCTCTTCAGGATATAATCCCAATAGAAACATTCATCATCCAGCCATATCGTGCAGCGGGGTCTGAATGGAGTCTTGCATGCACTCAGTTTATTTATGCAGGAGTTTACATCGAATTCATAGAGTTTGGATGGCATCCGGTTAAAGTTGATGACTGCCGAATAAACAATTACCCCCGAAAGCAGAAGAACGGATGCGATGCGGGTCAGCCGTGCCGTTACGAATGTGCCCAATGCAATCAGGATGAACATCTCTGCCAGGTATCCCTGTGCAATCAGGTTGCGGTTAAAGGGAGTCCTTAGCATCAGGGTGGCCATGGAAATGAAAGCAATGAGCATCGAAACCCAGATGATCCCGAGGGCCCGGTACTTCTTGTCTCTCCGCGGATAAAAGAAAACCAGTGCCATGCAGAGGAGACAAAGGACTTCAATACCCGCGGTAAATGTGCCGGAACAGAACCAATCATTAAATAAACCCTTTACATAATGCAGATCGTACAGGTCTGTTATAAAATCCAATCCATTGGCGTTCCTGGGCCTGACATATTCGTTGTGGCTCAGGGAAGTTAATCCGGAGAAGGTAAGCAAAGGAAGAAATACCAGCAAGGTCATAAGGGCACTGCCAAGCGCAGCCTTTATATATCCCCGGTCAATGCGCTTCTCCCAGATCATGAAAAGGAAGGATGCAAGCATCAATCCGACCCACCAGTAGAGGTAGGAGGGAACCGTAAGCATCCCGGCAACATTGCAACCTGCATGAAGCGGTAAAAGGTACTCTTTGTTCTCAAACCAGTACCCCCAGAAGGTGAAGAGGCTCAAAAGACTCAGCAGGAATACCAGTTCATAACCTCTTGCCTGTCCGGAAAAACCCCAGGCATGGAGCTGCAGTGCAAGCAAAAGGAGAGACAGGACCCTGAGCCAGCTGCTCCGGATCCATTTTTGTAAAAAATACCAGGATGAACATAAGGCAATCACATAGCAGATAAGCGATAGAAATCGTCCGGACTCAACGAGGTTGAAATGTATTGTGCTGCCAATGCCATTTATGAGGTTGAAAATAATATGGTTGTTGGGCAACACATAGTAGGATGCACATTGGAACGAAGGTAGGGAGGCAAAGTTCAGCGCTGAAAAAACCTCATCGGTACCATAGTTGGTATGTATATTCGCTATCAGGGAAAGGATGATACCTGCCACGGCTATCCCTGCATAGACCAGGGACTGGTTTTTTGTAAACTTCAGTTTGGGAATGTGGGGCAACCTTGATTTCCATGCCAGGAAAGCCCATCCCGCTGATGCTATCACTGCTGCCAGGCACCACCAGTTCCCGGCTGATTTAACTTCGGCGGTAAAAAAAACACTGCTCCAATTCGTTGCCTTGTAAAAGTCGGGGTTGAGTTGCCTGTAAAAAGCTGTTAATTGCTGATGATCTGAACTCCAGTACCAGACTGCATATACCACTGCAACCAAAGGAACGGAAACGATCAGGAACCGTCGAAAATTAAGTACCGGATTGTTCACTGCTTCTATTCCTGATGATGAGCCCTTTTCCAAAACTGAGAGATAGGGTTGACCGGAGATTTTCTCCGGTCTGATCTATTTTATAACGTGAAAACCGATCAGGGCAATAATGATCATGATTCCTGAAAGGGAGATGATAAACAGGTAATCGGCAAATATTTCAAAATATTTTTCTCTCGTCTGGTCCTTTGATCGGATCGATAGAAATGAAAACAGGCAGGCTACAATAAGAAAGAATGCTACACCGGAAGTGAATTCGTCAACTACACTCTTGTCTGCATAATTGAAAATATGCATGGAAGTGATCACAAAAAGGCAGAATCCCAAAAGGGTTGCTGCCGCGCTCATGATGTGCTGGGATGTCTGGTTTGCCATTTCGCCTGGTAAATTTAGATTCGATTGTTTTGTCCGGTTGAATGTACTTTCTTTAACGGGAATGATTTTTCCCGAAAAGTTAATTCACTGCAATATTAATGATTTTATCCCCGCTGGTATCTGCGATACTGATCCCGTATCCCCCGTACCGGGTAGTCCCGGCGACTGAATCCCATGCAGTCCTGTAAATAAAATAATCTCCGCATCTCAATCCCGGGCAATGAATATGATCATCTCCCGGAGCACTTACGAAAAAGGTGCTGTAAGCTGCAGAATTTATTCCCGGAGAAATGGTTGTCCCGAACCGGATGAAGGCTGTATCCGGGTGAGTGTAATAATTCGGGATGGAGATGCCGTTGTGATAAGCAAAAACAACAAGGGTCAAATTGCCGCCTGTGCCTGCAATGCAGGAGGGAAGGGAGTCTTCTGTTTTATGTTTACATCCGCATAGAAAAAGAAATAGTGCAATCAGGACAGCATATGAGCCTGCTAACTTCCTGTTTTTAGCTTGCATGAAACAAATCATTTCTGGATCACTAGAAAGTCAATACTGTCAATCCACGCTCCCCGCATGGTCCCTATCAGGAATTCAATTTTCACAGAAGCAGAGGATGTGGCTTCAAAGGAAAATGATCTTTGTGTCCAGGCAGGATGGTTGCCAAAAGAGTCGGAAATTACATTAGTGCTTCCCTGTACAACCCACACAATGAAATCGCCTGCACAAAGCATCGGATCCCCGGAAAGGGATTCATTTACTTTTCCCTTTATCCGCAGTTCGTACGTTTTACCTTTCTGCACAGGGATCGGGTTTATAGTTTCAAAGTGGTAGCAATCCGAAATATTGGTGAATTTGACAGCGGAGGAATCGATGATTGCCTCTCCTCCGGAGGATTGTGACCATACACTGAGATCAGTCAGGGAAGTGAAGTCAGAATGAAAAAGAACATTCGTAGGGGTGCCCGAAGTATCGCTGGTGTCCTTCTTACAGGATGATAAAACCGTAAGTATGCCCGCCAGGATGAAAAGAATCTTTACTGCCTTCATAAACGAATTATTACTTGATTATTACTTCACCACATCTTTTGTCGCAGCGGTGTTCTTGGATTTCCAAAAGTATGAATAAAATTTCCCGAAACTTATACGGGTAACTCCTCATTTTTAAATTTATTTTTCATTTTTTCATTCTTGCTTATTCTATAGGAAATGTAGATTGCAATGAATAGGGTGATTCCCCTGAAAATATTATCCTGCAGACTCATCGTAATAGAACCATGCCAGTTACTGATTGTCGTTGCAGTATCCATGAATGAATGCAAAAAAAGAGGAAACCAGAGATTCCAGTTCGTATATTTATAGAACAGGTAAAAACCTGCTCCTGCTCCAAAGGCTGTACAAAAGACGATGATTGATTCGGAAATATTGTGAGCCTGGTATAGATGCCCCATAGCAAATAACAAACTTGATAACACGATGGGTATGATTGCAGGCCATTTTGCATAGCGAACTAAAATCCCTATCATGAACCCCCTGAAAAGGATCTCCTCATAAAAACCGGGATTTATTCCGTTTATCCATATATCTGTCAGGCCTGTCTCCTTATTGAACCCATGCAGATACTGCATGCCAAGGATCAGAGGCAGAGCGGCTGATAATGCGAGAACGAAGGCCAGGGCAATACTTCTGTTCAAACCGAGCATTTCCAGCATCTTTTTGAACGAAAAGGATGCCAGGTAAAATGTTACAAGGAAACAAAGCAGAAGGCTCGTTCCATGGCAGAGTAAAATCTTATAATATATCGGAAAGGCGTTAAAGGTATTTCTCCCGTAAATACCATATGCATAGAATCTCGGAATGAAAAAAGTTATGGCAAATGTTGCAATGACGAGCAGGGAAATAATTACTTGCTTCTTATCGGGTTGGAATTTCATTAGTTTCTGGTTAGGATTATTTTTTTTCCATCCGCTCCTTTACCCCGCCGATGACCTTGACAGGAGAATCGACGATCAGCATGTTTGTGATCCAGTCGGGTATACTTCCTGCAGGATCAAGATACCCTTCAAGTTCCACATGCGACATTTCTTTACTCACAGGTTTGATGGTCCATGTTTGCCTGTACTCCTTGATGCGTATCATCTCCTGGCGTTCGGGAATGACTCCGGGGAGAGGAACTGCCGTTATCCTGTGCACACCGGTTTCCGTATCGATGGTAACGGTAACATCCACACAAAGGTCACGATCGGTAAACCAGGTAGTACTGCGCCTTTTTGTATTTTTCATAAAGCAGCACTTTGATCTGTGTGAGATTCTTGTCCCACCAGTCCGTGTTATAAACATCTTCGATCATGGCGAAGACCTTATCTGCCGGTGCATGAATATCAGTAACCCCTTTGTAAGCTTTCAGCGACTTACCGGGCTCCGTAAATGTATATATTTTAATGCCATCCTTTTCCTTGACAAACTCCCAGGATTGCGCTGCCGCCCTGAATGAAAGCATCAGGATAAAAAAAAAGGTTAAAATGAAGAGAAACGGAGATTGTCTCATACCCTTTTTCAGCTTGATTGTCGCAATGGGGTTATTGCCCGGTGTCCGATACATGTAATTAGTTCCGGCCATTAAATTTACGAATTCCAATCACATAATCGTTTCCTAATCTTTACGAAGGGTAAAGATTGTTTTGTCTTCAGGTGTTACCTTGATCTTCATTCTTTTTCCATTCCGCTTAACGACAAAGGAGACGGTTTTAAGGTCCTTCTGCATATAAGGTTTATAAACCAGATTTGCCAGGATGAATAAATACCGCAGGCCATTGTTCTTGCCATCCAGCAGATAGGACCATTGATTCGGACTGGCGTCAGCGTATCTGTCGGGTATTTTTGAGTTGTAGATATTTGCAATTTCATCCCCTTTCTGAATTCCGGCAATGGCAGCAGGCGACCCGGGAATAACTTCTGCAATCGTTCTCATCTCATTCAGATTATAAATTATCCCCGTATAGGTGTAATGAAGAAAGAGATAATATTCTGAATTTGGGAACCATACCACAGGGAACTGGTAAAGCAGTAAGGTAAACAGGTCATCACATTTATCCATCATGCTGGTCTTTGATTTCGAAGCCTGTGAGACAGAGCCCGACCAGATAACGGGAGGAACCTTGCTCGTTCCGATCTTATGGGCGTCCAGGAATTTCAGCGAGATGGTATAGAGATAGGTAACATCGGTATAACCTTTCGTCGTAGTGGATTCGGTTATCGGCACAGGTACGAAGCCCCAGTACCAGTCATAAGTGGTACTGATGTGAGTGCTTATGATTTGCTGGGGCGGGTTATAATATTCTTTCTGTCCCGAATAGGAGTTCATTACGATCAAAATTCCCGGATCAACCTGTGATCTTCTCAGCCCCATGGAATTTAATTTGTCACCCAGCACTTTAAAAATTTCTTTTTCAAGCAAGGGGTCGGCGGCAGAGGTGTAATCAAAATCATAGGTTTTATACTTATAAATATCTGCTTCTTCATCATCCAGGACAGTCATGGATGATTGTACCATATTTGAATGGTCCGAATAATCATTCGTATAGATCCGGGAGGTCAATTCTCCTTCTGAAACATAGTTGTTTTCATTAAAAAGAGAAACTGAAATTCTCGGAACAGTTACATCGCCTGTTTTTGCATTTCCGTACCGGCTTATGTTCAGCTTGACATAGGTGCCCGGGGCTCCGGCAATTCTGCCAACCGGATTCCTGATCTCTTTTACGTTAATGTCATCGATCCTGTTAATATGATCGCCGGCTCTCAATCCCCACATATCGGCAGGCGATCCCTCGTGAATGTTGATTATTTTTACATATTGATTGTCGGCACTGACTTTGCACAAACAGCCGATGGTGCCTGCTGAAGACCGGTCTGACTGTGAGAAGGAGGTTGCAGTACAAAACAGGGTTGCAAGGAGCAAAAGGAAGCTTTTCATCATTTTGAAGGTTTTAGTGGTTTTTATCCGGTTGATATTTCCAGAGTGGCGTTTTCTTTTTCGTAGCATTTATTTCTCATTCCCTGATGATAATTTCAATCGATTTGTCTAATGCGGGTGATTTCATTTTCCACTATTGGTTTCATGGGTTGTTACTTCGTGCCGGCAGGCCTAATGTGGGATCCTCTTATTATAACCGGCATTTCCGAATGGCTGTAATTCTTCCAGGATCATCTCTTCAAGCGCTTTTATTTCTTTGTCATAATCAACAGGCTTATCCTCTGTTTGTTTTATCTCTTCAATGATTTCATACCTGAAACTTTCAGGACCAAACTCTTTCCACTCCTTCTGCAGGTCGCTGTTCGGGTGTATCCCGAAGTCGAGTTGCAGCTTCTGGGCGTGCCAAATGGCGATCAGGTCCTGGCTGCTTCCAACGAATATTTTATTGCTTTTTATATTTACTATTTTGAAAACACCCATTTTATATTTCATCTGTTTATACTCCTCCTTAAGTTCTTTCCGTGTCTTCATCTTGCTGCTATTTTTTCTGTATAGTGTGTTTCGTTGCCATGTTGTCGTTTCAATTCAATTTTAATTCCAGCACCTTGTCATGAGGTTCCGTGAGCCCGAATTTCCTGTAAATTGGTTCTCCGTCGCTTGTCGCATGGAGTTCAATCCGGTCTAATTTTCTTTTCCTGGCTTCGTCAATTAACTTCTGGAACAACAGGGATCCTAATCCATTATTCCTGAAATCCTGGATGGTAAACATGTTCAAAATGTAGCCTGTTTTTCCATTCGGTAGATCAAAATTCCCTGGTTGTTCCCTGATAACCATTCCACTGAAGGCGACCGGCTGATCGTTATATTCAGCAAACCATGAAACGAATGAGTTATTCCTGAAGGATTTTCTTAAATAATTTCCAAGGGATCGTCTCAGCCTTGATTCTGTTTCTTCCGTCAGACCACAATTTACTTCACGAACAAACTCAATCCTGGAATCTATTATAGTTTGAACATCAGAAATACCGGCTTTTCGCAGTTTGATTTTGCTCTTGTCAATTTTCATAATAAACCGGATGTAGTAATAAAAATGATTATTTCTGGGGGCTTGTCGAGTGGGTTTTTCCCCTTTCCTTTGTCAATATGCTTTTTTAATGATTGCCTGAACCACCAGCGCCGCCAATAATGTCAATGAATATGTGGGAATCCGTTTTCCTGGCAATAATCATGTTAAGCTGCGCAGAAAGATTTCGGATATAGAATTCCTCCGACGTCAATACTGACATGTCAGTACTGTGATTCTCGTAATCGAACTGCAGATGATCTGCCAGGTAATCGATTGTTTTGTCTAAATCAATAGAACCGATTTTAAGTTTCAGGATCTTCATATCTTATGTTTTAAGGGAAATCAGAATAAAACCGGCAGCAACAAAAAGAAAAGGAGAATACTTCCAATGAGGTAGGATAAGACAAGGATAGACCCAACCCTCTTCTTCTTTCCTGTTTCATCTTTATATCTTTCGACATAGGACGCCCATCGGTTTTTGTTATAGAAAATAAAATAGTGAAGAACAAAGAAGAGAATGAGCCCCACCGCTAAATATAACCTGTCTGGCTTCCCCAAGAAACGTAAGGACGGGAAAATCCTGGCCAGGATCATTTGCAGGATCAGCAATTGCACATAATGAACAAATGTCAGGGCAATAAGCACATTCAGAACAGGTGTGGCATAACTCCCTTTGTTCCCCCAGGTGTATACCTTGTAAATAATGTAAGGATAGAACTTCAGCATACTGTATTATATCCTAAAATTAAAATTCTGCATCCGGCGCAATGGCCGGATTCCATATACACCACGGCATCGGGATTAACTGCTCGTCAGGCAATGTTGTTTCATACCTTTAATTGTGTATCCGTGATGTGTTTTTCTTTAAATGGGAATTGTTCTTCAAATTTATCTAATTCAGCAGCATCAACTAAAAAGGATTCGTCTTCATAAAATTTACCCTGAATTTCTTTTAATCCGTTTGTTTGGAGTTCTTTCGCCATAAATGGTTCAAAGTTCATTCCTTCTTTCGTCGTTATCCCATATTCAGCGGCATTCCGGAATCCAAACTGATGATAATAAGTTGGATTCCCGAATAAAATCATGGCTGCATAACCCAGCTCTCCTGCTTTGTGTATGCAATATTCCATAAGTTTTGAACCAAAGCCTTTCCCCTGGTATTTATTCAGTATTGAAAATGGCCCAACGCACAATACAGGATGTTCAATCTTCTTTGCATCTGTGACCTTGGCTTTTGTACAAATGATATGACCAATGATTCGTTCACCCTCAACCGCCAGTAAGTCAAGTCCCCTTACATAGCATTTGCTTCTTCTTATTTTATTAAGTATCAAATGTTCATCGCAACCGGGTTTATACAGATCCCAGAATGCCTCCCTGGTTATGGTTTCGGTTTCTTTGAAATCAATCTCTTTTGTTTGCCTGAATCTTATTTCCATCGTTCCGTCTGTTTGCTGAGTTATTAAAAATAGTGCCGAACCTCCGGCCGCCAGCCTCATCAGCCCTGAACTTTTAGATGTAAGATCAGGTTAATCCAGGGCCCCCGGAATTGCGGTTGACGGCATGTTATATTCAGTAAATCCTGAGTCATTCTATATCAGACCATAAATGACATGCCAGACAATATCTGCCCAAAAATGAATTCCTATTGCTGCAAATAAACCATATTTTTTAAAATACTTTGCTGCAAAAAGTGACAGCACCCCATTCAGAAGTATTATTTCAATCAGTAATAAAATCGGGATTTTATCGATGGAGGTCAAACCCCAGAGCATCATCAAAGACGGCATGTGCGCAAAAGCAAATACGATAGCTGAAAAAACAGCAACTACCCAGAAGATTTGAATTTTCCATTTTTTCCTGAATATAACAAAGGATAAAAGCCATACCCAGAAGGAGATAAAGAATAATCGAAACATTATTTCTTCGCCAATCCCTGCAGTAATTGATGCAACAATGGATGCAGGAAATTCAGGATGAGGGATTGGCCAAACAGGCTGGAGGTGGTGTACGGAAATATCAACCAGGATAAAAAATAATCCGATGCCTGTTCCAATCAAACCCGGGATTAAAAACCGTTGTTTATTGGTAATCTTGTTATCCCAAATCTCAGGAAATCCTAATTTTTTTGAGAGTTCCAGCCCAATAAACCCTAACCCACCGTAAACAACCAGCATAAGAAAGAACGTAGCGAGTGCGACGATTGGTTTTGATGCAGGCAGTTCATATTGTTTCAGTATACTTCCATAGGGTAAGAAAACATTAAGGGCAGAAAATAGTGCCAAAACTAAAATAAGTGAAAAATAAATTTTATTGGACCTCAGAATTTTCATTGCAAACACGATTGAATTTTTTATTCCTGTTACATTGGGTTGTGGTCAGGCTTCTATTCACCGGCAGGTTCCCATAGTTCAATTTTGTTTCCTTCTGCATCAAGGATATGGACAAATTTACCATATTCATAGGTTTCAATATTGTCGACTATTATTACCCCTTCTTTTTTAAGTTGCTCAACAAGTTCAAGTACATTCTCTACCCGGTAATTTATCATAAAGTCTTTTGTTGAAGGTTCAAAATACGTTGTCGTTTCGGCAAATGGAGTCCATTGCGTTTGTCCTTTTTTCCTGTTGTCTGCACCTTCATACCATTCAAAAGTTGCCCCATAGGGATTGGTGTTCAAGCCAAGATGCTTTTGATACCATTCTCTCATTTTATTCGGGTCTTTGCATTTGAAGAAAATGCCACCTATGCCTGTTACTTTTTTCATCTTTGTCTGGTTGTCAGATTGATTTGAAACGATTGTTTTAAATGCAAAACCAAAACTGAAGGATGTCGCAAGTACTAAGATTATGACGATTGTCTTTTTCATGGTGCCTGTATGGTTATTCGCTTTATGTTTCCATGTTCAGTAGTCAGGATTACCTTCCTTAACCATCAGCCCCGAATTGCAGGCTGCCGGCTTGTCAGGCATCGTTGCCATATTGTTTTCTTTTTCCTTTTCTGGTTTGGATAAATTCTATGGGTGCCCCGTTTTCTTCAATAAAGGCGACAATATTCCCTTCTGAAGGACTATTTGGTTCAATAATCACGTTCTTACCCCGGATGGCTTCATAGATATCTGCAACCTCAAAAGCGACATGTGGAATCGTTTTTACAATCTCTGGTAATTGACAATCCTTTTCGTACCTCATCCATTCAATTCCATAATCACTTTTATCATAACCATAATGGTAAACTTTATAATCTTTTAAATACACCTCCCCCTCGATGGGTTTGTCTGTGGGGATCCCAAGGTGATGATAGTTGAATTTAACTTTTTTGCTCATCTCGATAATTGGATTTGTTTTAATGGCAATGATGCCCAATGCTCGCCAGGTCTCATTTTTATTTATCAGGATATGTTCTGTTGATTGTATTTGCCATCTTTTCTGCTTTTTTAATCACTTGAGTATACCTGTCAATAATTTGCGGCCAGGGAATTAAATGTGTTGACAAATATTTTGCTTTAGGCTCTGTCAAAGTTTGCCAGAGATCCAGATCATTTTTAAAATCTTTACAATTATCAGTTACAAAATTAACTAAAGCCTTATGTTGACCTATCCAGTCTTCTTCTGAAGTTTCTAATGCGGGAACTATTTCCTGGTAATAATCTAGAATATCTTGTGTCAATGTGCTGTTCTCAATCGTCAGAATTTTTCCGGCAGAAAGAAATCCCGTGAATCTGCTTTTATGGACACGAAATAAGTTATATGACTCCAAATATGACAACGCCAGTTTCAGGGAATCTTGATTTGGTTTTTTATTTCTATCTAAATTGCCCAGGTAAGAATACAGAAGTTTATATTTCTGGTAGGTATCCAATGAACTTTTAGCATCATCTATGTCTGCCATCAGATCCTCTTTTAATCCTGTTAAGAACTCTTTGACCTGAGTTTGCTCATGCCTGTGTTCACTTCTGTTATGAAACCAAATTGAAAGCGTAATGGCTATCACGATGATAATTATTTCAGTGACAAATTCCTTAAGTTTTTGCCAAAAAGTGAAATTTTTATTTCCCATTATTTTTAACATTTTTCTTGAATGTTTAATAACTTCTTGTTCTGCCATAAGTTGTATTAGTTTGACTATTCACAAAATTACCGCCAACGCTTTACCCGCGTATCAGGTGCAGGTTATACTCGGGCTTAATATAAATATAACTATGACGAAGGTTTCCCGATCATTCAAATTAGAGACGAGATTAGACCTCCCAAAATACTACATCCAATCACATACATACTATTTATCAGAACATGAATGTTTGCATTCTTTACATTTTCTCTGAATTTAATCGTGTTTTCCAGAATCATGACAAGCCAAAAGCAAAAAAATATAAATGTTACAGGAAATAAAACAACCTTATTAAACAAAATGAAAAAAAGAGGCATTAGCCATATGTCGTGCAAAAATAAACCGCTGAATAGGAATGTCAGTAAAGATGAAATCACTCCGTTTAGTTTCCTGGAAACCGGCCTGTTAATGTATTTAGATAAAAAATATCCAACGAATGGATTCCAATTTCTCCAAAACAACTTAAAGGATGTGGATCGAAATGATTTCTTTATTGATGATTGGAGTTGCCCCAAAGCATCCGATGTTCCAACGATCCCTTTAATATAGTCTTCAACATTCATCGATATTCAATCTTAGGACTATTCAGTCCGGGTTCCTCTTCTATTTACCTTACACCTAACGTTCAGCCTTAAGTTTGCCTTCTTTGAAAACTGTTTTAAATTTCCGATAAGGAAGCGGGTGCGCAGAACTTAGCAATCAGCCAGCATGAATGTTTGTTCAAGTGACGAGATTTGAAATATACTCCGAAACCCGTCATTTGTTATCGCCTTTGTCAGCAGTTCGTTATTTATTTCAAATAGTCTTTAATCACAATCTTTTTCTGTTTCATCATTACTTCAAAAGAATTTGGCTTACTCATCAGTTCTCCCAAATTCTTTGGCAATACCTGCCACCGAAGCCCATATTTATCAATACACCAGCCACATTGTGACTCTTCACCTTCCAGTGTAAAATAGTCCCAATAGTTATCAATTTCATCCTGGTCTTCACAATGAATCATAAACGACATCGCATCATTTAATGGATGATGTTCTTTCGCTGTACTCATGAGAGAAAATAGTTGTCCAAAAATATGCACTTCGCAGATTTCTGTATTTCCGCTGGGTGTATCGCCAAGAGGTATAATTTGTCCATTTTGAAAATCTTTCCCAAATATCTTTTTATAGTATTCAATAAGTGTTTTAATATCTCCCCCGTCGGTGCTGAACCAAAGGCTGGGAATGATTTTGTTCTGATTCATATTTTTTAAATTTTAAGTTTATTCGTGAGACTCAAATTTTTTGAACGTAGTGATTAAAGATTTGTTAGTCGAACAATCCCGATGCAGTCGGAGGGGATAATACCTCCCAAGAACTCGGGACGGAATTTGGGTTTATGGGCACCGATAAATTGAGTTTCTTTGACTTGCCCCGGGGTTCATACCCGGAATTGTTGTCTGAATAAAATCTCCTTATATCTGTGCCGATGTACTTCTTCAGTATATCAATATTACAATGACGGCTTGTTCTATGCAACTGAAATTATCTGATAACGATTAGCTTTTGCTTTTTCGACCATTCATTCAATCTTATTTCAACTATATAGATTCCTTTGCCCAGATCATCAATATTTATCTGTTGCAGATTATTATTCACAACCATTGTTTTAACCAGGATGCCCATGTTGTTAAAAATATTCAACGTCAGATTGGGAATGCTTCGAACATTGATATTCACAACAAACATATCGGAGGCAGGGTTCGGATATAAAGTAAAAGACAAATTCTCCATGGATTTTTCGTCTACTCCCGTAATTGGATTATCAAAGCTCAGGTTGTCAATATAAAGAACAGAATTTCCCTGAATCGAACCATTCCAATTAAAAGGTGTTATTGTAATCCTGGCACTGTCAGCAACGGAATAGGAGCTATCTGTAACACCGATTCTAAAAGGGGTCCAGTTCGGCATGGCGGTGCCACTTAAGAGTTCTCCATACCCGTTTAATACCGGCTGCCCGTTTTTATATAGAAACCAACGGATGTCCATCATGTCACCGTTTTGTGGTAAGTATTTGTAGTAGCCGCATAATGACAGTGGATGTCCAATGACAGGAAATGCGGGATGATCAGAGCCTGAATAAGTTCCAGGCCATGCCATAGCAAATCCTGCCCAATTTGACAGCGAAGGATTACATTCAAGCCTTATAGAATAATCTCCAATCGTGTTGGGATAATGATCAGATGATCTTGTGATCGGGAAATAACTGCTTGCCGGGTTTACCGAATCGTTCGAACACCACCACCCATTTGGGACCATTCCGTTACCAAATGCAGTCCAATCTTCAAACCCGTTGTTCGGAAGTTGTGCATTTGTTGAGAATGTCGTTGACATTGCAATAAACAACAGAATAATGATTCTTTTCATTTTAGTTTCGTCGGTGATTACCGTGCTGACTCCGCACTCCTTAGTTCATTTGATCGTTTTGTCCAGATAGTTATTTTGGTTGCATTGATCACCCTGTCAGTTTGTTAGGGGCAGGTTTTGAATAATCTCTTTGAAATGTATTTTTACTGAATAACCAGCTTTTTGACCTCAATTTCTGATTGGGATTGAATTTTAACTAAATAAATGCCTTTCGTTATATTCCTTAGATTCATCATGATGAGAGGTTGATTCATGAACCTTTGTTGCATAACTTGCTCTCCCGTAATCTTAATAATACTTAATAAAATTTCTCCGGGGGAAATCCAATGAACAGATATGTTGATTTTATCGGTTGCAGGATTAGGATATATTTCGACATTGTTTTTCTTCAGTCTTTCAGATATACCCACGCCCCCCCCGTTTATTGTCTTAAGGATTGTACCGGAATCACCTGCTGCGTATCCGGTCAGGGAATCAGGAAAATGTACAGAATAAAGTGTCATGGCTGTTCCTGAATAGAGGTTCTGCCATGTTGAACCTCCGTCGGACGATCTTTTGATAACTCCGGATTCACCCACGATATATCCCTTATTTCTTCCTGGAAAATAAACAGATGAATAACCATCTCCCCCGTTTCCTGTGGTTATCTCATTCCAGTCTGATCCGCCATTGATGGTTCTCAATATTGCCCAGCAGCCAATGTAGTACCCTCCGACAATTATTCCGGTATCCCCGCCTGTGAAATAAGCAGAATGTAACGGACAGTTCACGTTCACTGATTGTGAGTTCCATGTGATTCCTCCATCTGTTGTCGTTAGAATTAGCCCTAACTCGCCATGGAATGATCCCGCAATATAACCAGTAAGCGAGTCAGTAAAATAGACAGATTCAGGATATTGACCATTGCCAAGCGGCGTATTATTCCATGTAATACCTCCGTCGGTGGTTTTTAAATTTTTTCCACCTACTGCATATCCTGTAGTTGAATTAACAAAATAAACGGATGATAAATAAGTAACGAATCCTGCGTACTTTTTTATCCAACTGATTCCCCCGTTGGTCGTCTTTAATATTATCCCGCTGTCACCGGCAATATACCCAGTTGATGGGTCGGGAAAAGCAATTGAATACAATGATGCCGCTGTCGGCACCGGCTGGGGAGTCCAGTTCAGACCTCCATCAACAGTTTTCAAAAGGGTTCCATTCATTCCCACAACAAATCCGGTATCTGCATTCTTAAAAAAAACGGAATGAAGCTGGCTCGTAGTCCCCGAGTTCAGGAATTGCCAATCCTGGGCGTGTGAATAGTGCACCAATGATAATAGTACAAGTACAAGAATACTTTGATATACATTTTTCATATGTGACAAATATTATTTCAAAAATGCAAAAAGGTTCTTTGTGAAACAATAAGTGTTTCTCAAAATTTGCCCATAATGACTGTACATACTGTGTTGTTGAAGTTATATTGGTCCTGCCCTATGATGAAAATTGAGAGTTCCCAAACACAGCATGTGGGTAACGTTACGATTAGGGTTGAATTTATACAAAAAATGACGATGTAACAGTAAACAAACCGGATAATCTGCCAGTCCCTCTGATGAAGACAGGCTCAACTTAATATTTCGATAACGAATATAGATAAAAAAATACCAAATTCAACCTCTGTTCATTATTATTCAAAATTCCCTGTTTCGAACAGACTTACCTCTTTTTAAATCCCATCTTCATTCTGTGGGTGTACATTTCAGCGGTACGGGGGTGGCGGGTGTCTGGTATTAGGTATTGGGTATTGGGTATTGGGAATTAGGTTGTAGGTGTTAGGGATTAAGAATTGGGGTTATTCTTACCTGATCACCCTCTGTGGTCCTCTGTGTCTTCTCTGTGAACCTCAGTGTAACATTCTTTTATGCGTTTTGGAATTACACAGAGAACCACAGAGAAGACACAGAGGCTCACAGAGAGTTTGTCCCCGTTTCACCCTATTGCCCTTCTCAGTCCCCAGTCCTAGATCCAGCATCCAGTATCCAGTATCCAGCATCCAGCATCCAGCATCTCTTTTTTCACTACCTTGCATCATCAAACCCTGAAAATCTTTCTGTCATGAAATCAAAATGCTTCTTTCCGGTTATCGTACTTATCCTGCTGTTCTCTGTAACGGTTGCTGATTCCTGCACGATTTTCCGTCTTAAGGCTGCCGACGGCAGCTTGATGGTTGCCCGATCGATGGAGTTCGGTGTCGACCTGCATTACGACCTGATCGTGGTTCCACGCCAGACTTCCTTCACCAGCCCCTTCCCGAATTCGCTTACCGCCCTCCACTGGGAAACGAAATATGGTTACGTGGGTGTGGCTTCCTTCGGAATGACTTACGGCGTCTCCGACGGCATGAACGAAAAGGGGCTCTCCATCAGCGCCCTCTGGTACGACAACGACATGATCTGGCCGAAAGCCGGCCCTGAAGACCGCGACAAGGCACTGGCCTCTTCTTTCTTTAGCGACTGGGTGCTTGGAAATTTCAATACCGTGGCCGGATTGAAAAGCGCTCTCCCGGGAATTAAAGTGTTCTCGTATGTCGACACCACTAAGATGAAGGCCATGCCGACATTGCACTATGCCGTGTTCGACAGCGACGGAGGCTGCATTGTCATCGAGTTCGACAAGGGTCAATGCAACATCTACGACAACCCCATGGGGATCATGACCAACGCGCCGTCGTTCCCCTGGCAGATCACCAACCTGCGACAGTACATCGGCATGTCGGCCCAGGAACCTAAGGCACTGACCGTGGACGGTCTGAAATTCAATCCCACGGGTCACGGGCAGGGGATGATGAACCTCCCGGGCGACTACACCCCACCGAGCCGCTTCGTTCGTCTGGCGATGCTGACAAACTTCGCCGACCGTCAGCCGGATGCAGCATCCAACCTCAACCTCAGCGAACACATCATCAACACCTTTACGATCCCAAAAGGTATCATCGTTGACAAGGATGCTTCAGGAAAGGTCGTCTCGGCCGAAACCACTCAGTGGGTCACCTTCCGCGACCTGACAAACCGGATCCTCTATTTCAATACCTACGATAACCCAACCCTCCGCAAGATCGACCTGAAGGAGCTGGATTTCTCGGCTAAAGAGATCAGGAGAATAGCGATGTTCGGGCTGAAAGAGACGATAATTGACGTGGGGCATTAGGTATTAGGTATTGGGTGTTGGGTATTAGGAATTTGCTTTGCGTCTTTGCGGTGAAAAATAGTCACAGAATCACAAAGTCACAGAGTGATAAAGGTCATACTTGTCAATATACTATTCCGTCATTTTCTACTTTCCAAAATAATATCAGGGGATGATTTGATCATGTTCTCTTCATGTTCTCTTCATGTTCGCTTCGGGATTCCTTTCAGCTTCTATTCAGCTTCCTTTCAGCTCCTCTTCAGGTCGCTTTCAGGGTGGAATGAAAAAAACAGTCCATTTCTGATGCTATCATGGAGCTATGATATAGCTAGCATGAAGGAAGGCTGGAGGGGGGAAGAATGAAGAATGAAGAATGAAGAATGGAAGATGGAGGATTGAGGTCGGAGGTCGGAGGTCGGAAAGCAAATACCCAATACCTAACACCCAATACCTGAATGATTACCCGATTTTACTGATCTTCTGCAGCCTTTCCCTGTCGGCGATCTCGATTGATTTTCCTTTGACGTTGAGGATGCCTTCGCGGTGGAAACGGGAGAGGGTATGGATCACATTTTCGGTGGAGCAGCCTGCAAATTCGGAGAGCTCCTTACGGGTGAGGGTGAGGGTAAAGAGATCGCTGTTGTAAACCGAATCGGAGAGGTAGAGGATCACATCGGCAATCCTTCCGTTCACCTGCTTGTGGGCCAGCGTGATGAAATTGATGACCGACTCCCTGAACATCCCGGTGACCAGCTCCAGCAGCTTCATGAGGTAGCGGTTGTTCATCTGGGCGATCTCTTTCAGCATGGCCATGTCGATCATGCAGACTTCACACTCCTCCACCGCCTGAACTGAAAAGAAATTCACGGAATCATTGAAGATGTTGGAGCCGCCGATCAGTGCCGGGGCCTTTGTAATGGTCAGGATAAGGTTCCGGGCCCGTTCGTCTTCATACTGAAACTTGACAACCCCTTTCTGAAGGAAGGCAAGATGAGTGGCTTGCGCTCCCTGTTTCAGGATCGTCTCCCCCTTGTTGAACCGCAGCTGTGCCGAAGCTTTCCGGAGCATATTAAACTGGGCAGGCTCCATGAACTGACAGCTTATTTGCTGGAAGAGGCAGTCGTCACAGTTGTAGACTTTAGAGTGGGTCTCGGACCTTGACATGAGGGAATTTTTTTCAAAAATAAAACAGATATTCGAGATATAGACTAAATATTTACGAATTGGGTATTGGGTATTGGGTATTAGCCATTAGGGGAATACGAATTTGGTTTATTCTAGCCTGAACTCCCTCTGTGGTTCTCTGTGAACCTCTGTGTATCTCTGTGTAATTCCCAAGCGTTCAAAAGAAGGTTACACTGAGGTTCACTGAGAAGACACAGAGGTGCACAGAGAGTTTGTCAGTAATCCTCCATCCTCGATGCTGGATGCTGGATGCTCAATCTTCCGACCTCCGACCTCCGACCTCCAATACCCAACACCTGATTATCTATCGTTTTGTGTTTTGAGTGAAAATAATGTATATTGCACCCATGAATCAGGAAAAATCTACCCAGGAGCTCCTGTTCCATGTGATCAAACAGCGGCTTCCATCGAACCTTTCTTTTGTTCATGATATCTCCGAGCTTCTCGGAATAAGCTACGACAGCGCCTACCGCCGGATCCGGGGGGAGAAGGAACTCTCCATGGAAGAGATCAAGACCCTGTGCCGGCATTTTAATGTTTCGCTCGATGCCCTGATGGGGGTGGAAGGCAACAGTGTGGTGTTCAACTCCATGGCCATCGGGCAGAAGAATTTCACCCTGGCGATGTGGCTGGGATCGATCCTCCAGGAGGTTAAAAAGGTCAAGGAATGCAAGGAGAAGGAGGTGATTTATGCCGCCAAGGACATCCCGGTATTCCACTTGTTCCAGTTCCCCGAGATCGCCGCCTTCAAATTCTATTTCTGGCACAAGGCCCTTTTTCCCATCCGGGAAGATGAGGACATGCAGTTTGCGATGGACATCACGGAGGAGGTATATTCGATCGGTTACCAGCTGCTGGCGATCTACAATACCATTCCCGTGAGCGAACTCTGGAATGAGGAGACCTTCACCAGCATCACCCGCCAGATCGAATACTGCTACGTGAGCGGTTTCTTCGCTTCCAAAGCCGACGCACTCAACCTTTGCGACGTGCTCGAAAAGCTGATCCGGCACCTGCAGCGTGAGGCCGAACGGGGCTTCCTCTTCATGTACGGCTCGCCCGAGGAGGGGATCCCGAACAGCTACCGTCTCTATTTCAACGAGGTCCTGCTGAGCGACAATACCATCTTCACACGCATGGATGGGAATGACCACACCTACATGACCTATAACATCATCAACCTCCTTACCACGGGAAACCCGGTCTTCTGCGACCAGATCCAGAACAACCTCCGCATCCTGATGACCAAATCGACCCTGATCAGCGGCACCTCTGCGAAAGAACGGAACCGGTTCTTCAGGCTGATGCAGGATAAAGTCAAAGCCCTCCGGACACGAATCGAGTAAGAAAATTACTAATTACGAATTGGGCTTATTCTAACCTGAACTCCCTCTGTGTATCTCTGTGAACCTCTGTGGTTCTCTGTGTAATTCCCAAGCGCTCAAAAGAGTGTTACACAGAGGTTCACTGAGAAGACACAGAGAACCACAGAGAGTTAATCAGTAATCCTCCATCCTCCATCCTCCAACACCCAATACCCAATACCCAATACCCAATACCTAAAACCCAATACCTGATGCCAGATTAACAATTTTTAACTGCCTCCCGGGTTTGCCAGATCAATAAAGTGTTATTTTCGTAGCGGAAATATATACAGTAGCACATATATCAATTCCGCAGCCGGGATCATCTCCATGTCTGCCGGGTAAAAAACAGGAAACATGATTGAATTTAAAGTTCTTAAGGTTTCAATTTCCGAAGGCATCGCCCTCATTACGGTCAACCGTCCGGAGGCCATGAACGCGCTGAACTCCACTTTCTTTGCCGAGCTCAACGACCTGCTTACCATTCTCGCGAAAGACGAAACCGTGCGTGTTATCGTGATCACTGGCGAAGGGAAGGCATTTGCTGCCGGGGCCGACATCGCGGAGATGTCGAACATGAGTTTTGACCAGGCCTGCGTCTTTTCCACTACGGGACAGAAGCTCTTTCTCCGCCTCGGACAAATGGAGATGCCGGTCATTGCAGCCATCAACGGCTTCGCCCTGGGCGGAGGATTTGAACTTGCCATGGGATGTGATTTCCGCATCGCCTCGTCGGCTGCAAAGTTCGGACAGCCGGAAGTGAACCTCGGGCTGATCCCGGGATATGCCGGAACACAGCGGCTGTCGCGCCTCTCCGGGCTGGGCAATGCGCTCTACCTGATCCTGACCGGCGAGATGATCACCGCTGAACAGGCGCTGGCCATGGGACTGGTTCAGAAAGTGGTGCCGCCTGAACAGCTGATGGAGGAGGTGATGAAGGTCGCGAAGAAGATCGCCTCCAACGGATCGCACGCGGTAAAAAAGGCCAAGGAGGTGATCCGCAAGGGACTGGTGCTGTCGCTCAAGGAGGGAAGCCAGATGGAAGCAATAGCTTTTTCGGGACTGTTCGACTATCCGTCAACCAAAGAAGGAATGAAAGCATTCCTCGAAAAACGCAAACCAAACTGGTAGTTCAAAAGAAAATTACGAATTAGGAATTAGGAATTACGAATTGAATGATAAATTGACCTTTGTGAACCTTTGTGCGTACTTTGCGCGCCTTTGTGGTTAAATATTTTACCACAAAAAACACAAAGGAAGAAAAGCGAAAAGCGAAAAGCGAAAAGCGAAAAGCGAAAAGCGAAAAGCGAAAAGCGAAAAGCGAAAAGCGAAAAGCGAAAAGCGAAAAGCGAAAAGCGAAAAGCGAAAAGCGAAAAGCGAAAAGCGAAAAGCGAGAAAAGCGAAACCAAACACTAACCATAAACCAACCCAATGAATTACGAAGAAAGAATGCAAAATGTTGCCGTGCTCGGTGCTGCCGGAAAGATGGGCAGCGGCATCCTGCTCCTTACGGCGCTGGAGATGGCTGACCTGAGCCTCAAACCGGAAGGCAAGGGAAAGAAGTATGTGATCAATGCCATCGATGTTTCGGATGAAGCGCTGCAGGGCCTGATGAAATACCTCCGTGCCCAGGTGCTGAAGGCAGCGGAGAAGAAGATCGTCGCACTGCGGTCCGTCTATAAGGATCATCCTGCCCTTATCGAGAACGCGGATATCATCGACCAGTATGTGCACGACGTGATCGGGCTGGTGATGCCCTCCACGCATCTTGCCTCTGCCCTGGGCTCAAACCTTGTGTTCGAAGCCATCAAGGAAGACCCGGAACTGAAGGTGAAGATCTTTTCCTACATCAATGAAAACAACAAGAACCAGCCCTGGTTCTTCACCAACACCTCTTCGATCCCGATCGGAGAGCTGGATGAAAAAGCAAAACTAGGCGGCCGCATCATCGGTTTCCATTTTTACAATCCCCCGGCCGTTCAGAAGCTGGTAGAGCTGATCCCCTCGAAGAACACGCTGAAGGAGGTTAGTGAGTTCGCCCAGGCCTATGCAAAGAACCTCCGGAAGGTGCTGGTCCCCTCAAATGATGTTGCAGGGTTTATCGGCAACGGGCATTTTATGCGTGATATCCTTTATGCTACCGGCGAAGTTGAGAAGCTTCAGAAAGAGTTCGGCTTCGTTGAGTCGGTCTATGCGATGAACAGGATCAGCCAGGATTACCTCATCCGCCCGATGGGGATCTTCCAGCTGATCGACTACGTGGGCATCGATGTTTGCAGTTATATCCTCAGTGTCATGCAGTCGTACATGAAGCAGGAACCGCTTCACTGCCCGCTGCTGGACCAGCTGCTTGCACTGGGTGTGAAGGGCGGACAATTCTCCGACGGATCGCAGAAAGACGGCATCCTGAAATATGAGAAAGGAAAAGTCGTTGGTATCTATGATCCCGGAAAGAAGGCCTACCGGGTGATCGAAGAATTCAAAGCAAAAGTGGATGAGAAGCTGGGAGCGATGCCGGCCGTACAGCCCTGGAAGAGCATTGTCGGCAATCCCGGGAAGGAAGATATCCTGAAGGCCTATTTCAAAGAGATCGGCGATGCAAAGAGCCCCGGTGCCGTTATGACCAAAGCCTACGCTCTGAAATCGCGCGAGATCGGGGTTGGACTTGTTTCCAGCGGGGTTGCCTTCAGCGAGAAGGATGTGAACACGGTCCTGCTGACCGGTTTCTTTCATGCCTATGGTCCGGTTAATGATTATCTTAATTAAAAGAAAACAATGAAAAAGCTGAGAAGAAAAGTATATATGGTGGCCGGCTACAACACCGTTTCCATGGGAACCGGCCGTAAGGAATTCAACCCGAAGAAGGAACGTCCCGGACTTGAGGAGTACATCCGCGAAGCCGGCCAGGGAACTCTGAAGATGATCGGCGGCGCGCAGAACGTTGACGAATGTGCCATCGGGAATTTCATGGGTTCGCGGTTCAACAAGCAGGCCAACATGGCCGCCTTTTTCCCTTTCATCGACGAAGGTCTGAGGGGCAAACCGGCCATCCGCGTGGAAGGCGCCTGCGCCACGGGTGCACTGGCACTGATGACGGGGATAAAGAGCATCCTTGCCGAGACGGCCGAGGTTGTGCTGGTCATCGGCGTGGAGGTCCAGAATACGGTAAAAGCGATCTATGGTGCCGATATCCTTGCAGGTGCAGGATGGTACAAGGACCGCAAAGAGGGTCATGCCTATTTTTTCCCCGGGCAATTCAGCGACCGTGCCGGCGCCTACTACGAAAAATACGGAAGGGAGAAGACCCGCAGGGCCTTTGCACGCTGGTACCGCAATGCCATTGAGAACGCACGCCTCTGTCCTACGGCGCAGGAGTACCATAACTCCACGAAGGACCTTGAGGCTGTTGCCATGATGGAACCCAACGGACGCAGTTTTGTTGATCACCTCAATGTATTCGATTGTTCAAAAGTATCGGATGGCGCTTCCTCTATTGCAGTTGTATCGGAAGAGGGACTCAAACGCACCGGGATCCCAAAAGACCAGGCCATCGAGGTCATCGGCTTCGGACAGGTGGCAGAAGACCTGACGAAGAAACCCATTGAACAGACGGAGCTCTCCACCTCGAAGCTGGCAGTTAAAAAGGCCCTCGAATCGGCAGGGATCACCATCGACCAGGTGGGAACGGCAGAGATCCACGACTGCTTCACCATCGCCGGGGTGCTGGCCGTGGAGGCCATGGGACTAGCCGAACCCGGCAAAGGAGCTGATTACATCCTGGAAGGCAATACGGCACGCGACGGGAAGTTTCCCATCAACACTACCGGCGGGCTGATCGGGTGGGGGCACCCCACCGGGGCAACCGGCGTTCACCAGGCAGTGACGATCCTTGAACAGCTTACAGGCAAAGCCGGCGATGCACAGATCAAACTCCCGGCCGACCGGCCCTACGGGCTGACCGTTAATATGGGGGGAAACGATAAAACTCTTGTATCGGTGGTTTACCATCGGGGCTGAAAGAAATAGCGAACAGCGAATAGCGAATAGCGAACAGCTTACAGCGAACCATCATCCTTCGCGTCTTTGCGGTTAAAAATACTTATGGAAAACTGGATCACCCGCTTATTTGATATCAGGTACCCCATCATCCAGGCGGGGATGATCTGGTGCAGTGGCTGGAAGCTGGCCGCGGCAGTCAGCAATGCCGGGGGACTCGGGCTGATCGGCTCGGCCTCTATGAATCCTGAGATTCTTGAAGAACACATCCGGAAGTGCAGGGCGGCGACGAACAAACCCTTTGGCGTCAATGTCCCGCTGATGTTTTCTTACACGGAAGAGATCATGAAAGTCCTCATCCGTGAAAAGATAAAGATCGTTTTTACTTCTGCCGGCAACCCGTCCCTGTGGACCCCCCGGCTGAAGGAAGAGGGGATGACAGTAGTTCACGTCGTTGCCAGCCTGAAGTCGGCCCGCAAGTGCGCTGAATCGGGCGTGGATGCCATCGTGGCCGAGGGGTTCGAAGCAGGAGGGCACAACGGCAGGGAAGAGACCACCACGATGACCCTGATCCCGCTGATCCGCAAGTCGGTCTCCTTACCCCTGATCGCGGCCGGCGGGATCGCCACCGGGAGGAGTATGCTGGCTGCCTTTGCACTGGGAGCCGAAGGGGTACAGATGGGAACGCGTTTTGTGATGACGGAAGAGTCGTCGGCCCATCCGGGGTTTAAAAAAAGGATCCTCGAATCGAAGGATGGAGATACTACGCTGATGATTAAAAAACTTGCCCCGGTCAGGCTCCTGCGAAACCGGTTTTCGGAAGCCATCGGGCAGATGGAGGCGAAGGGTGCTTCGGCCGGAGAGCTGGCGGAATTCCTGGGAAAGGGACGTGCCATGCGCGGGATGTTCGAAGGCGACCTCGAGGAAGGGGAGCTGGAGATCGGGCAGGTATCGGCACTGCTGGATGTGATCCGTCCCGCAGGTGCGGTTGTGGAAGAGATCATGAAGGAGTTCAACGAAGCAAAAAACGAATTAACAGCATTGTAAATGACCAACAACGATATTCTAAAGACGCTGCGCGTGGCGCTGCACCTTCGCGATGAAGACATCATCCATATCCTGAGCCTCAAGGGGTTCAAGATCACGAAAAGCGAACTTGGTGCGATCTTCCGCAAGGAGGGCCATCCGAAATACATGGAGGCCGGGGACCAGATCCTGCGAAACTTCCTCAACGGACTGGTCATTCATCTCAGAGGGCCAGGTACAGATGAAGAGAAACCGTGAAGTCAGAGGTCAGAAGTCAGAAGTCAGAAGTCAGAGTTCGGATATCGGACCTCTGACCTCCGATCTCCGACCTCGATCCTCCATCCTCTATCCTCTATCCTCCAGCGGAACGTACTCTGTATCGGGCGTTACCGCCTTATACGCGGGACGGATGATCCTTCGGCCGCTGACCAGTTCTTCGAGCCGGTGCGCACACCAGCCGGAGATCCTTGAGATGGCGAAGAGCGGGGTGAAGAGTTCCTTCGGGATCTTGAGGCATTCATAGACAAACCCGGAATAGAAATCGACATTCGGGGAGATCAGCTTGTCCTGGGTGGCCTTGAATTCGTAATAGATCTTCGGTGCGAGGCGTTCGATGGCTTCATAGAGGCCCATCTCCGATTCCCTTCCTTTTTCCCTTGAAAGCAGGCGTGCCTTTTCTTTCAGGAGCAATGCCCTCGGATCTGAGACGGTATAGACGGCATGCCCGAATCCGTATATCTTCCCCGACCGGTCGTTAGCCTCCTTGTTCAGGATCTTACGCAGGTAATCGGCCAGTTCTTCTTCATTCCCCCAGTTCTTGACATGGTTCTTGATGTCGGCCACCATGTCGACCACGGCGATGTTTGCGCCTCCGTGTAAGGGTCCCTTCAGGGAGCCGATAGCGGCGACGATGGCAGAATAGGTATCGGTTCCACTCGAACTCACAACTCGGGTGGTAAAGGTTGAGTTGTTGCCTCCGCCGTGCTCGGCATGGAGGATCAGGGAAAGGTCGAGCAGTTCGGCTTCGAGGGGTGTAAAGTCAGTTCCCTTCAGCATGTAAAGAAAATTCTCGGCCGTACTCAGCATCTTGTCGGGATACCGCACCGTTAGAGTATCGTAATAGATCAAGTGCTGCATGGCATGATAGGAGTAAGCCGCAATGGTCGGGAATTTGGCGATCATGCTGATCGACTGCCTGAGTACATTTTCGATGGAGGTGTCGTCGGCCTTCTCGTCAAGGGTATAGAGCGCCAGTACCGACCTTGCAAGCATGTTCATGATGTCCTTTCCTTTCATGGTCAGGATCATGTCGCGGTTGAAATTCTCCGGCAGAAAGCGCAGCTCGGCCATCCCTTCGGTGAACCTCTCCAGCTCTTCCTTCAGCGGCAGTCGTCCGAAAAGCAGCAGGAAGACGGTTTCGTCGTAGCCAAACCGTTTTTCATTCTGGCATCCGTGCACGAGGTCGTTGATGTCGATGCCGCGGTAGATCAGCTTGCCGTCAATGGCAACCACCTGTCCATCCTCTTTCTTGTACCCGACAACGCTGCCGACCCGGGTCAATCCGACCAGCACGCCCGAGTGATCTGCATTGCGGAGCCCGCGTTTCACATCGTACTCTTTGTAGAGTTTTTCTTCGATCCTGTCAGATTCTTCTGCCAGGGGAGAGAGCTGTTTGATAAATGAATCGATTTTCATGGATGGATCGTTCTCGGGTGGATGGATGAGTGACTTATGTTCAGGATACTTTTTTCATGTAATTGAGTGCGCTTCCTTCTTTGAACCAATGGATCTGTGAATCGCTGTAACTGTGCGAAAGTTTGATCTCTTCGGAGGAGCCGTCGGCATGGCGGATCTGCAGGGTCAGCGGTTTGCCGGGCGCCAGTGTTGTTAGCCCGAGAAGGTCAAAGGTGTCGTCCTCGAGGATCTTCAGGTAATCTTCAGGGTTGCTGAAGGTAAGTGCCAGCATCCCCTGTTTCTTCAGGTTCGTTTCATGGATCCTGGCAAAGGATTTGGCGAGCACCACCCTAACGCCCAGGTGCCTCGGCTCCATGGCGGCATGTTCGCGCGAGGATCCTTCCCCGTAATTCTCATCGCCGACGATCATCGTTGGGACCTGTTTGCTTTTGTAATACCTCGCTGTTTTGGAGACTTCGGCGAATTCACCGGTATCGGCATTCTTAACCGAGTTCGTTTTTTCATTGAAGAAGTTAATGGCTCCCATCAGGAGGTTGTCGGAGATGTTGTCGAGGTGACCCCGGAAGCGCAGCCAGGGTCCGGCCATCGAGATATGGTCGGTGGTGCATTTTCCTTTGGCCTTGATGAGCAGGCGCATCCCGTGGATATCCTTCCCGTCCCAGGCGGCAAAGGGTTCCAGCAGCTGGAGGCGTTTGGAGTCTTCCTTGATCCGGAGGATGATGGCTTCCGGGTTCGCCGGGGGTGCCACGTAGCCGGGATCATCCACCTCGAAACCTTTCAACGGCAGTTCTTCTCCTGCAGGTTCATCGAGCATCACTTCCTGTCCGGCTTCATTCACCAGTTTGTCCTTCATCGGGTTGAAATGAAGGTTTCCGGCAAGGGTCATCGCCATGACGATCTCGGGAGAAGAGATGAAGCTGTGTGTGCTCTCATTGCCGTCGTTCCGTTTTGCGAAATTGCGGTTATAGGAATTCAGGATGGAGTTTTTCCGTGCGGGATTGTCCATGCTCCGTGCCCATTGCCCGATGCAGGGACCGCAGGCGTTGGCCATGACGATGCCGCCGATGCCGGTAAATTCCTGGAGCAGTCCGTCGCGCTCACAGGTGAAACGGATCTGTTCCGACCCGGGGGTGATGATGATCTCGGATTTGGCTTTGAGCTGTTTGGTTTTCGCCTGCCGGGCGATCGAGGCTGCACGGGAGATGTCTTCATAGGAGGAGTTTGTGCAGGATCCGATCAGTCCGACTTCCAGTTTTTCAGGGTATCCCTTTTCGGTTACGAACGCGGAGAATTCAGAGATGGGGTGGGCCACATCGGGGGAGAAGGGACCGTTGATATACGGTTCGATGCCGGAGAGGTCGATTTTGATATACTGATCATACCAGGTTGAAGGATCTTTCATCACTTCCGGGTCGGGGCTTAGCAGGGCGGCATTCTTCGAGGCAAGTGCGGCAACTTCTTTCCTTCCGGTATGCTCCAGGTAAGATTTCATCTTGTCGTCGTAGGCGAAGAAGGAGCAGGTGGCTCCCACTTCAGCACCCATGTTGCAGATGGTTCCTTTTCCCGTGCAGGAGATCGATTTGGCTCCCTCCCCGAAATATTCGATGATGAGGCCCGTTCCGCCTTTTACTGTCAGGATCCCTGAAAGTTTCAGGATGACATCTTTGGCAGATGCCCATCCGCTGAGCTTCCCGGTAAGTTCGATGCCGAGGATCTTTGGCATCTTGAGTTCAAGAGGCATCCCTGACATCACATCCACGGCATCTGCACCGCCCACGCCGATGGCGACCATTCCGAGTCCCCCGGCATTCGGGGTATGCGAATCCGTCCCGATCATCATGCCGCCGGGGAAGGCATAATTTTCAAAGATCACCTGGTGGATGATCCCGGCTCCCGGTTTCCAGAATCCGATCCCGTACTTTGCACTGACGTTCTGAAGGAAGGAAAAGACCTCCTCATTCTGCTGGAGTGAATCGGGAAGGTCTTTGCTGACCCCTGTTTTAGCCAGGATGAGGTGGTCGCAATGAACCGTTGCAGGAACTGCAGAGGACTTACGTCCCGCCGTCATGAACTGCAGCAGGGCCATCTGTGCCGTGGCGTCCTGCATGGCTACCCGGTCGGGCAGGAAATTCACATAATCGGCTCCCCGGCCGTAAGGTGCATCGGGGGCTGAGTCATAGAGATGACCATAGAGTATTTTCTCGGTAAGGGTAAGCGGCCTGTTCAGCAATTTCCTTGCAGCACCGGTCCCGGAATCCATCTTCCGGTAAACACCTTCAATTGTCTTAATGTCAATTAACATACGTTTTTTCTTTTCTTTTAATCCCTGCAAAAATAGTGATTAGAATTAATTAGTTAAATATAATACTTTATGTATTAACAAGATTTTTCTCCGTAATATTGTTTTCCGGAAATATGATTCAGGATAAAGAAAAAAACAGTAAATCACCCATCGAAGAATGGATGAAGATGGATTCCGCACAGGCCGTGGATCCGGGTTTTGCCATGCTTCTCCTCCAGGAGGCCGAATCGCTGGTTGCCGGTAACCCCGGTGTCCTTAGCAGGGAATCGTGGATCCGATTCCTGGATACGACCAGGAAGCCTTCTTTTCTTATGGCGCTGAAGGAGGATGCAGCGAGGTTGCGCTGGACAGAAGTCGTATTCAGCATCCTGCAATACATAAATTATACCCTCCGGGATATGATGGAAAGCCGGGTGGCAGAGCATCCCGACCGGACCTTCTTCCGCGAGATGACTACCCAGAATCCCGTGGAGTGGTCGTATGAACAGATCAACCGGCACCTGCGTGAAATAGCCGCGGTATTTTACCAGTCGGTCAGGTCGGCCCCGAGGGTTGCCATCTTTTCAGACAACGGTCTTGAAGGTGCCTGCACCGATCTCGCCTGCCTTTGCCACGACATTTTCGACACCCCGCTGAGCATCCACTTTTCCCCGGATATCCTCCTGCATATTTTCGACTCGCTGAAGATCAACATTGCCGTGGCCGACTCGAAAGAGCGGTGCGCGGTACTTCTTAAGATCAGGGGAAAGACGAAAACGAAATTCAAGATATTTACCCTTTCACCGGCCCTGACCAAAGAAGGAGACTCCCTCTTCCTTCCGAAAGAGTGTAAAAGGATCTCTGTCGGTGAGATTGACCGGATCCTCTCAAAGCATGCCCTGCGAAAGAACAGCGAGGTGGCCACCACGATGTTCACCTCGGGGAGCACGGGGTTGCCGAAAGGGGTCTCCTTCTCGGTTTATAATATCGTAAGCAAACGATTTGCACGCGGGGCTGCCCTGCCGGAGGCCGGTGACGAAGCATTTCTATGTTACCTGCCGCTTTTCCACACCTTCGGGAGATACCTGGAGATGACTGGCACGATCTACTGGGGCGGCACCTACACCTTTGCCGGCAACAGCTCTGCCGAGACGCTGTTCACGCTGTTCCCGAAGATAAACCCAACAGCCTTTATCAGCATCCCGCTGCGGTGGCAGGAACTTTATGAACTCTGCCATGAAAAGATCAGTCGTGTGGAGAATGCCGATCTGCGTGAGCAGGCAGTCAGGGAGGTTGTGGGACAACGGCTGCGCTGGGGGCTCTCGGCGGCAGGCTACCTCGACCCGAAGGTCTTTCGTTTTTTCAACCACTACGGCATCGCGCTGTGCAGCGGTTTCGGCATGACCGAAGCTACCGGCGGAATCACCATGACACCACCCGGGCATTACCGGGAGATGTCGGTCGGGATCCCGCTGCCCGGCGTGAAGACAAGACTCGGAAAGGACTCGGAGCTGGAGATCTCGGGCCATTACATCGGAAGGTACCTTGAAGAGGCAGGTCCCGGCGACACGATCCCCTATCCCGATAAGGAGAACCGTACCGGGTGGCTTTCGACCGGGGATGTGTTCACGGTTTCGGAAGAGGGATATTTCCAGATCATCGACCGCATCAAGGATATCTATAAAAACAACCGCGGGCAGACCGTCGCCCCGCAGGTGATCGAAAAGAAATTTTACAAGGTCCCGGGAATAAAAAGCACCTTTGTGGTTGGCGACAATCGTCCTTACAATGTCCTGCTGATCGCACCTGACAAAGAAGATCCCATCTTCAGCTCCCTGCCGGGGGATAACCTGAACGAATATTTCCACCAGATCGTGATGGCCGCCAATGCCGATGCGGCTCCTTATGAAAGGGTCATCAACTTCACGCTGCTCGACCGCGACTTCACCGCGGAGATGGGCGAGGTTACCCCGAAAGGATCCTTTAACCGGAAGACGATCGAGAAGAACTTCCTCGAAATCATCGAGTCGCTCTATGTAAGCAATGTGGTGACCCTTGCTGCCGGTGACTTCGGCATCCGGATCCCGCGCTGGTTCTTCAGGGACCTGGGAATCCTGGAGAACGACATTCTTTATAAGGACGGAAACCTGTTCGACCGCAGGAATAACCGGTACCTGCATGTCAGGAAAACCGGGGAAGACACCTTTGAGATCGGCGACCTGAGGTATCTTGTTTCCTCCAATGATATTGACCTCGGCATTTTTGCCCGGCAGCCCAGGATCTGGATGGGGAACCCTGAACTGGTCAGCTTCTGCCCGGTGAAGGAGGGCTGGGATGTTTCACACGGTTCTGTCTCCGGATCTGCCTATTTTATCGGGGAGAGGAAGTACAGGGAAGAAGAGCTTCCACCGCTTCCGCCATTGCGTAACCCTGAGCTTCTCAGGGTCCACCAGCTGATCGCGAAGTCGCTTTTTCTCCCGTTTGAGGAATCGTTCAAAGCTACAACCGAACTTGGAGATCTTTTTTCAGATGTCGAACTCCGCGTCGCAGGCGTGATCAGGCAGCGCCTGGAAGCGCTGGCCTACCATCCCGAAGAAGAGATCCGTACGCTGGCTTACCGCACGATCCTGTTAAAGGCGCCTGATCTTGAAAATGTTCAGAACCTCCCGGTCTTCATTGAATCCGGCCTCTCCTTCCTGAATGAGAAATCCATCCGTGATATAGCGACCGGTAATTTCGGAAAGAGCAGGCTTGTTGCACTCAAACAGCGGCTCTACTGGTACCGTACTCACATGGAATGGCCCGCCAGCGAGAAGAACCAGGAGCAGTTTGAGAGCGTGCTCAGGATGCTCTACAATTTTGCCGTCGAACACCTTGGGTTTTATGTCTCCGTCAGGGCTGAGCTCTCGAGATGGATCCTGCTGAAAAAAGATCCTTACCTGTCGAAAAAAGCAGAGGGGTATTTCAACAGCCTGGTCGATGTGTTTGAAAAGTCGATGGAAGGAAAGATCCCGCAGTATCCGGAAGAGGTATGGAGGAAGAAGATCCTTTTTGAATACGGGATGCAGGAGGCGGAAAAGGAACGGATCTTTAATATCTTCCTGACGACGACTTACCTGGCGGAAAGCATTATCCTTGCATTCAGTGAGAAAAACTTTGACCTGGCGGATGTTCCGGGCAACGGGATCTGGGTACTTCGCCTGCAGGCATACAAAGAGTTTCGCCATTACCGGCTGAGCATCAACACAAAGACAGGGAAGCATTATGACCTGCACATGGTGATGAGCGAGAATCCCGATTTCAGGCCGAAGCCCGACACCTTTTACTGGCTCGCTTCCCTGGCAGGATTTCCATTCGGCCCGGCCGTTGCACCCTTCCTGGGCAGCAGCCGTCCCACGCTGGGGATCCTTTCCACGCAATACATCGGGGGACTGACGGCATGGGATAAGATCCGCGAGTTTGCAGAGATCCACAAATCGGCCGGGTTTGTCAGGCCCAATTCATGGAAAAAACTCTTTACAAAGGCTTTCGCCGTGATCTTCAGGGCATGGCACAACAGCGGTTACCAGATCGTTCCCGGGATCATCAGCCCGAACAACATCGTGGTTCCGGAGATGGATTTCCGCGAGACTGCCGTCATCGTTTCGCTGACGGGATGGACGACCTACAAGAATACAGTGTCGCTGGTTGGCCCGATCCTCCAGGATTTCTATTGCAAGACAGCCGCCCTCTATCCTTTGTGCGGCAAGCAGATGGAAGTGAGCTGGATCTTTGATGCCTGCATCGAAGCACTGGGCAGGGAAGAAGCGATGACCTTCCTGGAGAAGCTCCGGGAGGACCTGGCACAAAAACCGGTTGGCTATTTTGATAACGGGAACCTTTCGGACGACCTTGAAAAATATTTTGCTTCCAGCAAGACGAAATATTACCTTCCACTTGCGGTATACAGTGCCATCGACCAGTTCAGCGACTGGTACCGGATGAACCCGCTGACCACCTCTGCAGCCAAGGAACAGACCCTCTTCGAATTGCTGGAGCTCTATAAGCTCCAGGCATACCCTGAAGTTGTCCGTTATTATTTTTACCGGCATTCTTATTTTATGGATGCATTGGAGGCGATCAGGATGAATTTTGACAGGCTGCTCGATAAAATGATGACCGACACAAACGTATTGCCGATCCAGCTAATCGAATTGTCTTCCCTCCAGTCGGTGATCGCGGGTGCAGAGGACAAAAACATCTTCAGCCGCATGGTCTTCCCGAGGCTGATGAGCGAACAGAAGATCGATTTCATGAAGGTCGGTGAACAGATGCAGGAGCACCTGGTTGTGAAGTTCCTGCTGACCGACAAATCGGGCACACAGTATACCCAGCGCGACCCGGTTGAACCGCGGGAGATCGGCCAGCTTTACCAGCTCTTTTTCCGCGAGAATTATCCCAAAGAGATCTCCGCTTCCGATCATCAATCGATCGTGACCGATGAAAACGAAGAGATCATCGGAGGGATGACCTGGCGAAACCTCGAAGACAATAATATTCTGATGGATGGGATCGTTGTTACATCCTCCCTCCAGGGAAGAGGCATCGCCTCGGGGATGATCGGGAACTTCTTTACCAGCATGGCAGCGCGGGGCGTGAAAGTGGTGAAAGCCCATTTCCTCCTGGGTAATTATTATCTGAAGCACCATTTTGAGGTGGATAAGAAGTGGGGAGCATTAGTAAAAAGACTGAATGATTAATAAATAATTGGCACTTGACACTTGGCACTTAAGACTAACACCCAATACCTAAAACCTAATACCTAACACCCAATACCTAACAATCATGAATGGAGAAAAGATCACAATCAGCAATGGAAAATTAAATGTGCCGGATCAGCCGGTGATCCCTTTTATCGAAGGCGACGGTACCGGTCCGGATATATGGAATGCAAGCGTAAAGGTATTCGATGCAGCTGTAGCGAAGGCATATAATGGCAAGCGGAAGATCATCTGGAAGGAAGTCCTGGCAGGGGAGAAAGCATTCAAGCAGACCGGCAACTGGCTGCCGGATGAGACACTGGATGTTATAAGGGAATACATTGTCGCCATCAAAGGTCCGCTTACCACCCCGGTTGGCGGAGGGATCCGTTCTCTCAACGTAGCCCTGCGGCAGATCCTCGACCTCTATGTATGCCTTCGCCCGGTGAAATATTTCAGGGGCGTCCCATCGCCGGTAAAGCGGCCGGAAACCACCGATATGGTGATCTTCCGCGAAAACTCCGAAGATATCTATGCCGGCATCGAATGGATGCAGGGTACCCCTGAGGTGGCTAAGGTTGTTGATTTCCTGATCAAGGAGATGGGGGTAAAGAAGATCCGGTTCCCCGAATCCTCTTCCATCGGCATCAAGCCGGTTTCCAAAGAGGGAACGGAGCGCCTGGTAAGAGCGGCCATGGAATTTACCATCCGTGAAAAGAAACCCTCTTTGACCCTGGTTCACAAAGGCAATATCATGAAATTTACCGAAGGGCAGTTCAAGAAATGGGGTTACGAACTGGCGGAAAGGGAATTCGGCGATTCCGTCTTTACCTGGGTTCAGTACGACAAGATCAAGGAAAGCCAGGGGGAGGAAGCTGCGGAAAAGGCAATGAAATCGGCCGTCGGCAGCGGAAAGATCATTGTCAAGGATGTGATTGCAGATGCATTTCTCCAGCAGATCCTCACACGGCCTGCTGACTATTCGGTGATTGCCACCTTGAACCTCAACGGCGATTATATCTCCGATGCACTGGCAGCCATCGTCGGCGGGATCGGCATCGCACCCGGCGCCAACATCAACTACGTAACCGGGCATGCCATCTTCGAAGCAACCCATGGCACGGCACCGAAATATGCCGGCAAGGACATGGTTAATCCCGGCTCTGTGATCCTTTCGGGGATGATGATGCTGGAATATATGGGATGGAAAGAAGCAGCCGACCTGATCCTGAAAGGACTGCAGGAATCGATCCTGAAGAAACGGGTGACCTATGATTTTGAGCGCCTGATGGAAGGCGCCACAAAGCTGAAGTGCTCGGAATTCGGAACGGAGATCATCTCCAATATGTAAGATAAAATTCATTCTCCGGAAACGTACTAAAACCTCTGTGGTTCTCTGTGCCTTCTCTGTGAACCACAGTGTAATAGATTTTCAGCGACTGGGATTTACACAGAGGTACACAGAGGTTTCACAGAGGTACACAGAGGGTATCTGACTGAATTGCCGGTTCTTTCGAGGGCAATCAGAATAAAAATTCCGAGTATATCAAAAACAAGTTCGGCGGGAGGGTGCAGAAGGTGACGGTCGATGCCGGGTTCACCTGTCCGAACCGCGACGGTACACGGGGAACCGGGGGCTGCACCTATTGCGATAACCGCAGCTTCAATCCTTCCTATTGCGACCCTTCCAAGTCCATCACCCGGCAGATCGAAGAGGGGATTGCGTTTCATGCGCTCAGGTACCGGCGGGCGAAAAGATTCCTTGTCTACTTCCAGCCCTTCTCCAATACCTATGCTTCGCTGGAGATCCTGAAAGAGAAATACGGGGAAGCGCTCAGCTTTCCGGGTGTAACAGGAATTGTGATCGGCACTCGCCCCGACTGCATGGATGAGGAAAAGCTGGAATACCTGGCAACCCTGGCGGAGAAGTGGTTCATCCAGGTGGAATATGGCGTCGAAACCCACAACGACCGGACGCTGCTGCGGATCAACCGCGGGCATGATGCAGGAATTTCGGAACGGATGATCCGCAGGACGCACGAATACGGCATCAGCACGGGGGCGCATTATATTTTCGGCCTTCCCGGTGAAACGACGGAAGAGATGTTCCGCACCGGGGAGGTGATCTCGCGCCTGCCGCTGGATTCGGTGAAATTTCACCAGCTCCAGATCGTGAAAGGCACCCGGATGGAATCGGAATTTGAGAAGGATCCTGCTTCCTTCCATTCATTCACACTCGACGGGTACATCGATTTCATCATCCGTTTCATCGAGAAGCTGAATCCGGCGATCGTCATCGAACGGTTTACGAGTGAGATGCCTCCACGGTTCCTGGCTGATAACAACATGGGGCTGATCCGTTACGATGAGGTGCTTCGGCGTATCGAGGCGGAGCTTGAAAAGCGCGACAGCTGGCAGGGTAAGTTTTTCGCTGAACGACAGGATTAATTAAAGGTCCCCCCGAGGTATTGTTTCGTCTTCTCCATCTTCGGGTTCCCGAAAACCTCGTCCACCGTACCCTGTTCAATCACCTCCCCGAGGTACATGAATACGACATAGTCGGCGATCCGTCTTGCCTGTCGAAGGATATGGGTAACCAGGACGATGGTGTAGTCGTTTTTCAGTTCAACGAATTTTTCTTCGATGTACTGGCTTGAGATCGGGTCGAGTGCGGAGGTAGGCTCATCGGCAAGAATGATCTCAGGGTTCACGGCCAGTCCGCGTGCCAGGCAGAGCCGCTGCTGCTGTCCGATGGAAAGACGGGATGCCGGTTCGCGTAAACGGTTCTTCACCTCATCCCAGAGATTGGCCTGCTGAAGATAACGCACCACCTGTTTGTGAAGTTCCCTGCTTTTCTTGATCCCTTTCAACTTAAGCCCGAAAGCGATGTTGTTGTAAATGGTCATGGGAAGGGGATAGGGGCGCTGTGAAAGAAGCCCCATGTACTGGCGCAGCTTGACGATGTCCTCACCGGCATCGAGCACATTCTTCCCGTTGATCATCACCTTCCCGGTAACCTTCAGTTCGGGGTAGAGATCGGTAAGACGGTTCATGCATTTCAGCAGCGTGGTCTTTCCACAACCCGATGGCCCGAGGATCACCGTGATCTTGTTCTTCGGGATCCGGATGTTGATGTTATTCAGGATCTGCTGCTTCCCGGCATAAACATTCAGGTTTTCAATGTGTATTTTATGTGTGGGTTCTATTTCCATCAGATCGTACCGGTTAAAAATTGATTTTTGTTTTATGGTATCTCTTCCCGATCCCGCGTGAAAAAAGGCTGACCAGGAGAATGATAAGGGTAAGCACGAGGGCAGAGGCATAGGCGCGGTCCTGCACGGCAGGCACCGGCGATGACAGCTGGAAGAAGATCGATAAGGGCAGCGTTGCAACCGGTTCCATCAACGAGTTGGGCAAGTTGTCGGTATAACCGGCAGTGAACAGGACAGAGGCTGCGTCGCCGATCGCCCTGCCGAACGAGAGCAGGATGGCGGTAATGATGCCGGAGACGGTTTGCCGCGTAAAGATCTTGAAGGCCAGTTCCGATTTGTTGGCTCCCAGCGAATAGGTGGCTTCGGAAAGCCCGATGGGCACAGTGCGCAGGATCTCATCCATCGAACGTATCATGATGGGAAGGATAAAGAGGGTCACCGTGAGCGTCCCGGCAAGAAGCGAGGTCTGCAGGCCGAGCAGGATCATCATGGAAAAACCAAAGGCCCCGTAAACAATCGACGGGATGCCCCATACCAGGTCAAGGATGAACCTGATCATGGTTACCAGCTTTTTCTTCCGAACCAGGAAAACATTGATGTAGAGCGCAACCGGCAATCCAAAGATGAAAGCCAGGATCGTGGCACCGACAGCCAGGGAGAGTGATCCCAGGATGGCATTCAGGATCCCTCCGCCTTTCCCGTAATAATAACCGCCCTGGGGCACCTGTGTCAGGATTTCCCATGACATCGACCTGATCCCTTTTGCGAAGATGGTATAGATGATGATCGCCAGGATCGCCAGGATGGAATAGGTGGCGATGATCATCAGCACCTTGAATATTTTCTCTTCTATTTTCCCTGATCGTTTCATGAAGCGAATTTATTATAACGATCAATGAAGAAGTGCATCACGAGGTTGAAGAACAGCGAGACCGCGAGAAGGATCAGTGCAGCAAACATCAGCGCCGATTCGTATTTCGGGATAGAGAGCATCTCACCGTAATTATTGGCAATGAGAGCAGGCAGGGTATAGCCCGGGTCAAACACGCTCTTGGGCAGTCTCACCACATTCCCGACCACCATCAGTACAGCCATCGTCTCCCCGAAGGCACGCGCCAGTCCGAACCCGAACGCCGCAATGATGCCCGGGAGCGCCTTCTTTACCAGCACGCTCTTCACCGTCTGCCATTGCGTCGCCCCCAGCGACAGCGAAGCCTCCTTGAGTTCCATGGGAATGGTGCGAAATACCTCGATCAGGATGTTGAGGATGAAGGGAATGATCATGACCGAAAGCACCAATGCGGCAGCGAGGATGCTGTATCCAAGGGTTTCTACCCCGAAAAGTGGTCCGACGAACTTCGAGATAAAAGGAACGATCACCAGGATCCCCCATACCCCATAGACCACCGAAGGGATACCGGCCAGGATGTCGATGGCAGGGTGCATGATGCGGAGGAACCGTTTTCGCGTATATTGCGTAACATAGATGGCGGTAAGCAGGCAGATGGGTGCCGAAATGAGCATGGCTAGCAGGGTGACCCAGATGGAACCTACGATGAAAGGATAAAAGCCGAACTTGCCACTCCCGGGCTTCCAGACCTTTGAAAACAAAAGGTCTCCGAGATGGTAATCGTGGATCAGCAGGAAAGATTTCAGGTAGAGCCCCAGGAACAGCAGGAACGGCAGTGACGCAACCAGGAGCAGGCTGATGATCATCCAGGTATAGTTGACCTTGTGACGCTGACTGCGGTTGAGTAGGTACATTTTGTTCTGCTGGGATTCTGTTTCTTACACGGTCATTTCAGTTTATCCAGTCCGGCCTTGATCTTATCCGGTGTAACTGGAACATACCCAGCCTCCGTTAAGTATTTTTGTCCGTCCGTCATCACCCAGTTCAGGAATGCCAGGACTACTTTACTGGCGGGTTTCCCGGCAGAAACGAGGTAGAGGTCGCGGGCCGGGGGAGAAGGATATTTTCCGTCGCGGATGGCTGCCATTACCTCGTCGAGTGTGCCGTAGAAGTTTTCTTCGGGGTCGATCTTCCCGTTTCCGTTCAGGTCGATGGGTACCACGTCAATGCCCTGGTAGGGCTTGCGGCTGGTCATATCGTACACGAAATTGAGGTTGTTGTAACCGATTCCGCCTATATTCTTCCGGATGGCATCGGCCACTCCCGGGTCACCGTTTACACCGAGCCCCTGGAGATCTTCCTGTTTTTTACCCTGGAGATATTTTGCCCACATCTCGGCAGCGCCACAGGCATCGGAACGTGTAAACGACTCAAGTTTGGCTTTCGAGGAGGTTCCCGTTGCTTCTCCCCAGGTTTTGATCTTTTCCGAAATGAAGATATCAAAGAATTTTTGTTTGGTCAGCCCCTTTGCCTTGAGCTCCCTGATGACAGGGTTCGACGAATTTATGGTAGGAAATACGGCATCTTTTGAAACGGCAATGTACCAGGCGCCTTTGGCTTTCTCTTCCGGGCTTACCTCTTTGGAATACATTCCCAGGTCAACCATTTTCGACAAGGCATCTGCCATTCCCTTGCCGGCTCCGCCTGCGGAGATATTGACGGTGACCTTCGGATGGAGCTTCTGAAATTCCTGTCCCCATTTTACGGTAAGCGGATAAAGGGCAAAAGCTCCTGAGATGGTGATCTTGCCGGTGAGTTTATCTGTATTCTTATCGGTGGTCCCTGTCCTGTTGGTACAGGAGGGGAAAAGAAAAGAGACTGCAAGGAGGCAGCCGATCAGCATAGAATGCAGTGCAGGATGTTTTTTCATCGGTGAAAGTTTTAATGGTTAGGAACTTGCAGGTAAATTTACAGGGTTTCCTTTTCTCGTTCAACAAGAAAATTGAATCGCAGGTGAAAACCTGCAAAGTTTCATTTTATCAGGTGATCAATGATGTCTTCCACCCGGATCCCTTCCGCTTCTGCCTTGTAATTCCGGATGATCCTGTGACGAAGAACGGCATGTGCGACGGCTTTGACATCTTCAATGTCAGGGGAATATTTTCCGTTGATGGCAGCGTGACACTTGGCCCCCAGGATCAGGTACTGTGAAGCCCTCGGACCTGCACCCCAGGTGAGGAACTGGTTTGCCTTCTCATCTGCTTTCAGGGTGTTGGGACGTGTCTTGGAAACAAGGTTCACGGCATAGTTGAACACATTGTCAGGTACAGGGATCTTCAGGATAAGCTCCTGGAAGAAAAGGATCTCTTCAGCGGTGAGCGCTATCTGCGGTGTTTCCAGGTGCCGGGAAGTGGTATTCCTGACCACTGTTATCTCTTCATCGAACGAGGGGTAATCGAGCCAGATATTGAACATGAACCGGTCGAGCTGGGCTTCCGGCAGGGGGTAAGTGCCTTCCTGTTCAATGGGGTTCTGCGTAGCCAGGACAAAGAAAGGTTCCTCGAGCCGGTAGGAGATACCGGCCACGGTTACGGCTTTCTCCTGCATCGCTTCGAGCAGCGCCGATTGGGTTTTCGGAGGGGTACGGTTGATCTCGTCAGCAAGGATGATATTGGCAAACACCGGACCTTTGATGAACCGGAATTTCCGGTTCTCGTCCAGGATCTCGCTCCCGATGATGTCCGACGGCATCAGGTCGGGGGTAAACTGGATGCGGCTGTAATTTAATCCCAGCGCTTTGGAAAGGGTGTTTACCATCAGCGTTTTGGCCAGGCCGGGAACACCTACCAGCAGGCAGTGCCCCTTGCAAAAAATTGATATCAGAAGGTTCTTTACAACATCTTCCTGGCCGACAATCACCCTGGCGATCTCTGAACGCAAAGCGTCATACTTCTGAACAAGGGCGTCAACGGCTTCTACATCCGATTTATAGTGCATTTTTTCCATCCTTATTTTTTAATCCATTCCCTCTGAAAGGGACAATTCCTGAATTCGTCGTCGATTTTTATGTAGGTCTTGGCAATCCTCTCCTGGACCCAGTTGCCGATTGCCTCTGTCTTCTTTTGCTCCAGGGCCATCTGGTGAATGCTTGCATAATCATCCGTGATGTTGGCTTTGTGCGGGGCCGTTCTTGTCTTCAGGTAGTACAGGCGGTATTGTTCCTTTCCCCGCTCCGTCTTGTAAAGAACGGCTGCCGAAATATCGCCCACCTTCAGCTTGTCAATCACAAAGAAAACTTTCGGGTCGAGCTGGCTGGCTTCAAATTTACTTGTGCCCGTCACCGGATTGATAATCAGGCCGCCGTTATTTTTTGAAGGATCATCCGAATACCGAATGACGGCTTCGGCAAAGGTCTGTTTTTTCTGCTCGATCTGGGTGGCAATGCTGTCGAGAAGATTCTTGGCCAGGGTCATGCTGGCAATCGATACTTTTGGCTGAAGAAGGATGTGGCGGACATTGATGTATTCTCCTTTCCGCTCAATCATCTGGATCAGGTGAAAGCCGTCTTCGGTTTCCACAACATCCGACATCTCCCCGGGTTTGAGTTTAAAGGCTGCCGCTTCAAATTCGATGCGCATGTCGCCCCTCTTGAACATCCCGAGTTCACCTCCTTTTTTGGCCGATCCCGGATCTTCAGAATAAAGTACGGCAAGGGTCGAAAAATCATCTCCTTTTTTCACCCTTTCTTTAAAGCTCTTCAGGCGGTTGATACAGAGCTGCTTTTCAGCATCGCCGATCACAGGTGCTTTCATGATCATCCCAACTTCGATTTCAGAAGGTATTTCCGGGATACTGTCTTTCGGTAGTTTTTTAAGAAAAGCTTTTACTTCTGAAGGTGTAATATTTATATCTTTGGTGATCTTCTCCTGCGATGCCTGTACCATCATCTGTTCCCTGATAATATCGCGCATTTCGTTCTTGATTTCCGAAATTGACTTCTGATAATATTCTTCCAGCTTCTCAACAGAACCGGCCTGGCCGATAAAATAGCGCATCCGCTGGTCCATCGTGCCATCCACCTGTGCATCCGTAACTTTCACGCTGTCGAGTTGCGCCTGGTGGTAGAGAAGTTTCTGAAAGAGCAGGCCTTCAAGGAGCTGGCATTTTATTTTCTCCGCGCTGCCCTGGATGCCTCCCTGGGAACGGTACTGAAGGTACTGGGTTTCAACATCGGACCTCAGGATAATATTCGCACCGACCACAGCCACCACGCCATCAATCACAGAGTCCCTTCCCGGCAGGTGACTTGAGGGGACCGTGTTTCCGGATACCGGTGCGTCGGGAATCACCATCAGGTTCGGCGGGATCGTACTGCCTGTACCGACCGAGTCGGGTAACGACTGTGGACTCACCTGAACCGTCTTACCGGTAGCAACAGAGTCGGTTACCACTTGCGCACTCGCCTGTATCGTCATGCCGGCAATCAGCAGGATGAACACGATCCATTTCGGTAAGATTCTCATTTTAATAGATTTCAAAATCGTTTTTCTTTTGTGCCTGTTCAAAAATATCTTCACGCATTTTTTTTGTCAGATCAATCTTCCTTTTATTGAGGATGATGTTCCGGATCCGCTCCTTCTCAAAACTCAACGGGGAGATGCTTTCCTTTATTTTGAAATCCCGGAACCTCACGAGGTAGATGAACGCGGAATCCTGGTATTCAAGATCCCTCCTGTTTTTAAGAAACTCTTCCTGGTTGTAAGTCTTTATCGGGATCTGTTTCAGAAGGTCATTGAAAGGAAGCCAGTTCTGGTCATCGAGGAAATAATCGGAAGCATATTGCTCACATTGCTGGAAAAGCCGGGTCTTGTCGGCCGGGTTATCCGATCCGAGCAGTTTCCGGAACTGTTTTACATAGACTGATTTCAGCGGGAGCTTTACATATTGGAGCTGAACAATGTTGTCTTTCAGCAGGAAGTTCTGCTGGTTCGCATCATAATAATTCTCGATATCCTCATCCGTCACCAGGGTATCCAGCTTCTGCCGCACAAGCTCGTTCTCATATGCATAGATGATGAGGGAATTCTTGTAATCATCAAGTTGCTGCGAAAAGTCCATCTGTTCACTGGAAAGGTTCTTTTCGGCCTGGTGAATGACCAGCTGTTGATGAATCCAGTTTTCGATGTAGCTTTTGACCATCCCGGTGCTGTCCTTCGCCGAGGTTCCTTTCGGGATAAAGCCTTTCAGGTCTGTCTCGTAGAGGTACTCATTGTACACCCTGGCAACGGCATGTCCCGTTTTTTTTTTGAAAAACATGGAACATCCTGTGACCAGGACCAGCAGCACAAGGATGAGTTTGTTCACGGAGATTTATTTGATTTGTGAGAGGACGGCCTTATTCACCGTGACTTTATATTTCGTCCGGAGGTACTCCACCCAGATCTTCTCCAGGTAATTCTGGTAATCATTGGTGATCAGTCCGCGTGCTTCGTTTAGCGTCTTGACCTCGGGAGGAAGGACCTTTCTGACAAAGACAAGCACTGCGCCGGGGGGAACCGGAAGTTCACTCGAAAGTCCGGGAGCCCAGGTGATCATATCAATGTATTTGTTTTCCTTCCGTGAATATTTGCCTGACTCGATCTTGAGGATTTTGGCGGTATCCACATTGATCTCCTTGAGCAGGGCATCATCGGTAAGTCCCGAGATGATAAAGTTCCTGACCTTCTGGGCCATTTTCTGATCGCTGATGGTGTAGATCGAAGCGTCGAGCCGCTGCTCCCACATATAGCTGGCCTTGTTGTTTTCATAGAAATTTTTAAGGCCGGTGGTGTCTTTTACAGCTTTCGACCATACTTTCTGATCGGTAAGGTCAAAGAGCAGGATCCCGTCGCGGTATTCACTCATCAGGTTCCTGAAATCGGGGTATTTGGATTCAAGGCGTGTGTTTTCATATCTGATCAGGTTTTCATTCACGAAATCCTTGTACGCCCTGTCCACGAAGTAGGGGATCTTCTGTTTTTCAGTCTTGCGCTGGTTTTTTCCCAGCCAGGCGGTAAAATCTTTCTGGTTGTAACGCTGGGTGCTGATCTGGAACATGGGTTTGGTAAGGTTTTTTGCAAGAGTGACATCCCATTTTCCGGAAAAGATGCTGTCCGTGATGACGGTGTAGAAATCTTTTACCGCATCCGGCATTTCAACAAAATTGCTCTCTTTCTTGATCATGTTGATCACGGCCTGTTTGGCAAGGTCTGATCGGCCATCTTTCAGCACTTTCTGCTTCAGGTCTGCTTTTTCCTCTTCAAATGTTCCGGGTCTCTTGCGTTCGATGAGGCGGATGATATGCCAGCCGTACTGTGTCTGAATGGGCGTTGAGATGTCACCATCATTGGCCATTTTATAAAGGGCATCGATGAACTCGGGGACCATCCGGTTCACCCCGAATTTTGGTAAAGCTCCGCCTTTCAGCGCGCTGCCTTTGTCGTCGGAATACTGTTTTACCATGTCTTCCCATTTGGCACCGTTCTTCAGCCTGGTATAGACGGAATCGATTCTCTGGTATACTCGCAGAGAATCATCATGTGAGGCATTTTTCGGGATGTTCATAAAGATATGGGCTGCGGTCACTTTCCCGAGTGCTTCGTTTTTCGCAGTGACCTTGATCAGGTGGTAGCCATATTCGGTACGGATGATCGGCGATACTTTTCCGGGTTCTGTTTTGTAGGCCCCGCTTTCAAAAGAATAGACATAATCAAAAACCGTGAAGTATCCCAGGTCGCCATAGTTTCCTTTGAGGAAAGGATGCTGCTGGTTTGCCTCACGGTCCCTGGCAGAGGGGTCTTCAGAGACTTCAGCGGCAAGTTTTTCAAACGCTTCTCCGTTCAGGAGCCGTTCCCTTACCTTTGAAATCTTGTGCCAGGCTTCCAGGGTATCCTTTGGGGAGGCGTCAGAAGCAAGTTTGACAAAGATATGCCGGGTCCGGAGGTCGGACTTTTCACGTTCATAAGCTTCCCTGACCAGGCGGTCGATGGTTGCTTCATCTGTGAAATAAGGTTTCGCAAGCTGGTCGCGGTATCCCTTGAGTTCAGTTATAAAAGTGGAAACCGTATCAAATCCTAATTCTTCAGCTTCCCGGACTTTCAATTTGAAGTTGATGTAGAGGTTAAGGTAGTCCTCGAGTTTCTTTGCATCAATTGGTTCGCCTTTCTTCAGGTCGTTCTTTTTATAAACCGACATGAATTCGCCTGCGGTAACCGGTTTGCCACCGATGGTAAGCAATACTTCATCGTTCTTTACTTGTGCCTTCAGTGGAAATCCGATTCCAATCACAACCGACAGAGCAAAAAATAGAGCAATAAATCTTCTCATTGTTTGATAAATTTAATTTTAGAAATACTGGATTAAATAGTCATTTTTTTTCTTGTTCCGGTTACCGGCTGTAGTTTGGTGCTTCCCGGGTGATGGTTACGTCGTGGGGATGGCTTTCGACAACCCCTGCAGAGGTGATCTTCAGAAATTTTGCCCGCTGCAGTTCTTCCACATTTTTCGATCCGGTATAACCCATGCCCGAGCGCAGTCCGCCCACCATCTGGTAGATGACTTCCGAGAGGGAGCCTTTGTAAGGGACCCTTCCCACAATGCCTTCGGGAACCAGCTTCCGGATATCATCTTCCATATCCTGGAAATAGCGGTCCTTGGAACCCTGCTGCATGGCTTCGATGGATCCCATGCCCCGGTAGGTTTTGTATTTTCTTCCTTCAAAGATGATGGCTTCTCCCGGTGATTCGTCAACGCCGGCAAAAAGCGAGCCTGCCATGATCGAATGTGCGCCGGCGGCCAGTGCTTTTACAATGTCACCGGTATAACGGATCCCTCCGTCGGCTATGGCAGGGATGCCGGAACCTTTCAGGGCTTTGCTGACGGCATAGATGGCTGAAAGCTGGGGAATGCCGATCCCGGCAATGATGCGGGTAGTGCAGATCGATCCAGGGCCTATCCCGACCTTGACAGCGTCAACGCCGATCTTTGCCAGGTCTTTGGCAGCTTCCCCGGTACCGATATTCCCTACGATAAGATCAATGTTCGGGAACGATTTCCGGATCAGTTTTGCCATGTCCATCACGTTCCGGGTATGCCCGTGGGCAGTATCGATCACGATGGCATCCAGGTCTTCGTTAACAAGAGCGGCAACCCGGTCGGGGGTATCTTTTGCAATACCTACGGCAGCGGCAACACGTAAACGGCCCCGTGAATCCTTGCAGGCGTTTGGCCGGGCCTTGATCTTGATGATGTCTTTGTAAGTGATCAGCCCGATGAGGTTGTTGTCGGTATCGACAACCGGAAGCTTTTCGATCTTGTATTGCTGGAGGATCTCTTCCGCTTTCGCGAAATCGGTGAATTCGGTGGTTGTAAAGACCTGCTTTGTCATCACCTCTGTGATCGGACGCAATACATCCCGCTCGAAGCGCAGGTCGCGGCTGGTAACGATGCCGACAAGCTTTTTCCGGTCGTCAATGACAGGGATACCTCCGATGTTGAACTCCTTCATGATATCCAGGGCGTCGCCCACGAGTCCGCCCACATTGATGGTGACCGGATCAACGATCATGCCGTTTTCGGCACGTTTCACTTTGCGTACCTCAAGTGCCTGGGCCTCGATGGGCATGTTCTTGTGCAGGACACCGATCCCGCCTTCCTGTGCCATGGCAATTGCCATGGTGGAGTCGGTA
>JAPLDI010000035.1 GCA_026391795.1 Bacteroidota bacterium
ACAACAATAACTTTCCTAACTCCGATTCAAAATTTAGGAATTAAAGGATTTTAGTAACTGTCTTAGTAAATACTTGGATATTTGATAATAGAGAGAACTATATAGCTACCATCTTTTATGACGATTAGCCGAGCAGCCGTCACCTATACCGTCACCTGTACAAATCAGAACCCCCCGGCAAACCATTGAGTTTACTGGGGGTTTCTTCATTTTGATGGTGCCCAGGACAGGACTTGAACCTGCACAGCCGAGGGCCACTACCCCCTCAAAGTAGCGTGTCTACCAATTTCACCACCTGGGCATATAGGGTGTGGGCCTGCCTGCCGACAGGCAGGTTTGAGTGTGTGTGTGAATCTGAGGGTAATTTGGGAGCGCAAAATTACAAATATTATGTTACCAGGCAATACTTTTTTTACTAAATCAAACTCAACCCGAAGGCAACCGCAATTCCCAGGCAAACCGAAGCGAATTTCTGAAGGTTGTATTTGTGGTTATCTTCAGCCTCAAAAATGATCGAAGTCGAGACATGCAGGAAGATCCCGATGACAACTGCCATGATATAATCAAAATAGATCTCCAGCGACACCGTGGAGAACATCTGGATGAAATTGCTGAGGATGGACCCCAGCGGGGTCATCAGCGAGAAGACCACCAGGAAAAAAAGGGCTCTTCTTTTTGAAAGTCCGTAATGCAGGAACAAACTCATCAGGGTAAGTGAAATAGGAATGTTGTGGATGACGATCCCGATCACAAGGGTATGCTGAATTCCCGTTGTGAAAGCACCCACGATCGGCATGCCTTCCAGGAATGAATGAATGCACAACCCGGTCAGCAATAAAAAGGGTGACACACTCTCTCCTTCCGTATGCTGATGGCTGTGGCCATGCTCTGCACCTTCTGTGATGAGTTCGAGTACAAGCTGGATCAGGAAACCCAGCATGACAAACAGCCCGATGTATTTTGCCGGTGAACTGAAGACCTCGGGCACGAGTTTTAAAAAACTGATCCCGATCAGGAACGCCCCGCTGAAAGCGAGCAAAAGCTTCAGTATCCGCTGGTCATCCGACCTGACCAGGAAGATCAAAGATCCGCTGGCCAGCACAGTCAGGATTAAAACCAGGTATAAGAGGGAAAGAGTCAACATCACAGCAATTATTGATTTACGAGTTACGAGTCACGAGTTACGAGTTACGATATTATCTGACATCGATGATCCTGTAATCCGTCTTTACGGGAACGCCTTTAAATTGCACCTGGAGTTTAGGTGATATCTCAGAAAGGCACCCGTTATCGGCCGCCCCCCCCTCTTTTATCCGTTCTTTTTTTATTTTAAGAAAGAATCTCTCGCTGATAACAATGCGCCGCTCCACACACTGGGTCATAAGCCTTGCAGTGAGGTCGATATCGCTTCCATAATAATCATTGGCACCCTCGAAGAAGGTAATGTTATATACTTCGGTACAATAATGGACGGCAACCTTGCATTCCAGGAAAAGCTCCGGGTCGGGATGATTCTGAAGGGTGTACATGGAAGAGAAGATATCCTCAAGAAGTGCATAGTAGACATTGCCTGAAGACTTCTTCTCAAGTTCCGAATCGGGGAGAAAGAGCATCATCTCGTCTCCGATTCCCTTTACAATAAAGTTTTCAAGGTGGTTTGCAAAGAGCAGAAAATTAAAGGTATTGTTCAGCTTCCGGCCCCAATCAACGATGCCGCCGGAATATTTCATATCGGTCGATTTGTTGATATCCATAAAGATGCAGGTACCGGGACATTTCGGGATGCCCTTCAGAACCCTGACCATTTCATCCGAGTTCGGGTCTTTAAAGTGAATATAGTTAACCATTATCGTTAGTTTCCTGCAACTGTAAGGGCTTCCTCTTCTGTTTTACGGATCTCAAATATTGTTGTAAACCCTGCGATCTCCATGATCTCATGTACCTGATCGGGAAGCCTGGTCAGAACAAATTTTCCATTCATCGACTTGATCTTCTTCAGACCCATCAGGAAGACCCGCAGACCGCTGCTGCTTATATATTCCATTTCACTGCAATCCACCACGATCCTGATCTGTCCTTCACCGATCATTTCAAGTAACCTTTTCTCAAGGATACCATAGGTCATGGTGTCAAGCCTTCCCTCAACACCAATAACACAAATGTCGCCCGATTTTCGTTCTTTTATGTTCATACCCGGTTTTTAAAGTTCTTTTGTCAATACCACAATATTCTTCCCTCCTTCGCGGGAATATTCAATCTTATTCATGAATGTTTTTATAAAATGGATACCCAGTCCTCCTACCGGACGTTCGTCTATTCCAAGCGAGTTATCAATATCGCTGTCGGCCTCAAGAATGTTAAATTCCTTCCCGTCGTCTTCTATTCGAATGATGATAGTACCCGGTTGCTTGCTGAATTCAATATCAACCGAATGATCAAATTCATCTTCATAGGCATAAAAAATGATGTTGGAGACGAGTTCTTCCAGGGCCAGGTTGATCTCCTTCGCTTTTGCAGCCGGCAGCGACCATCTTTTTTCCAGGTCACTGATCAGGTCGACAAGTTTTGAAATCTCTGCAACCCGGTTCGAGATTTTCAGCCTGACGATTTCCTGGCCGGAGGATAAAGAAGGCGATCCCAGCCCTGCAACAGTTGATTTTTTCCTGAATTTCACAAGCAGCATTGTATTATCATCAGACTGCTCTGCCTCGCCTGCAAATGTTTTCACCGTTTCAAAAACCGTTGAAACGATTGCACCCGGATTCAGCTCTCTGACCGTCGACAGAAGTTTTATCAGGTTTTCTTCACCGAAAAGTTGATGCTGAATATTTGCAGCTTCCGTAATGCCATCGGTGTAAAGAACAAGGGTCTCCCCTTCTTCCAACGTGGTTTTGAACGTAGAATAGGGTGTATCCTCATAGATCCCGAATGGAATTCCTCCATGGTGAACAATCTTTTCAATGATGCCGTTCTTCCGAAGGATGAGCGGTGGATTGTGACCACCGTTACAGAGTTCCATTGAACCGGTTTTCAGGTCGAGCATACCTGCAATGAAGGTAACGAACATCTGGTTCGGATTGTCCCTGCAAAGTTCCCTGTTGATCCCGGCCATGATCAGGTTCAGCGCTTCTTCCTTATGATTCCTTGACCGGAAAAGCGTACGGGTGATGGCCATAAAGAGAGAAGCCGGAACCCCTTTCCCCGACACATCGCCGATGGCAAAGTACAGGCGGTCATCCCCCGCAAGGAAAAAATCATACAGGTCTCCCCCGATAATCCGGGCAGGCTCAAGTTTTGCAGCTATCTCAAGATCATCGCGTTGCGGGAAGGATCCGGGCAGCATTCCCATCTGGATATTCCGTGCCACATCCAGTTCACTTTCCAGCCGGTTCTTGGCGGATGTTGTTTCCTTCAGATTCTGAATATATACCTGCAACTCTTCCTGCATCAGGTTGAAGGAATTCGCCAGCTGTGTGATTTCATCTTTTGACCTGTAGACAGGAAGTGCAAAGCGAAAATCCCCCTGTCCGATGAGGCGGGTTGCATTGACCAGGGTTGTCAGTGGTTTTGTAAACTTACGGGTTATCAGGATGATGAGTACCAGCATGGTCATCACGCTCAGCAGAAAGATCGTGACCAGGCGGTAAGAAAAATCATAGAAGGAAGCAAACAGGTCCTGTGAAGGAAAAATCAATCCCAGTGACCAGCCTGTTGAAGCAACAGGAGAATAGAACATCCAGCTTGGTTTTTCCTGATGAATGTTGCGGAGCCTGACAAACCCGCTCCCCCGTTTCATCATATCCTCAAAGACCCCGATGATGTTTGTTCCCCGAAGCTTCCTGGAAACCGCGAACAGGTCACGGTTAATCAGGGTTGTATCGGGAAAGGTAATCATGGTTCCCTTGTTGGAAATGAGAAACCCAAACCCCGATTTATAAACCCGGATGGAATCGACAATTTGCCGGAGGGAGGAAAGTGAAATATCCATGGTAACAACCCCGGTGAAAACCTTTTTCCCGCCTTCCATTCTGTAAAAAGGAACAGAGTAAGTACACATCAGCATATCGCCGCCGCCCTTGTCGTAATATGGCTCGGACCAGCAACTTTTTCCGGTTCGTTTGGCATTGGAGTACCATCCCATCCTGAAATAATCATAATCCCCGCCTCCCAGGTTCTTCGAGATGATGCTGTCGCCCTTTTGATAAAAGTAGGGTGCATAATACTTCCTTCCCGGATCGAACTTGTATGGCTCAAATGCAAGGCAGCTTCCGTAGACCTCCTTATTCAGCAGGACAAACTCTCTCAGGGTTTTCAATATCGTAAAAGTATTATTTTCAGGATATTCCAGCTTTTGCACCATCAGGTCGGGAACTTCCTCAATGGGGAGGAGAATGTGCTGGATCTTGGCAATGGTGAGCTGGGTCACGTTGGATGCATTCTGCCTGGCATCTTCCAGCAAGATTTTATAGGTAAAAGAAAAGGTATAGGTAAAAGCAACGATGAAGATAACCAGGATTCCGGAGAGGATAAAGAACCCATACCGGAAAGCGAGTCCGTGAAAACGGGAGTTTCTTCTATTACCGGCAGGCTTCAATTGAAAGTGTTTGATATATTATTGGTTAAGCGGGTAAAGATAACAAAATTCATTCTTCAGAAGATATTTGCCGGGGAAGGAGGATAAAAATCCAGTCAAAAAAAATACATTTGCATAAATAAACAAATCCGAGTATCCCATGGAAAAGAACATCGATCAACTTAAGCCTGAAAGACTGTGGCATTATTTCCTCCAGATCTGCCAGATCCCCCATCCCTCCAAAAAAGAAGAGAAGATCCTGCAGTACATCCGCGACTTTGGAAAAGCAATGAAACTGGAAACGGCGACGGATGAAACCGGCAATGTCCTGATCCGGAAACCCGGAACCAGGGGCCATGAAAATCAGCAAACAGTGATCCTTCAGGGCCATGTCGATATGGTTTGTGAAAAAAACTCAGGCACCGTGTTCGATTTTGACAAGGATCCCATTATCCCTTTCGTTGACGGGGAATGGATCAAAGCAAAGGGGACCACGCTCGGTGCCGATGATGGCATCGGGATCGCAGCCATGCTTGCGATCCTGGAGTCAAAAACGATCGCGCACGGTCCGCTGGAATGTTTATTCACCATTGATGAAGAAACAGGGCTGACAGGAGCATTTGGGATAAAACAAGGTCTTCTGAAGGGTCGTATCCTGATCAACCTGGATTCAGAGGACGAAGGGCAGTTATTTATCGGATGTGCAGGCGGAGCCGATACCACGGCACTCTTCGAACTGGAGACAGAGCCGGTGCAGGAAGGATCGCTGGCTTACAAAGTCAGCATAACCGGTCTTCGCGGAGGACACTCCGGCGATGATATCAACAAGGGTTTGGGAAACGCGGTTAAGATACTGAACCGCTTTCTCTGGAATGCCACGGGTGATTTTTATGCAGCCGTGGCATCCATCGATGCTGGGAACCTGAGAAATGCCATTGCCAGGGAAGGATTTGCCATTCTCGTTGTTTCACCGGAGAACTCGAAGGGGCTCGAAAACTATGCCCGGAAATACCAGGAGACGCTGGTCGAAGAACTTCATACGACGGAACCAGCGATCCGGTTTGTCATGGAACCCTGCCCCATGCCGGAATCGGTGCTGTTGCCTGACCTTGAATTCTGGTTATTGAATTCATTGTATGCCTGTCCTCACGGGGTTATTGAATTCTCACGCGACATCCCGAATTTCGTTGAGACTTCAACAAACCTTGCCTCGGTAAAGTTCACCGATGAATACATCCAGGTTACGACCAGCCAGCGCAGTTCGGTTGAATCGGCCAAGAAAGATGTGCTGGATATGGTAGCCAGCGTTTTTAACATTGCCGGTGCGGAGATTGAGCAATCAAAAGGGTACCCCGGCTGGAAGCCCGACCCCGGATCGAAGATCCTGCAGCTGTGTGTGGATTCATACCATGACCTCTTTCACCAGGAACCCCAGGTACTGGCTATTCATGCAGGACTTGAATGCGGCCTTATCGGGGCAATCTATCCGGGCATGGATATGGTCTCTTTTGGCCCTACAATAAAAGGAGCGCATTCGCCCGATGAAAGACTTGATATTGCGAGTGCAGTAAAATTCTGGGATCTGCTGCTGGATGTTCTGAAGAGGATCCCGGCAACGGATTGAATCGTTCCCGTTCAGGAAGATACCTGGTTCGAACTTACAAATGGGCACCGAACCCGATCCGGAAGAGAGGGTTGCTGTATGGAGAGTAGTACGTCTCGTTGAAATTATAGAGGATCAGGATATCCATGTAGGCTTTGCTGCCGAGAGACTGTTCATATCCCCCGCCCAGGAACAGGCTGTTGATTTCCCAGGTTGATTTTCCGCGACTGTAAGGATAGTTGTAAGGATCAAAGATGGTACCGCGCGGGTCCTGCCGGTAGGGCATCGTATAATAGAGGTATTCATATTCGGCATGGACGAAAAAGTCGCCCAGGAAATTATCGAAAAGGCTGCGCAGGTAATACCGTGCAAAGATACGGCCGCCCCAGATATTTTCTTTATAATTGATGTACTCACGGGAAACCGTATCAAAGAAATACTTATTTGCCTGCACATAGTTATAACTAAAACCCAGTCCTATGTGAAGCTGGTCAACGGCACGGAACACAACTTCAGGTGAAATGTTGATTGCAGAAACGGTGCCGAACTGAACGCCCAGGTTCCCACCTACTGAAACCCGGTTCCAGAAGTTCTGTTTCTTTTGATCTTGCGATTCCTGTGCAAAAGAGAGTTGAGAAAGCAGAAGGCCCAGCAGGATCAGGCGGATGGATTTCCGGTTCATGATATCATTCATAATTAGGGTACAAAAATAATGATTTTAGGTTTCTCTATGCAGCGATCCTGAAAATAGGCAGGGAATGCATCCGGACAGGAATCTTCCTCCCTGTTTTCTGACATTCATAGTATACAGAGTGCAACTTTATCCTCTCCGGTTACGTACAACATAAAAAATTATGATTTCTAATGCCCTAGGGATGAGGAGGTGGGAGTAAATTTTTTGGCTTCAGGTAAAAATAATCCAAAATGAGTGTTGTCATATCAAAACAATAGTTTACTTTTGCAGTCCCGAATTTAAAAAACGGGGATCGTTCTTAAAAATGCTGAAAAAGAAACAACCGGAATACCAAGTAAAAATGGCCGGACTGGAGATTGTTTAAATTTTATTTGAAAATTTTTACAAAAAAGTTTGGTCGTTAAAAAAAAGGTTGTACTTTTGCAGTCCGATTTTGAAAAAAATTATCCGCGAAGGCGGAAGAACAAATAACGTTCTTTGAAAGATTGAAGTAAAGCCTAGTAGCAAATATCCCAAAGTTTTTCTTTGGTTATAACAAATCTTGAAGGATTCAAATTTATACATTTTACTATGGAGAGTTTGATCCTGGCTCAGGATTAACGCTAGCGGCAGGCCTAATACATGCAAGTCGAACGGTAACAGGTCCAGCAATGGATGCTGACGAGTGGCGCACGGGTGCGTAACACGTATGCAA